>NZ_BBCJ01000023.1 GCF_001311985.1 Geotalea toluenoxydans JCM 15764
CAAAAGGGGGGTGGCAACCCCACCCCCTAATATTAAATCAATCTCTACTACTACAAATCAAATATATGCGATTGCCGAGATAGACTACGGCAGTGACGAGTAACGAGTGACGGGTAACGAGCGAAACCTGTCACTAGTCACTGGTCACCTGTCACTGCCTCAAAGTTTCTCGGTGGCTATGCCGAGAGGGTCACACCCGTTCCCATCCCGAACACGGAAGTTAAGCCTCTCAGGGCCGATGGTACTGCACGGGTAGCTGTGTGGGAGAGTAGGTCGCCGCCGGGATTTAATTCAAAAGCCCCAACTGTTCTTTCAGTTGGGGCTTTTTTATTTCTGGATTTTTTCTACCGATACCTCATTCCTCGCCCTCACCTGTCTCCACTCCCTCTTACCCAGTTATCGCCACAACTTCTTCATATGTCGTTACTCCTTCAAGCATTTTTCTGATTGCTACCTCAAAGGGATATAAGGTGAACAGCACATGAGATACAGGGATCGTAAGCTCTTACCAGCATCTCTAGTTTAAATTTCATTTCCTGCTCTCCTGCCCCTTCCGTGGCTCTTGCCAAAGAGAGGAGGTCCTGCTCGATGGCAGCTTGGTTTATGGCTGTGGGGGTTATGATGTCTGCGCCAACGCAATATCCCCTACTATTGAAGCTGTAACTGTGGATGAGGACCCCTCTGGGTGCTTCAGTAATGGCAGTTCCTTCGCCCTGGGGCGTTAGAATACTGTCAGTCGCTGAATGACCGTGCCCGGTTTGCAGAAGAGAATCTATTATCTCCATGGCAGACTCTACGGCAAAAACTAACTCGATTGCTTGGGCAAGGTTATTTTGCCACATGTCTCCATTAACAAGCTTTCTCTTTGCCTGGTCAAAGGCTTTTCCTGCCGCTTCTGTTAACCGTATGTCCATGTTCAGTCGGGAAAGGGCACCCACAGCAATATTTGCATCACCAAAATGGCTGAACTTGCCATTGGAGTGATCACTTACGCTCTCTTTCAATGCAGATCTATAATCGGAACCTTTAACCGCTATTCCAGTGCTTGTGGTCAGCATGTCTCCGAAAAGTGGTGGCGCATTTTCACCTTTCACTGCCAGATAGACGGGAGGTGGCAGAGGTGGTCCTGGCGTTGCGAATGATGAAAAGAGTTCGACGGTGCTGGTAGTATCGGCAAGTATTGATTTAAGGCTTTGCTGTAGACGGAGGAGGTCATTGTTGGCAATATACTGCCCCATACCGCCGATTTTCACATTGACCGGATGAATCAGGCGGCCGCCAATTGTCTCTTGAATATCATTACCTACCGCTTTTATCCGCAGACCGCGCTTTAACAGGTCAGGTGCCAGTTTTGCCAGGTCTGCAAAACCCGCAGCATTGAAATGATCCGGCAGAGCAAGGCAGAATAAATGAAGAGCATGACTCTGGATGTGCCCCCCCAGGACAATAAGCTGACGGTAAAGATAGGTTTCACTAGATACAATGATACCGAAAGCTTTTTCCACGGCCATCAGCGCTGTGACACGGTGGATCGTTGAACAAAGAGAACAGATGCGGCAGATGATATCAGGAATTTCCCGGAAATGCTTTCCCCGCAGGAGCGCCTCGAACAGCCGCGGTGGTTCTACCAGGCCAGCTCAACACGGTCCACATGGCTGCCATCCATGTAGACACGGACGCCGCCGTGTCCTTCCACTCTGGTCAGCGGTTTTATTTCAATAATGTTACTCATTGTTCCACTCCGGATAAAAGCGGCGCATCCTGCTCATGATCTCCTCTTTGCTGAAATCTTTTTCCAGAAGCAGAGCTAGTTCTGCGGCAACGTTAGCCTCGACAACCGGCCCTCTGCATCCCTCACAGACAATGGAAACAGCGGGACAGCGGGCATTGCACCCAGACTGAATCAGCGGGCCCAGGCACAGTTCGTCTTTTTCTATGAGGAGGCAGAGATTTTCACTGTTGCGGCACTCGGTGCAGACCGGGTAGTCTGGGAAAACCGGCAGGGTGCCGTGAAGGAGCGATGCAAGAGTAGCCAGTACCTCGGTTTTTTCCGGGGGGCAGCCGACAATGGTAAAATCCACTGTGACGAAGCGATGCAGTGGACCAGGAGCAAAGGTCAAAAGGGAGTGAGCTGAATCTCCATAGACGGCCTCAGCAAGCTCCTTGCGGGACTGATCATTCTTCATGGCCGCGATCCCTCCCCACCTGGCGCAGGTACCGACGCCAATGAGCAGGCGGCTCCGATTTCTCAGGCTCAACAGAATCTCCAGGTCTTCAGGTGTAGAGACTGCCCCTTCGAGAAATGCAACATCAAGGGTGAACACTCATCTCCCCCGGACATGCCCAGGGAAAAATTGATGATACTAAATTTCTCGGCAACCTGGGGCAGCTCTTCCTCGCAGTTGAGCAAGGTAAGCTGGCAGCCTGAACAAGCCGTAAGACCGGCAAAGGCAATAGTCGGCCTCATATGGCACCCTCGATGTCCTTGATCTCGCTGTAGCGAAAGACGGGGCCGTCGATGCAGCAGAGCGATTGTCCGACTGCACAGTGTGCACAACGCCCGAGACCGCACTTCATTCTTCTCTCCAGGCTGAGCAGGATGCATTCGTCTCTAAAGCCCAACGACTCAAGCTCGCCGACAAGGCATCTATAAAGGCAGGGGGACCACAGACGGCGGCATAACTCTTCTCTGCAATAATAGAGGTACCCCTCAACAGATCCGGTAGCAGCCCGATGTTGCAGAGCAGCTTGCCGGCCTCATCTTCAGTGGCAAAATCAACTGTTAGCATGAGCTTCACATTTTTCTCGCAGGAAACTTCCTGCAGGTCTTCACGCAAAAGGAGGGCGGAGGGCTCCTTGGCGCCGTACATGAAGGTGATTGCGCCGAAGCTTTCCCGCCGTTCAACCAGATAGCGGAGCAGCGAGTGCAACGGCACGATGCCGAGACCGCCAGCCAGCAGGTACAGGTTATGTCCCTTCATTTCATGCACAGGAAAACCGTTGCCGAAGGGCCCGCGTACATAGACGAGGTCTCCCTCTTGCAGTGTATGGAGCTTAGATGTCACGTGGCCTGCTTGCCTGATGCAGAGCTCAAGGAGCCCATCTGATCCGGGACCACTAACAGGTGAGAACGGGGCTTCTCCAACCCCGGTTGCCGATACCTGCAAGAATTGGCCGGGGATGAATCTGAATCCACGGCCAGTTTCATTGTTAACAAATCGAAGCCGAAACAATTTGATGTCCGATGTCAAGGACTTCAAGCCGATGATTTTTGCTGGTGCAGGTATGTGAATTATAGGGTTTCCGGTCATTTAGTTCCTTTGCTCACAGAACAGCTCCAGAAGATCGATTCTGACCGGGCACACCTCCCGGCACCGGCCGCAACCGACACAGGAGATGACGCCTCGGAGCGGGCCGAATCCATAGTACTTGTGCAAAAAACGATAGCGGAACCGCTCCCGTCTTGTTTTTCTGAAATTTATTCCTCCGGTGACCTCACCGTGGGCTTTGAAAAGACAGTTGTCCCACTCCTGGATACGTGTTGCCGTCTGTCCATCAAGGGCTCCATACTCTCGCACGTCCAGGCAGTAACAGGTCGGGCAGCAAAGGGAACAGGCGCCGCAGGAAAGACAACGTCTGGCGAAGTCATCCCAGAGGGGGCTGTCATCAAAAGTCTCGTGCCTTTGCACTGCACGGTCTATGTGTGCGGCCGTTTCTGCCGCTACTGCCGTTTTGCCAGCCAGCCTGGTGATTTCTGTCAGATTGGTAAGTCCCGCAATAATCTCTGCCCCCAATTGGCTCCCTTGGAGGACAATAAAGCCACCTTCCCCTTTGGCCAGGAATAGGTCGTATGGCACCGATGATGACTCAATTCCCAGTTCGCCGCAGAAGCAAAATTCATCGGGCTTGCAGGAAATGCCTACCAGCACAAGACGACTGCGCCTGCTTTGATATATCGGGTCAGAACGGTCTTCCAGAAAAACGCGGTCAAGGTAGGCGATGGAGGCCAAATCGCAGGCATGGAGACCGAAAAGTACAGTCCGTTCAGTGGGTGAGGCTGGGAGCTATAGCCAATAGCTGATTCAAAGTGCAATGTTTCTTGTCTTGGAGGGAGAAGGTATTTGGGGAGGAGAGTGCGGTGGTAATCCAGGTTCAGGTCGGAAATAGAAGAAACAGGATTGAAAGATAACACCCCCTGGCGGTTGATGGTTGGACCATGAAGGGTACCAATCTGCATCAGGTCGGATAAAAAATCTTCCAGTGACTCACTTGCCAGGAATTTATCTGCCACACGACCTCCGCGTTACCTTTGCAATTCTAACGCTAATTCGGTGGCAGACAACTTTTTTATGGGATGGGAAACTTATCGGCGGGCTTCGTCATACAGTGAGTCGGCCTGCTTTTCATCTACCTTTATGCCTTGCTTGTCCAGAAGCTGCCCCGTTGTCAGCCAAAGCCTGGTGATGGAGTTGTTGTAATCCACAAGTGCACGAATCTGGTTATTTTGAGCTGTTACCAAATCATTTTCAACGTCGAGCACATCTTTTGTCGTGGCGAGTCCTGCCTGGTTCTTCTTGATGAAGGCGTTTAGCCGTTCCTCAGCGAAAGCTCTGCCCCGGTCGGTAACTTCCAGCTGCTTGAAGCTAGCCCTGAGCCCCCTTATGGCCGTCCGTACCTCGTTGGCAATATTGGTTTCAATTGCTTTCAGCTGAGTTCGCGTCTGCTCCAGTGCCAGCTTGCTTTGAATATATTCATTCTCCGCCGCGCGGTTGCCGAGGGGATAGGACAACTGCAGACCCAGCCCCCATACCGGATAATCGGCGGAGCTGATATTATTGATGCCGTTGGCATAGCTTCTATCGAGGCTCGTCAGGGAGACACTGGTTCTAAAGGTCAGATCTGGGAGGGTGCGATTCCTCAGGGCTCGTGTCTGCAGTTCCCTGCTTTTCAGGTTGGCCCGCTGGGTTTGTAATTCCGGACGGGTGGCAAAGGCCAAGGTCAGTGCCTCGTCTTCCTCCACGGTAAGCTCCTGTTTTGTGGGAGTGTCGGTGGGTATGATTTCCTGGTTCCCTTGCAACTGTAACAGCACGCGAATAAGGTCCATCTCATCGTTCAAAGCCCGTTGTGCATCGATGATATCTTTTTCCCTGGTGGCAACTCCAAACTCCGCGTTGAGTATCTCCATGGCCGGCAGTACCCCTGCTTTAACCCTTCCCTGGGTATCGGACAGGATCCTCTGGGCCAGAGTAAGAGATACCTTTTTTACTTCCAGGTCTTGCCTTAGGCTGTAAAGCTTGAAGTACTCGTTCAGTACTTGGGAAACGGTGTTATTGAGCCTCGTCCTGAAAGTTTCCAGTGAGCCTTCCTTGGCAAATCTGGCGACATTGATGGCGAGCTCTGTGTTCTCTCTGCCGAAGTTCTTCAAAAGCGGCTGGCTCAGTGAAAGGGCAAGGTCCGACTGGTAATAGTTGGTGAGGGTCCTGGTGGCATCAAAATTGTTGTTGTACCAGATGTTATTGAAGCCGATTGCCACTGTGCCCCCTGTGGGGATAAGCTGACTGACTCCGGCATTGAACTCAAAGGACTGCTGCTTGGTGATATCGGTCCCTGTAATGACCACGTTTGATGGTTTGGTGGTGGAGTTGTTGTAATTGACCAGGGCATTTAACAGGGTATCGTAAATGCCTGCGTTTCTCCGTATGTCGGCCTCGGCAATGGCAGGATTATAGAGCTCGATCTTAACGTCCAGGTTGTTTTCAGCCGCCCGTTTTATGGCGTCTTTCATGGAAAGACTCAATGCTCCTTCTTCGGCTGAAGCCATGCCGGCAGCAGCACCCAGATAAATGGAGAAAAGAATGGTGAGTGATATTTTAATCTGGGGTCTCATGACGATTCCTTTTTGTTCTGTACCGAGATGCAGCAATACAATTAGTTGCCACGTCATGCCCGATGACAAGAGGTCATTTTTATCGATTATTCAGGCAACTGTAAAGGGGATTTTTATGAAATGAAGCTAAAGTTTTAATCTATAAAAACCGACTCTTCTAGTAGGGCTGGAATCGGTTGGAATTTCGCCAAGGGATAAAAATGGATCGACAGGGTAATGCCAGAGTAATAACTGCCAAGATATCAGGAAGCTACCTTATTGTTGGGTGCCTGTGGATATTATTTTCGGATATGATTGTGACCGCTATCGTCAGAGATGCCTCCATGATCGCGCGTTTATCCATTTTCAAGGGTCTTGCCTTTGTTGTTGTCACTTCCCTAATCCTTCACTGGATGGTCAGCCACTATATTGACGAAATCAGCCGCTCACGGGATTTTTATCTGAAAATATTTGAAGACTTTCCCGCTCTCATCTGGCGGGCTGGGACTGATGCAAAATGCAATTACTTCAACAAGACCTGGCTCAAGTTCTCCGGCCGGACCATGGAGCAGGAGTTGGGGGATGGCTGGACAGAGGGTGTGCACCCCGAGGATTTTGACCGCTGCCTTAACATCTATCTGGATTCTTTCAAGAACCGCATGCCGTTCGTCATGGAGTACCGGTTACGACGTGCAGACGGGGAATATCGCTGGATAATCGATCATGGCATGCCGTTTTACGATCTTCGTGGCCAATTTTCCGGCTACATCGGTTCCTGCTATGACATCAGTGAAAGGAAGGCGGTTGAAAGGAGGCTGGAACATCTGTCTGCCCATGATTCCTTAACAGGCATCAATAACCGCAGTTTTTTCGAGGCAGAAGTGGCAAGAATTTCGGCAGCCGATGTCTTCCCCGTGAGCATCATTTCCTTTGATCTGGATAGCCTGAAAGTCGTCAATGATACCTGTGGTCACGCGGCGGGAGATGAACTAATCAGGGCCACCGCCCAGGTACTGAGAAAGGTGGTACGTTCAGGGGACACCCTGGCCCGCGTTGGTGGCGATGAATTTGTCCTGATTATTCCTGGGGCAGGGCGAGCCGTAGCTGATGAAACGGTCGATCGCATCAAGCAGCCTTTGCTTGCCACAACCTTGAGGGGCACAGTCATAAAATCAACATCTCACTTGGAGCGGCAACGGCAGAGAGTGCGGAATCATTACAGGAAGCGCTCATTGAAGCTGACCGGAACATGTATCGTGAGAAGTACGCCCATAAAAATGAGCAGCTAGAAGGGTTTTTATAAAAGCTGCAGGGCGCCAGATGCTTATCTTCTCCCAGATTGAACCTTGGGGAGAGGTTGATCTGTGAATCGGTGAAATAGAGATACTGCTTAGGCGAAATGCTGATGCTGTCGGGTTATTGAATGTAGCATCTTTGAAATGGCCGATTGTGACGTATTGTGTCGTATTTCTGTGGTTAACTGTAGAAAACCATGGAGGTGCCGCATGATATATATCACCAACGATAGTTTAGGCCAGGCGGTGTATCTAGACCTGCACGAAAGGGCGCCGCGCAAAAGGACGGGTGGAGTGGAGCATATTTTCGACGGTCTTGTCGGTAATGGCGTGACGGAAGTTCCGGTAAGGGTAAGTAGCTGGCAGGATTGCCTGGAAATAGCCTTTAGCGGCAGCCGTCTCTTTCAGCTGGTTGAGGAAAAGACAGTCCGCAGGATTATGGGGGACGTGGTGCGGGAACTGGTGATTACATAACGATTCTTGGGGAATAGATGGATAAGGTGGAGTAGCAAGCTCAGCTGAATATTTTCCTGAAGAGCCCCTTTTTATCGGTTTCACGTTTTTCGGCGATCATATTCAAGCCCTTGCGGGCATTGCTTTCCTTAGGATTAATTTTCAGTGCCTTCTGAAATTCTCCCTCGGCGAGCCCTTCACGTCCCTCATCCATGAGCATCCAGCCCCTTAAGGCATAAGCCTCTGCGTTTTTTTCGATTTGCAGCGACTTGGCAAGGAGCATCTTTGCTTTTTCCAGTGACGCCTTTGAGCTGCGGTTGGCCGGGTTCCTGTAAATGGCAAGGGCAAGCAAGGCGCAGTGGCTTGCATTGTCCGGTTCAAGGGTGTAGGCATCCTGAAGCGCTTTTTCCGCATTCTCGAACTCGCCCATTTCCATAAAGACGCTTCCTGACTGAAACTGGATCCTTGCCTGGAGCCTGTCGTCCTGCTTTCCGTCAAGGCCCAGGGTGGTATCGGCATTGAGCATCTCATCGTAGCGTTCCTTGGCAACTACACTGGAGAGTGTGTTGTAGGCGTTGGCATAATGGGAGAGAATGTCCTGGGCGATATTCATGGTCGTGCCGGAAAGTTCCATGAACTTTTCCGGTGAATACTGGCGGGTCTTGGCAAAATAGGCTTCCTTCAGGGCATTGAAGCTGAATGTGTTCTGGCTGAGCCCGAAGATTTCGTAGTAGTTTTTATGCTGGATGCCGGCATACTCGCGCTGGACAGTCTGTTCGAAATTTATATCTTCCGAGGAAAGCGGCGCCGCCATGCCGTCGGTGCCCACTACTAGTTCCAGTGTTTCCGATACCTCTTCCACCAGATCGTCGAAACCGACAGCTGGTTCATCGGCGGTTTTGACCTCCTCCATTGGGCGATTGAACAGGTTCCTTTGCACAAAATCGGGTTCATCATCTGCCGACTGAACGTCTCGGAAAGCCAGCATGCCCATGGCAAAGAGAAAATAAAAAAATGCAGCCGCTTCGCCGGGCGTTTCGGCCGCGGCAACCAATTCCTTCAGGGGTCGCCGTGCGGCCAGCTGCTGCAGGAAGTCGATTTCTTCCCGGCGAAGCGTGAGTAGGTTGGTGAGGCGAAAAAAGAGCGAAGTTCTGACCGGGTACTTTCCGCCATTGACACTGATGAACTGTTCCCTTTCGAAGGGGATGCTGTTTTCCCTGGCTGCCTGGTATAAGAGACGGGGTACCGACAGGGGAGTCAGGGGAAATTCCACATTTGGTGAAGATTCCTCTTGGAAGCTGAAGCCTGTCTTCTCCCTCAGGGCGGAAATGATTGCTGCGGTAAGAAAAAGCCGTGATTCCTCGACCAGATCATCATAGGTGAGAAGGCCGGTGTGGTTAAAGAAAAGCCGCCCTTCGCCAGAACTGAGGAAAAGATTCAGGTCATCGCCGGCTATTTTCCCGGTGGAGGTCAGAAAGGAAGCAAAACCACGTTCCCCCTTGGATATGAATGAAACCGGCTCCCCATGGAGAAATATTACGCGGACCCCCTGGGGCAGTGAGAGCGTGCCGCTTTTTCCGGTTTCATGGATGCTGAGAATTTTGCTGAAGAGATTCTGCGCCTCTCCAATTTCTCGAACATCTGTCAATGATGAATTCACCGCGTTCAAGAACGCCTGCCTGGAGAAGGGCTTTTCCAGGTAGTGACGAACTCCCAGTTTTTGTGCCCCCAAAGCATATTTCTCTCCCCTGTATACACCGGTCATGATAATGACGGGTAAAGATGCCAATTCAGGCGATTTGCGCAGTCTCTGCAGCAGTTCCACGCCGCTCAGCTCCGGCAGCTTCAGGTCTAGGAGCAGGAGATCCACCGGGCTTGAGGCAAGAACACGCATGGCTTCAGTACCGGTCCCGGCAATGATAGTTTCCATACCTTGCGCCGCAAGAAAGGTCTGCAGCATCTGCGCCAGTGCGGCGTTATCTTCTGCCAGTAATACTCGGGTAGTCATTTGCGTACCCCGCCGTTTTCCCGGATGTTGGGGGAGCGGATTTGGAGGAGGATTTAAGGTATCGGTTCACCGCCTGGTTGTGCTCTTCAAGAGTGGTCGAAAAATGATGATTGCCGTTTTTTTTCGCTACGAAATAGAGATAATCTGCAGGTGCCGGATTGAGGACCGCCTCGATGGCGGCGCTGCTTGGATTGCCGATGGGCCCCGGCGGCAATCCCTTGATCCTGTAGGTGTTGTACGATGATTTGCGCATGATGTCCTGCTTGGAGACGTTGCCGGCAAAGGCTCTTACCCCGTATACCGCGGTTGGGTCGCTTTGAAGGCGCATCCCCATTTTAAGGCGATTATGGAAAACAGCGGCAATCAGGGGGCGTTCTGACGGATCTATGGCCTCTTTTTCTATCATGGAGGCATGGTGAGGACCTTCACCTGGTCGAAGGGATGCTCTTTTGCCCTGTCGGCGAACCTGACGGAGTATACTTCATGGAACTTCTCCACCATTTGCTCGATCAGGTCCTTTTCCGACATGCCCGGCACAACATTGTAGGAACCTGGATAGAGGTAGCCTTCAACGCTCAAGCCCGGAATATTCAGGTCGTGAAGCATTTTTTTGTCACGGCACTGTTTGAGAAAGGATTTTTTACTGAAGAAGCCTTTTGCCTCCAGCATTTCAGCAATCTGGAAAGTGGAGTAGCCTTCGGGTACGGCAAACAGGCACCGGTAGACATCCCCTGTAGCCAGCTTGCCCAGTATCTCTCCGGGGGACATGCCGTCGTTGAATTGATACGTGCCAGCCTTTAACCGGGCATCAAGGCCGCGAAGCCTGGCATAAAGTGTGAAAAGGCGTGTGCTGGAGACCAGTTTTCTTCTATGGAGTTCTGCAGCTATTTTGCCGGGAGTCATTCCCGGAGAGATGGTAATCATTTCAATAGTTTTGCCGCTGCCTGCGGGATTGCCGGCAAAAAATCCCAGCCGCAGCGTCGGTAGCAGCAGCAACAGCAGGAGAACTGCTGGAATGCGGTACTTTTTTTTTCTTTTTTAAGAAGTTAAATTTCATGTCCCAGTGTCTTGCATTTTGGTGGCTACTGCCCATAAAAGGCCAATATTCAGCCATTTGTAGGTTATATTAGCCTTTATGTCAAGGCCAAAAGCCCATATTTTACTATGGCATCCCTGCCGATACGAGCCTGCTCGTCACCCCGGATATGCCGACGGCTGCTTTATTGACTTAGCTGTTTACATGGTGTAACCTGCTCTGCTAATTAGCTTTACCGTGAGAGGACCGTTTTTCTTGTTTATCTCAGGTTGCCAGCCCTGTTTTGATGGCTAAATTGGCGGAATTTTCATAAATAGTAGGTTTTGCAGTGGGAACAGAAGAGTTTAACCGAGTACTCGGACACCGGCGGATCTTTGAAAAGGCTTGATCCTGAAAATGTGCATAATGCGCTGACCATCGATGTGGAAGACTGGTATCACGTCAGCAATTACGAGGCGAAGCCGGTTTTACCTCCAGAGTCCAGGCGGGTGCGACAGAATGTCGAGCGTATCCTGGCAATTCTGGCCGAGTATCATATCAAGGCCACCTTCTTCATGCTCGGCTCCGTCGCCGAAGAGGAGCCGACTTTGGCTGGCGATATAGTCAGAGACGGACACGAAATTGCATCCCATGGGTATTCTCATACACTGGTGCCTCGGTTGGGGCCGAATAATTTCAGGGATGAGATTAGACGGACGGCGGAAGTAATAGGCAGGCAAACCGGCTGCAAGCCTGTCGGTTTCAGGGCGCCCCAATGGTCCATTGGCCCAGGGATCTCTTGGGCAGTGGATATCCTCCAAGAGGAGGGTTACCTGTACGATTCCAGTTACAATCCGCTTCCATTTGTGGGTGACCGAAAGGGGCCTCGCACTCCTTTTGCTATTGCGACCACGGGAGCAGTATTGTCGAGGTGCCGCCCATGGTGACACCTTCTCCCATCGGCAACCTCCCGACCGGTGGCGGATGGGGATTCCGATTTTTCCCCTTGGGTTTGATCACCCATACTGCCAGGAAACTTAACAATGGGGGAATGCCTGCGGTTTTTTATCTCCATCCTCGGGAAATGGACCATCTGGTCCGCGCTTGAGCCTTCCGCCCCTGAAATCCTTTGCCGCATATGGAACCAGGAGCGACGCCGAGGGCCGGCTCAGGCATCTTCTGCAATCACTCAAGTTCTGTACCATGAGACAGTTGGTGGAAAAGTGGGAAGCTGCATAATTATTCCGGCCTATAATGCCGAAAAGACAATTGTTGCCGTGGTTAAGGAAGCATTGTCTTCAGGTTTACCGCTGCTGGTAGTCGATGATGGCTCCATGGACGCGACCGCCACCTGCATCAAGGGTTTGCCGCTCAATCTCATCAGCCATCGCCGTAATATGGGTAAAGGCGCCGCCCTGAGAACCGGGTTCAACTGGGCGCTGATGCATGGATTCGAGGGGATTGTGACAATTGATGCCGACGGCCAGCACGACATTTCCGCCATCGGTTGCCTGATTGAACATGCCAAGGGGAACAATCTTGACATCCTGATAGCATCGCGATTTTCCCAGTTTGACCAGATGGCCGGGCTGCGCAGTTTTTGGAACCGTTTCGGCGTCTGGTGCATGAGAAAGCGTACCGGTTTCGAAATAAGCGACAGCCAGTCCGGCTTTCGCTACTATTCCGGTCATCTGCTGCGCAGCATCAATCTTGTCTCTGAAGGCTATGACCTGGAGATGGAAATACTGATGAAGGCCTGGCGTGGCGGGTTTACTATTGGTTCCATTCCGATAGCGGCGCGCGTGGCGGATGGGCGCGCTACAAGCCATTACAGACCGGTACGCGATACCTGGAATATCTGTATGACCTTTTTGCGCTACATGCGTGCTTGAAAACGGACTTCAGGTTGGGAAAGCCCTTATAATCTTTAAATAGTTTCATGAAGTGGGTGAACATGCTCCAGAGTTTGAAAAACTACTCGACAGAAAAAATAGTTTCTTTGCTCCTTTCGCTGGCGACCAATTCGTCCAATGAAAACCTGGCCAGGATGACTTACCTGATGGAACTGATCCCGAAAAAGGATTATTACAGGGATCGCATCAGATGGATGCGCCAGCTGCTTCGTGACAACCATCCAAGTATGGAGTTTCCCCGCCGCATCCTTCGTGATTTGCATCCCAACCAGCGGGATAAATGGATCACAAACCTTGCTGTCAACCATCTGCTCTCCGGAACCAATAAGCGGAAAGCCTGGGCCGACCGGGAAGGCTACTATCCCCCTTCGACAGTTGTGATCAGCCGACCATGAAATGCAATCTATCCTGCTACGGCTGCTATGCCGGTGACTATCAAAAGTCCCTGGAGCTTTCCCTGGAAGAGATCGACTCGGTGCTTACCCAGATGAAGGAAATGGGGGTGTATTTCGCCGTTATTTCCGGGGGGGAACCCTTCTTCAAGGATGATATATTCGAGATATTCAGAAAGCATTCGGATATGGCGTTCCTCGTCTTCACCCACGGCGTTGATAGACGAGGCTATGGTGGAGCGACTCATCGAGGTCGGCAATGTCATGCCCGCCTTTTCCCTTGAAGGCTATGAGACCGAGACCGATGAACGACGCGGCCCTGGCCACTTCAGGAAGGTGATGCACGCCATGGATCTGCTGAAAAATGCAGGGCTTTCATTCTGCGGCTCCTTTACCCACACCAGCAGGAATACGGATATTATTACCGATGGCAGTTATATTGACATGCTGGTTGAGAAGGGCTGTTTTGCCCTCTGGCTTTTTTCTTATGTTCCGGTGGGGCGTAACCCGGATATGGCCTTGATGCCTGCCCCGGAACAGCGAGACCTGATGCGGCGAAGGACAGCCGATTTCCGCGGTTCAAAGCCCATGCTGATCATCGATTTCTGGAATGACGGGCCCATCATCAGCGGTTGCATTGCCGGTGGCCGTAAATATTTCCATGTCAATGCCAATGGCGATATCGAACCCTGCGTCTTCTGCCATTTTGCCGTGGACAACATACGCCGCACTTCAATAAACGAGGCACTGAAATCGCCACTCTTCCGTAAGATCAGAGAAAAACAGGCTCCCACGAAAACCTGCTGAGACCTTGCATGCTGATCGATCATCCTGAGGTGGGGCGTGAAATGTTTGCCATGGAAGGCACCTACTCCACTCACGAGGGGGCAGGTGAAATTTTCACCGACCTGGCGGGGGACATGGACAAGTACGCTACTGATTATGCCAGGATTGCCGACCCGGCCTGGAAAATGGAATTTACCGCTGAAGCAGGAGAGACAAAGCGGGCCGGTTCTGTAAAAGCATGAATGTCCTTTTGGTAAACCCGCCATCAACAGGGGTCTTTACCACCTTCGGGGTCAGTCTGCCGCCCATGGGGCTGCTCTACATTGCAGCGAGCCTTGAACAGGCTGGTCACAAGGTACAGGTTATCGACCTGCAGTGTGAACCGTCGGGTCTCGATCCCTTTCATATCAAAGCAGCAGATGTTGTCGGGATCACTTCCGACACGACTCGCATAGAAAAAGCCATGGAGATTGCACGGCAGGCGGCAGCCATAGGCCGTCCGGTAGTTATGGGTGGCCCCCATCCGCAGTTCATGGCAGAAGAGATCCTTCGTACCGGTCATGTGCATTGCATAGTCAAGGGAGAAGGTGATCTGACCTTTCCCCGGTTGCTTCAAAGCTTGGAACGGCGTGAAGACCTGGCCGAGGTTGAGGCATAATCTTCCGTGACGGGAAGAAGCTGGTGGAGACGGCCAACGGTCCAGTTCCCGACCCGGAACTGCTTTCTTTGCCCGCCCGTCATCTTCTGGATCTGAGCAAGTACAGCGCGTCCCTGAACGGTATTCCCCTTACGCCGGTAGTAACAAGCCGAGGCTGCCCCGGGGCATGTTCTTTCTGTTCCTCTTCCTCTTTCTTCGGGCGCCGCTGGCGCAGCCGCAGTCCGGAATCGGTGCTGGCAGAGCTCGACGAGGTGTATAACCGCTACGGCTTCCGTGCCGTTGCCTTTGTCGACGACAACTTCAGCCTTTCCCCGGAGCGTGTCATTGCCATTGCCGATGGAATCCGCGCCCGCTCCTATGATCTGCAATGGTGGAACTTCTCCCGCGTCGATAACATCGTCGGTAACCCGCAGATGGTGCAAGCCATGGCACAGGCCGGGTCCAAAACGGTCTTTCTCGGCATCGAGAGTGCCGATGACGAATCATTGAAAACACTGGGGAAAGAGAATCAGGGGGAGGCAACCGCAAAGGCGGTAAAGCTTTTGCAGGAAAATGGCATCGAGGTCTTTGGCAGCTATATTCTCGGCCATCTCAATGAGACTGCCAAGGATGTGGAGCGGACCATCCAGATGGCGGTTGACCTGAACACCAATATTGCCCAGTTTTCCATCCTGACCCCATATCCCGGCACCCCCCTTTACAGGGAATTAAAGGAGCGGATATTTCTCAAGCGTTGGAAATTCTACGATGCTCTCCACCTTGTCTTCCGCCATCCGCGCATCAATCGACATCTGCTTCAGTTCTTGCTGATCAAGGCTTATCTGCGGTTCTACCGGCGATCGAAGAAGGCGAAGGACGATTTCAGGGACTATGGCAAAACCCAGGACTCAGCCTGAAGAGGATGTTGACCTGTGCCTATGACCTTTTTTTCTAAGATTAACTGATTTGTTGGAAGAAGGCTTCCCTTGGCGCTATACAGCAGTTTGAACCTGTTTTTCATAAGACTCTTTACCGTGCTCGTCCCCAGATTCATGCACCCTCTTTGCCATCTTCTGGGGCGGGCTTTTTTACCTGCTTCTGGCGGGAAAAAGACGTGGGATCAGGTCCAACATCAGGATCATCACCGGCAGTCGGAACGTTGAATTGCTGGTGCTGGCCACCTATTACAAGTTCGCCCGCAACTGGTGCGACGTGATGCTGATGATGAGGTGGCGTGGCTCTAAGCTGCAGTCCCTGATCGGCAGGAGGTCGGACGGCGGTCCTCTCGACGCAGCGCTTGCTGCAGGGAATGGCGCCATTCTCATTTCCCCGCACCTGGGTAACTGGGAGCTGGGTGGGCTGGGGCTTGCGGACATGGGGTACACCCTGAATGTCCTCACCTTCAGGGAGCCGGATGAGAAGGTAAACGAGTTGAGGGAGCAGGTCCGGCTTGAACGGGGTATACGCTTTATCTATGTGGACCGGAACGATACGTCGCCGCTGGCGGTGATCGAGGCGGTCAACGCCCTTCGCCGCAACGAGATACTTGCTTTGCTTGGAGAGCGCGATGGCTCCTCCCATACCATGACTCTCGATTTTTTCGGCAGGCAGGCTTCCATTCCCGTTGGCGCCGCTTATCTGGCCATGGCCAGCGGAGCGCCGGTCATTCCCGTTTTCGTGCCTCTGGAGGGGAATCACTACGCCACTATCATGGAAGCCCCCATTTACTTCAGGGGAGGGCATGCCGACCATGCCGGGTCCATCGGGGACGGGACAGAGCGCATTCTGAGGGTTTTCGAGAAATACATCAGAAGGTACCCGGACCAGTGGTACAATTTCTTCGACTACTGGGGCAGGGAAAATATCAACAAGGAAAAGTTTATAGATGTCAGAAGAATTGATCGACCAGGTGAAACAACTGATTATAGACAGCCTCCGCATCGAGGGGATGGGGATCAGCGACATCGAGACGGACGCTCCCCTGTTCGGCGAAGGGTTGGGGCTCGACTCCATCGACGCTCTGCAACTGGTGGTAGGGATGGAAAAGGCATTCGGCGTTGTCGTCCCTGATGCAGAGACCGGCAACAAGGTTTTCCGCTCCGTCAGGACCATGGCAGAATTCATCGCGGAACACCGTAAATGAAACTGCTTCTCATCTCTCCAGGCTGGCCCAAGGGGAGATTGTGGGGCGAGCTGGGATTCAAATTTCCATCCCTTTCCCTCGCAGCCATTGCCGCAGCTACCCCGCCACATTGGGAGGTGGCCCTGTGCGACGAGAACGTGGAGCCCCTTGATGTTGCCGGCCATGCGGATCTGGTGGCCATCACCGCCATGACCCCCCAGGCGCCCCGCGCCTATGAGATTGCGACCAATTTCGTGCCAAGGGAGTCAAGGTGGTGATGGGGGGCTTCCACGCCAGCAATCTTCCCCATGAGGCTCTTCTCCATGTTGATGCGGTGGTTGTGGGCGAGGGTGATCTGGTCTGGCCCCGGCTGGTATCGGATTTTGAAAAGGGAACCCTGCAGCCCCGTTTATCGCCCCGACGCCATGTTGGATATGGCGGACCTGCCGATTGCCAGGCGGGAGATCTTTGCCGGCAAAGGCTATCTGCTCACAAACACGCTCCAGACCACCCGCGGTTGCCCCTTTGACTGCGAGTTCTGTTCAGTCACCGCCTTTTACGGCAGAAAATACCGGGAGCGGCCGGTGGAGCAGGTGCTTGCCGAACTTGAAGTGCTATGCAAGCAGAATTCCTTCGCCTTTTTCGTCGATGACAATCTGGTGGCCAACCGCCGCTACGCCTTGTCCCTGTTCTCGGCCATGAAGGGAATGGGATTCAAATGGCTTTCCCATGCCCCCATCGACTTTGCCGGTGATCCCGAGTTGATGCGAGCTGCCGGCGAATCCGGCTGCATCGGCATGTTCGTCGGCTTCGAATCCCTAAACCAGGAATCGCTGGTGGCCATGGGCAAGGTGACCAACCAGGCCACATCCTATCTTGAGCAGGCAAAAGTCTTTCGCGACCACGGCATCGGTATTCTCGGCTCATTCGTCCTCGGCTCCGACGGTGATACTCCTGCCATCTTCGAACCCATACTTCGTTTCTGCGAGGCGGCGCGGATCGAGGCTGCCATCTTCCCCATCCTGACCCCCTATCCCGGCACCAAGGTTCGTGAAAGGCTGGAAACAGAGGGGCGCATAACTTCCAATGACTGGCGCGATTACGATATGGGGCATGTGAATTTCATTCCGCGGGGCATGAGCGCAGCCGAGCTGCAGGCTGGCCATGACTGGCTCAACCGGTCGTTTTATTCCTTTTCCTCCATGTACCGGCGGATTTTCAAGCTGCACCGATCGGTGCAGGTCTTTGCACCGATGAATTTCGGTTTCCGGAGCGCCATCCGGCGCACGGCCAAGGTCATGGTGTAGGCCGATGGATTGTTTCATGTTCCCTGGACAACCACTGGCCCGAGGCGCCGCTCTGCCCCCGGATGAGGCTTTACCTCCATTGCGGAACTGGTGAGGCAAAGGGCCGGCTTCGACTTGCTCACTTCCAGCTGGCTTCGGCAGGAGAGCACCGAAAATGTCGGCCTCCAGCTCTATGGCGTAGGGATGAGCTGTATATGAACCGTAAAAAGCGGTCTGCAGGGATTCAACCTGCTGTGGTCGCTGAGCACAGCATGGGAATTTATCCGGCACTGGCTGCGTGCTCTTCCCTTCCCGAGGCAGAGGTAATTGAACTTACCTGGCGGGTTGGCGCATGCCTGGCAGAAATGGGCAAGAACCGGGGCTTTGCCCTTGGCTGCATCATCGGCTTGACCTGCGAGCCGGTGTTGGCCATTGCCGGTAACAGTGGCACTCATCTGGCCAATCATAACACTTCCCGTCACTTTCTTCTCTGTGGCAGGAAAGAAAATATTGAAACAGCCGTTGCCGAGGCTCTTGCCCAAGGAGCCTTTTCGGCAAAAGTCTTTGATTGCGACGCGCCCCTTCACACTCCTCTCATTTCTGAGTTGGAAACACCGTTGCGGCAGATATTCGCCGATTACAGCTATGCTGAGCCCTGCGGAGTTCTCATTGATCACCTGGAGCAGAACCGATTAAAAGCAAAAGACCTGCCCGATTTCATGTTCAGACAGCTCTGTATGCCGGTTTACTGGGAAAGAACCTACCGTGCCCTGGTTGGTATGGGGGTAAAGAGATTTCACGAGATAGGCGCAGGCGAGGCGCTGAAAAAGTACAACCGCTGGATAGCCAGTGAAACTGACCAGAAATGAGAGTGCCGTGAATTTCCACGAGACCTTGATCAAAGTGCGTTTCAATGAGGTGGATGCTTACCGGGTTGCCTGGCATGGCCATTATGTGGCATGGATGGAAATAGGACGCAATGACCTTGCCGAACGCTTCGATGTGGGGGTGGAGCAAATCTCCGATGCAGGGTTCATGCGCCGGTGGTGGATCTCAGCATCAAATACAAAAGACCTGCCCGCTTCGGCGAGGAGCTGCGGGTACGCACGAGAGTGAAACGCACCGAGACGAGCACTCTCGAATTTACCTGTGATATTGTCGGCGAAGATGGACAGCTGACCGCCTCGGGAAGGACCGTGCACGTCCTGACCGACATGAATGGGGTCCTGCAGTATACCTTGCCGCCGGTTATTGCCGAGAGGCTTGAAAAGATGATGGCGTTTCTGGGGGTGTGATGGATATCCTGCTTATCTCAGCCAACAGGGAAAGGACCCCGTATCCGGTTTTCCCCCTCGGTCTTTCCTATCTTGCCGGCCCGCTGGCCGAACGGGGACACCGCTTGAAGGTCCTTGACCTCTGCTTTGCCGATGATCCTGAATCTGCCGTAAGTACAGCTCTCGACGAGTTCACTCCCAATGCAGTGGTTCTTTCCATCAGAAACATCGACAACGTCACCTTTCCCAGGAGCCGTTCCTACCTGCCCGGGGTGAAAAAGATCGTCGATATCTGCCGCGGCAGGGTACCGGTTATTGCCGGCGGTTCGGGCTTTTCCATCATGCCGGCGGAGATTCTCGCCTATCTGGATGCCGATTACGGCGTGGTCGGCGAGGGAGAGGAAATCTTACCGGAACTGCTGACATGCATCTCCGATGGTTTGACTCCCGAGTCCCTGCCGGGGGTGCTGGTCAGGGAAAAAACCGGTTTCTTGCCCGCCAGACTCATCCAGAGCATAAGACCTGCCGAGCGCGGCCTTTTCCCGCTGGAACGGTACTACCGGGAAGGAGGGATGGCCAACCTCCAGACCAAGCGGGGCTGCCCCTTTTCCTGCATCTACTGCACCTATCCCCTGTTGGAGGGGAGGGCGATCAGGGTGCGGCCGATCGGCGACATCATCACCGAGATCAGATCTCTGGTGGAGGGCTTCGGCATCAGTTACATCTACTTTGTCGACGATATCTTCAACTATCCCCCCGAATTTGCCGAGGAACTGTGCCAGGCCATGATCTCCGAGAAACTTCAGATCAATTGGACCGCCTTCATCAACCCTGCCTTTATCACGCCGTCCCTGCTGCAGACCATGATTGCCGCCGGTTGCGACGCCGTGGAATTCGGCAGTGAATCGGGTTCAGCCTCGATGCTGCGCAATCTCGGTAAATCATTTACCGTCGATGATCTGCGCAACTCCTCACGCCTGTGCCGGGAAGCAGGGGCGGATTTTGCCCACTATATTCTCTTCGGTGGACCTGGTGAGAGCGAAGCAACCATCGACGAGACGTTTGCCCTGATGGACGAGCTTGAACCGACTGCCGTCATTGCCATGACCGGCATCCGCATCTTCCCCGGCACGCCATTGCATGCTTCCGCCCTGGCCGACGGCACCCTTGCTGCGGAAACATCACTGCTGGAACCCGTTTTCTATATTTCGCCCCCCATCCGGGAGACCCTCTGCCAGATGGTCACGGAGCGGGCACTGGCCCGAAAGACCTGGGTGGCGCCGGGGCTGGAGATCAATATGAGCGATGCCATGCTGGAGGCGCTACGCCATTTTCCGGTGCGAGGACCGCTGTGGAAGCTGATGAAACGGCTGGGCAGGAGTCGGGTCAGGCCAATGTCGGCTCCTGCCGTTGAGAATGCCGGATGAGTGGGGCAATTATGGAATTCAAGGACAAGATAATCGTCGTCACCGGCGGCACCAGGGGCATAGGCAAGGCTATCTCACTGCATTTCGCCCGCCTTGGAGCACAGGTCACGGCAGCTTACCTGACTAATGAAACAGCAGCGGCTGCCCTCCAGGAAGAGTCCGCCGGTCTTGCCGGTGCCATCAGTACGGTGAAAGCCGATGTTGCCACTGCCGACGGCGCCATGTCACTTGTGGAGTCAGCGGCGGCAGCCACCGGCTCCATTGATATCCTCGTCAACAACGCCGGCATAATCCGCGACTGCTATCTGCCCATGATGTCGGAAAACGACTGGGATGCCGTTGTCCGCGGCAATCTCTATCCCCTTTTCCATTGCTGCAAGTGGGGAGTGAGAAAGATGATCGCCAACCGGCGCGGCGTTATCGTCAATCTTTCCTCCGTTTCCGCCTTAAGCGGCACGGCTGGTCAGACCAACTATGCGGCCAGCAAGGGAGCCGCCATAAGTTTTACCCGTTCCCTGGCCAGGGAGGTGGGGCCAATGGGCATCAGGGCCAACGTTGTGGCTCCGGGGCTGATCGAAACGGAAATGACCGCTGCATGAAGCCCGACATGGTGGACAGAATCGTCAAGTCCTCCTCCCTCGGGCGTATCGGCAGGGCGGAAGAGGTCGCCGGGGCGGTTGCCTTTCTTGCTTCGGAACAGGCTTCCTATATACCGCCAGTGCCTGGTGGTGGACGGGGGAATAGTCTGAAAGGGGCTTTCCCGGGCCAAAGAAAAGCTTTATTTATTGTTCCTTTTCCGGTTAAAATGGCATTTCATTAGCGAACAAGTTAGCCAGATGCCACGAAGAGAACAATGGAAAGAAAAAGAATAGCAATAACCGGATTGGGCGTTTTCGCTGCCGCCGGCAAAGATATAACTTCCTTCACCGATGCCCTTCTTAACGGCCGATGTGCCATGGGTCCCATCGACCTTTTCGATGTAAGCCGGTTTTCCTCAAGGATCGGTGCCCAGGTTCCAGGCTTCAATCCCCTCGACTATTTCAGCGCGCGAAATGCAGCAAAGCTTTCCCGTGCCGACCAGTTCGGCGTCATTGCCGCCGGTGAAGCTTTGGCTGACAGCGGCGCTTTGCAACATTACTCACCATACGATGTGGGCATATCCATGGGCGCAGGCTCTGCCGGCATGCTTCATGCCGAGCAATGGCTGAACGAGACCATCGCCGGCAGCAAACCGGACCCCTCCCTTCTGCGAGGCATACTTCCCGACCGCACCTCCACGGCCATTGCCGAAACATATGGAATCGGCGGCTATCAGGGGAGCATCACCACTGCATGTTCTTCATCTGCAAACGCCATTGGCTGGGGTGCCGACCTCATCGCCTCCGGCAGATTGAAGGCAGCCGTGTGTGGCGGTTCGGATTGTCTCTGCATGTTGACCTTTGCCGGCTTCAATTCCTTGAGAGTGATCGATCCGGAACCCTGCGCCCCTTTCAGCCTGGGGCGGCGCGGCATATCCCTGGGAGAAGGGGCTGCTTTCCTTGTTTTAGAAGAGGAAAACGCCGCAAAAGAGCGCGGTGCAAAGATCCATGGTTATGTGCTTGGTTATGCAGTGGCGGGAGAGGCCCATCACATGACCGCTCCCGCACCGGACGGTGTCGATGCCTCCGAGCTAATGGCGGCCTCTTTGAAACAGGCGGGTGTCTCCGCCGCGGATATCGGCTGGGTGAATGCCCACGGTACCGCTACGCCTCTCAATGACGTGGTGGAGACCAAGGCCATGAAACTGGTATTCGGTGAACGGGCCAAGGATGTGCCGCTGGTTTCCACAAAGGCGCTCACCGGCCACTGTCTCGGCGCTGCCGGGGCCATTGAAGCCCTGGCCACCGTGATCGGCCTGAGAGACGGTTTTATTCCCCAGACGCTCAATTTCAGGGGGGCAGACCCTGAGTGTGACCTTGACTATTGCCACCAGGGGTTAAAGGCGAGCAATGCCATGCTGGCCGTCTCCAACTCCTTTGCCTTCGGTGGAAACATAACAAGTCTGGTGCTCGGTAAATGAAGAATATTGCCAATGACATAGTAATTACCGGCATGGCGGCCATTTCTGCCGCTGGTGTCGGGCTTGATCCCCTTGTTACTGCATTGGGAGAAGCAAAAGTCTGCTCAAGCCGATCCCGGCAGATATCGCCGGTTCGGACGGCTACCTGTGGGGTAAGGCTGACGCCTTCAAGGGGGGCGATTTCATGCCGCCCCTCAAGGCGCGGAAATTCGATCGTTGCAGTCTTTTTGCCGTTGTTGGCGCCGGGATGGCGCTCAAGGATGCGGGCATCGACCGTGGCTCCATAGCTGCCGGCAGAATAGGCATTGTCCTCGGCTGCGGATTCGGCGGCATTGCCAATTCGGAGGAATTCCTGCGCGGCTACTTCTGCTCCGGTGCAGAAGGTCTTTCACCGATGCTTTTTCCCAACACCGTTCCCAATGCCCCGGCCAGCAATGCCTCAATCGAAAACGGCCTCAAAGGCCCCAATGTCACCTTCGTTCAGCGTTTCTGCTCGGCCGAATCGGCTTTCATGATGGCCTGCCGCTTTTTGCAGGAAGGGCGTGCCGATATCATTCTCACCGGCGGCGTCGATGAGCTGACCACTGCCATGGTCAGGGGGGTCAAGGCGGCTGGACAGTTGAGACGCAATGGGGCGGGTTTCGGAGAAGGGGCCGGTATTCTGGTGCTGGAAAGGGGCGACCACGCCCGGGGGCGTAATGCCGTGATCAAGGGGCATGTGGGAGAAGTACGGACCATTGGCCGTTTGATCCCGGGCCTTGAGGCCGAAGGGGTGGACCGGCTGCTTTCCGGAGTAGAAGATATCAAGCTGGCAGGGCTTTCCGGAACAGCAGTTGCCGAGAAGACTCTGATGGAGCGGTTGCCCGCTGTGGAACGCCTCGAAACCGGTAACATCATTGGGCGGGCACTTGGTATGGGCGGGCTTGCCATGGCCGCCCTTGTCCTCTCCCTTCCACAGGGGCTGCCGGCCTGCATGTGGCGGCCTCGCCGGAAGGACCTTACTACGCCATTGAATTCAGGGGAGGATCACCTGTTTAATTCAGATGCCTCCCAGTATCTTCCCCACCGCCCCCCATTTCTCTTCGTGGACAAAGTCATCAGCCGTGAGCCCGGTGTCAGTGCAACCGCAGAGATTGTCATTACAGCGGACAGCGGTCCTTTTCCCCCCATTCTGCTGATTGAATCCATGGCCCAGGTGGGGGGCATTGCCGCCGGGCAGGTGGCCGGGGCCGGGGGAGTCCTTGCCGCCGTCAGCCAAGGGCGAATCCCTGCCGCAATGGACCCGGGGAAATATCTGGTTTCTGCGCGTGTCGTCAAGTCTTTTGGCACACTGCACATGGTGGAAGGGGAAGTGCTGGGGGAGGGAATATCCATCGCCAGCGCAATCCTGACCCTTGCAGTGGGCAGTCTGGGATGACACCATTCCCCATAACCTATTCTGAGAGAAAACAATGAAAAAGATCCTGCTTATATTGCTGTTTATTTCTTTCTGTCTGGGGCAATCTGCCCATGCTGCCCCCAATAAGGCGTTGGAAGCACTGGAGACACTGCGGCGTGGTTTTTCCGGCATGAACGATTTTACCGCCGATATTGTCCAGGAAAAGCAGATGGCATGATGAAGCGGAAGATGGTTTCAAAAGGGGTTGTTCGCTTCAGGAAGCCCGGCACCTTCTTCATGGAGCTTTTGCCTCCCTATGCCAGCCGCCTTCTCCTGCGGGACAACGTGTTGACCATGCGCCTGCCCGAGCAGGGGGTAACCGACCGGATCGTGCTGCCGCCGGAAGAGAGCCTCGATAAATGGTTCTCGTACCTGGCAAAACCCATGACCAAGCTTCCGGAAGGGATGGAGGTGCGGGCCGACCGTCAAGGGAGCACCTGGAATGTCCAGTTGTCTCCCAAGGGCAAGTGGAGTCAAGGACTTGGCCATCAGCTTCGATGCCGACGGCAAGATCAAGCGCCTGGCAATCGATGAGCGAAACGGAGACCGAACCGTCATCAAGTTTGCCAACATGCGGCGCAATGCCGGCCTGACAGAAAAGGACTTCCTCCTGGATTAGATCCAGACCATTATTCCCATGCCCAATGTCATCCGCACCGTAACCCGTTCGTTTCAGCAGCTCGTCCATCGTCATCTTGCATGGATCCATCGCATGACCACCACCTATCCGCGACGGGTGGTGGTCATGGCTTTACTGCTCCTGCTATCCTCCATTGCTTCCATTGCCACCACCAGATTTGAAGCCGATATCTTCAAGCTCTTCCCGTCCCAGGCAGGTCCTCTCAAGCTGTTCCTCGATTCCCTGGAATGGACCGGCGGCGCCAAGGATGTCTATTTTCTGCTGGAGGGGGAACCATCCTTCTGCCAGTCGAGGCTGAAAGACTGGCGGCCAGGCTGAAGACGCTGCAGGTGGATGGGGCAACCGCCTTCCGCAATGTCAAATATCGTGTCTACGATACCTCCGAGGCAGCATCCTTCGCCCGGTTCATCGCCTATGCCGTAACCCATCCCCAACTGTATCTGGATCCTGCCGAAGCAGGCAATTACGGGTTGAAATTTGATCAGCCGGCAATAAATAAGCCTCTGGACAGGGCCGGAGCAGAGCTTGCCAGCCAGGTGGGAATGGGAATGCGGGACATAATTGCCGCAGATCCGCTCTACCTGCGCGAGCTGATTCTGCCGCGTCTGAAAAAAGCAAGTCAGGCATTGGCCCTTGATACCACTTCGCCCTATTTTCTTTCCCGCGACGGCAGGTGCTGATCATGATCGCCGAGCCGGCCCTGCCGGTGCAGAATATCGCCTTTGCCAGAAAACTGGTGGCAGGCATTGAAGAGGTCCGCCGCGGTATGAAGGTGAATGTTTCCTGTGCCGGTGCCCACCTCTCCGCGGTAATTGACGAGCGGGTGATGAAAGAAAATATAATCGCCTGCATTGTTTCGTCCCTGATTGTGGTGCTGGGGCTGTTCTACCTGACCTACCGCCGGGTGCTTCCCACTCTGCTCATTCCGCTGATTCTTTTTTACGGCGTCGCCCTTGCCCTGGGGACTGCCGGTCTTTTTCTCTCATCCATCAGCATCATTTCCTTTGCCTTTACGGCCTTGATTATCGGCCTCGGTACCGATTACTCCATCCACCTTTATGACCGCTATTACAGCGAGCGAAGCCTTGGCCGCGACACCGCTGAAGCAATGGAACTGGCCATCGTCGAAACTGGCCATGGCATATTCACCGCTGCTGCCACCACGGCGCTGCCTTTTCTGGCGCTCACCATTTCCGACGTACGCGCCCTTTCCGAGCTTGGCCTGCTTGTGGGCCTGGGAGTGATCTTCTCTCTCTATGCGACATTTTTCTTTCTGCCGCCGTTTATCATTGCTGCTGAACGGCGCTTTCCTGCCGTGTCATACCGTCCGCTGCCCAGATTTGGGCTGGGGTGGATCTGGAAAAAGTGCCTGACCCGTTCCGGTTGGATTGTCGCATCTCTGCCCTGCTTTTTTGCGTTCTTCTGGTTGCTGCATGTTTCATCAGCTTTGAAGGTGATCTGAAAAATCTCCAGCCACGCCATTCGGAGGCCTTCCTTGCCCAGGAAAAAATGGAAAAACACCTGAGCTTGAGCCCCAAGCAGATGCTGGTGGCCCTGGACGGGCAGCTGCCGGCGGAACTGATGGAGCGGGGGGGGCGGGTTGAGACGCTGTTGGCAGAGTATCAGCGGCGCGGCAATATTGTTTCCTGGTCTTCCCTCGGTCAGGTATTGAATAATCGGGGGGTACAGGCTGAGGTGCTGAATTCCCTGCAACAATCTTTAGCAGGCAAGCGGCCTTCAGAGGAGGTACGGGGGGCATTGCAGGAAAAGGGCTTTGCTCCTGAGGCATTCGGGCCGTTTCTGGACAGTCTTGCCGGTCTCAGCCACGCCGCGCCCGTGGATGAGAGCGAAGCCCTTGACCATCTTGGCCGTTCACCTGCGGGGCGTGGTGGAGCGCCATCTGATCAAAGACAAAGGCAATTACCATCTGCTTCTCTACATTAATTACCGTGGAGAGGAGTTCAATCAACAAACGTTCCTTAAACAGCTGGCGGCCATTGAACCCTCTGCCCGCGCCACCAGCGTCGATCTGGTCAGCGAACAGCTTGGCGGCGCCGTGAAGAAGAGCTTTTTCTGGGGATTCCTGCTGGGTGGCGCGCTGGTGTTGTTTCTGCTTCTATCCCATTTCTCATCACTGGGGGAGATCTGGCAATCACTCTTCCCGGTGGTGGGAGGGGTAATAGCCATGCTGGGGCTGATGGTTCTGACCGGCATGCGCCTCAATTTCATGAACGCCATGGTCCTGGTGACCATCGTCGGCATGGGGAGCGACTATGGCATGCATGTCCTGCACCGGGTGACGGCGGTGGATATGTATGAAGCCGGCGAGCAGTTCGTCCAGTCCGGGCGGGCGGTTCTTCTGTCGGCGCTGACCACCATTGCCGGCTTCGGCTCTCTTGCCTTTACCGATTACGGGGCCATGTCCTCCATCGGCTGGGCCACCAACTACGGCATTGCCGCCACCGGCTTCTTCGCCTGGTGACCCTGCCGGCGATGATCTGCCGCCACAGACGTTCCTGAATCAGCCTGATCAGCGGAATAATGTAATCCCCAGAAGAATTTTGCTGGAATTGAGTGGCTCATTGGGGAAGGCGGTGCCGGCATTGGAAATGTGGTGGTAGCGGTACTCCAGGCTGACTGCCTTGTCCTTGGCAATGAAGTACTGGACGCCGGTTCCCCCCTGGTAGGAGAAATCCAGGCGGCTTCCCATGGTCGGCAGTCCCAGATCCACAAAAAGCACTCCGCCACCGGCAAAGACATAGGGTGCAAAATCCTCCAGGGAAGTGAATTTCCAACTTCCCAGCAGGTAGCCGCCGGTCATGGCCCGCACCCTGGGATCGATGGTCAGATGCAGCGGCAGTTCCATCAACAGCTCATGACGGCCCCGATACCAGCCGTGACCCGTCTCATCGGAGAGGAACCAGCCGAAACGGGCGATGGTGTCGTAGGTCTGGACCTGGGTCCTGGTGTCGCCGAAACCGCGGTGGGTGATGCCGTAGCCGGAAAGCAGCGTATATTCGCCGGTGGCGTTTCTGACGGTAACCTCTTCAGCGTAAGCAGCTGCACTGCTGCAAAGGATTATTGTCAGGGCGACAGCTAAAATCTTCCCGTAAACGGTTTTCCTTCTCCCCATCTGCACCCTTACCATTTCTGCTTCATCTCGAACCTGAGGATCTCCGGCAGATTGCGCAGGAACATCTTGATACTGTGGGGCGACTTCCAGAGCATCTTTGTGTAGCCCCAGTGGATTCGGCTGCGGTGGTAAAAGCGCCTGATGAATTCGTTATAGAGGTTTTCCATCTGCTCCAGGGTCATGCCGTGGGGGATGAAGACGAAGTTCATGCAGTTCATGTCCGGCCAGTCCTCCCTGAACTCCCCCTGCTGGCAAATGTTCTCGTAGATGGGAGCCCCAGGAAACGGGGTGAACTTGGTAACGTTGATTTCGTCCAATGGCAGTGTCAGGGCATAGTCGATGGTGCGCCTGATGGCGGCTTCATCTTCCCCTGGCAGACCGACCATGAACAGCCCCTTGACCCTCATGCCGCCGGCTTTCACCATCTTCAGCTTTTGATGCACGGCGTCCAGTGCCATATATTTGCGGTGCTTCTTCAGGACCTCCGGGTCTCCGGACTCGATGCCGAAATTTACCTGCCAGCAGCCCGATTTCTTCAACAATCCCACCAGTTCTTCATCCACATGCTCAAGACGGGCGATGCAGTTGTAGGTGACCGGTAGCCGGTTGTCCACCAGCAGGCGGCACAGTTCCTCCACCCTGCTTCGGTCGAAGGTGAAGAGATCGTCGTAAAAGAAGACATGGCGGATGCCGAAGTCCCGGTGCAGGTATTTCAGGTGCTCGAAGATGTAGCCGGGGGAATTGAAGCGGAAGCCTCGGCTGAAGACCGAACGGTCGCAGTAGCTGCAGTGGTAGGGGCAGCCGCGGCTGGAGATGATGCTGGTATTGGGAGCAGCAGGATAACTGAAGAGGGGCAGGTTGTATCTGCCGGGAAATTGGCCCAGCCGGTGATAAGCCGGGAAGGGGAGTGAATCCAGATCGGCGATATGCTGGCGGTTGCCGCTTAAGACTCCCTTGCCGTCGCGGCGATGGCCGATGCCCGGAATGTGTTCCACGCCGCTGAAGTTGGCAGCCAATAGCTCGTAAAAGGTTACCTCCCTTCGCCGATGATCAGATAGTCGATGGCGGGAAAGGTGTCGAGTAGCGAAACGCCGACCGAGCAGGCGTGGGCGCCGCCAAAAACGATCTTGATCTCCGGTGCCTGTTCCTTGATACTATGGGCTATCCCATAACCTTCGAGGAAGGATGAGGTGGTACAGGAAAAGCCGACCACATCGGGCTTGCTGCCGATGATGTGGGCAACAAGCTCCGGGGTGGGCATGGGCCTGGCATAGCAATCCATCAGCTCCACTTCCATTCCCTTCGCCTCCAGATAGGCAGCGATGCTCATCATTCCCAAGGGGGGCATCAGGTTGAAGATGGAGCTGATATCTTTCAGATTCCCCAGCCAGTTTCTGCCGTGGGGGTGGACAAATAGTGCTTTCAACGGTGCTCCTTGTGGTATTGCAGTCTGTCGAATCAGAAAGCTATGCTAAATTGTTTGCGCCAATAAATCAAACTGAAACCTCATCGCTGCTCTTGCCCATTTTGTGGCGACATTAGCTGACTTGACTCCACCCATCCGGGGTGATATAGCTTTAATGGTAGCCATATCATGTGACGGCGAATGCCCGGATGAGCAACGCCCCTGAATAAAAGTATCTGGAGATGTTTGTGATAAGAATAATAGCAATATCAGCCGCTTTAATGCTTTTGCCTGCCAATTTTGTCAGCGCCGGTGAAGGTTTTAAGGAGGGTGGCAAACAGGTCGGTCAAGGCTTCAAACAAATGGGGAAATCAACCGGTAAGGTTGCCAAAAAGTCGGGAAAGTCGGTTGGAAAGGCTTTCAAGGAATCGGGCAAGGCCACGGGCAAAGCTTTCAAACGTATGGGCAAGGATATAGGCAAGGCTTTCAAGGGAGAATAATCCCCAATGCTTGTCACGTTTCCTTAACGAAATTAGACTCTGTCCGAGGTGTAAATGAGCGTTAATAACAAAAACGGTGTGTATTTTCCGTTCGGTATTCAGATACAGAAAAAAATGTGGGAACTGCTGGACCTGGAGAAGGTCGCGGAGGAAGTCCGGTCCAGGAGGCAGCCCGATATCATATTTATCCGCCAGTTGGCGAACCGCCTGAACAAGCAGCCGGAACGACGGGAACAGCCGGTACCTGCAGGGCTGCTTAATCTCTATGCCATGTTGGAAAAGATATATCGGTATGTGTTCGAGCTCTATGCAAGGGAACAGTTTCCGGCCGTGCTTGATGAGGTGCTCCGCGATTCAGGCTATCCAGCTGATTCTCCGCAAATGCGATCAGTGTTGACCCGGTTTGCCGAGCATTTTCCCGGCGCCTCCATTCTGGAGAAAAAGGAAGATGCAGCCCGCTTTGTTGCTGCCGACGAAAATGGGGAGCGCAGGGGGCTTCTGCTGAAAGAGCTCCTGCTTTTACGACTCAGCGGCGAGAACAGGGCGCTGGACCAGTTTAGTGCTTTATTTCACGCACCGGACCTGAAAGTCTCCGATGAGCACCAGGGACTGGAAACTGCTGCGGATGAAGGGCTTGCCGATGCCCCGCCCATGGAACCTTTCGGTGTTCCCTTGCCTCACCTGCTGCGGGCTCCCATGCTCGCATCCCCTTTTTCCCTTCCCGGCCAGATCGAATATATTCGCGCCAACTGGCGCTCAATCTTGCCTCCCGACCTGCTGGCCGAGCTTCTTACCGCCATGGACATCGTCAAGGAGGAAGAGCGGGAATTCTGGGGCGGCCCCGGCAGGCCCCAGGTGTTGGAATTCCTCAAGGGCAAACGGCTTGGCAAGGAGGGGTACGATTATCCGGAATATGACCGGTTTTCTCCCGATGCCGAATGGATGGCCAATGTGGTCATGCTGGCGAAGATGGTCTATGTCTGGCTTGATCAGTTGTCGAAGCAGTACAAAAGACCCGTCCATCGCTTGATCAGGTGCCGGACGAGGAGCTGGACATGCTTTCCCGGTGGGGGTTTACCGGCCTTTGGCTGATCGGTCTCTGGGAGCGCTCACCGGCTTCCCAGCGCATCAAGCAGATTTCGGGGAATCCGGATGCCTTTTCTTCGGCCTACTCACTCTACGATTATGTCATCGCCAATGATCTGGGCGGGGACGAGGCCCTGGCAAACCTGAAGGAGCGTTGCCGGCAGCGGGGCATACGCCTGGCCAGCGACATGGTGCCCAACCACACCGGCATCTATTCCCGCTGGACGGTGGAACATCCCGACTGGTTCGTCCAATTGGATTATCCGCCGTATCCTGCCTATTCCTTCAATGGCCCAGACCTCTCCTTTTCATCGGAGGTCAGTCTGAACATTGAGGACGGCTACTGGACCAAGACCGATGCTGCAGTCGTCTTCAAGCATTATGACCATCGCGATGGCAGGACCCGCTACATCTACCACGGCAACGACGGCACCTCCACCCCCTGGAACGACACGGCCCAGCTCAATTATCTGTTGCCCCAGGTGCGCGAGGCGGTCATACAGACCATTCTCCATGTGGCCCGCCAGTTTCCCATTATCCGCTTCGATGCTGCCATGACCCTGGCCAAAAAGCATTACCAGCGCCTCTGGTATCCACAGCCGGGTCACGGAAGCGGTGTCCCTTCCCGTTCCGAACATGGCATGAGCCGTGAGGAATTCGATGCCGCCTTTCCCGTGGAGTTCTGGCGCGAAGTGGTGGACAGGGTGGCGGCGGAAGCTCCGGGAACGCTGCTGCTGGCCGAGGCATTCTGGCTCATGGAAGCTATTTCGTCCGTACTCTGGGCATGCACCGGGTCTACAACAGCGCCTTTATGAACATGCTGAAGATGGAGGAAAACGCCAAGTACCGCCAGACTATCAAGAATGTCCTCGAATACGACCACCGCATTCTGCCCCGCTTCGTCAACTTCATGAACAACCCCGATGAAAAGACGGCGGTGGAGCAATTCGGCAAGGAAGGTAAATACTACGGCGCCTGCGTTCTCCTTGTCACCATGCCTGGCCTGCCCATGATCGGCCATGGCCAGATCGAGGGCTTTCGCGAGAAATACGGCATGGAATATCGGCACGCCCACTGGGATGAACAGGTTGACGAGCACATGGTCAGGATGCACGAGGAGAAGATTTTTCCGCTCATGGGCAAGCGCTGGCTCTTCAGCGGCTCCGAAAACTTTGTCCTCTATGACTTCTTTGCCGGCGGTCAGGTGAACGAGGATGTTTTTGCCTACTCAAACCTCAAGGGATGCGAGCGCGGCATCATCCTCTATCACAACAAGTTTGCCGAAACCTCCGGCTGGATCAGGACATCGACGGCGATCGGCGTCAAGGGGGCCAACGGCGAGACGGTGCTCGTGCAGAAGAGTCTTGGCGATGCATTATGTTTCAATGGCGATGGCCGTTGCTATTATATCTTCAGCGATTATGCATCTGGCCTGGAATATATCCGTTCCGGGCGGGAGCTCAGCGACAGCGGGCTCTTTGTGGAGCTGAAAGCCTTTGAATACCACGCTTTTCTCGATTTTCGCGAGATCTGGGATGATGAATACGGCACCTGGGGCCAGCTTTGCCATTCATTGAACGGCAGCCCGGCCCAGAGTATGGACGAGGAAGTAAAGCAGGTCCGATATAAGGGACTGAACAACCGGTTGCGCGAACTCCTTGCCTTGCAGGCCGTTGACCAGGAAGAAACAGAGAAACCAGTGGCCGAGCAATTCAGGAACCGCCTGACTGCATTTCTGGTCGCCTTGGCAGAGCATACAGGTGACGTTGGTAAATGGGAACGCCTTGTTACTGCCCTTGCCCGGCAGTATGCACTTTTCAGCAGGCTGACTACACATAAAACCGGGGATGTACCCGTCGACGAGCCACTGCTCCAATTCGGAGAGGTAATGGGAACAAGGATCGGCAGACTTATCTGTTATTCCCATATCTGCCTCCATGCGGCCGGCAGACTGGTGGATGAAAAGGCATATCCCCATGCTTCCGCCGAGTTTTTCTCCAGGTTTGGTCTTTACCGGCCTCTTGAAGAGTCTTTCCAGGCCATTTCCGAAGAAGTATGGCAGCGTTTCCCTGGAATGGACCCTGCTACGGCCGTCAGCCTGATCCGGGTCATGATCGAACATCAGCTGTTGCTTTCTACAGCAGTGGAGAAAGACGGTGAAAGAGACTTTACCACCCTCCTGGAAGAAACGCAGGCCCGGACGTTCCTCCTTGTCAACCGGAGCAACGATCACGAATGGTTCAACAGGGAACGTTTCGAGATGCTGATGACCTGGCTGGGTGTCGCTGCCCTTTTTGATACGGAAAAGGAATTTGACGCCGACGAATTAATGGCCATGGCAAAGGCACTACAGAAGGAAATCACGGAAATAACAGGCAAAGCTCAGGAAGCAGGCTTCGAGGTAAAAGAGTTTTTAGCCTGGTTAAACCTGCGGAAGTGGAGGAATGACAAACTTGCAGCCAAGATTCCCAATGCTTAAGTACCTTACGATCCTGTTGATGTTGTTTTCTACGGCATGTGCCACCATTTCCAGACCAACAGCCGTTCCGGCGCCCGGAAAAGAGATCGAAACCGTTCAATCTCCCGTCTCCGTCACCGTCAAGACTGCCCAGCGCAGTGTCGGCGGCAGGGGCTACCTGGTCTTCAGGCATCCCGACCAGTTCCATATGGCAATACTGTCTCCCTTCGGTTTTACCGTCATGGAGATGTACAGTGACGGAGAGCGGTTGACCTGCATCATACCCTCCAGGGATGTGGCATATCAGGGGCTTTTATCCGAATTGCCGGAACAGGGAGGACTGAAGAACTGGGGCCTGATCAAGTGGGTGGTGGAGCGGCCGCCTGTTGCCGGGCCGTCCCTGGGAGCCAGGGAAATTGTCATGGCCGATGGCCGCCGGGAGCAGATCTTTTTTGACAGCAAGGGGCTCGTCCAGCGCAAGGTGACCGAGGACGGTGACGAAGCCGTATATCAGAGTTACCGTGATGTGAACGGCGTCGCTTTTCCCGAATCGATAGAAATGATTAACCGGAACGGAGACCGGGTGAAAATCGCCTTCGACGATCCGGAGGTAAATGAGCCAGTTGAAGAAGCTGCATTGAAGCCGAGGCTCGAAAACTTTACCGTCCTTCCACTGAGTGAATTCAGGGGGCTTTAGCCGTTGAAGGAAAAACAATAATCAAAAAAGCCTCCATCGGCACCGGTGGAGGCTTTTTATTAGTGACTATTTCATCTTTAGTGTTTTCAGCCCGCACAAAGGGCAGCGCTTCTCAGGGACTTCCTTTTTGCAGTTGTCGCACCAGTATGCAGGTCTCTGGCTGCATACCTCGCACTGCAGGTCCTGCATTCCACCAGGGCAGGTGCATTGCCTGTCATTCATGTCGTCTCTCTCCATGGACAAGATAAAGAAGTCTCTGGAAGCGGACCTTTGCAAACCCAGCTATACCTTCCATCTTTCCAGAAAGAAGATCTCCTCCAGCGGCTTTCGCGGCGGCCCCGGTTTCCATTCATCCTGGGGATAGCCCATGGGAAACAGTCCGACGATGCGGACCTCCGGCGGGATGTCCAGAAGTTCCCCCAGCCCTTCCTCATCGAAAACCCCGACAAAGACACTGCCCAGTCCGAGGCTGTGGGCTGCGAGCATCATGTTTTCCGCAGCTATGCCCACATCAGCCATGTAATAGTGCTGCCCGTGAAGGTCCCCCGACTGGACCGGGTCGGCACAGGCGACAATCACCACCGGCGCATCGGCGAGAGCCTGTTTGGCCGGGTTTGTCTTGTAGCCTTTGGGGGCGAAGAAGGCCTCCACATAGGAAAGATCGCTGATCTTCTCCCGTGTGGCAGCATCCTTGACGACGATAAATCTCCAGCACTGCATGTTTGCCCATGAAGGAGCAGCCTGGGCGGCTTCCATCATTGCCTGGAGCTTTTCCGGCTCCACCGGTCGGTCGGAAAACTTGCGCACGCTTCTTCTTGTCCTGATTGCTTCCATTGTATCCATTCATGCCTCCTTCGTCGCTGACTGCAAAACTACAGAATTCTACCATAGAACCCATCAATGGAAAGGGTTCTTCATCGGGACTCTAAATCTAAAGCGTGGCTCCACACTGCCTGTTGTGAAAATCAGCAACCGGACCTCTTGGATGGGCGCCACAAGATGTTATACTGAAATGAGTGATATTTAATATGCTTCCCTTTTCCATTATCCTGCACCTTCGGGAGACATGCCATGAGAATAGCACAGGTATCGCCTTTATACGAACGGGTGCCGCCCCTTTACTATGGTGGAACGGAGCGGATAGTCGCCTATCTTACGGATGCGCTGCTGGCAATGGGGCATGATGTTACCCTCTTTGCCAGCGGCGATTCCATCACTGCCGCCCGTCTGGTCCCCTGCTCGAAGAATTCCCTGCGCCTGGATAAGAACTGCGTCGATCCCATTCCCCACCACCTGCTGATGCTGGAACAGGTGATGCGCCGGGCAGAGGAATTCGATATCATTCATTTTCACACCGATTATTTCCACTTTCCCTTTTCCCGGCGCTACGGCTATCCCGGCGTGACGACGCTGCACGGGCGGCTGGACATTCCCGACCTGGTGCCTCTTTATCGCGAATATTCGGAGATCCCGGTCGTTTCCATCTCCGACGCCCAACGTCGTCCTCTACCCTGGATAAACTGGACCGGCACCGTTCATCACGGTCTGCCGCCTGATTTGCTCCCCTATACGGAACAGCCAAAAAACTATCTGGCTTTCCTCGGCCGTATTTCTCCGGAAAAGGGGCTTGACGTGGCCATTGCCATTGCCGAGCAGAGCGGCATCAAGCTCAAGGTTGCCGCCAAGGTCGACAAGGAAAATCTGGATTATTACGAAAACATCATCAGGCCTCTGATGAATAGCCCATGGGTGGAATACGTGGGGGAGATCGGCGAGGAGGAAAAGAAGGCCTTTCTCGGCGAAGCGCTGGCACTTGTCTTTCCCATCGATTGGGAGGAGCCGTTCGGCTTGGTGATGATAGAGTCCATGGCCTGCGGCACGCCAGTCATAGCCTTTGGCCGCGGTTCGGTTCCGGAAGTGGTGAAAGACGGTGTTTCCGGTTATGTGGTCAAGGGTATCGGGGGGGCAGTGGCGGCTGTGGCAGATATCGGCTCCATAAGCCGCCGGGGTTGCAGGAGATACTTCGAGGAGCATTTTGTTGCGGGGCGCATGGCTGCCGATTACCTGAATATCTATGAGGACATAATTGAAGACACAGCGGCAAGCAAGATAAAGCCGCTGAAGAATGTGGTCCTGCCACGGCATGGGATGATGGGGGTCGGTCAGAACGGCTGATATCGCGGGAGGAGCCATGCAGGAAGTAATCCAGATCGAGGATCAGTATTATATTCTTGCCACATCGGACCGGGCGGCCGACCGTACCAGGGTCTTGAAGGAAGGGGAAACCTTCGCCATTTTCGATTGTCACGGCGATATCCAGCCGCTCGGTCTGGGAGAACAGGGCATCTTCCACGAAGGGACCCGCTTCCTTTCCAAGCTGGAGCTGCGTTTTGCCGGTATCCGCCCGCTTCTGCTCGGTTCCACCATCAACAAGCAGAACGAATTTCTCTCGGTGGACCTGATGAACCCGGATTTCATGGCTGGTGACTTGCAGATCCGCCGTGATTCCATCCACATCTACCGGACCAAATTCATCTGGAAGGGCAAATGTTTCGAGCAGTTGCGCATGACCAACTTTTCTTTGGAGCCGCTGAGCATACCTTTCACCATCCAGTTTGCTGCCGACTTTGCCGATATATTCGAGGTGCGCGGCAACAAGCGGAAGGAACGGGGCAGGTTGTTGCCGGTAGTCCCGGAAGCCTCGGCTGTCAATCTCTCCTACCGGGGACTGGACGGTCAGACCCGGACCACGCGGCTGGATTTCTCGCCCACGCCGCTCAAGGTGGGAGAGGATGAGGTCCATTACCGGGTTTCCCTTGAGCCGAAGGAATCGGTGTGCATCCAGGTTACCGTCAGTTGCGAATGCAGGGAATGTGAGCGCTTTGCCGGAACCTTCGAGGAAGCTTTCCAGGAGGCTGCTGTCAATATTGCCGATCTCAAGGCAGGCTATTGCGAGATTTCCACCGATAACGAGCATTTCAACCTGCTGCTGGGCCGGTCCCAGTCGGACCTGCTCATGATGACCTCCAAAACACCACATGGTATCTACCCTATGCCGGTGTCCCGTGGTTCAGCACCACTTTCGGCAGAGACGGCATAATCACCGCCCTTGAGGTGCTCTGGGCCAATCCCGGCATTGCCCGCGGCGTCCTCTCCTTTCTTGCCAAAACCCAGGCAACTGCAATAGATGCGGAAAAAGACGCCGAGCCAGGTAAAATAATCCACGAGACCAGGCTGGGGGAGATGGCGGCACTGGGGGAAATTCCCTTCGGCTTCTATTACGGCAGTGTCGACTCGACGCCGCTGTTTATCGTTCTGGCAGGCGCCTATTACCGGCGCACCGGGGATCGGGAGTTCATCGCCGGTATCTGGGAGAATGTCCTGGCGGCGCTGAAATGGATCGATACCTATGGTGACGCCGACGGCGACGGCTTTGTGGAGTATGCCCGACATTCCCATCATGGGCTGCTCCAGCAGGGGTGGAAAGATTCAAACGATTCGGTGTTCCATGCCGACGGCACCCTGGCAGAGGCGCCGATCGCCCTGTGCGAGGTCCAGGGCTACGTCTACGACGCCAAAAACAGCGCTGCCATCCTGGCGCTGGTGATGGGTGAAGAGGGCATGGCGCGCGCCTGAGGAAGGAAGCGGAGGCGTTGCAGCAGAAATTCAATGAGGTATTCTGGTGCGACGACATATCGTTTTACGCCCTGGCCCTGGATGGACAGAAACGGCCGTGCCGGGTTCGTTCCTCCAATGTGGGACATTGCCTCTTTTCCGGTATAGCAGACTTCAGCCGGGCAGGGATAATTGCCGATCAGCTGCTTTCGGAGCCTTTCTATTCAGGATGGGGAGTGCGAACCATCGCCAATACGGAAAAGCGCTACAATCCCATGTCCTATCATAACGGCTCCATCTGGCCCCACGACAATGCCCTTGTTGCCTGCGGCATTGCCCGCTACGGCTTCACCAGCCATGCCATTCTCATTCTGGAAGGGATCTTCAATGCCTCTCTGGCCATGGACCTGCATCGTCTGCCGGAACTCTACTGCGGCTTCAAGAGGAGGGAGGATTTGAGCCCCATCCTCTATCCGATGGCATGCGCCCCCCAGGCCTGGGCCGCTGCTCCGTATATCTTCTGCTGCAGAGCTGCATGGGGCTGGAGATAGATGCGGGGAACCGCAGGCTCCGCTTTACCTATCCCGTGCTGCCGCCATTCCTTAACGAAGTGGAGATCAAAAAACTATCGGTGGGCGATTCCAGAGTGGATATCATGCTCAGACGCTACCAGAATGATGTTTCGGTCAACGTGCTGCGCAAGGAGGGGCCGGTGGAAGTGATCATTACCAAATAAAATCCGATTAGCAGCACTGACTTTCCGCCCACCTCCAAATATCTCCCTCCCCCTTTCGATGGGGGAGGGTCGGGGGTGGGGGTGCAAGCCGTTGTTTTGACTAATTTCTATCACCCTCCCCCAGCCCCTCCCATCAAGAGGGGAGAAATGTATGGCGCTGAAGGTAGGCTGATCAGGATAAAAAAAGCCCTGCGCAGGTGCACAGGGCTTTGGTGATTCGCCGGGTCGAGCAGGCCTTTAGAAGCGGAAGCCGATGCCACCCTGCATGGTGAAGTAAGGATCGGAGATGAGATGCTCCTTCATTTGTGCCTGAACAAAGATGTTCTTGTTCAGCATGTATTCGACGCCGGCTCCCGGAGTTACACCGACGTTGGTTTCGTCATGGGAATATTTATCGATTCCGTTCCAGTCATCAAAGGAGTCGAAACTAAGCTCCAGGCTGGCCTGCCGAAAACGCGCAGGTTTTTAACCTGCTTGATCGGATAGTAATAGCGGCAGCCGACAGAAACGGGAACCCGGCTGAAGTCAAAATCATTACCAAAGTCATCGTCTGACCAGGAATGGTAGCCGATATCGCCGCGGATCTGCAGGGTGTCGTTGCGGGTTGCGGAAAGCTGGAGGAATTCGTAGCCGCCGCCGAAATTAAGCCCCCAGCCGAGGTCACCACGATCATACGGAGCAGTGGCAAAGCCGATGCCGAAGTCCAGTTCCGTGTCTCCCTTTGCTGCAAGGGCAGCAGAAGACACGCCGAAAACCAAGGTGAGACATGCTGCAATCAATACCAGTTTCTTCATTTAATCTTCCTCCTAAAAATTTAATTGCCCAATTCTCTAACAGAGTCTCGTCAGCTGTTAATGAAGGGCATGTATCAAGCGTATAGCACAAGCATTAATGAATGTAAACCAGAGAAAAGTTTATAGAGGCTCATTAATTGGCAGGGGAAGAGGTGAAATCGGCCGCAACTGTTGTACTAAATAAGTGTGGAAACAGGGTGCCGTTTCATAGTATAAAATGCTTCCTTTGCTGTATGACTTTACCTGATTGGTGGCCCCATGAAACTTCTCGACTCCGTACTGGCGGCGAACAAAAAGTTCGTCCAGCCTAATGCATTTCCCCCATTGCCCAAGTCGCCGAAAAAGCAGCTGGCCATCTTTACCTGCATGGATACCAGGCTGGTCCATTTCCTGGAGCCGGCCATGGGCATCAAGCGCGGTGAGGCCAAGGTAATCAAGAATGCCGGCAATACAATCATCGACCCCTACGGCGGCGTCATCCGCAGTCTGGTGGTGGCGGTCTTCCTCCTGGGAGTCGAGGAGATCTTCGTTATCGGCCACAAGGACTGCGGCATGTCCACCATCGATGCTCCCCACCTGAAGCAGAAGATGATCGAGCGCGGCATTGACGAGAGTGTCATCGATTCACTGGTCCCCGACCTTGGACAGTGGATGGGCGCCTTTGCCTGCCCGGAGGAAAACGTGGAACGGGTAGTATCCATAATTCGCGACAGTCCCCTTATCCCCAGGGATATACCGGTCCACGGCCTTATTTTCTGCCCCAATGACGGCCACCTGGATGTGGTTGTCAACGGCTACTGAACTGCCCCGCTGACCACACGGAAACCAAAATGTTCACAAAGCTTTTTCTTCTTTTTCTCCTTGTCCCGGTGGTTGAGATTTACCTGCTTCTCAAGGTCGGCTCCCTCATGGGCGCTATGCCGACGGTAGCGGTTCTTTTGGCCATAAGCCTTGTGGGTGCCTGGCTGGTGCGTCATCAGGGATTCATCGTCCTGCAACGGATTCAAACGGAACTCGCCCAGGGACGCCTGCCCGCATCGGAACTCATGGATGGTGCCCTGATCCTGGTCGGAGGAGTGCTGCTCCTGACTCCCGGTTTCTTTACCGACTTCCTCGGCATATTTTTTATCTTCCCTCCCTCCAGGAACCTTATCAAACGCCTGCTTGGCCTATGGCTGCAGCGCCGGCTAAGCCTAGGAGTCTGTCGGACTTAGAATGAATCGGCTGCGAAAATGGCAAATCGGTCCGGATCTCCGTAAATTTTCGACAAATAGGCCCACTATTCGCTCTCAAATTTCCAAATATCCGTCCTTGATTTTCCATTCTCTCGCTTCGATCCCTAAGTCCGACAGACTCCTAGGCAATTTCATTATCCGCACCCGTTTCTGACCTGTCCGATGCATATCCCCTTTGACCGCATTTCTTCGTAACTCCCCTTTCACCAACCAGAGACGAACCCTGTCCTCAAGTTTTACACCAAGTCTTCCGATATGGTTTAAGAATCCGTGAAGGCGAATCGGATTCAAATAAACCAATCTGCCTGTAAATGGAGGAAAAGAGTCATGTCATTGAGAAACCTGAGTATCGGCACCCGTATAAGTCTGGGATTCGGGCTTGTGTTGCTGCTTCTGCTTGCAGTGGGCGTCGTCGGCTACTGGGGAACGGGCAAGATTGCCAAAACCAGTGAAGCATGATCGGCACCGAATCCAAGATAGGGGAATTCTTTGCTCGGGCCAGGGCCAACATCCTTTTTCTTCGCTTGTATGAGAAGGAGGTATTCGTACATGCGGGTGATGCAAAGGAACAGGGTGAATACGTAAAGAAGTGGAATGAGAAAAAGGAACGGCTGGATTTATGGTTTTCAGAGCTGGAAAAGATGCCCCTGTCCCCCCAGGAACGTGGAACTCTGAAGCGATTCAAGCCGAGATGGTCAAATATGGTGACGGTTTCAAGACGGTTCTGGCGGCTATTGGCAGCGGCACGGTAAAAACGACCGAAGAGGCCGACCGGGCCATCGCCCAATTCGAGGATGCGGCCGACAAGATGGAAAAGCAGACTTCGGAGGCGAGCAAGGCGGCCTTTGACAAGATCCACGCCAAGGAGAAAGAAATCCATCAGCTGGACCTGTACATAGGCCGGGTCATCCTGGTTCTGCCAATCCTGGCCATTGTATTGGCCATCGTTGTCACCTGGCTTATCAGGCAGAGCATCGTCAAGCCTATCCGCGAGATGAACGTCATGCTGGATGATATCGCCTGTGGTGAAGGTGATCTTACCAAACGCCTGATAGTCTCTTCCAACGATGAGATCGGGGCAGTGGGGAAATCCTTCAATATCTTCATGGAAAAACTCCACGACATCATTAACCAGGTGGCGCAAAGTTCAATGCAGGTGGCTTCTGCAGCCAACCAGCTTTATTCCACTTCCGAACAGATGGCGACCGGTGCGGAAGAGGTTGCTGCCCAGAGCGGCACGGTTGCCACAGCCAGCGAGGAAATGGCCGCAACTTCCGGTGAGATTGCCCAAAACTGTACCTATGCAGCTGCCGGGGCAAAGCAGACCAGTGATTCGGCCTCTACCGGGGCGGCTGTGGTCGAAACCACGGTTACGGTCATGGCAAGGATCGCCGAGCGGGTGAAATCGTCATCCCGGACAGTGGAAAGCCTGGGAGCCAGGGGGGAGCAGATCGGCGCCATTATCGGTACCATAGAGGACATTGCCGACCAGACCAACCTGCTTGCCCTGAATGCCGCCATCGAGCTGCCAGGGCCGGTGAACAGGGACGCGGCTTTGCGGTAGTGGCCGATGAGGTTCGGGCACTTGCCGAACGCACCACCAAGGCGACCAGGGAGATCGGCACTATGATAAAGGCGATCCAGACTGAGACAAAAGACGCCGTCAGTGCCATGGAGGAAGGGGTCAGGGAAGTGGAAAGCGGTACGGCAGAGGCTGCCAAATCGGGAGAAGCCATCCAGGATATCCTGAACCAGATCGGCGCAGTCACCATGCAGGTGAACCAGATCGCCACCGCTGCCGAGGAACAGACCGCCACCACCTGTGAGATAAACAATAACATGCAGCAGATAACTGAGGTGGTTCAGGGGACGGCCAAGGGTGCCCAGGAATCCGCAGCCGCAGCCAGCAAGGTTGCCAGCCTCGCCGAGGGGCTGCATCAGCTGGTTGGACAATTCAAACTATAGGTTCGGTGTTAAATAAATGAGTTTATGGAGGAATAAATGAACCTTTGGTCTGATCTCAAGGTAAAAACCAAGATACTGGCACTGGTCCTCATGGCACTCCTGATCCTGCTGCTGGTTGGTGGCATGGGGCTGGGCAACATGAAGTCCCTTGCCGGGAACGAAGGCGACATGGCTCTGGCTGTCAAGCATGTGGATATGCTGGGGGATATGAAAAACGATTTTTTGGCTGTGCGCCTCAATCTGGTGTATATGCTGGCTTTGAACGACAAGGCCAAAATAGCCGAGAAGGCTGATGATATTGCCAAGCGCAGCCAGAAGATAAAGTCTGAAATATCCGCGTTTGCCAAGAGCGGCATAGAACCCGAAGAGCAAAAGCTGATTGATTCCTTCAAAGAAGGATTCGAGGCCTACCTGGTTCAGGGGAACAAGCTGGCGGAAATGGCAAGAAACGGAGCCGATGATCCCACACAGAAATCAGCCGCAACCGCCTATGCCACAGCCGCCGTGGCGCCCCTTTATGAAAAACCGGCCACGGCGCTGGACGCACTGGCGGACATGAATGTGAAAGGCGCTGCGGCCACCCATGACAAAGATATGGCTGCTTATGACAGATCCTTTATCTTACTGGTGGCGATAATCGCTATTGCCGTTCTGGGGCTGCTCGGCATCGGTCTTTTTATCGCTTCCTCCATAAGTAAGCCCCTGCAGGAGGTGTTCGACACTTTGGCAGGCGTTGCGGCAGGCGATCTGACGGTCCGCACCCATATCAATTCCAGGGATGAGATGGGCCTGCTGGCCGGAGAAGTGAATGAAATGGCCGTCAAACTCATGGACGCCATGAACCAGGTGGCCCAGACCAGTGTACAGGTTGCTTCCGCAGCCGAACAGCTCCATTGTACTTCCGAGCAGATGGCGACCGGTGCGGAGGAAGTAGCCGCCCAGGCCGCTACGGTGGCCACAGCCAGCGAGGAGATGGCAGCAACGTCAATGGAGATTGCCCAGAGCTGTCACCATGCTGCAGACGGAGGGCAGCAGGCTGACGAGAGGGCCTTGACCGGTGTGGACGTGGTCAAGGAGACCGTGGCCGTAATGGGACGCATAGCAGAGCGGGTAAAAACTTCGGCAGTCCTGTCTCGGTTCAAGGAGCGACCAGATTGGCGAGATAGTCGGCACCATCGAGGATATAGCCGATCAGACCAACCTGCTGGCGCTCAATGCCGCCATCGAGGCGGCCAGGGCTGGGGAGCAGGGGCGTGGTTTTGCCGTGGTGGCCGACGAGGTCAGGGCGCTTGCCGAGCGCACCACCCGTGCCACCAGGGAAATCGGCGAGATGATCAAGGCTATTCAACAGGAAACCAGGGATGCCGTCGGCGCCATGGAAGAGGGGGTAAAAGAGGTGGAAGCCGGGACCCGCGACGCGGCCAGATCCGGTGAAGCGCTGCAGGAAATTCTGCAGCAGATCAACAACGTGACCATGCAGGTAAACCAGATTGCCACCGCTGCAGAGGAGCAGACGGCAACCACCAGTGAGATCAGCAACAACATTTATCAGATAACCGAGGTTGTCCATGGAACAGCCAAGGGGGCACTGGAATCGGTGGCTGCGGCACGGCAGTTGTCGGTGGTGGCGGAAAACCTGCAAAGTCTGGTGGGGCAGTTCCGCCTGGTTTGACAGCAATTTTACATGGAACTTTCGCACAAACGGGGGTATCGTCAGATGCCCCCGTTTTTTATATGACGTCCCTTGCAGGTTGTTGCACCGGGCTCTATTGGAGGGTATGCTGTCAGAAACCGCCATCGGAGGAAAAATTGAAATATCCATCTGCAGTCAACCTGCCTTTTAACGGCGAAATCATAAAGGATCGCTTTACGCTTGCCCGCCCCGGAGATGGGCTGGGAGGCGGACCGGGGTACTGGATCATTATCCAGGGCAATGCAATGGTCGTAAAAGAGGAACAGGGAGCGATTTTCCTGCACGAAGGGACCCTTCCTTCGTGGCTTGAGGCGAAGAGCGAACCACTCTGCTTCGGCTCCTGGCAGAACAGCCCCATCTATGGAGTTGTCGCCGGGAAAAATCAAATTCTCCCTGCACCATATGTTGCCGAACCGTTCAATGCGGCGGAAGATGATCGCCTGGACGAATCTTTTCTGACCCTGGGGGGCCTTGCCCTGCAGACTCTCCATTGGGAACGGAACAGTGCCGTCTGTTCCCGCTGCGGCGGTAGTCTGCAAAGAATTGAGAACACCTGGGGCAAGCGCTGTCAGTCTTGTGCCTATGAACATTTTCCCCACATCAGCCTGTGTCATAGTGCTGGTGAAGCGTGGCGATCAATTTCTCCTGGGGCGGAAAAGCGTCTGGCCCGAGGGACGCTACAGCCTCATTGCCGGTTTCCTCGATTTCGGAGAATCCCTGGAGGAATGCGTCCATCGTGAAGTGATGGAGGAGGCGGGTGTCGAGGTGGAGAACCTGCGCTATGTGGGGAGCCAGAACTGGCCCTTTCCCAGCCAGCTCATGGCCGGCTTCGTCGCCGATTATGCCGGTGGCGAGATAAATATCGACGGCGAAGAGCTGGAAGATGTGCGCTGGTTCAGCAGGGATGCCATGCCCCCCTCATTGCCGGCAAAGAGAAGTATTGCCCGGTGGATCATCGACAGTTACACATAAAAAGGAGGACAGAATGCAGATACTGGCCGTCATTTACCGTCTCGCCGTTGCCCTGTGGTTGGGTGGAGTCGGCATCTTCACCTTTATCGTCACCCCTATCGTCTTCAAGTCCTTCGGCAGGGATATGGCCGGCCGCATCGTCGGGGAGGTTTTTCCGGCCTACTTTCGCTGGGGGCTTGTTTGCGGTGCAGTGGCGCTGGCCTCTCTGCTGGTGCTGCGGGGCCGGAATTTCGTCCCGTCGCTGCTGGTCATTGTCGCGATGCTGATCATGACGTCCTTCTCTGCATTTTATATAGAGCCGCGTCTGGCATCGCTCAAGAAGGAGATCCCTTCCTTCGAGACAACAGCGAAAGATCACCCGCTGCGCCGGGAATTCACAAGACTTCATGCCGTTTCTGCCGTAAGCAACCTCTCGGTTTTCGGAGGGGGAGTGCTTCTTGTCATACTTCTGTAACAGGGTTGGTTATTCCTGTCGAAGGAGTCAATGAATGGAAATTCCCCATTATCCGACTACGGCGCCCCTGGCCCTGCCCCACAAACCTCTCCTGGACGAGGTTTTCATCAGGCTGCAGCCGAAGGTGTCGGAACTTACCTTTGCCAACCTTTACCTGTTTCGTGCTGCCCATGGTTATCGGCTGACAATGGTGGGGATGCGCTGGTGGTGCTCGGGAAGGGTTATGATGGTGGCAATTACTTCCTGCCGCCTGTGGCTGGGGCTGCGGGAGAGGCGTCAAACCGGCTCTTTGCCGAGGGATTGCCCCTCTATGGGGCCGATGAAGCCTTTGCCAGGCAACATCTGCAGCGGGACGACCTGGAGGTGACGGAAGACCGGGACAACTTCGACTATCTTTATCTGCGCTCGGACCTGGCCGAGCTGCCGGGCAACCGCTACCACAAGAAAAAAGAACCGCATCAATTACTTTGCCGGCAGGCATCGGTTCTTAGTGGAGCCCTATGGGGATCAGCACCGGCAAGGGGCTTCGGCGCTCCTCGACGAATGGCATCGTGTCCATTCACAGACCGGGAGCGGATCATTCATGCTTGAAGTGGATGCCGCCCGAGAGGCATTATTCATGGCTGAGCAGCTTGGATTAAAAGGACTGGTGGTATTGGTCGAAGGAGAGGTCAAAGCTTTTGTTCTGGGGGAAAAACTCAACGATCAGACCTCCGTCTGTCATTTCCAGAAGGCCGATCCTTTTTTGGATGGGCTCTATCAGCTGACGGACCGCGAATTCAACCGTCTCCTCTTCACCGAATGCACCTATGTCAACCGTGAACAGGACTTGGGGGAGGCGAACCTGCGCGAATCGAAGCTTTCCTATCATCCGCTGGAACTGGTGAAGAAATATCGGGCCGGCAGGAGGGATGGCGCCCGTGAACTTTCTCGCCCACCTGGCACTTTCCGGCAACAGGGCAGAGATCATGGTCGGCAACCTGATGGGGGATTTCGTCAAGGGACGTCTGGATGGGCGCTTTCCTGCCGGGATACAATTCGGGCTGGAACTGCACCGCAGGATCGACCGCTTTGCCGAGGACAGCGAGCACTTTATCAGGAGCCGGCACAGGATAGACGGCCGTTTCGGCCTGTTCAGGGGCGCGTTGGTTGACCTCTTCTACGATCATTTCCTGGCGAGGAACTGGCGCCTCTACACCAGGAACCTCTGCTGCAGTTTATCGATACAAGCCACAGGACTGTTTGCCGGTTCAGCCAAGTTCTTCCTGAAAGCCTGGGACAGCGGCTGTCTGAGCTGTTCGGCAGCTGGCTTCCCTCTTACCGGGAGGTGGATGGCATAGATGTGGTGCTGAAGAGGATGTCGGCGCGGTTTAAGCGGCAAAACCCAATGGCGGAGGGGGCCGGTGAGCTGCAAAGGAATTATCTGGCGCTGGCAGAGGATTTTCTCCTCTTTTACCCTGAGCTGCAAACCCATGTGGAGAATCTGCTCGGCAGTTTTCAGGATAATGAATAAAGTCTGTAGATTACCTGCTAGTGTCCCGTGCGGTTAGTTCACCGCAAGAATGAATTAACCGATCGGGGCACTAGGGTTTCCTTCTCCCTGCCGGGCGAGCACCCGTTTTGCTGCCGTGCCCGCTCCTTTGATCTTTCCTCCCGGAGTCGGCACTGGGGGGAGGGGCTGTGAATTTTGCACTTCCTGTCTGTTTTGAACCTTCAGCCGATTTCTTTCCCGGCCCGGCCTTTGCTTCGCCACGTGTCTTCGAGCCGGTGCCGGTCCTGGGTGCCGTGCTTCCTCTCGATCCCAGCCCCGGCTTTTTCGGTCCGCCGAACTTCCCCGACCTGCCTGACTTCGACATGCCCGGTTTTTGCGGCCGGGCAATACTCACCGTGATCACCCGATCCACCAGCAGAGCCCCGTCCAGTGTCTCCGCCACTTCCTTAAGATCTATGCCCGATGCCATGCGTACATAGCCGCAGTGTTTGAATTCGTTGGTCTCGGGATCGACGATCAGGTGCACCGAGGTGACCGTTCCCATTACCGAAAACAGCTTGCGCAGGTCCTCTTCCGAAGCATTGTCCGAGATATGTCCTACGTAAAGTTCCTTTGACATGTTCATTCCTTTTTAAATAATGTTGCAGCCTATGCTGCACTTCTTTGTGGCGCCGACGGCTCTTTCCGCACATTAGCACAGCCTCTTGCGCGTAATATACCTTGTTCCGACCAAACCACAAGTAATCTTTTTGTTGCACCGCCTCACCCAAACTCACGAAAGGCGCAATACAAAATAAAAAGTCCTTGCAGGCCGCAGGGACTTTTTTTATTATTCACGACTCAGTATCTCAAAGGATATGGATATGGCTTGCCCTGACGACCAGGGATTCCTGCCTGAAAAGGAGTTCCAACCGCTCTCTGAATTCTTTCCACCAGCTGCGGTCCAATTCCTTTGTCATGACCTCGTAAATGACGATTTCATCCCTTACCGTGCTGGTTTTCCCCTCTTTCCATAAACCTTCGGCGGGTGATCTGACATAGGTGGTTATTCCGCCGAAATGTTCGGCGAGCTCGTCCCTCACCTGGAGATAAATGGTTTGGGGGAAGGGGTGCCCGTCGTTGTCGAAAAGAGGGAGCAGCAGTTGGATCAGATGCATGTAATCACCTTTCTCTCTCTTTCTCCCGTTCTCGGGTAGGCCTGATGATTTGAACTTGGAAATTCCGCCTCAGTTACTCCACTCTTTTTGCCTGAATGGGAATATTTTTCCAGTGGTACATAGTTCCAGCTACGTAAATAGGAGGTTTGCGTGACATGGTGAAACATTATCACCAGTCTTCAAATCTTCAAGGCCTGATCGTGAAGTTTGGTTGAGACATTGTTTTATCATTTTCTGTCTCTGGTGCATAAAAGAACGACTTTGGTGGGCGACCTTTCTTGGCCACAAAATTTGAGTACGTCTAGTGTGATTAGCGACTTAAGGGGGTGGAACGGGTTGGGTGCTGGACCGATGATACCTCCCTTTCTGCATCCGGTTCTTGATTGGTGAGATGTGCTCTAAAAAACATCTAAAGTTATAAAACAATGTTTTCGATAAGAGAGGGTAGAACGGTAGTCGCACCTGCCGGAATTCAGGAATGCACACAGTGGCAAAGGGGGCTGAGATGGGGTTATTGTCTAGTATCGCGACGAAACTGAAGGTGCCGGTTGTTTTGCAGGTTTTGCTCCTGGTGGTGGTGGGATTTTTCTACCTTTCCAGCCAAAATGAGGTCCGCTCCAGGCGCGAGCAAGCCAAGGAGATGGGGATGATTGTCGGGCGGCTGCAGTCTCTTGGAGTGGATATCCAGTTGCTGCTGCATGGGCAGGGTGACCTGCAGAAGGTGGAGGCCGAACTGGGCGCACAGTCGGCACAGATAAAGAAGCTCCCCTTCGGTGGGCGGCTGGCATCTCTACGGGAATCAAAGCGGTTTTGCAGGATACGTCAAAGCTGTTCCGGCGCAACCTTGACATCGAGAAGGAGATCTTCCAGCTGACCGCCTTATCCATTGAGCAGTCGGACCGTTTCATTGCCGATACCAGTGCCAAGCTGGCGGACCCTGGCCGTGAACGGTCCATTTCACGCCTTGAACGCCTGGTTCTTGCCGGTGCCTCGGTGAACAGCGGCACCAACCACCATATCCGCACTCTTTTCCTGCGCATAAAGACGGACAGCAGCAAGCGTAAGGAGCTGATCGCCTACCTGGACACGGCCATCAGCAACGTGACCGAATCCCGGCGGCAGCTTACCGGTACCCCCTTCATGGGGGCTGCACAAAAGGCGCTGGAGGCCAATCATCGGATGCGGCAGCTGGCATTGGAATACCAGGCAAATTGCGACAAGATTGCCCTGCCAGCGCCGAAATCGAAAAGCAGAGTAGCGTGATGCGGGAGGAACTTGACAGCTTCGCGGCAAAGAGCATGCTGGCCGGATACGACTTCTCCCAGGTCAGGATGATGACCCTGCTCCTGGTGATCTCTATTGCGGCCATAATTCTGGCGGTGTTGACATGGTCGCTGTCGCGCAGCATTCTGCGACCCATAAGGGAGATGACGGCGGTATTGAGCAACATAGCCCAGGGTGAGGGGGACCTTACCCAGCGTCTTCCGGTGAACAGCAAAGATGAGATCGGCGAGGTCTGCGGGCTGTTCAACACCTTCATCGACAAGTTGCATGGCATTATCGGCCAGGTTGCCAAGACCGCGACCCAGGTTGCCTCCTCGTCCGGCGTGCTTTTCGCCACCTCGGGACAACAGGCCGCCGCCACCGAGGAGATGGCAGCCAAAGCAGGTACGCTGGCGACGGCGAGCGAAGAGATGGCGGCCACCATCAGCGGCATCGCTCAAAACTGCAATCTGGCGGCCGAACACTCCCAACTGGCCAATTCTGCCGCCGCTGCCGGCGCCAGGTGGTGGAGTCGACCATCTCCGGGATGGCACGGATTGCGGACAATACCCGTCTTTCCGCGAGTACCGTCTCAGCGCTAGGGGCGCGTTCCGAGCAGATCGGTGAAATAGTGGCCACCATCGAGGACATTGCGGACCAGACCAACCTTTTGGCGCTCAATGCTGCCATCGAGGCCGCGCGCGCCGGAGAGCAGGGACGCGGTTTTGCCGTCGTAGCCGACGAGGTGCGGGCGCTGGCGGAACGGACGACCAATGCCACCAGGGAGATCGGCGAAATGATCAAGAGCATCCAGGGTGAAACCAGAAAGGCTGTCGCTGTGATGGAAGAGGGGGTCTCTGAGGTCGACAAGGGGACCGCTGCCGCCGCCCAGTCAGACTCTGCGCTGAAGGAGATCATTGAAAGGATGAATGAACTTTCGATGCAGGTAAGCCAGGTGGCCACGGCGGCGGAACAGCAGAGCTACACCACCACCGAAATAAGCAACAATATCGTGCAGATGACCCAGGTAATCAACCAAAGTTCGCGCGGGGCACAGGAATCAGCAGCCGCGACTTCCCAGCTCTCCGGTTTTGCCGATAATCTCCAAAGCCTGATGGGGCAGTTCAGGTTGTAGCGCCAGAGAAACATAAAGGGGAAACTACAAGGCCCACTCAAAAGCAGTGGGCCTTGTGGGGCGGTCCATATTCGTTCTCAAATTTCCAAATATCCGTCCTCGATTTTCCATTCTCTCGCTTCGATCCCTAAGTCCGACAGACTCCTAGAACACCGAAAATTTAAGATAACGCTTCGGGTTCTCCTTCAGGTCCTTCACCAGCAGGTTCATGTCGTCGATCATCTTGTTCATCTTATCGTAAAGGGCTTGATCGCTCACCAGCTTGCCGGCGGTCCCTTCGCCGCTGTTGATCCTGATGGCCACATCCTCGAAGGCCTTCACTGAGGTGTCAGCCCGCTCCAGCAGTGCCATTCCCTTGTCGTAGAATTCCCGGTCCTGGAGGAGTTTGCCAAAGGTGCCGTCTGGTGAGGTGAGTCGTTGCTTCAACTCGCGCACGTCTTCGGCGGCCTCCTTACTCTGGTCGGCCAGGGCCACCATCTTGTCGTATAGCTCACGGTCATGGAGAAGCTTGCTCAGGGTACCTTCGGACGACTGGATGTCCTTCATGGTGGCATCGGTCCGGTTGAGGATGGCCATGAGCCGGTCATAGGGCTCCCGGCTCTTGTTGAGTTTGCCCAGGGTGCCTTGGCCGCTGTTGGCGGTTTTGGCGAAGCTGTCCAACTCGGCGGTGAGGCTGACCAGGTTGTCGTAAAGCTTGGTATCCGTGGCAAGACGCCCCAGGCTACCTTCTCCCCGATTCATCTTGTCCAGGGAATGGTTGAACTTGTCGAAGGCCTTGCCCGCCTTCTGCATGACGTCGTCCAGCTTGGTTATGGATGTGCCGTAGAGGCGGGTTTCCGGCACCTGGGTGATGTACAGGCTGGGGGTGACGTCCACGTATTTTTCTCCCATGAGTCCACGGGTCTTGACGGTGATGGCCGAATCCTTGCCGATCTTCTTCAGGGCGCTCTTTTCCACCTGCAGGACAATCTCCACTTCATTGGTCTTATTGGGTTTCTCGAACTGGATATCGGTGACAATGCCTACGTCTACCCCGGCCAGCCAGACGGGTGCCCCGACTTTGAGCCCGGCCACGTCGCCCATGATTACGGAAAGCTTTCCCTTGGGGATGAAAAACTTGGTTTTTTCACCCATCAGCAGGATTCCGCCGGCAAAAAAGAGCAGGGCGAAAATGATGAAGATTCCGGCTTTCAGTTGCGACCAGCCTATGTTATCGCTTCGTTTCATGTTCCATCACTTTCTCCGTTGAATTATTGGCAAAGAGGGACTTGTCGCTGGGGGAGAAGAATTCCCTCGTTTCAGTGGCCGGAAAGTCCAACAGTTCTTGCTTTGTGCCGTCAAAGACCAGCCGGGCGTTGTGGAGAAAAGAGAACCGCTGGGAAACCTTGAAGGCGGTGTCCATATCGTGGGTTACCATCAGCGTCGTCTTCCCTTCCGCCTGCAGGCGCAGCATCAGGTTGCAGATGTTGTAGACGCCGATGGGGTCGAGACCGGTGGTCGGCTCATCGAAAAAGATGTAGTCGGGATCGGCGGCCAAGGCCCTGGCGATGGCAACCCGCTTTTTCATTCCGCCGGAAAGCTCGGCCGGATACAAATCTATGGTCTGCTCCAAACCGACGAACCCCAGCTTTTCCAGAACGATCTTCTCTATTTCGCCCTGTGAGAGGTTCCCTTCCTCAAAAAGCCGGTAGCCGACATTCTCCCCGACAGTCATGGAATCGAAGAGGGCTCCACCCTGAAAGACGATGGCGATATTTTTCCGCACCCGGATCAGCTCCCGCTGCTTGAGCCCGGCGATGTCATGGCCATCGATGGTGACCCTGCCGGAATGTACCGGCAACAGTCCCAGGAGCAGCTTGAGAATGGTGGTCTTGCCGACGCCGCTGACGCCAAGAATGGTCCGGTTGAACCCCGGTTTGAGGAAAAGATCGAAATCATGGAGGATCTGCCGCCCGTTGACCGAGTAACAGACCTTATCCATGCGTATGCCTTTTTCCCGAATATCAATCACAACCCGTCACCCGTCACCCGTCACCCGTCACCCGTCACCGTATCACCAATCACCAATCACCGCTTATTCATCCCCTGAAGGCGATAAATATCTTAGCGATAAAAAAGTCGGTGACCAGTATGCTGACCGATGAAATTACCACCGCCCTTTTTGCCGATTCACCGACCCCTGCCGCCCCGCCGTTGGTGCTGAGTCCCACATGGCAGCCGACCATGGCGATGATAAAGCCAAAGACGGCGGGCTTGACCACCCCTTCGATGAGGTCCTGAAAAACCATGAACTGGGGGATGGATTTCCAGTACATGATGATGTTTATATCATAATTGGCCGCCATGATGTAACCACCCACCAGGGAAACGGCATCGGTGATTATTGCCAGAAGCGGCATGGCAATTACTATTGCCTTTAATCTGGAGGTGACCAGGCGCTTGATGATGTCGGTGCCTTCCACCTGCATGGCGTCCACTTGCTCGGTGACGACCATGGTGCCCAGTTCGGCGGTGATGGCCGAGCCTACCCTGCCGGCGACCATCAGAGAAGATAGCACCGGTCCCAGCTCCTTGACCATGGTAACTGCCACCATTCCTCCCACATAGCTGGTGGCGGCAAAGGGCTTGAGCTGGATGAGCGCCTGGAGGGCCATGACCATGCCGGTGAAGAGGCCGGTGAGAATGACGATGAACAGGGAGCCGACTCCGATCTTGTCCAACTGGGTGGTGAAGTCGCGGTAATAGAATGGGGGGGTGATGATGCAGCCAATGGCGCGTGTCGATAGAAAAAAGAGTTCCTGGACCTCAAGGACGAAAGACTTCAGCGTGTTTTCGATAAGCTTTATGGGCATGTTATTGCTATTTCAGGGCCTGGACAAACGCTTCGCGGACGTCTTCGATGAAGATGAAATTCAGCTGCTCGCGTACGTCCTGGGGGATATCCTCCAGATCTTTTCGATTTCTTTCCGGTACGATCACCTTCTTTACTCCGGCGCGGCGGGCGGCCAGCACCTTTTCCTTGAGCCCGCCGATGGCCAGCACCCGGCCGGTAAGGCTGACTTCGCCGGTCATGGCCACGTCCCGCTGGGCTTCACGTCCTGAGAGCAGTGAAACCAGGGCGGTGGTCATGGTGATGCCGGCGGACGGACCGTCCTTGGGAATACTGCCGGCAGGCACGTGGATATGGATATTCATGCCGGTGAATTCCTTCGGGTCGATCTTCAGTTCGACGCAATTTGCCTCGACGAAGGAGAGGGCGGCCCGTGCCGATTCCTTCATTATTTCTCCCAGAGAACCGGTCAGGATCAGGTCTCCCTTGCCCTTCATGCGGCTCGCCTCGACAAAGATGATGTCGCCGCCTGTTTCGGTCCAGGCCAGGCCGGTGACGACGCCGACCCGGTCTTTTTCTGCCGTAACCTCGTCGAAAAATTTGCGCGGTCCTAAAAATTCCTCCACAAGTTCCTGCGTGATCATTTCCCGTGGCGGCTTGTTCTGGGTGATTTCCTTGGCGACCTTGCGGCAGATGCTTCCGATATGGCGCTGCAGGTTGCGGACACCTGCCTCGCGGGTATGGTCGCGGATAATCTTGTAGATGGCGTCTTCACTGAACTTGGGCTGATATTTCGACAGGCCGTTTTCTTCGATCTCCCTGGGAATCAGATAGGTTACGGCTATTCTTTCCTTTTCCTCGTCCGTGTATCCGGAAAGGTTGATCACTTCCATTCTGTCCTTGAGGGCAGGGGGCACCGGATCGAGGATGTTGGCGGTGGTGATGAACATGACGTTGGTCAGATCGAAGGGGACATCCAGATAATGGTCGGTGAAGGAAAAATTCTGTTCCGGATCCAGCACCTCAAGAAGTGCGCTGGCCGGATCGCCGCGAAAATCGATGCCGATCTTGTCCACCTCGTCCAGCATGAAGACCGGGTTATTGTTTCCGGCACGGAAGATCTCCTGGATAATGCGGCCGGGAAGGGCGCCGATATAGGTACGCCGGTGGCCCTGATTTCCGCCTCGTCACGCATCCCTCCCAGGGAGACGCGGATGAATTTGCGTCCCAGAGCACGGGCTATTGAGCGGCCGAGGCTGGTCTTGCCCACACCCGGAGGCCCAACGAAACAGAGGATCGGTCCCTTCATCTTTTCCTTGAGGGTCCGCACCGCCAGGTATTCCAGTATCCGCTCCTTCACCTTCTTCAGGTCGAAATGATCTTCGTTGAGGACCTCTTCCGCCTGGTTGATGTCCCGGTTATCGGTGGTGGCGCTCTGCCACGGCATGTTGATCAGATAATCGAGGTAGGTACGTGAGACGCTGTACTCGGGGGAAACCGGATTGATTTTGTCCAGTCTTTTCAGTTCCTTTTCGGCGATCTTGCGCACCTCTTCGGGCATGCCGGCCGAAAGGAGCTTCTTGCGCAGCTCCTTGATCTCCGTCTGGCGGTCGTCCTCCTCGCCCAGTTCTTCCTGGATCTGCTTCATCTGCTCCCGCAGCAAATATTCCTTCTGGGTTTTGCCCACCTTCTTCGTCACTTCGGCCTGGACTTCCCCCTTTATCTGCAGGCGCTGCACCTCTGCTGTCAAGCTCATGTAGACCTTTTTCAGCCGCTCGATGGGATCGACGGTCTCCAGCAGCTTTTGCAGTTCGTCAGGGGGAAGGTTGACGTAGAGCGCCACCAGGTCCGAGAGCCGGCCAGGATTGTCAATGTAATCAATCATCTTCATCACATCATCGGGCAGAGGGCGGCCATAGGAAAGGGCTATTTTCAAGAGGGCATTGAGGCTGGAGACCAGCGCCTCGGAAACCACCGACTTTTCAGCGAATTCCCGTACCTGTTCCACCCGCACCAGGGGAATAGGGTTTTCCTGGGGCATATCCACGAGCCGAACCCGGGCAAGTCCCTCCAGGACCACCTTTGCGCCACCTTCTGCCATCCTGGTAAGCTGGTTGATCTTGCAGATGGTGCCGATTTCGTTGAGGGAGGAGAGCAGCCGCTCCGAGGATTCGTTCCTCAGCTTGAAGAGGGTGATCATGTTGTCGAAGGGAATCGCCTCTTCGAAAACTGCGATTTCCTCATTGGTGATGAAGAGGGGGAAAACCATGTAAGGAAAGGCGACCATGTCCCGCAACGGGAAGAGGGGAACCATTTCCGGCATTCTCAGCGACTGGTTCTCGGTCATGGGAAGTCCTTATCAGGTAACATGATGGAGGTTTCAAAACAATTAAAGAGTAACCAGTTAAGAGGGTGATGTCAAGATTGCAAGCCTTCCCACTCCGCATAAAGTGCGGCGATGCGGGAGGTTAATGTTTCGTGCTCTTCTCCCATCCGACGCGCCGTCCCATGATCGGCAAAAGACTCAGGGGCTGCCATCCGCTCCTCCAGCCCGGCAAGCACGTTTTCAGTTTTTTCTATTTCGGTTTCCAGCTCAGTCAGGCGTTTCTGGCGTCCCTTTTCCTCGCGCTGCCGCTGCTTCTCCTCCTCGCGCTGGCGCAGCCTGTCCTCTTTGGAGACGGTTGCTGGTCGTTGGTCGGCGGTCGGCGGTGCTTGATTTGCTTGCTCTGCCAGAGGCGCAGCCTCTGATTTTTTGGCGAGATAATACTCATAGTCTCCCATGAAACTGCTGACTTTCCCGTCCCCCACCTCCACAACCCTGGTGGCCAGGCCGTCGATAAAGTGCCTGTCGTGGGAAACGAAGACCACGGTGCCGGAAAAGGCCGCCAGAGCGCCCAGCAACACCTCCTTGCTGAACAGGTCCAGGTGGTTGGTGGGCTCGTCCATGAGGAGCAGGTTTGACGGTCGCAGCAGCATCTTGGCCAGGGCCAGGCGGTTGCGCTCGCCTCCGGAAAGAACCGAGACCTTTTTGTGGATGTCGTCCCCGGAGAAGAGAAAGGCGCCGAGGATGTCCCTCAGCTGCGGCACCATGTCGAATGGGGCGTCGGCCAGGATCTCCTCGTAGACGCTCTGTTCACCGTTCAATTCCTGGGCCTGATCCTGGGCGAAATAGTCGCGGATGACATTGTGTCCCAGGTTCAGTTCTCCCCCCTGGAACTCGCCCCCGGCCAGGACCTTCATCAGGTCGATTTGCCGGCGCCATTGTGCCCAACCAGGGCGACCCGTTCTTCCTTTTCAATGGTGAGGTCGATGCCGTCCAGGACCACGTTGTTGCCGTAAGCTTTGCGCACCCCCTTCAGTTCCACTACCATCCGGCCGCTCTTGGGGGGATCGGGGAAGCGGAAGCGGATTCTCTTTCGCTCCGGCGGCAGGACGATCCGCTCGATCTTTTCCAACTGCTTGATGCGGGACTGGACCAGGGCCGCCTTGTCCGCCTTGTAGCGGAAACGGGAGATGAAATCCTCGATCTTCTGCACTTCTTCGTCCTGGCGGCGCTTTGCTTCACGCAGGGCCGAGACCCGCTCTTCCCGCAGCACCAGGTAGCGGCTGTAATTGCAGTGGTAGTCGGTGAGGGTGTGGTTCCAGACCTCGGTGATGCGGGAGCAAACCTGATCCAGGAAAAACCGGTCGTGGGAAACGAGGATCACCGAATAGGGGTACGACTGGAGATAGCCCTCCAGCCAGTTGCGCGCCTCGATATCCAGGTGGTTGGTGGCTCGTCCAGCAGCAGCACGTTGGGCTTCTGTAGCAGCAGCTTGGCCAGGGCGATGCGCATCTGCCATCCCCCGGAAAACTCGCCGCATTCTTTCTGCCAGTCGCTGGCGATAAAACCGAGGCCGGTGAGGACATTGCCCACCTCGGCTTCCATGGCGTAGCCCCCCTTGAGGCGGAACTCCTCCTGAAGGTGGCCGAAGCGGTCCAGGAGCTTCGTGCCCCGGATCATCATGGGGCATTTCGGCCAGCCTGGCCGTGAGGAAGGCCAGTTCCTTTTCGATGGCCTGCAGCTCCGAAAGGGCGGTCATCACCTCGGCAAAGAGCTGTCTTCCCTTGGTGACGATGCCATCCTGGGGGAGATAGCCGACGGTAGCACCTTTGGCAAACTGCAGTTCGCCGCTTGTGTGTTCCACCTGGCCGGCGATGATGCGCATCAGCGTGGATTTTCCCGCTCCGTTCTCGCCAACCAGGCCGACCCGCTCCCCCTTCTTCAGGTGCCAGTCGATCTGGGTAAAAAGCGGCTTACCCGCAAAATCTTTTGAAAGTTGTTTCAGGTGCAGCATTGAAAATCCTTGGCGATATTTATGAACAACGGCGGGTATTGTAGGGGGGAGGGGGTATTTTGTCAATTCAAGGTTCGGATCGCACCTGATTGAAACAGACGAAGAAGACGGATGTTTTCAGGTTGGCCGATACAATAATTTCCTCTTGTCACCCTCTGGGTTACAGGCTATATTTGTCACATGATTATCAGTTTCCGGCACAAAGGTCTGAAAAATTTCTTCGAGACAGGCAACAAAGCCGGAATACAGGCAAAGCATGCTGATCGATTGCGGCTTATCCTCGCACGGTTAAACGTCGTTGCAGAACCGCGAGACATGAACCTTCCCGGATTGCGATTGCATAAATGGAAGGTGAGTTTTCCGGCTTTTGGGCGGTGGAGGTGAGCGGCAACTGGCGCGTGATCTTCCAGTTTGAAGGGCATGACATAACTCTGGTCGATTATCTTGACTACCATTAAGGAGTATCTTTCATGATGCACAACCCACCACATCCCGGTGAGATTATCCGTGAACTCTGTCTCAAACCGCTCGATATATCGGTTTCCGAAGCGGCCAGGGCACTCGGCGTCAGCAGAAAGGCACTGTCCGAACTATTGAACGGCCATACCGGCATATCTCCTGAGATGGCACTCAGATTGTCGATAGCCTTCGATACCACTCCTGAAAGCTGGCTTGCCCAGCAGATGCAGTATGATCTCTGGAAAGCCCGGTTGAAATACAAGGAACTGAAAGTAGAGCGTTTAAAGGCAGCTTGAGTGCTCGCAGTAAATGCCGTTTCGCTTTTGGTTATGTGATTTTATTGGAGTCCCCAGAATCCGCCGCCAGCTCATTAGGCTGCCCCAGTCGCTCTTTCTCCAGCCATTATTATTATTCCAACTGTAGCACCAGAGACTGCTGCTGATGTTTTTGTCGCAACTGGCATTCTCATGTCTTGTCTTTTCGTTATTTTCTCTTGGGTCTGAATCCTTGCCCAACGTGCAGTCGGTAAGGGGCGCCTCTTCCAGACTGCGCTTTACACTTGCGAACAAATCGACCCACCGCAGTCCGCAGTGGCAGTATCATTTCTTCCGCTTATCCCCCTGGAGATAATCGGCCAGGATCGATCGACTGTGCTCGTCATCGTGGCAGTAGACACAGAGGTTTTCCCAGTTGCTGCCGTCGGGCGGGTTGTAATTATGATTGCCGTCCTTGTGATGGACGGTGAGCAGGTGAAGATTGTCCAGGTCGAATTCCCGGCCGCACTTGGCGCATATCCAGCCGTGGAGCTTGAGGGAACGCTCCCGGTAGTTGTCCGGCGCCTTTTGTCCTGCCTTCATTTTGCGAATTATCTCATCGGCTTCTTCTTGTGTTTTTGCCACAGGTTTCGGGGCTCGTGGACGAAAGGATGGGGCCATGACTTCCTCCGGGTTTTCCTTGGTTTTTTATAGTAAAGATCGTCTGTAAAAGCCAGCATATTTTCGATCGGTAGCCATTTAAACTCCTGTAGAAGGGGTAAATATCAGCGAGACAATAGTTTTTTCTTATGAAGTGTTACGAAACTCTGTTATACTCACAAGGTTTTGTGTGCGGTACAGCTGCCGGTGTGGCGGCAGTATCCGCAAATTCCATGAAACAAGGATTCCGCCGCGCAGGGTTGACCCCCTGTTGCCAGGCTATTAAAAAACAGGGTCGATGGGCGAAAAAACAGCCCGTCCCCGGTAAAAGGATTGAGAATGTCGAAAAAAATGTTGATTAACGCCCTCCATGCCGAAGAGGCGCGGGTGGCTATCGTCGAGGACGGTCACCTGGTGGAGCTGGATATCGAGATTGCCGGGAGCGAACAGACCCGCGGCAACGTTTACAAGGGGGTCGTGGTCCGGGTGGAACCGGGGCTGCAGGCGGCCTTTGTGGATATCGGCCATAAAAAGCTCGGCTTTCTCCAGATGGGGGAAATTCACCCGGAAAACTGGCAGTGGCGTGACGATGTGCCCGAAGAGCAGCGAAACCGGCGGCCCCGCATCCAGGAGATCCTTCGCCGGGGCCAGGAACTCATCGTTCAGGTGGAAAAAGGGGAGCGTGACAACAAGGGCGCCGCCCTGACCACCTACATTTCCCTTCCCGGCCGCTACATGGTGCTCATGCCCGGTAGCGATTCCGCCGGTATCTCCCGCAAGGTGGAGAGCGAAAGCGAGAGGAAAAAGCTCAAGGAAATGGTGGCCGACCTGGAGATCCCGGAAGGCATCGGCTACATCATGCGCACCGAGGCGATGGGGCGGACCAAAACGGAACTGGCCAAGGATCTGCAGTACCTGGTGAAGCTCTACGGCAGCATTCGGGAAAAGGGGGCTGAACTCAAGGGCGCCGGTCTAATCTATCAGGAATCGGATTTGGTTATCCGCACCATTCGCGATTACTTCAACGCCGAGATCGATGAAGTGCTGGTGGACAGCAAGGATGTCTACAAGCAGGCACGGGCTTTCTTCAAGGAAACCATGCCGAAATATGAAAAGCTGGTGAAGATGCATCAGGAAAAAAGGCCGATTTTCTCCCGCTATCAGCTGGAGGAGCAGATCGACCTTATCTACGAGAAGAAGGTGCCGCTGAAATCGGGAGGCTCCATCTTCATCGAACCCACCGAAGCCCTCGTCTCCATCGATGTTAACTCGGGAAAATCCACCGGCGAAAAAGGGGTTGAGGATACCGCCTTCAAGACCAACCTGGAAGCGGCCGCCGAGGCGGCCAGGCAGCTGCGCCTGCGCGACTTAGGGGGCTGATAGTCATCGACTTCATCGACATGCGCGAACGCAAACACAACAACGAGGTTGAGAAGGCGCTGAAGACTGCCCTCAAGGGGGACAAAGCCAGGGTCACCGTCGGCAAAATCTCCCAATTCGGCCTTTTGGAGATGTCCCGGCAAAGGATCAAGCAGACCATCAACCAGGCCAGCTCCCTGGAGTGTCCCCACTGCGAAGGGCGGGGCAAGGTCAAGTCGGTGGAGGCCATGGCTGTATCCTTTTTGCGTAAGGTTCATGCCGCTGCCGCCAAGGGTACCGTCGCCGAAGTGCGTGGCGGCCTGCCCCTTGAGGTTGCCTATTTTCTGTTGAACCGGAAGAAACGGGAGCTGGCCCAGATTGAAACCGATTACGATCTGGAGGTGACAGTAAAGGGAAAACCATCGTTCCTGTTGAACCAGATCGAGCTTGAGTTGATCAAGCGGGAAAAGCCATTTACGGAAGAGATAGCGCCGGAAGTCCCCACGACGGAAGCGGGAGTGCCTGCTTTGGCGGCCGCAGCAGCTGAGGCGCTCCTGCCGAAGAAGGAAAACCAAAGAAAAAGAGGCGGCGCAAGAAGAAACACCATGTGGAGGGGGAGGCTGCACCACTGGGCGAAGAGATTGCGGCACCTCCCGCCGTTGAACCGGCTGAAGAGGAAGGACACGAGGCTGCAGCGGAGACCACCGAGACCGTTGAAGTGTCGGGAGCCGAAGTTGCCGAAGAGCACAAGAAAAAACGCCGGCGCAGACGGCGTCGCGGCGGCAAGGGGGCAGGAGAGGCTGTTGCCCAGGTAGAGACATCCACAGTGCCGGAGATAGCAGCCTCTACCGAGGAAGCAATATCTGAGCAGGCTGCTGAACAGGCAACGGAAGGTGAAACCCACGGGGAGGAAGGCAAGAAGAAACGCCGCCGCCGTCGCAAACGAGGTGGCAAGCAGGCCGCTCCCGAGGCCGTAGCCGAGGCCGAGATGGCTCACACCGGGGAAGCTGCCCCGGAGGTGCCGCAACAGCCTGAACAGCCGGCAGAACAGCCGGCAGAACAGCCGGCAGAACAGCCGGCAGAACAGCCGGCAGAACAGCCGGCAGAGGAAAAGGCTAAAAAACCACGCTCTCCGCGAAAAAAGAAGCCAGCGGCTGAAGCTGTACCGGAAGCTCCTGCACCGGTAGAGGTGCCCGAAACAGAGCCGGCAAAACCGAAACGGGCTGCGCGCCCTCGAAAGGCAGCGCCTGAGAAGAGTGAGGAACCCCAGACCGAGCCGGCTGCCGAAGCTCAGGAAAAGCCCAAGCGCAAACGTGCTCCACGCAAGAAGAAAGAAGAATCCCCGGCTGAGTAAATGTTCAAATCGCCAGTTGCGGAGGATGCATGAATATCTTCAAACTCGCAGCGGTTGCAGTTCTCATTGCTTCATCGACGGCTAAAGCCGCCCAGTTTGGAGGGGTGGAAGAGGTTTCGGCGTACCTGGCTCCCCATTACTTTCAGTGGGAGGAATTTCATCAGGGCGAGAGGCTGCTCCGGGAGCAGGGCTGGCTGATGGCCGCCGGCGGAGTCGCAGGATAAACCTGGTCAAGGCAGAGGCAGGTTCCCTTGTCGTAACGGGAAAGGCTGAGTTGTTCGGCGGGATTGCCGATTACGACGGGCAGACGCAGGGACCGGAGAATCTGCCGGTGAAGACCGACGTCAATTACTTCGGTACAAGGGAGGATATCGACCTTGGCTGGAGGATTTCCCAACAGAAGGTGTCCATGGAACCTTTCTTCGGTTTTGGCGCCCGCTGGTGGCTGAGAGATCTGGAAGATTCCATGACAATAGATAGAGCGGGCATGCCCGTGGAGGTGAATGGCTATACCGAGGACTGGCGCAGCTTTTATCTGCGTCTGGGGGGCCGGTTAGACGTTGCCGTGACTGACGACTGGCGCATCTTTACCGAAGGGGGGGCGAAATACCCTTTTTATACCGAAAACACCGTGGAGATCTTGGGTAGGGATATCACGATCAAACCGGACGGAAGCTGGTCTGCCTTTGCCGAGGCGGGGGCACGCTACAAGAAGCTCAAGTTTAGCACTTTTTATGAGGGTTTCCGCTACAACCAGTCTCCAGGAGTCCTGGTCGGGACCAACCAGTTCTTCCAGCCCGTTTCCAAATCCGATATCTTCGGTTTCAGGGTAGGCTGGGCCTTCAGGTAACGATGCAGACGGTTATCTTTATAGGATTATTCGGCGCATTAGGGTGCCTGTGCCGCTACTACCTTTCCGGCTGGGTCTACGACATCGTCGGCAGGTCCTTTCCCTACGGCACCTTTGCCGTCAATATTATCGGCGCCTTTCTCATCGGTCTGATCATGGAGTTTTCCCTGCGCAGCACGCTGGTTTCTCCCCAGTTGCGCGTGGGGCTGACCATCGGCTTTCTTGGAGGGCTTACCACCTTTTCCACCTTCAGCTACGAAACATTCCGCCTTCTTGAGGATGGGGAACTGCTGATAGCTTCGGTAAACGTGCTCACCAGCGTCCTGGTATGTCTGGTGTTTACCTGGTTGGGAATCGCGGCGGCTCGATATATCTAGACCCTCCTTCATCCACTATTCCATAGGGGGAAAGCGAAACGTACGTGAGCAGGGGGGGACAGGAGGAATTGACTATGACCAAGCTGACCGGCGAACAGGTATTGATGCGGATATTTATCGGTGAAAGCGACCGCCACGGCCATATCCCCCTCTACGAGGCACTGGTGGAACTGTTGCGCAGGGAGGGGCTCGCCGGCGCGACGGTAATCCGCTGCATTGCCGGCTTCGGCGCCCACAGCGTCTACCATACGGATAAATTACTCCGCCTTTCCACCGATCTGCCTGTCATTGTCGAGGTGGTGGACAGCCAGGAAAGGATTGACGCCGTCATGCCTGTCATCGACGGGATGATGGACGGCGGCATGATCACCCTGGAAAAGGCCACCGTCATCCGCTACAGCCACCACGACAAAAACAAGCCTGACTTCCCCCCACCTGCCGCTGTTTTTCTTCTGCAAGTTGCATCGTCTCGCCCCTCTGCTATACTTCTCATGAGCTTTTCGCCATGTTCCCCTCTATGGCTTCTCATCGCATTCCCGCAAAGGATTTCCCATGCCGTTCAATATGAATTTCAGTCCTGAATGGATTGAAGAGCAGTACCTCCTTTGGCAAGAACACCCCGAGCGGCTGCCGGTCGACCTGCAAGCATTTTTCAGCGGTTTCGAGTTGGGGCTGGAAGGTGGCGAAGGCAAAGCAGACCTTCGTTTTGCGATCAAGCAATCGGCGGTGCAGTCGCTTATCTACCGCTACCGGGACATCGGCCACCTCCTTGCCTGTACCGATCCCCTTTCTCCCTGCCAAATCGACCACCCCCTGCTCAGTCTTGAAGCATTCGGCCTGGATGCCTCCGACCTGGATAAGGTTTTCCATACCCGCCGCTTCATGAAGGAAAGTGCAACTCTGCGAGAGATCCTGCAGGTAATGCACGATACCTACTGCCGCTCCATTGGTGTTGAATTCATGCATATCCAGGAACCGACGGAGCGGCAGTGGCTGATGGATCGCATGGAGCCGGTGCGAAACAGCCCCTCCTTTTCCATTGGCCAAAAGCTGGAGATAGCCGGACATATTTACCAGGCAGCGCTATTCGAGGCATTCCTCAACGCAAGTTCGCCGGCCAGACCCGCTTCTCCCTGGAAGGGGGGGAAAGCCTTATACCGCTACTCAAGTGGCTTGTGGCAGGAGCGGCCGAACGGGGTGTCACTGATCTGATCCTGGGGATGCCCCATCGTGGGCGGCTTAATGTATTGGCCAATGTGTTTGACAAGCCGCTGGAGGAAATCTTTACCGAGTTCGCCGATAACAGCCAGCATGGGATCATCGGCGAGGGGGACGTCAAATATCACAAGGGATATTCAATAGATGTAACGCCGGTGGCCGGCCATACCATTCATCTTACCCTGGCGGCCAATCCAAGCCATCTGGAGGCCATCGACCCGGTGGTGGAAGGAAAATGCCGGGCACGCCAGGATCGCTGCTGCGACAGCCGCGGCGACCTGGTCCTGCCGGTCCTTATCCACGGCGATGCCGCCTTTTCCGGGCAGGGGGTGGTGGCCGAAACCTTCAACCTCTCCCAACTGGAAGGCTACCGCACCGGCGGCACCGTGCACATTGTCCTCAACAACCAAATCGGCTTTACCACCCTTGCTGCCGATGCCCGCTCCAGCTGTTATGCCACCGATGGGGCGAAAATGGTCCAAGCTCCCGTTTTCCACGTCCAGGGGGACGACCCGGAGGCGGTAGTCCATGCGACGAGGCTAGCCCTGGAATACCGGCAGGCTTTTCGTCGTGATGTGGTGGTGGAGGTCATCTGCTATCGGCGCTACGGACATAACGAAGGAGACGAGCCCTACTTCACCCAGCCACTCATGTACGAAAAGATCAAGAACCGTCAGCCGCTCCATGAGCTGTACGCTATGAAACTGAGGGATGAAGGCGTTGACGGCGCTGAGCTGGAAAAGCTCTCCCGGGCAGTTTCTGCCCATCTTGAAACCGCTATCGAGCAGGAAGCCACCGACTCCGACGTGGGGTTCCGGGAAGGGTGGGGCGGAATCAAGCGGGATTACGTTCCCCACAAGGTCGAAACCGGAGTCGGGGCAGGAGAACTTAGTTCCATGATGGAGGTTCTGACGGCCTTTCCGGATGACTTTACGCCACATCCGAAACTGGCAACCCTGCTGAAACGGCGGCTTGAAGCGGTGAAACAGGGAAGCGGCATCGACTGGGCCACCGCGGAGAACCTGGCCTTCGCTTCACTGTTGCAGGAAGGTACTTCCCTTCGTCTTTCCGGACAGGATGTGAGAAGAGGCACCTTCAGCCAACGTCATTGCACCTTCTTCGATTATCACACCGAAAAGACGCATGTTCCCCTTGCTGCCATGGCCAAAGATAATGCAGCCTTCAACGCTTACGACAGCATGCTTTCCGAGTATGCTGTGCTCGGTTTCGAATATGGCTACTCGGTGGAGTCCCCCTTGGGACTGACCGTATGGGAGGCCCAGTACGGAGATTTCGCCAACGGCGCGCAGGTTATCATCGATCAGTTCGTCGCCTCGGGGGAAAGCAAGTGGGACCGGGGAAGCGGTCTGGTCATGCTGCTTCCCCACGGCTACGAGGGGCAGGGGGCCGAGCATTCCAGCGCCAGGATCGAGCGGTTCCTTCAGCTCTGCGCCATGAACAACATGCAGGTGTGTTATCCGACAACTCCGGCCCAATATTTCCATCTGCTGCGACGTCAGGTAAAGCAGCCCTTCAGAAAGCCGCTGGTTATTTTCACTCCCAAAAGCCTGCTCCGCAATCCCCTCTGTGTTTCAAGCCTGGATGACTTCCGCGGCTGGTTCCGGGAGATCCTGCCCGCAGAAGACAACCCGGACAAGGTTCGGCAGGTGCTGATCTGCTCAGGCAAGATCTATTTCGAGCTGCTCAAGGAGAAGGCGGATACCGGGCGGGAAGATGTTGCGCTGGTTAGGATCGAGCAGCTCTATCCACTGCGTCTTGACCTGCTCCGGGATACCCTTCGCAGGTACCGGCAGGCAGCCTTCCGCTGGGTGCAGGAAGAACCGTGCAACATGGGGGCATGGATTTTCATCCGGCCGCAGCTTGAGGAAATAACAGGTGGCAAGGTGGCATACGTGGGGAGGGAGGAGGAAGCGGCGCCGGCGGTCGGGTCCCATCGGCAGCACGTGGTGGAACAGGAACGGGTGATTCGCAATGCCTTTTCCCAGGTTACTGACTGATCTTCCCCCGCGTTGTTACCCCCCTTAGAAAAAGGGGGGCCAGGGAGGATTTAGCGGCAATGAAAAGCAAATCCCCCTGAATCCCCTTTGCTAAAGGGGGACTTGGTCTTGGGGAAGATAGAAATACGATTAGATCTTTTTTGATGGAGACATTCATGGAAATAAAAGTCCCGGCAGTTGGGGAATCGATCACCGAGGCGCTGGTTGCCAAATGGCACAAGCTGGATGGCGAGCGGGTGGAGAAGGATGAGATCATTTGCGAGATCGAGACGGATAAAATCACCCTGGAGATCAATGCCGATGCCGCGGGAACCCTGGCCGTTCGGGTAGGGGAAGGGGAGACGGTGCAGATTGGCGCTGTCATAGGCACCATTGATGAAAAAGGTGCGGCAGAACAGGTCTCTGGCCCGGCGAAGCATCAGGCCCGGAAAAAGAAAAAACAGAGCCGCAGCCGCCGCTTTCTCCGGCGGTGCGGAAGATGGCCCAGGAAAAGGGAATAAAGGCTGAAACCATCAAGGGGAGCGGCAAGGGGGGCAGAGTAACGGTGGACGACCTGCTCAAGCAACAGCCTGAGCCGAGTCCGCAGCCTACACTTTTCGTCCGCTCGGAGGAGCCTGCGCCATACCAGACCGCTGAGGAAAGCAGGATCACCCGCAAAAAGATGACCCCGATCCGCAGAAAGATTGCCGAAAGACTGCTGGCAGCGAGGCAGCAGACGGCCATGCTCACCACCTTCAATGAGGCAGATATGGGCAAGATCATGGAGCTGCGCCGGCAGCACAAGGAACACTTCCAGAAGAAATTTGGGATGACCCTGGGGCTGATGCCCTTCTTCATCAAGGCCTGTATCGATGCCCTCCGTGAATTCCCCATGGTCAACGCCCGCATCGACGGCGATGAAATCGTCCAGCAGCATTTCTATGACATGGGTATAGCCATTGGCGGCGAAAAGGGGCTGGTGGTGCCGGTTATCCGCGATGCCGACCGGCTGACCCTGGTGGAGATGGAGAAAAAGATACGATCGCTGGTGGAGCAGGTCGAGAACAACCGCTTGAGCCTTGAGGATTTGACCGGCGGCACCTTCACCATCAGTAACGGCGGCGTCTATGGTTCCATGCTCAGCACCCCCATACTCAATCCGCCCCAGAGCGGAGTGCTGGGGATGCATGCCATTCAGGACCGGCCGGTGGCAAGGGACGGGCAGGTGGTGATCCGTCCATGATGTATCTGGCATTGTCCTACGACCATCGCATTATCGATGGGCGGGAGGCGGTGGGGTTCCTCAAGAGGGTGAAAGAGTATGTCGAGGATCCGGAGGAGATGCTGTTGGAGGGATAAAGTGGTAAAGAAAGTTCCCTCTCCCCTTGTGGACCCACAGGGCCTAAAGGAGAGGGTTAGGGAGAGGGGGCCTGCTGCAGGCCCTCCCCCCATCCCCCTCCCATAAAGGAGGGGGCGACAGCACAGTAATGGAGGTTTTTGCAATGTCCGATGAAATGTACGATCTGATCATTATCGGCGCCGGGCCGGGAGGTTACGTGGCGGCGATCCGCGCTGCCCAATTGGGGATGAAGGTGGCGGTGGTGGAGCGTGGCGAACGCCTGGGCGGAGTTTGCCTCAATGAGGGCTGCATTCCCAGCAAAGCGCTGCTTGATTCCAGCGAGCTCTTTGCCCTGGCACGGGATAAATTTGCCCTCCATGGTATCGGCATCAACCCACCCACCCTGGACCTGGCGAAAATGATGGCCCGCAAGGACGACGTGGTGAAAAAGCTCACCGACGGCATCGCCTTCCTCTTCAAGAAGAACAAAATAATACGCATCCTGGGAACGGCCAAGCTTGGGGCGGCCGGCAATGGGGACCGGTGGGCGGTGGAGGTACTAGGGGCAGGGGGAGAAAAGCAGACGATAGTCGGCAAACACATACTTCTTGCCACCGGCAGTCAGGCCATAGAGGTGCCGGGGCTCCCCTTCGACGGCGAGACGGTGGTCAGCGCCCGCGAAGCGCTATCTTTCCCGGAAGTGCCTGAACACCTCCTGGTGGTCGGCGGTGGCTATATCGGACTGGAGCTTGGTTCGGTCTGGCTGCGCCTGGGAAGCCGGGTGACGGTGGTGGAGATGTTGCCGAACATTCTGTCCAACACCGACCGGCAGGTTGCCGACACCCTTTTGCGGTCCCTGAAAAAGCAGGGAATGGGATTCATGCTGGGGGCCAAGGTTGAAGGTTTGCAGAAGAAGGATGGCAAGGCGTCCGTCACCGTCAATGTCGCCGGCAAGGGTGAACAGCTTTTCTCTGACAGGGTGCTGGTCGCTGTGGGGAGAAAATCACTCACGGACGGGCTCGGGGTGGAAGAGGCCGGTATTGCCTTCGACCGCGGCAGGATCAGAGTTGACGACAATTTTGCCACCTCGGTCCCCGGAATCTATGCCATTGGCGATCTTATTCATGGTCCGCTCCTTGCCCACAAGGCGATGATGGAAGGGGAGGTTTTCGCCGAAAGGCTCGCCGGACAAGCATCGGTGGTTGATTATGAGTTCATACCCGGTATCATTTACACATGGCCTGAAGCGGCATCTGTCGGGAAAACCGAGGAACAGCTGCAGGCGGAGAACATCCCTTATTCTGCCGGACGCTTCAACTTCATGGCCAATGGCCGGGCCAGGTGCATGGACGAGACGGAAGGTTTCGTCAAGGTGCTTGCACATAAGGATACGGGCCGGGTGCTGGGCATCCATATCATCGGCCCCCGGGCCTCGGACATGATCGCCGAAGGGGTGACGGTCATGACCTATGGCGGCACCGCCGAGGATATTGCCCTTACCTTCCATGCCCACCCGACGTTGTCGGAGGCGGTTAAAGAAGCAGCGCTGGACGTGGAAAAAAGAGCCATTCACGCGTGATTCGCGTTGAAAAACGCCCATCTGCGGCGTTGTCTTCGTCGCTGCGCTGCTCACATACTGATGTATGCTGCGCTGCTCGCTCCTCGACGCCTTGCACCTGGCATTTTTGAACGCGAATGAAATGGGCGGGTTGATATTCAAGAGGGGGTTGTTATGGGAAAGAATTTAGCAATCAAGATCCTGGAAGCCCATTTGGTGGAAGGGGAATTAATTCCGGGAAAAGAGGTCGCCATTCGCATCGATCACACCCTTCTTCAGGATGCCACCGGTACCATGGCCATCCTGGAATTCATGGCCATGGGGGTGGAACGGGCAAAGGTTGAGCTGGCGGCCCAGTACATAGATCACAACCTGCTGCAGACCGATAACAGGAATGCCGATGACCATGTCTTTCTCATGACTGCGGCCCAGAAATTCGGTGTCCACCTATCCAAACCGGGGAACGGCGTTTCCCACCAGGTGCACCTGGAGCGTTTCGGCGTGCCGGGCAAGGTCATGCTGGGCGCCGATTCCCATACCCCGACTGCGGCAGGCCTGAGCATGCTCGCCATCGGCGCCGGGGGATGGACGTGGCCATGGCCATGGCCGGGCATCCATTCCACCTCTCTTGTCCCAAAATCATGGGGGTAAAGCTCATTGGTCAGCTGCAGCCGTGGGTTTCCGGCAAGGATGTCATCCTGGAGATGCTCCGCCGCCACACCGTCAAGGGCGGGGTGGGGAAGATCATCGAATACTACGGGCCGGGGGTGGAGACACTTTCGGCCACCGACCGGGGGACCATCGGCAACATGGGGGCCGAGCTCGGTGCCACCACCTCCGTCTTCCCTTCCGATGGGCGAACCAGGGAATTCCTGGAGTCCCAGGGGCGGGGCGACTGCTGGCAGCCCTTTGCCGCCGATGCCGATGCTACCTACGACGATTACGACGAAATCGACCTCTCCCAGGTGGTGCCCCTGATCGCCTGCCCTTCCTCACCGGACAACGTGGTGCGGGTCAAGGACGTGGAGGGGATCAAGGTGGACCAGGTAATCGTCGGCAGCTCGGTCAATTCCTCCTTTCGCGACCTTATGACCGTCTGCCGAATTCTGGACGGTCGGCGGGTGGCGCCCCAGCTCTCCTTCAACATCAATCCGGGGAGCCGCCAGGTGCTGGAAAATGTGGCGGACCGGGGCGGGCTCATGTCGCTGCTTCTGGCCGGTGCCCAGGTCCACCAGCCGGGCTGTCTCGGTTGCATCGGCATGGGGCAGGCGCCGGGGACCAACCAGGTTTCCCTGCGTACCTTTCCGCGCAATTTCCCCGGCAGGAGCGGCACCAAGGACGACAAGGTCTACCTCTGCTCCCCGGAGACCGCAGCAGCTGCCGGTCTGTTCGGGTTATAACCGATCCGCGGAAGCTGGGCGAGATGATGCCATGGCCCAACGTGCAGAACCCGGAACGCTACCTGGTGGATGATTCCAGCATCATCCATCCATTGGCCGATACCAGCGGTGTGGAGATCGTCACCGGACCCAACATCGTGCCGTTCCCTGAATTCGAGCCCTTGCCGGAGGACCTGCAGGCCGAGGTCATCATCAAGGTGGAGGACAACATCTCCACCGATACCATCATGCCCGCCGGCAATAAGGTTCTTCCCCTGCGAAGCAACATCCCGGCCATCAGCCAGTTCGTCTTCGGCCAGATTGACCAGGAATTTCCACAACGTGCCAAGGCAAAAGGCAACGGTGTAGTGGTGGCTGGAGAAAACTATGGGCAGGGCTCATCCAGGGAACATGCCGCCCTGGCGCCCCGCTATCTGGGTATCCGCGCCAAGCTGGCCAAGAGCTTCGCCCGCATCCATAAAGCCAACCTGATCAACTTCGGTATCCTGCCCCTTATCTTCAAAGATCCTGCCGATTATGACCTGATCGGGCAGGGTGACGTCCTCATTTTCAATGGTCTGCGACGGCAGGTGGCAGAGGGGGCCACGGAAATACCTGTGAGGATAGGGGACAGGGAGATCAAAACGATTCTGCAGGTATCGGAGAGGGAAAGGCAGGATCTGCTGGCCGGCGGTACCCTGAATCACGTGAAACAGAAAGGTTAGCAGGGCTTTTGCTGCTGCCCCACAGAGGGGGATTATGGAAACACATCTGCGCGACGTATTTCCCGATGAGGATCTGCTCCACATGTACGGACAGACGGCTCTCTGCCGCGAATTCGAGGAGTCGTGCGCCGAACAATATACGAAGGGGCACATCACCGGGTTTCTCCATCTTTACAGCGGCCAGGAAGCGGTGGCGGTCGGTTCAACCAAGGCGCTGCAGCAGAATGATTACATCCTTTCCGCCTACCGGGAGCATGCCCAGGCCATCGTCCGCGGTGCCGAACCCAAGAGGGTCATGGCGGAGCTGTTCGGCAAGGCGACCGGCCTGTGCAAGGGGAAAGGGGGCTCCATGCACCTCTTCAGCCCCGAGCTCAACTTCATGGGGGGCTATGCCATAGTCGGTGGCCAGTTTCCTATTGCCTTAGGGCTAGCCTTTGCGTCCAAATTCAAGAACGAGGGGCGCATCGCCGCCTGCTTCTTCGGCGATGCTGCAGTCAACCAGGGCAATTTCCACGAGGCGCTGAACTGGGCCAGGGTTTGGGAACTGCCGGTGCTTTTCATCTGCGAGAACAATTTTTACGGCATCGGCACCGAGGTGCACCGCTCCTCCGCCCTGCCGGACATCCACCGCCGCACCTGCGGCTATGACATGCCCTCGGAACGGGTGGACGGCATGGACGTGATAGCTGTTTATCAGGCAGTCAGCCATGCCGCCGAATGGGTCCGGGAGCAGAGTCGCCCCTATCTGCTGGAGGCGATGACCTACCGCTTCCGCGGCCACTCCATGGCCGACCCCGGCAAGTATCGCAGCACCGCCGAGCTTGAATTGTGGAAGAGCCGGGATCCACTGCTCAATCTGGGCAGACGACTGGTGCAAGAGGGGATTGCCGAACAGGGAAGACTTGATGCCATTCGTGCCCAGGCGGTGGAGACGGTGCAGGAGGCGGTCAAGTTTGCCGAGGAGTCTCCATGGCCGGAGGATGGGGAGGTCTACATGGATGTGTATGTCTAAAAAAGTCAAAAGTTTACCCCCTCTCCCTTTATGG
>NZ_BBCJ01000024.1 GCF_001311985.1 Geotalea toluenoxydans JCM 15764
CACCTAAACCGGCCTTGCCTGCGGAAGCAAGCAGTATAACAACGCCGACACCGACCCTGACCATTGCCAATGCCGCAGACCCGGACAGTTCCATAAAGAGCTACGACTTCGAGATCTATGCGGGCCCGACATTGGTGGCGACAGTCACCGCCATCCCCCAGGACGGCTCGGGAATGACCTCCGTTACCCTTAATACGCCGCTCGTCGACAATACCGCTTACCAGTGGCGTGCCCGGGCGTCCGACGGTGGGCTCTATGGCGCCTGGTCGGACATGGCGAGCTTTTCCGTGCATTTGCCCGTGACAAGCATAGGCGCCACCATCGACTTCGACCCCGATACTCTAAATCCCAAGAGCAACGGCACCTGGGTGGTGGTACGCATCGAACTGCCTGCCGGGTATGACCCGGCCGATGCGGACATCTCCTCCATAAGGCTTGAAGGGACCATAGCCGCCGAGGCGCGCCCCTACGAGATCGGCGATTGCGACAAAGACGGCATCAAAGACCTGATGGTGAAATTCAGGCGGAGCGAGGTGATTAAGGTGCTGCCGAGCGGAGAGAGAGTTCCGGTGCACGTAACTGGCAAGGTCGGCTCTGTGGGCTTCGAAGGGGTCGATCTGATCAGGGTTATGCAGTAGAAGGCAATCAAAACTATGGATATGGGGCGCTGCAGCTAGTTCGGCTGCAGCCGCCCCTCTACTTTTAGCAACAGATTTTTTCTGCCTCCTAATCCGTTGTATAAAGATAAATCACTGAATTTTGCCTTCGAACTGCCGATAAGCAGGGCATGAACAAAACTTTTCCCGAATATCAGCCCTTCTTTCACAAGGGTTTGCGCATTGAGATCGGCATTCCGCAGCCAAGTGGCGACATTTTCCGTGACTGGGCCATCATCAAGGACTACCAGGAAGACACCATCCTTGTTCAGCTCTCCCGCGACTATCTCCCCGCCAATGTCAAGGTCAATGTCAGTTCCATCCTTGACGCCAGCGTCCGCATAGATCAGCAGATTTATACCTGCACCAGCATCGTCACCGAACGTCAGGGGGAGCGGAACCTGCGCATCAGGCTGTTCGGGTTGTTGACCCTGAAGGAGCGGCGGCAGTTTTTCCGCTTGGAGTGTACCTTCAATTTTCGCTTTACTGACCCGGATCTGCGTATTCGGGAAGAGGTTGAGGCGGAGTGGCAGAATTGGCGTGAACTGGAGCTGATGAAGCTGCAAGGCTATGATGATTTTTCCGTAGCTGCCCGACAGGCAGAACACCAGGCTAACCACCCACCACACATCTGGCACGACAGCCGCAACATCCCTGTCGTCCTTGGCGGAGGGGGGATGGGGTTTAAGCTGGACAAAAGACTGAAACCGGAAAGCCTTCTGCACATGGAGCTGTACCTGCCGCTGTCACCGCCACGTACCATTCACACAGTGGCCGAGGTCGCCTATGTGCTTGATCCCGTTGAAACGTCCGAAAACAGCACGGTCTATTATCGCACCGGTTTTAAGTTCATTCGGCTGGAGGAGCGGGACCGGGATGATGTCTTCCGCTACATTTCCCAGATGCAGCTGATCCGGCTGAGGGAAATGAGCGAGAATCGCCCGTTTCAGTCTCCATACGATAAGGCAGAAAAACGACAAGATATTGATTGGGAGCGGATCTTGCTGCGCACCCTTTATGTGCTGTTAGTGGTTGCAGTATGCCTGTGGATCGGCAAGCTGCTCCTGACTTACCGAGAGCGTGGCAATACCAACGAAATCAAGTCCATCTATGAAAAGTCCCTCAAGAAGTATCGGAAGGAATATTAATGGGGAACTGGTAGGGTCTATCGTTTGAAGACGTTTTCCGTGCCGCTTCTCAACCGCCGGATGTTTTCCCGGTGTTTAAAGACAACCAGGGCTGCTATTATCACTGACATGGTGATTAGCAGCCCTTTTTTTCAATAAGGGCGACAAGAAAAGGTATGGCGGCTGCGGCCGTGATGGAGGCAAGGGAGACGTAACGCCATTTGATCAGGGTAAAGACGAAGATGGCCAGGGCTGCAAGTACTGAAAGGGGGGATATGCCGATGAAGACGCCGAGGGCGGTGGCGACCCCTTTTCCTCCCTTGAAGCGGAGGAAAAGGGTGTAGACATGACCAAGAAATGCGGCCAGACCCGTTGCCGCAACCCAAATCTCCGGAAGCTGCAGATGGCGGGCGATGAGCACCGGGATAAGTCCTTTCAGGCAATCGCCGATGAGGGTCATGATGCCGACTCTGCGGCCAAGGGTACGGTACACGTTTGTAGCGCCGATGTTGCCGCTGCCGGTTGTACGGATGTCGACGCCGGCTGCTTGGCAAGAAGCAGCCCTGTAGGGATCGATCCTAAAAGATAGGCGCCCATGATGAGCATTATTTCGCTGGTCACGTATAAACTCCTGGGTTTAATGAGGACTGCGCATTTTAGCTGATTTCTCCGGATGGTGCAAGGGGTGGGGTCATGCAGGACGCTGCCGTTCCAGTTTGGCTTTTAAATAAACGACGATTGCCGCCGCCAATAAAACCACATCCCGCAGCAGTGCCTGCCAGGCGGATGTTTTATCCCCTCCGCCTTGCTTGAAGCAGCCGCAGTCGATATCAAGCCCCCTGACCAGAGCCGCTGACAGGGCGATGATGAAGACGACGTTGAGGAGGATGACCAGTGCCGAGGCGGCCCTGAGCCGCCAGCCGATGATGAGCAGCAGCCCGCAGCAGATCTCCAGCCAGGGAAGAATGGCTGCTGCCAAATAGTTTGCCCAGTAGGGGAGCAGTTGATAGGCGGCGATATTGCCGGCAAAGGCGACGATGTCGTCAGCCTTGAGTGCGCCCGCATAGACGAAGACGGTGCCGAGCGCAACCCGTATGATGCTTACCATATGTCTGCCCATCAGGTTCATGGTTTACCCCCTTCGACAGCGTAGCCTGCGTCCTTCCATTCGGGAAATCCTCCGAGAAAGACATAGACATTTCCATAACCGGCTTTGATCAGCCTGTTGCCCAGGTCCATGCTGTCATGGCAGTCAAAGCCGTTGCAGTAGACGATCAGGGTGGCATCGGGTTTTACCTGACCCTTGAAACGGGCCAGGCTCGCGTCGAAGTCCCCCAGGGGCAGCGACAGTGCCCCCTTGATATGGCCGGCGGCGAAGTCAGTCTTGTCTCTGGCATCGACAAGGGTCGCTTCCCTTCGGTCATACAGCTCCTTTGTCTGCTGCAGCCCCAAGGGAAGCGGGGTGGTGGCCGCTGTTGGCTGAGGTGATGTTTCGCTTGTCCCTGCACTTTGCACAGGCTTTCCTGCCAGCACGTCCCGGAGAAGCTGGTGATTCCAGGTGATGCCGATGGTTGAAGCCAGGATGAAGATGATGGCCATCTCACCGAAAAGCTGAATTTTCTCTTTGATGTGGATCATGCGTTGCGCTCCGAAAAGGCCAGACTGAGGCCGATACCGATAAAAGTGACTCCGGCGGCACTGTTCAGGTGGCGGCTAACCGCAGGCCGCTTCCTCAGCCAGCTGCCGAGACTCCCGGAGCAGAGTGCGATCAGGCAGAAGATAACCAGCGTCTCCAGCATGAACAGGCCTCCCAGGGCCAATGCCTGGAGTTCCCCGTGCCCCAGCGTCGGTTGAATGAACTGGGGGAGGAATGAAAGAAAGAACAGGGAGACCTTCGGGTTGAGCAGATTGGCGAGGACGCTCTGGTAGTACACTCGGCGCAGACCGAGAGACTGATCAGTGGTATCGGTGGCAATGAGCGGTTCCCGGTTGCGCAGGGTGCGGTATCCCAAGTAAAGCAGGTAGCCGGCCCCGGCAAACTTGATCACGCCAAAGAGGAGGTCGGAAGAGCGGATTACCGCTGCCAGGCCGAAAGCCACCACCATGGTATGGCCAATGAGCCCGGTGGTGAAGCCGAAAGCTGCGGCCAGTGCGGCATTCCTCCCCTGTGCTATGCCCCTGGTGAGGATATAGATGTTATCGGGGCCTGGGGCCAGGGTGAGGAGTATGGATGCCGTGAGAAACAGGAAGATATTCGTCATGTAAGTGCCTTTTTGCAAATCATAGCTTGTGGTTGATCCTTTTCAGCAGGATCGAGTTGGTGACAACGGACACCGAGGAGAAGGCCATGGCCAGACCGGCAAATTCCGGTTTCAGGGTGACGTGCAACGGGTAGTAAAGCAGGCCGGCGGCAACGGGTATTCCCAGCACATTGTAAAACAGCGCCCAGAAAAGATTCTGTTTCACCTTGGCCAGCGTTCCCCTGCCCAGTTTTATGGCGCGGACCACATCCAGCAGGTCGTCCCTGACCAGGATGACATCGCCGGTCTCCTTGGCAACGTCGGTGCCGCCGCCGATGGCGATGCCTATATCGGCCTGGGCCAGGGCCGGGGCATCGTTGATGCCGTCACCTACCATTCCCACATAGAGACCTTTTGCCTGGTATTCCTTGACCACCTGCTGTTTCCGGTCGGGGAGAACCTCTGCCTCGAAACCGTCGACGCCGGCCAGGCGGGAGACGGCAGCGGCCACGTCCCGGTGGTCGCCGGTAATCATGAAAGTGGCGATCCCCATCTGTTTCAGTTCCCTGACGGCAGCGGTGGAGGTTTCCTTGAGGCGATCGGCAAAGGCGGCGACACCGATCAGCCGGTCTCCAAGCGCCACAAAGATCAGGGATTTTCCCTCAGCTGCCAGCTGTGCGGCAGCGTTGTCCAGTAATTCCGTGGCTATTGCCCCTTCTGCCAAAAGTCGTTCATTTCCTGCCAGCAGCGTTGATCCATTATAGGTGCAGGAGATACCGAAACCACCCCGCTCCTGGTAGTCTGTTACAACTTGAGGCGCGATCCCCTTTGCCTTGCCGTATTCCATGGCCGCCTGTGCCAGTGGGTGGGTGGAGAGGGATTCGGCTGCCATCAGGTGCTCCAGCAGCCTGTCCTCATTGACGGCGGGGGCGGGGACAAGGTCGGTGAGTTCGGGTTTGCCGCGGGTCAGGGTGCCGGTCTTGTCCAGGAGCAGTGCCTGGATTCGGGAGATGTTTTCCAGGACCGAGCCGCGCTTGATGAGGATGCCACGGTTGAGCCCGACACCGCTGCCGACCATGATCGCGGTTGGCGTGGCAAGTCCCATGGCGCAGGGGCAGGCAATGACGACGACGGCGATGGCCAGTTTGAAGGCGAAGAGGAAAGCTTCGTCGGTGAAAAGGTACCAGCCGAGGAAGGTGAGAAGGGCCAGAACCAGCACCACCGGCACGAAAACGGCAGAGATGCGGTCGGCAAATCTCTGGATCGGGGCCTTGTCGGCCTGGGCCTCCTGGACCATCCGGACGATCTGGGCAAGGAGGGTGTCTTCGCCGACCCGTGTGGCTTTGATGGTAAGGGGGCCGCGACCGTTGACGGTGGCGCCGGTGACCGGTTGGCCCGGGCTCTTTTCCACCGGTAGCGATTCGCCGCTGACCATTGATTCATCGACGCTCGATTGACCTGTCACCACCACGCCATCTACGGCTATCGTTTCGCCCGGACGAACCAGCAGCGTGTCTCCTACCCGGATGGTGGAGGCAGCCACCTCGCGCTCCTCTCCATCCACCAACAGCCTTGCCTTGTCGGCCTGGAGGCGGAGCAGTTTCTTCAATGCTTCTCCCGCCTTGCCCCGCGCCCGTGCTTCCAGGTATTTGCCCAGGCGGATGAAGGCGATGAGCATGGCCGAGGTTTCGAAGAATATTTCGCCATGGGCGCCGAAGGCGCCGAAAAAAGCGAACAGGGAATAGAAATAGGCAGCGGAGGTGCCAAGCGCCACCAACACATCCATATTGGCGCTTTTATTCTTCAGGGCATGAAAGGCGCCTGTGTAAAAGGTAAGGCCGGCGGTAAACTGCACCGCACTGGCCAGCAACAGGTTCAGCCAGCCGATGAGCGGATTGTGGTGCCAGGTCATGGTGAACATGATCGGCAGGGAAGCGAGCAGGCTGAAGATGAACAGGTTCCGCTGCCGGGTCAGGTCTTTCTGCTGCTCTGCCGATGCATCCTCTTCTTCCACAGGTTCGTAACCGGCCTCTCGTACCTGATTGTAGATGTCGGCGCGTACCAGCATCCCCGGATCATATTTGACCCAGGCCGATTGCTGGGCCAGGTTGACCGTGGCATGGGAAATGCCGGCAAGGGAGAGGAGTTTCTTCTCCAGTGTGGCGACACAGGAGGCGCAATGGAGGCCCCTGACGCCGAAGCGAAGCTCCCCGGCAGCGCCGAGCGGCCGAGCAGTATAGCCCAGTTCCTTGACCTTTGCTGCGATGGCTTCAGCAGAAAGTTGTTTCGGGTCATGCTCTACGGTCAGTTCTTCCAGCGGGAAATTGACGGCGGCGCTGTCCACTCCGGCCGTTTCATTGATCCCTTTTTCTATCCTGGCAGCGCAATTGACACAGGACATGCCGGATATCCTGAATCTGCTTTTGGTCATGCTGTCCCCCTGTTCCTGAATTCGCCGGCGCAGATTTTCATCACTGCCGCCAGCGGTATGGCCAGCACGATACCCCAGAATCCCATCAGTTCCCCCATGGCCATAACGGCGAAAATTACGACCAGGGGATTGAGACGCAGGGTGTGCCTCATGACCAGCGGCTTGATCAGGTTACCTTCGATAATGACGTTGATGATGAAGTAGAGCAGGCAGACCTTGGCGATGACGGAAATGTCTCCAGTCTGGGCATAGCCGATGAGCAACGGGGGGATAACGGCAATAGTCACGCCTAAAATGGGCACAACGGAGGCAAAACCGGCTAAAAGCCCGTTGAGCACGGCGAACTGGATGTCCAGCATCCACAGGGCAAAGGCGGTGAGGATTGCAACCAGGGTGCAGTCAATGGCCATGCCGAGGATGAAACGCTCCAGGGAGCTATTGATCCTCCTGCCCAGGTCAATCATCTGCCGACGGTGCCCCAGCGGAATCAACCTTTTGACCATGTCCTTGCACATCTGTTTGTAAAGCAGCATGAAGAAAATCAGGATCGGGGCCAGGATCAGATTGAAAATGCCGTAAAATATGGCGGTGAGGCGGTTGTAACCCAGGCCGGAAAGCGCCTGCGTCATCCGGTCAAAGGATTCCTTGCCCCTTTGCAGAAGCCAGATGCCTTCTTCACCGCTGTAGTAGGGGGACAGCTGAAACTGCCACTGAGTCAGCTCGCCTTTCAGGTTCAGCACGTAGTACGGATGGTATCCTTGAGCGTTTGCAGCTGATGGCCAAGATAGGGGACCAGAATGAAGAACGAGACGGTCAGAATGACTGCCAGAGCCACATAGAGGATGCCAAGTGCCGGTAGTCTGCCGAGTCCTTTTCGCTCCAGGTATTTGAGGAGCGGGTTCAGCAGATAGGCGAGTACCAGCGAGGTGAGCAGGGCGGACAGGGTATGATGAATGAAATACCCTGAAAGAAGCAACAGTGCCAGCGACGCCACGAGAACATGCGACAGAAAACTTTTTCTTTCCGGCGTCTCCCTCATGGCATCACGGTTCCCTGGCAAAACTGTCGCGGCGGATTTGTGCGGAAACGATCTTGAAGGCGGCGGCTAGGGGGATGGCGAGGATGATTCCCCAGAAACCGAGCAGTTCACCAAAGGCCATGACGACAATGATGGTAAGAAGCGGGTTCAGATCCATGGATTCCTGGAACACCAGCGGCTTGACCACGTAACCTTCCAGGAAGTAGATGACGGCAAACGATGCCGCAACCTTGATGAGCACTACCCCGCTCTGGAATTCCACATAGGCGAAAAAGAGGGGGGGCAGGGTGGCCAGGATCACACCGATGAACGGCAGGATCGAGGCGAGGCCGGCAAAGATGCCGTTCAGAATGGCATAGTCGATACCGAGCAGAAAGAGGGCGATGGTGGAAAGGACGGCGACGATGACCGAGACTATCAGCTGGCCTCTGATATAGCCGCCGACACTGGCATTTATTTCCCGGCCGATGGCGCGTATGGTTTCGCTACGCTCAACAGGGAGCCAGCTGACACATTCGTCGATGATCTGATGCTTGTAATAGAGCATGAAAAAGACCAGGATCGGCGAAAGGATCAGGTTGAACAGATTGAAAACCACATTGGCTGCGGCAGCGTAGACCCCGGCGCTGAGCTTTTCATAGAGCTTGTCCATGTTGGTCCAGATGGTGTCCATTAGCCAGTGCCACTCCTCATTGCCGAAGGCAGGTTGCAGTTCACCCTTGCCACCAAGGATCAGGTCCTTTCCCTTCTGTACATAACCGGGCAGATCCCTGAGCAGTGATTCCCAGGCAAGAGTGGTAAATGGGAGAATATAGATGATGCTGAAGACGGAAATGAGGGCGAGCGTCAGGTATAGGATGATGATGCCGTAGGTGCGGGGTATTCGTCTTCGTTCCAGGGCAACTACCGCCGGATCGAGCAGATAGGCGATGATAAAGGAGAGGAGAAAGCAGGACACGGTGTGGCGAAGGGCATATCCTGCGGCAACGATGGCCGCGGTTATCAGGATGGCTGTTACAGCTCTGCTGGAAACTGACCGTTGTGGAGACATGGGTTCCTTCAATGGCGACCTTTTTTACAGAGGCTCTGCGGACGGGTATATATCGTGTTCTTCAAGCCATTGCCCGACCCTGGTCGCCAGTAATTGTTCCTTGATCGAGGCCAGCCGTTCCAGTTCTTCGGGGTAAAAGGAAAGGATCTCGTCAAGGCGGCCGTATGGGCTCTTGCCGATGAACGTCCTGTTGAGAACCGTCTTCAGCTTTTCGTTGGCCACGCCCTTGATGAATTCGTGGAGCAGCAGCCTTTCCTGATCATAATCGAAGTAGGGGATGGCCAGATAGCGCTCCTGGTCTGCGTCGATCTCATCCCAGAATGCGTCGTCCTCGTAGTCGGCAGGGACATAGAACACTTCTCCTGTCTGCCGGTCCAGGAAATAGATCATTTCAGGGTCGGGATTTTCAAATGCATCGAGCAGATCATCCCAAACGATTTCCATATCCCGCATAACGCCCATCTGGACTCCTCGAAGACGGTCCGGTATCCGGCATGGCAATGGAACCTTACCCTTTACCGCAGGCCTTTCTTCATATATAGTGCCGGCATGCGCAGAATATTCATCGCCGATGCCCACCTGAGAAACGAAGCCGACGACAACTATCGGATGCTGCTTCGTTTCCTTTCAACCTTGAGGGCAATACCGAAACCCTTTATATTCTTGGCGACCTCTTCGAATTCTGGATCGGCAGCCACATACCGCTTTTCCCCATTATCAGCCGGTGTTGGAGCAGTTGCTCCGGCTGGCGCAGCTTGGAACGCGCATCGTCTACTTCGAGGGGAACCATGACTTTCACATGGGCCCGTATTTTACCGAAACACTGCAGGCAGAGGTCCATCCCGGACCTGCCATCATCAATATTGACGGGAAGAGGGTCTTTCTCTGCCATGGCGATCAGATCAACCACCGGGACTATGGCTATACTCTGCTCCGAGCCGTATTACACAGCCACGTCAGCAAATTAATGATTCTACTGGCGCCTGTTGCACTCACTTCCTTCATTGCCGAACGCATGTCGCGGCAAAGCAGCAGGAAGCATGGCAGTCGCAGGTTGAGATGGGATTATCCAGCTATCATCAGGCGCTTTGCCCGTCACCAGTTCAAGCGGGGCTGCGATACCGTCATATGCGGCCATTTTCATATGCCGTTCATTGAAAGATCCGGTTCGGATGATGACGGTATTCTCCTCTCCCTGGGGGACTGGATCAACCAGTATTCCTATGCCGAATTGGTGGATGGCCACCTGTCCCTGAGGGTCTTCAGTTGAAGTCCCTTCAAGCAAGACCGAACAGCCGCAGATAATTTTTTACCCGTTCTTCCAGGTCGGGAGCATCTATCAACCGGCAGATATCATCGGAGCGGTAGCTGCGGCACACTACAGGACGAGTCTCATAGCGGCTGCAGCGCTGGTCGGTATCGAGGTGGATACAGCGGGTGGCCAACGGTTTTTTCAGCGAGCTTATGTCAGGCGCAACACAGCAAGTACCGCATCTTAAACATTCCACTGATTTACCCCGTCCCAGCCTACCTCTTGAAAAACGCTTCCAGCGCCTTCTCTCCCACGTTTGAGGCTTTGATCCGCCACTTGTTCTGGTTTATGACCAAGGCAACCAGGGCAATCTGGGGATCTTCGATGGGAGCATAGGCTGCGAACCAGCTGTAGTGACCGGCAGGATCATTGCCGTTAATTGAACCGGTTTTGGCAGCAATGTTGATCGAGGCCAGCATCGGCCGGCCGCGCCTGTCATGGAAGGCCCGGCGGGAGGTGCCGCTGTTGACGGTGGTTGATAACATGCGGGCCAGCTGGCCGGTTACTTCAGGTGCTACCAGACGCTTCAGCTGCTCGGGCTTGTGGCTGAAAACAGCATTTCCCTGTGGGTTCTTCACCTCTTCCACCAACGAAGGAGCCATCATGATGCCGCCATTGGCAATGGCCGCCATTACTGCTGCGGCATGAAGGGGAGAAATCTTTACCTCTCGACCGAGGCCTGCACCCATAAGTTTCAGCTCACTATCCGTCTGTGGTATAGCTGCCCTGCTGGGAATTACCGGTGTGCCGGGGAAAAGCAGCTGGTTGAATCCGAAGCGTTCAGCACAGGAGATCAGGGAGTCTTTGCCGACCACATCGCTGGCCAGCCTGCCGAATACCGGATTTACCGATTTACCCATGGCGATGGACAAAGGCAGTTCCTGGTTTTTGCCGTGCGCCTTTACATACCAATATTTGGGGTTCTCAGAGGTAAGTCTGCCGTTGAAGGCGAAGACGGTATCCGGCGAGACTTTTTTCTGCTCCAGGGCTGCGGTAGCCGTGATTATCTTGAAAAGTGAGGCCATGGGATAGAGATTGAAGCAGGAATTTTTTTCCCAGGTGGGATTAATGCTGGAGTGGCTTGCCAATGCCAGGATTTTGCCAGTCTTCGGCTCAATGGCGACAAAAGCGCCGTAGGGCACCTTAAAATCTTCCATCAGCCTGGTGATACGTCTTTGCAATGGTTCATCGATGGCATAGACGACAGTGCCCCCGTCGGGCAAGGCGGCGCTGAGATGGTCATTTGTCAGGCTCGATGAAGGAAGCATGTCTGCCGCCAGCTGGAAAGACCGCCAGTTATCAAGCTCCTTGTAGATATCCGGCTTTTTAGCTGCTTCCATGCTGCCTTTGCTAACACTTGATAGAGCCGTTTTCGCCGAGATGAGCAGGTTGAAAATCGGGTAGCTGGCAAGGAGCAGGGCGATAATCGGCAGTGCCAGCCGCAGCCTCTTTTTTTCTGCTGGAGGTTCCTTGATGGCAGCGGATAAATCGGATGCAGGGGTGTCTTGTTGTTTGCGCAGGTTGAGGCGATGTAATCGCTTTTTTTTCGATAGGTGTTTTAGATCTTGCATGGCCGCTTTTTGAGAATCAGTTTTAGGTTTTAGAAGGTGTTTGACAATCCAGCCACTATATTCAATCAACCCATATTTGTCAACGGCGCGGCTGGCGCGATTGGGTTAAAATACATTAGGCATTCAGCTTATCTTCCGGGTAGAGATCAGGTCTTTCATGGTCAAGCCGGCAAGTGCCGCGTCAGCTGCATTATTGGCACGGATCAGTATCTCATGGGACAGCTCTTCCTGTCTGGCAACCTTTTCAATCCAATCACGATCGCCATAACCTCTGAGTGATGCCAGTACATCATTGACAGGGATTTGCTCAAGCTCCCTGGCGGGGTAGTAGGAGGACAGCTCACCGGCGGATCTTATCAGGTATCCCGAATCGGTCAGCTGGATAAGGAGTTCCCTCACCAGCCTGACCGGTACGTCCAGGGATTCGGCCAGGCGCTCTTTGGTCAGTGGTGGGCTGCCGAGATGGAAAGCGGTGGCCACTTCCTGGAGTATGGACAGGGCGAGCAGATCCATCATGGCAGGACTGATTTGCTGGGTGCGAAACTCGTGGCGGAAGGTCTTGATATTCTGGTGGGCGGCTACCACTTCGACACCGAAGAGGACGATCACCCAGCTGGTATAGATCCAGACCATGAAAATCGGGAGCAGGGCCAACGTGCCATATATGGCATTGTACTTGCCAACGCCGACCTGGAAATACAAATATCCCCACTGGGCCGCCTGCCAAACAGTGCCGGCCAGGACTCCGCCGATCAAAGCCGATTTGGCTTTGACTCTTGTATTGGGAATTAATATATAAAGGAAGAAAAGGGCCAGCCAGACGCTGATATAGGGTATGAGACGGAAAGAGAACAGCAGTACATCCCCCAGGTAGCTGGTCTGGAGCAGCCAGCGCACCACGGATTGGCTTTGCAGGGTGGTGGTCACGCTGATTGCCGCCAGCATGAGGAGCGGCCCGCTGAGGAGCACGCTCAGGTAGTCGCTGAACTTTCGCCGCAGGCTCCTGGTTCCCTTGACCCCCCAGATGACATTGAAAGCTTCCTCAATGTTGCCGAGCAGGGTTATGGCCGTTACCACCAGGGTGGCAAGGCCGATCGTTCCCATGGAGGTCATGTTGGTGTTGTTGATGTAGGTGACGATCTTGTCCACCAGCTCTTCCGAGCCGGCCGTCACCTGTTCGAGTATGTAAGGTTCCACTTTGTTCTGAACGTCGAAACCCTTGAGGACGGCAAAGGTAAGGGCAAAAAAAGGTACTATGGACAATATCGTGGTGAAGGAAAGGGCAGAGGCACGCAACAGGCAATTGTCATCCCAGAAATTTTTGACCACCAGGGCCATTATCTGCAAATATTTAACCCAATAGCGCTTAATGCCGCCATAGGCATCGGGATTCAGGTCCCAAAGATCTTTGGTGAAGAATGATATGATGTCGGCAGCGTTTTTCATCTTGTGCTGTCACCCTCGAACCGATTTCGAAACAAAAAACCCACTGCTGGCAGTGGGTTCTCGTTGAGATGCAGGTTTTAAACTTCCTTGTATTTTTCTTTTTCCCGCTCCATGGCATCTTTTCCAGCTTCTATTGCCGAAGATAGAATGGATTTCTTCTCCATGATCATATCCTTGCCTTCTTCATAGGAGGATCTGATCTTGTCCTGGGCTTCAGAGGCATACTCCTTGATCTTGTCCACCGCATCATCGGCCAGATCTCTGATTGTCGCCCTTAATTCCTCGCCTGTTTTCGGGGCCACCAGCAATGCCACCCCTGCGCCAACTGCTGCTCCAGCCAGGAATGAAAGGATTACCGTTCCCGCACTCAAACCATTTTCTTCATCGGACATAGCATTACCCCCTTTTTTTTATGATCTGATCAACTAAGATTTTTCCAGCAACCTTTGCCCCGGTCATCCACAAAGAGGTTTTGCCCATGAGACCGGTTACTCCGCCGACCACACTATTGACGGTGCGCATGGTACGGCCGGCATTGCCCAGCTCTTCCATGAAAAGGCCCACATCCTCTATCTTGCTTGATGCTTCTTCAGTAATGATTTTCAGATCTGTCAAAGTATCCTGCAGATTTTGCAAAACCGGCTTTATATCTTTTTCCACGCAGGCCAGAAATTCACGTGAGGCAACGGCTGTTTTTCTGATTTCAACGAACGCCGGGATCATAAAACAGGCAAGTACGACCAGTGTTATTGCCATTATTGTCACAGAAATGCCGATGACTACCATTTACGAACTCCTTCCCGGTAAAAATGTCTCAAGTATAGTGCAAAAATTAGTATTTTCAACTGATTTGGTGCTGAAGTTTGAGAAGAAAAAAGGCCGGCTTGATCAGCCGGCCTTTTATTGTCACAACATGGAGCTACAGTAGTTGATAGCTCTATTTTTTCTTGGGAGCAGCGGCTTTTTTTTGCTCCCTGTGCAGCGCCTTCAGGAGTTGTGTCAGCAGACCAGTGGTTCAGGTCGTGGGCGATGTTGTGGCACTGGCTGCATTTCGGGAATTTGGCCATCATGCCCGCAGGATGCGGTAAACCATGGCAATCCTGGCATTTGGGTACCATTTTGTGTTTCGACTGGTGGCAGGTGACGCAAAGGACCGATTTGTGCTTGGCGGTGCTGGCCATCAGCAGGTCGTAAGCTTTCTTGTGGCAGGAAGCGCAGAGTTTGGACTGGGTCTCGGCGCCATAGGTTACGACCAGCGGCATATGGGCCTGGTGACACTTCTTGCAATCGGCCTGCACCATTTCCTTGGAGTGCGGCTTATGGCACTGGTGCAATCGGGAATTTTCCCGTGAACATTGTGGCAGAAAGAACATGCCAGAGCGCTGTGCTTGCTCTTGTTCTTGCGCAGTTTTTCAATTTGCGGTGTATGGCAGGTGAGACAAGGATCGGTCACATTGTTGCCGAACTTGATTACCTTTGGCGTATGCGGATTCGAGTGGCAGGAAAGGCATCCGCTGAGCGAGAAGTGGGGTTTGCCCTCGTGACACTGGCTGCAGGCAGGAATGATTTTTTTCACGGTCGGTGGGTGCCCCACGTGACAGTCCTGACAGGTGACGTTTGTTTTGTGTGCCATACCGTTAGCTGCGATATCGGCCGGAGCCTTGCTATGGCATTTAACGCAGTCTGAACTGGTGAGAGTCGCCTTTACCTGTTCCTGGGCAGCGCACGCCATACCTGCAAAGGACAAAATTGCAAGTAATGCGAATACTGCAGTTAAACATCTACTATTTACTACTTTCATTGCCTCCTCCTTATTTTTTCATTTGAAGCGGATAATCCCAACTCTAATACACTGTCTATGGGCACTCTGTCAATATTTTTAACCTGTTTTGGATCATTAATTTTTGCTGAGCGCTTTTGTTTTTGTCGTCATTTCCGATGGTTGTCATTTTCAAAGATTTTAGGGGTCAACTATTTAATTGTAATAATCTAATTTAAAATGCCGTTATGTCAAGATGCATCTGTAGAAAAGATTGCGCCTACTTGATTAAGTGGTGTATCATTCGACAATTTTTCATCGGGTCATTCGGCCCAAAAGGTGCTTTTATGGGAAAAACGGTAATGTTTCTTCTAATCTTTATCGGCATGCATATTCCAGGAGCAGCGGTCGCTGACACCTTGGCGGGAGAAGATGCCGCCGGAGCGTCAGGTTCATCGGTACCTGCTCTAGCCGCCCCAGGTACTACCGCCGGTGGGACAGCACCGGAGAGGAAAAAACCGATGAGCGGCATTAATGTGGGGGAGCCGCAATTTATTTCCGAAACGGGGCTTTTTTATGTCAGCCCGGCCACCCAACTTGTCATAAAGGTTGTGGGGGGCGCTTCCGGGATTGCCCGAACCGAGTACCGGATCGATAACGGGGAATGGAAGGCCTATGAGCCGTTCAGGGTAACTGCCGAGGGTTCTCGTCAGATTGACTATCGCAGTATTGACAATGCGGGTAACGAAGAATCCCCGCGCAGCTTTTCCATCGTGGTGGATGGTACGCCTCCGCAGACTACTGCCTTTATCGATCGCCGGGAGGTTGTCCCCGGTCGGCCGGGCTTGGTCGGCAAAAAGAGCACCATCATGCTGGAGACCACAGAGGATGGTTCAGGCACTGCCCTGGTGGAATATCGGGTAGATCAGGGGGCCTGGCAGCCATACACCTCATTCACAGCCCCTGCGAACGGTGTTCACACCGTCAGCTACCGAAGCGTCGACAATGTGGGAAATAAAGAAGCGGAAAAGACCATTACCATCACCAGCGAAAAGATCCCGGTAAAGACTTCCGCCCTGGTCGGTGATCCTCAGTATAAAGGAAAAGACCTGGTCATAAGCGACAAGACTCCAGTGACCCTGGTCGTGGAAAGCATGTCTGGGGTTATCTCCACTGAGTTCAGTATTGACAACGGCCCGTGGCGGAAATATGCGCCTTTTACCGTGCCGGGAGCGGGCAGACATCGGATTGCCTTCAAAAGTACAGACGAAACAGGGGAAAAGGAGGCGCCACACATTCTCGATCTTGTCGTAGACACCACGCCGCCGGAAACATCGCTCCTTGCTTCAGGCCAAAAAGTCGAGAGGGGAGAGTCCCTTGCGGTCGATCATAAGGTGGAATTCCAGCTGGCTGCAGACGATAAGATGTCTGCGGTCAAGACAACGGAGTACCAGATAAACGGTGGTGCTTGGGTGCCGGCTGTTCCGTTCTCCTTCGAAGCGGAAGGGAAATATGAGATAGAGTTCCGGAGCTCTGATATGGTGGGCAATCTGGAACCTGCGGGCAGCTTCACTGCTGTCATCGATAGAACTCCACCGGTAAGCGAAATCGTTGTCGGGATCACGCAAAGCAGACTCGATGGCCTGGTCCATGTGGACAGCACGACCCTTTTTCAGCCAAAGGCTACCGATGGCCTGTCCGGTGTTCACATGGTCGAATATTCCATAGACGGCAGGGAAGATACCCGCGACACGGTGCCGTTCACCATTATTACGCCAGGCAGGTACCGGATTGATTACCAGGCGGTGGACAAGGCAGGCAACAAGGAGCCTCTCAAAACAATGCTTGTGTCCGTTGAAAATGCCCGGGGCAGGGGAGAAGCAAGGGGGGACGCGCCGCAGCCGAATCTGCCGGAACTCCAAGGCGCGAATTCAAATTTGCTGCAAAAGCGGCGGCAGCCCCTCCGCAGCTGCCTGCTGCCGCACCATTTTCAGATATGGCAGGGGCGGAGAGAAGGGCAAAATCTGATGCCGCCATTGTCGATGGTCCCATGGATGGCATTATGCCGGAATCCGCTTACTCAGACGGCTACCAGCTCCGCCAGTTAATCAGCGTCTTTATCTGGATACGACGAGAAATGATAAAATTGGCCTCTGGGAATATATTACCCTGGGGATCGTCAATATCAGTCTGATACTGGGGATTATGCTGCTTTAACAGTCTGGATGAAAAGCCTTATGCATGGGTGAGTGTTGCTAGGAGTCTGTCGGACTTAGAATGAATCGGCTGCGAAAATGGCAAATCGGTCCGGATCTCCGTAAATTTTCGACAAATAGGTCCACTATTCGCTCTCAAATTTCCAAATATCCGTCCTCGATTTTCCATTCTCTCGCTTCGATCCCTAAGTCCGACAGACTCCTAGGCCGGTTGTGAAAATCCATATGCTGTTGCGTCTTGCTTGCAGAAGGTCTGGACTGTTGAAGCTTCAGCAATGAACAGGCGTTACCTCCATTTCTACAGGCAATAAAAAAGCGGCCCGGAAAGTTTCCGGCGCCGCTTTTCTGTTACTGGATGACTGCAGTTGGATTACATCTTGGCCAACAAGGGAACGATCAAGAGCGATACGATATTGATGATCTTGATCATGGGATTTACTGCCGGGCCGGCAGTGTCCTTATATGGGTCGCCGACTGTGTCGCCGGTTACTGCAGCCTTGTGGGCGTCACCACCTTTACCGCCATGGTGGCCATCTTCGATGTATTTTTTCGCATTATCCCAGGCGCCGCCGCCGGTGGTCATGGAGATGGCGACGAAGATGCCGGTGACAATGGTGCCGACGATTACGCCACCCAGGGCCTTGGGGCCGAGGGTAAAACCGACGATGACGGGGGCAAGAATGGGAATGAGGCCGGGAATGACCATTTCCTTGAGGGCGGTTTTGGTGACGATATCAACGCAGGAAGCATAATCCGGTTTGCCGGTACCTTCCATGATGCCCTTGATCTCGCGGAATTGACGGCGAACTTCTATAACTACGGCTCCTCCCGCTTTGCCAACTGCTTCCATGCACTGGGCGGCAAAGTAGTAGGGGAGCATGCCGCCGATGAACAGGCCGACGATGATGTAGGGGTCGGAGAGATCGAAGGTGATCGCCTTGCCGACCAATTTCAATTCATCAACGTAAGAGGTGAACAGGATAACGGCGGCCAGCCCGGCTGAGCCTATGGCGTAACCCTTGGTGACAGCCTTGGTGGTGTTGCCTACGGCATCCAGAGGGTCTGTGACGTCGCGGACAGACTTGTCCAGCTCAGCCATTTCGGCGATACCACCGGCGTTGTCAGTGATCGGGCCATAGGCGTCCATGGCTACGACGATGCCGGTCAGGGAGAGCATGGAGACGGCGGCAATGGCGATGCCGTAGACTCCGGCGCACTGGAAGGAAACAATGATACCGGCGGCGATGACGATTACCGGAGCAGCGGTGGATTTCATGGAAACACCCAGACCGGCGATGACGTTGGTGCCGTGGCCGGTTGTGGAGGCCTGGGCGATATGTCGGACCGGACCGTATTCGGTGGAGGTGTAGTATTCAGTGATCCAGAAAATGGCGCCGGTCACGACCAAGCCGACGATTGCTGAAATAAAGATGTTGGTGGCGCTGAAAGTCTCTCCTGCCGCATTGGTGAGCCCCTGTGGAAACATCTGGGCTGTGACGAAGTAGAAGGCAACACAGGCAATCACTCCGGAAACGATCAGACCCTTATAGAGGGCACCCATGATTTTCTGGCTGGCGCCAAGTTTGACGAAGAAGGTACCGATGATCGAGCAATGATGGATATGCCGCCGAGAATCAACGGATAGCTGACTGCGGACTGGTTGCCGACAAAAGCTATGGCGCCCAGCAGCATGGCGGCTATCAGTGTAACTGCATAAGTCTCGAACAGGTCGGCAGCCATGCCGGCGCAGTCGCCCACGTTGTCACCCACGTTGTCGGCGATAACGGCAGGGTTGCGAGGGTCGTCTTCGGGAATGCCTGCTTCCACCTTGCCTACCAGGTCGGCGCCAACGTCGGCGCCTTTGGTGAAGATACCGCCGCCAAGACGAGCAAAGATTGAGATCAGCGAACCGCCGAAACCGAGGCCTACCAGTTGGCTTACCACCTCTTTTACCGGGGCCTCCGGCATCAGTTTTTGCAGAATCAGATAGTAACCGGCAACGCCTAGCAGACCGAGGCCGACAACGAGCATGCCGGTGATGGCGCCGCCGCGAAAGGCTACGTTGAGAGCTTTGACGATGCCTGATTTGGCAGCTTCAGTGGTCCGTACATTGGCCCGCACCGAAACGAACATGCCGATGAAGCCGGTCAAGCCGGAGAAAAGAGCACCGATGGCGAAGCCTACGGCAGTCTTGGCGCCAAGGCTGGCGAAAAGTGCAATGAACATGACTACGCCGACCATGGCTATGATGGTATACTGGCGCTTCATGTAGGCGCCGGCCCCCTCCTGGATGGCTGCGGCGATTTGTTTCATCCGCTCATTGCCCTGGGGAAGCCCCAGGATCCACTGGGCCGAGAAAAGACCGTAGGCAACTGCAGCCACGGCACAGATCAGGGCAAACATTACTGCATACTGTTCCATTTACATCCTCCTATGTAATGTGCCTTAATGTAAGGCGTAAATTCAGGCGAGGAAACAGCTTAACTTCCCATGAAAACCGACAAACTGTTATAGGAAAAGCCATGTTTTGTCAACTTTTTTTAGCAGCCAACGGCTCCATTTCAAGTGCCTGATCCGGCGGGGGAGACCGTCTTAAAGGTTGCGCTTTCATCAATGAAAATGTATCATCAGACCCCATGCTGCTTCGATACGGTGAAACAACATTTTCTCTGCAAATCCCTCCTGGCCGTCTTCTTGGGGAACTGCGCACTGACAATCCCGCTTCCGATCCTCCTTTTCAGCTTATCGACCGGGCAATCTCCGATTGCGAGCCGTACCTTTCTTCGTTTACCAGGGGAGAGAAGGTAGTCATCGTCACCTCCGATATCACACGCTACACCGGGAGTGATCTTTATCTGCCGCTCCTGGTCGACCGACTGAATCAAGCAGGGATCAGTGACCGGGACATGGAGATTGTCGTTGCCCTGGGTATCCATCGTCGCCAGAGCGAACAGGAGCACAAAAAAATTCTTGGCGCTCTCCATGGAAGGATCAGGGTCACCGATCACGATTGCGACAATCCGGGAAAGCTGGCTTATCTGGGCAATACCTCTACCGGCATAGGGGTGGAAATAAACAGGTCGGTCGCTGAAGCGGATCGGGTCATTTTAACCGGAACCATCGGTTTCCACTATTTTGCGGGGTTCGGCGGCGGCAGAAAATCAATTCTGCCCGGTGTCGCCAGCCGCAGAGCCTGCATGGCCAGTCATTTCACCGTGCTTAACCCCGAACCCGCCAGTGGCAAGAACCCCTTTGCCGCGACCGGGGTTCTTGACGGCAATCCGGTCCATCAGGCAATGGTTGAAGCCTGTGCCATGATCGATCCCGATTTCATCTTCAATACGGTCCTCTCGCCGGACAAGCGAATCATAGCCGCATTTGCCGGCGACTGGCGGGAAATGCACCTGGAAGGGTGCAGGTATTACGCAGACCACTTCTCCTGCAGGATCAGTGAGAAATCAGATCTGGTGATAGTTTCCTGCGGCGGCTTTCCCAAGGACATCAATTTCATCCAGGCCCATAAATCCATGGAGTATGCCAGTCATGCCGTGAAGGATGGCGGGGTCATGATCCTGCTTGCGCGCTGCAACGACGGTTATGGTCATGACACCTTTCACCGCTGGTTCAGGTTCAAAGACCTGGATGCCATGGAGAACGAACTGCGGGAGCATTACGAGATCAACGGCCAGACGGCTTATGCCACCCTGCAGAAGGCGCAGCGATTCCGGGTGATCCTGGTTTCGGACCTGCCTCCTGAAGAAGTGGAGCAGATGGGTATGACCCCGGCCGGCAATCTGGATGAGGCCATGGACAAGGCGGTCACTTTCCTGCCACCTGATTTCAAGGCTTATGTGATACCGGAGGGGGGGAATGTCCTGCCGGTGTTAAAGACTGTTCAAGGTTCTAAGTTCTAGGTTCTAGGTAGGAAACACAGAACATGGAACATAGAACATAGAACATAGAACATAGAACAAGATGTTGAAGAGGTGCAAATGCTTGAATCAAGGATTCTTGAGCAAATAATAACCATCGTCGGCAGCGAAAATGTCGCCACGGAACGCCAGGATCTGCTCTGTTACGGCTATGATGCCACGCAGATGGAGTTTCTCCCGGATGCGGTCGTTCATCCGGGTAACGTGGATGAGATTTCGCAGATAATGAAGCTTGCCAACGCCGAAAATATTCATGTTTTTCCCCGTGGAGCAGGAAGCGGTTTTACCGGCGGCGCATTGCCCAAGGGGGGAGGCATCGTTCTGGTGGTCACCCGCCTGAATCGCATCCTGCGCATCGACACGGAAAATCTCATCGCCGAGGTTGAACCGGGGGTGGTAACCGAGCAGTTCCAGATGGAGGTGGAGAAACTGGGACTTTTCTATCCTCCCGACCCGGCTTCATTGAAGTTTTCTACCCTTGGGGGTAATGTGGCGGAGAATGCCGGCGGCCCCCGCTGTGTCAAGTATGGTGTGACGAGGGATTTCGTCATGGGGCTGGAGGTGGTTTTGCCGACGGGTGACATCATCCGCACCGGAGGTGAGACATACAAGGGGGTAGTAGGTTACGACCTGACCCGACTGCTTTGCGGGTCGGAAGGGACGCTGGGCATTATTACCAAGATCATCTTCAAACTTCTTCCTCTTCCCGAGGCGAAGAAGACGATGCTTACCATCTTCGATTCCATCGACGGGGCTGCCAGGGCGGTTTCAACCATCATCGGCAACAAGATCATCCCGACAACCCTTGAGTTTATGGACCATGCTACACTGCAATGCGTGGAGAAACGCTTTAGCCTGGGTATCCCGGACAGCGGCCGGGCAGTGTTGATCATCGAGGTGGATGGTGATCGGGAGCTGATAGAAAAACAGGCTGCCCGTATTCAGGAACTGGTGAGACCCCTTGCTGGTGGAATGCAAGGTAGCTAAAAATGCGACCGAATCCGAGGCACTGTGGAAGGTCCGCAGATTGGTTTCACCGTCCCTTCGGGATGTGAACCCTGATAAATTCAACGAGGATATCGTCGTGCCAAGGAGCAAGGTGCCTGACGTCATTCGCCACATTGAAAAGATCCAGCAAAAGTACGACATTCCCATAGTAAACTTCGGCCATGCCGGTGACGGCAATATCCATGTGAATGTCATGATTGACAAGACTGTTCCCGGTATGGAAGAGAAGGCTCACCAGGCCATCGGCGAGGTGTTTCAGGCTGCCCTTGACCTGAACGGCACCATGTCCGGCGAGCACGGAGTAGGACTGGCCAAACAGCCGTACATCCATCTGGAGTTGAAGGGAGCTCAATTGGCGGCCATGCAGGCGATCAAGAAGGCGCTGGATCCCAACAACATTCTTAACCCCGGGAAGATGTTTCCGGTGAAATCGTAAGGGCGCCCCCGTGTGGGCGCCTGAATCGGGCAGGCACATGGGCCTGCCCCTACAAAGGCATGACGTGGACCCATTGAAGAGAATTGAAAAGGACCTGAAAAAATGCGTCAAGTGTGGTGCCTGCCGGGCCAACTGTCCTGCATTCTCCACTTTCCAGCGCGAGCCTGCGGTAGCGCGGGGCAAGGTGGCCCTGACTCAGCATTTGCTGGCCAAGGACATCGAGCTGGACGATCAGACCTATCTGGCCATGTCCAAGTGTCTGCTTTGCGGCAGCTGTGTTGAAAAGTGTCCCAACGAGGTGCCCACGGACGAGATTGTCATCGCCGCCCGTGAGGCTCTGGCGGAGCAGCGGGGACTAACCACGTTTCATAAGGCTGTAGGGCGGGTCATAAGAAACCGCAAAATGATGAGCATGGGAGCGGCAATGGCCGCCATCCTCGGGCCGCTCTTTTTCCGCAAGGTGCCGGCAACTTCGGGCCTGAGGCTGCGTTTTCCGCTTCCTTTCGTCGGCGGCAGGCGTCATATTCCCCAGTTGGCAAAAAAGCCATTCCTGTCTCGCCACCCTGAGGTAATTCAGGGGGAGCCGGGCAAGCCGCGCGTTATCTATTTTGTCGGCTGTATGACTAATTTTGTATACACTGAGGTGGGTGAAGCTGCCCTGGCTTTGTTCCGTCATCTGGGCTGCACCGTCATCATTCCCAAAGATCAGCAGTGCTGCGGCCTGCCCGGCATGTCCGGCGGCGATATGGAGACGGTGCGGGAATTGGCTGAAAGGAATCTGTCTGCCCTGGAAAAATACGAAGCCGATTATGTTGTCACCGCCTGTGCAACCTGTGGCGGAGCCCTGCATAAATTTTATCCGGCAGTAGTCGGCAAGAGGAACCCCGAGTTGCAACAGCGGCTGCTGGCTCTGGCCGAAAAGACGATCGATGCCTCGGTCCTGCTGCAAAAACTGGGATTACAGCCGGAAGAGACCGGCGCCGGTGAGGCGATGAAAATTACCTATCATGACCCCTGCCATCTGCGTACCCGGGCCATCACCAGGCAGCCGAGGGAACTGCTCACGGCGGCAACCGGTGTGCAACTGGTGGAGATGGAGGGTGCTGACAAGTGTTGCGGCCTTGGTGGAACCTTCAATGTTTATCACTATGAAAGCTCAATGGAGATTAATTCAAGTAAGAGCGAAGCCATAAAACGTACCGGCGCCGATGCGGTTGTTACCGGTTGCCCCGGTTGCATGATGCAGCTTTCCGACGGGTTGAAGCACAGCGGCGCTCCGACACGAGTGTTGCATACCCTGGAAATTCTGGCGCGAAAAATCAGAAACTGATTTTCATAATAATAAAAGGTTTTAAGTGCTGCTTAAGGTCTTGATTTATTGTCAGGATTTTATTATTAGTGAAATTTTTTTTATTGACATTGGAATCTAAATTCGGTATGTATTCCGAAAAATAAAAATAGGTTTTATTTTTTTGGGGCAATTAATGACCGATTACAATATCGGCGCCAAGATAAAAAAGCTGCGTCTCGCTAAGAAGCTGACACTACAGGCCGTTGCGAAAGAAACCGGATTCTCGCCGGCTCTCATCTCTCAGATCGAAAACAATAACGTTTCTCCGCCGATTGCGACACTGTCGAAAATCGCGAAGTTTTTTGACGTGAAGGTCGGTATGTTTTTCGCCGAGGATGAGGAAGAGTGCCGGTTCGAGGTGGTTCGGAAGGGTGAGCGCAAGTTGATACCCCGGGTCATCTCCCGTTCCGGAACCAGCCAGGGCTACTCGTACGAATCCCTGTCATTCAGGAAACAGAACAAGAAGATGGAACCGTTTCTGCTTTCTGTGGCAGAAAAGGCTGCCGAGGAGAATACCTACAGCCATGACGGTGAGGAATTTCTCTTTATCATGCAAGGCAGTGCCGAACTTCTCCTGGACGACGAGCGCATCTCCCTCGAAGAGGGGGACTGCGTCTACTTCGATTCTTCCCTCAAGCATCGACTTCTATCCAAAGACGGGTCAGAGGTAAAGGTGCTTGCCGTTGTAACCAGATAAGAATCAGAAATTTTGATCTACCCCTCCCGAAGTGCCAATTCACCCGATGCTTCCCCTTTCGTGTGACTTTGAAAACAAAATGAATCTAATTACCCTGGCTTAAGACTATTGCTGAAACAATCCAATTACCGGAAGGATGACGGAGATGTCCAAAAAAGCGATTAAACCTTCACTGAAAAACCCCTTTGCCCCGGATGAGAAAGTTGATTTCAACATTCCCGGTGAGATTTCCCGTGCGGAAGGCGGCTACGAAGAGGCCATGAAGGAGGGTTACGACCTGATCCAGCGGCCCATAAAATCGGTGAGCATCGATCAGATCGAGAAGCAGCACTTCAAAAAGCGAATGACCGTTTGGGAAAGGATCAGGGTCCTGACTGAACTGGAGCCGAACATCCTTTTCCAGAACTGGGGCAAAAACCTGGACGGTGCTTCACTTGTCACGGGCATTCTCAATATTCACGGGCGGGACGTGGCTGTTTACGGCCATGACTTCACTGTCCGCGCCGGTTCCATGGATGCAACCAACGGCAACAAGCTGGCCCGTCTTTTCCAGATGGCCGGTGAGAAAGGAATACCGCTTATCGGCATGAATGACAGCGCCGGCGCCTTTGTTCCTGCCGGGGTTGGCGGGCTTGACGGCTATGCCGAAGCCTTCACTGCCCTGCGAAAAATCAGCGGTGTCGTTCCCAGCATCATGTGCATGTTCGGCTTCAATGCCGGTGGCGGGAGCTACCTTCCCAGGCAGGGGAGCTTTGTCATTCAGCCCCAGGATACCTTCTTCGGCCTCACTGGTCCCGGCGTCGTCAAATCCGTCCTGGGCGAGGATGTAACCCCTGAAGACCTGGGCGGACCCAAAGTCCATGGCCAGTCGGGCGTAGCCGATCTTACCGTCGAGGACGAAGTGGGCGCTCTGCGTACCGCCGTCATGCTCCTCAACTACCTTCCTGACAATAACAGCGTCATGGCTCCTTTTCAGCCGACCAGCGATCCCCTCGACCGCAAGACCTGGGAGATCAACACTCTTCTCAAGAAGGCCTTCAACTCGCCGACCGGATTCAATACTCCGTTTGACGTTTCCATCATTATCCAGCAGATCTGCGATCATGGCGACTATTTTGAAATGCAGCCCAACCGTGCCCGGAATGCCGTCACCGCCTTCGGTCGCCTGGGCGGCAACGTTGTCGGTTTCGTCGCCAACAACAGCGCCGTGGACTCCGGGCAGATCGACGTTGATGCAGCCTACAAGATTGCCCGTTTCAACCGTTTCTGCAACATCTACAACATCCCCATCATCTTCATGGAAGATACCACTGGCTTCCTGCCGGGCCGCGAGCAGGAGGCCCGCGGCATCGTTCAGGCAGGCCGGGCAATGCTCGATTCCATCGTTGATATCCGCACACCGCGCATCCTGTTGATCCTCCGCAATGCTTACGGCGGTGCCTATGCATCCTATAACAACTACCCGACCGGCGCCGATCTGGTTCTTGCTCTGCCGACCACCCGTCTGGCTGTCATGGGGCCTGCCGGCAAAGAATTCGTCTACAAGGACGAACTGCGCAAGCTGCGCACTGAAGTTGCCGAGCGAGTAAAACGGGGCACCCTGCAGCGTGTGGAGGCCGGTGTTAAAGAGGATGCTGCAAAGAGTGATGCGGAAAAAGAAGCGGCCGAGTGGCTGAGAACCCAGGAAGCAGCCCTCAACCTGCGCTACGAAAAGGAGCTGATGAACCGAAGGAAGCGCTCAGCCTTGGCTCCATCTCGTCTCTTGTCATGCCTACCGATCTGCGCAAGGTGCTCGGCGAGAACCTGAACTTCTTCCTCAGGCACTATAAGCCTAGTCCGATGCAGGCGGTGCAGCGCGAGTTCCATTAAAAAACGGAGCCTTGAGACGCAGGGCCTGCCAGGTGCAGAAGTGTTGCTTGTAAGGTTGTGACTTTTAATATCCAATGGATTGGAGATAGAGACCAATGAAACAAACCTCTGATTACTACATCAAGAACCCGCTCATTCATAAAGATCGCCGGCTCGGCAAGTCCCCGTCCGATTGGGTGAGTTCCTTTTCCTGCGAGGACCTGAAACCTCTGATCGTTTGTCGTGGACCGATCCGCAAGGAAGCTATGGATGTCTACGAGGAAATGGGTATTACCCATTACGGTATACTGCTGTCGGAAAAAGATTCCATCGTTTACCCCAATGCTCTTGCCCCTGAACTGCGCCAGCTGACCGACTCCCGCCGCGTCCACCGCGTGCCCGACTACACCGGCGCCAGTAAGGAGGAGCGGGTCGAGCGTATCCATCAGATCATCAGTATTGCCAAAGACAACGGCTATGATTCTATCTTTGCCGGCTACGGTTTTATGGCGGAAGATGATGAGTTTGTTGCCGCAATCGAAGCTGCCGGTTTGAAGTTCATCGGTCCCTGCTCTGCCACCCAGGCAGGAGCGGGCAAGAAGGACGAAGCCAAACGTACTGCCCTGACAGTGAATGTCAGTGTCACTCCCGGTATCGATAACGTCACCGCCCGTACCTTACTCAAAAAACATCCGACAAGGGAAAAACTCCTGGCACTGGTCAAGTCCGACGGCTTCAAGTGCGACGAACAGGTGATCAGCAATCCTGATATCTCTCTGGAAGACCTGGCGGATCATATTCTCTATGCCTCCTATGTCAAAGGGGTGGACCTCTTTTCCATCGAAGAGCTCTGTGCGCAGGTTCAGGCCGAAGTTGCCGATATGTTCAGGAAATATCCCCAAAGCCGGATTCGTCTTAAGGCCATTGGCGGGGGCGGCGGCAAGGGGCAGCGAATTCTGGGCGCATCGCTGCTGCCGCTGAAAAAAGCCGACGACAAGGCTATTGCTGCCGCTGCAGCGGAGGCTCCTACTCTGGTAAGGGAGATTCTCAATGAGGTCAAAGCCAACGGCATTGGCGATAATAAAAACGTCCTCATCGAGCTGAACATTGAGCAGACCCGCCATAACGAGATCCAGCTGCTGGGCAACGGCGACTGGTGCATAGCCCTTGGTGGCCGCGACTGTTCCCTGCAGATGCATGAGCAAAAGCTGCTGGAGGTATCGGTAACACAGGAAGGACTGTTGGCGGCCATTGAGAGGGCCAAGCAGCCGGCAACAAGAGCGAAGCAAAAGCCCTGGAGAGCGACCTGAAGGTCCTCAAGCGCATGGAAGAGGAATCGGAGCGTTTCGGCAGGGCAGTCGGCCTGGATTCTGCCTCAACCTTCGAATGTATCGTTGACCGCGACCGTCACTTTTTCATGGAGGTGAACACCAGGATCCAAGTTGAGCACCGGGTCACAGAGCTTTGCTACAACCTCAAGTTCACCAACCCCAAGGACAAGAACGACTTTTTCGTGGTCGAGTCGCTGGTGGAGGCCATGGCTTTGCTGGCACGGCACAAGGAGCGCCTGCCCAAGCCGGAGCGGCTCGTGCGGTTCAACGCTTCCGTGGAAGCGCGCTTGAATGCAACTGACGATTCCCTCTCGCCCCACGCAGGAGGCATGATCCGCTACTGGTCGAAGCCCATCGATGGCGAGATCCGTGACGATCAGGGCATCAGCATGCTCAACCCTGACACCGGCATCTTCGTCAAATACAAGGTGGCTGGAGCCTACGACTCGAATATTGCACTCCTTCTGACCAAGGGGGAGGATCGCCGTGACAGCTACGAGCGCATGTCAGAGGTTATCCGCAGCACTACTCTCCGCGGCAGCGATCTGGCCACCAATCTGGAGTTCCATTATGGTCTCGTTAACTGGTTTCTTGGCACCAATGTCATGGCAAAGCCCACTACACGTTTCGTCGTGCCTTATCTGACGCTGGTCGGCACCTTGAAGGAGGAGGCAAACAAGCTTGATCCGGTCTTTGCCTTCCTGCAGATGAAAAAGCATTATGCCAAACTCCTGGCGGAGCAGTTTCCCGACGATCCGAAGGTGGCAAAAAACATGTCGTCCCTGCTTGACCGCAAGGGCACCCTCATTACCCGTCCCATGGAAAGACTTCTCGGCGACCCCCATCTCTTGTCCGGCTGGTTGAGCATGAACACCAAGAATTTCCGCATTGACAACGGCAAGGTGGTCTGGCTGAGGAATCCGCTAGGAGTACTCAACGATACCTACGATTATCTCCATATGTCGTTCCGTCCCCATAAACCGGCAGCTGAGGTGATCTGGGGTCACGATAATGAACTGCTTCAGGAGGCACTCAGCTTTTCCAGAACGCTGCGGGAGAAACTCGGCCTGCAAAGGGACGAATATTTCCAGCTGTGTGAGCTGCTGCAGAAGGACGAACCGCAAGGTGGCATGGATGCAGCGACGTGGGAGCAGGTACGGTCGGCTCACTTCGGCTATGAAGCGGGACTGGAGCTGCTCGGCATGCTGTTCCTGGTCGGGGTTAACGTGAAGTTCTGGGATCTGCGTGTTGAAGAGGATCTGGAGATTACCATTCCCGAATACCTGACAGATCCTGATCTTCAGGCTCGCATGAAAAAAGTACTGGTCCCCCCACCGGCCACCAAGGCCGATGAAATTGTCTCCGTTTGCGGCGGCATGTATTATGCCCAGGAGGCCCCAGGCATGCCCGCCTTCGTCGAAGAGGGGATGCATTTCGATAAGGGGCAACCCCTTTACATCATCGAGGTCATGAAGATGTTCAACAAGGTCAATGCGCCGTTCTCCGGCACTATCGACAAGATCCTCATTCAAGGTGGTGACGGCACCATTGTTCAAAAAGGCCAGCCGTTGTTCAAGGTGACCCCCGATGAGAAGTTTGTCGAGGTCGATCCCAATGAGATAGAGCGGGAAAAACGTACCTTGACGACTAAATATCTGAAGGCGGTACTCTAGCTTCAAGAAAAGAAAAAGGGCTCCGACAACGGAGCCCTCTGATAATCTCACCCCGCCTCCAAAGCGGGGTTTGCTGTTAGTGGGCAGAGGCTCAGTGCAGATTGTAATCATCCCCTTCTACGCATTCGGACTGTGCTTCGAGAAACGACTTTTCCTGGGGATCCTTGATGACCTCGGTTATACCATGGTTCACCGACCACATGGTCCCGCAGCTGGGGCACTCCATGATGTCTTCCGTGAAGCCGTCGGAATGAAGCTCCATTTCGCTGTGCTGCCGGCTTTTGCATACTGGGCATTTCATGGCTGTCTCCTTTCTCATTTCATGAAGCACCGATATGATCTAAATTTTATGTTCATCAGCTTAAAAATTGCAAGTGGATAAAAATCAGCTCCACGATTTTCCTATCATGACAAGGAGAGCAAAATGGGTATTTCAGAAGCAAAGAAGGGATGGCAGGAGAACACGGTCGCAAAGAATCTGCCAAGGCGCCGGAGCGCAAGGCAGATTTCCGGACAACATCAGATATAGAGATGGAGCGCTGCTTCACCCCTGATTTTGAACTTCCAGGTTATGAAGACACGCTGGGGTTTCCCGGTCATTATCCTTTTACCCGTGGCGTACAGCGACCATGTATCGGGGCCGTTTCTGGACCATGCGCCAGTATGCTGGTTTCGGCACGGCCAAGGAGTCGAACGAGAGGTACAAATATCTTTTGCAGGCCGGCCAGACAGGTCTCTCTGTTGCTTTTGACCTCCCGACCCAGATGGGCTACGATTCGGACGCGGGCATGAGCCGGGGGGAGGTCGGCAAGGTCGGCGTCGCCATCGATTCCCTGGCTGATATGGAAGTGCTCTTCGACGGTATTCCGCTCGACAAGGTATCCACCTCCATGACTATCAATTCCACTGCAGCCATTCTTCTGGCCATGTATATTGCAGTGGCAGAAAAGCAGGGGGTCTCCTCCGATAAGATCTCCGGCACCATTCAGAATGATATCCTCAAGGAGTACATGGCCCGCGGCACCTATATCTATCCGCCAAAGCCTTCAATGCGCATAATTACCGACATCTTTGCCTACTGTAAGGATCATGTGCAAGTGGAATACCATCAGCATCTCCGGATACCATATCCGCGAGGCCGGCTCCAGTGCTGTCCAGGAAGTGGCCTTCACCCTGGCCGACGGCATCGCCTATGTGGATGCAGCCATCAAGGCCGGACTTGATGTGGATGAGTTCGCTCCCCGTTTGGCTTTCTTCTTCAACGCCCACAACAACCTCCTGGAGGAAGTGGCCAAATTCAGGGCTGCCCGCCGCATGTGGGCCAAGATCATGAAGGAAAGGTTCAAGGCAAAGAATCCCAAGTCATTGATGCTCCGCTTCCATACCCAGACGGCCGGCTGTACTCTGACAGCGCAGCAGCCCGACAACAACATCATGCGTGTGACTATTCAGGCTCTGGCTGCTGTCCTGGGCGGAACTCAGTCTCTCCATACCAATTCCCGCGATGAGGCACTTGCCCTGCCCACCGAAGACTCGGTGCGGATCGCCTTGCGGACGCAACAGGTTATCGCCTATGAATCCGGGGTCGCCGATTCCATTGACCCCTTGGCCGGCAGCTTCCTGGTTGAGTCTCTCACCGATCAGATCGAGAAAGCGGCCTCAGACTATATCGACAAGATCGATAGTCTTGGCGGAGCAGTGGAAGCCATTTCCCAGGGTTTTCAACAGAAAGAGATCCAGGATTCGGCCTTTGCTTACCAGCGTGCCATTGAAACCGATGACTTGATAATCGTCGGTGTCAATAAATTCTCTATTCAGGAGCCCCCCCCTGCCGGCCTGCTCAAGGTAAAGGAAGAGGTCGAGATCTTTCAGAAAAAGGCCCTGGCAGAGGTCAAGACAAAACGGGACAATGACAAGGTCAAGGCGGCACTGAAAAAGCTGGAAGAAACGGCAAAAGGTACCGACAACCTCATGCCGCACATCCTTGAAGCAGTCAAGGCCTATGCGACGCTAGGGGAAATTGCCGATGTCTTCCGTGAGGTTTTCGGCAAACACCGGGAAACGGTGGTGCTGTAAAAATTGGAGAGTGATGCAATTGATGCCTCTCCCAGGAGAACTGCTATGATTGTAATGATTTCGAAAGGGTAAATTTTATATGCTGACAAAGATAAACCATATGGGTGTTGCTGTGAATTCACTGGCTGAAACCATTCCCTTTTACAGGGATCAGCTGGGTATGGCATTTAAAGGCACAGAAGAGGTCCAGGAGCAGCAGGTGAGGGTTGCCTTTCTGGAAATTGGGGAGTCCAAGATAGAGCTTCTGGAGCCGACCAGTGCCGACAGTCCCATTGCAAAATTTCTTGAGAAAAACGGCCCTGGTATTCATCATGTGGCCTATGAGGTAACGGATATCGTTGCTGCCATTGCAAAACTTGAATCGGACGGGGCACGGATGATCGACAAAACACCGCGAAAAGGTGCCCACGGGGCACAGATCGCCTTTGTTCACCCCAAGAGCAGCAACGGAGTCCTGACAGAGCTTTGCCAGTCAGGCCATTAATAGTTTTAAAAGCTTGTGGTCCCCCGAAAGGAGAGGTTAAATGTGACCTCTCCTTTTTAATTTTGTTCGATTTTGAAACGTTGTTTGAAAATGCTTGACTTTCGTTTACAGAAAAGTATATTAGCAAGCAAATATTATAGCTATCTGCTGTAATTGCTGTGGTTTAAGGAGAATCTAATAAGGGTTCTTGACAAAATAGCTTGGCAGATATAGTATCACCACAAATTAATGTAACAACTGGGTGTCAATGCCGTTATCAAACTCAATACAGAGAGATGTACAGCTTAACTCGCCGGTTGCCGCAACCAGCGGTGGGATGAACCGTCGTCTGAATTGCTGTAGCAAGCCCTTGCCCGCCCTTTGAAAGGGCCGGGCCGGGGCTTTTTTGTTTCCGGGGATCGTTTTTTAAACATAATCTCAAAAGAAAGGTGGTGGTGAAAACCAAAGGTTGTTGCAATCCCATGTTATCTCAATTACTTACAACAACGAAGGAGGCACAAAAATGAATTTGAAGAAAAGAATTTTGGCAGTTGCCGCAGTGGGCGCCCTGACCGCAGCCACCGCAGTACCGGCCATGGCTTTTGAGAACGAGTTTCATGGCATGTATCGTTTCAAAGGGGTGATGTCGAACATCCAGAATGCTTCTGGTGCCCATTTTGCGGCAGTCAACGAAAATCCCAAGACAAAGACATTCCTGGAGCAGCGTGCTCGTCTGTTGTACAGTGCCAAAGCCAGTGACGACCTGAAACTGGTAACGCACTTCGAGTTGGACTACAGCAAGTTCGGTGATGAATCCTATTCGGTAAACAGAGGCAAGGGTGGTGCTCTGGGGGGCGATGAAATCAACCTGGAGACGAAACATTTATCTGGACTTCAACCTGCCTACCACCACAAAGGTCAACTTCAAGGTGGGTATGCAGCCTTGGGTTGACTCATATGGTGGACTTTTTGTTAATGCCGATATGCCCGGGGTCCTCGCTTCCGCTAAATACGGCAGCTTGGCCAACTCTCTAGGCTTCTTCCGCTTTGACGACACAGGCAGCCTTGCCGGCAAAAATGCCAGAGATTTCCTGGTATTGGACTCCAAACTCAATGTAACGAAGGATTTCCGGCTGGGTGTGTCTTACTATCTTTTGAATGACGACACGAACAAGACCTCTGCAACCACAGCTGCTACTGCCACTGCTGCTTCAAGAGTCAACGATCCCAGCCGTACATACTCCAACGCTATTATCCATACTCTTGGCGTCAATGCCGAGGCGAAAACGGGGCCGGCCACGATTACTGCCGGCGCAATGTATCAGTTTGGCAATATCAACAACCCCTACTTTTATGAGCCTTCAACAGTTGTCGCAACGCAGGTACATTTAACCGCTTCGCCAGCAACCACCTGAGCGCATTCGCTGGTTTTGCCGGTGCCAAGGTTGCAGCAGGTCCGGGTACTTTCAATGTTGTTGCTGCCTACACTTCTGGTGACAGCGATCCGTTCTCCGGAAACAACAATTCGTTCCAAAGCGTTCATAACACCAATAGCTCCGGTTTCTCCGAAAACACCTTTTATGGTGCGAACATGCACATCCTGCTTCGCTCCAAGTACGAGATCAACTCCGGTGGATACATTATTGGATCTTCCAATAACTTTAGCCAGGGGATGACCATCGGTTCCCTGGGCTACGATATGAAATTCACCGACAAGCTCTATGGTAATGCCAATCTCGGTTTCGGTGCTATTGCGCGGGATACCGGCGAGCACGACAGCAAGTACCTTGGCACTGAGATCAATGCTGAAGTTGGCTACAAGCTCGCCGACAACCTCAATGTTAGCTTGGTCGGCGCATTCATGAAACTTGGCGACTACTACGAAGGGCAGGGTGGAGCTGAAGCCGGCGACAAACCCAATGATCCGTTCTACTCAACGGTGATGCTGAACTACGTATTTTAGAATGTTTCATCCGGCCGGCGGGGATTCCCCGCCGGCCTTTTTTTGTTTGACAAGCCCAAATATTTTGATTTAATTTTATTAATTATAATAGTCAACCGTAGAAGGGGGGAACATAACAATGCGGAAAATGACAGTCATGATTATGTCGACATTTCTTTTGGCAGCAGCGTTCCGGCTTTTCCGGCAGAAATGACCAAGGGGCAGAAGGATGAATGTCTGCTGGCTTCGAAGAACTGCGCTTCCCAGGTGGACAGCATTCAGAAGAAGATAAAGAAGCTGAATGCCGAGATCAAGAAGGGGGACAAAGTGTATAGCCCCGAAGAGCTGAAGAAACTGGAGACCAAGCTTACCGAGGCAAACGATCTCCTCGATACCATGCTGGGATTGAAGGGCGGCAACTAGCGGCCATATCTTCATACGCATTGACCTTCATTCAAAGGAGAGGAAAGCTCTCCTTTTTCTTTGCAGAAATCACACAGTCCCCCCATTAAATCTTTGACTTGCACAATCCCGTCTGAGATAATCCAACCCGCTTCGGACACCCGCACTGCTCAATACCTAATGTTCCTTTTGCTTTTGAATGAGATCAATTTGACGGAGAATCTCCATGAAAAAATCGCTACCTGTTTTTTTGTTCTTTTCAGCCTGTTTCTGACTGCGGTTCCGGTGTTTGCCGAAGCTATTCCGGTTCATGTCAATGAATTTACAGTCAGTGGCGCTTCTGAACGCGCCGACCTCAAAGTAACCCTGCAGATGCTGCTTGCTTCCCGCTTGAATAGTGGGGCCGTATCTACAGCCGGCAGCCAGGGCGCGGCCGAGATTGCTGTAGATTGCAGCTACACGCAGTTGGGAAAGGTTTTCAGCCTTGATGCCATGGCCAGGGACCGTGCCGGGAATGTGGTGGCAAGGGCCTTTGAGCAGGGAGGAGGGGAGGACGACCTGATCCCGGCAGTGACCAAGCTCGCACAGAAACTGAATGATGAAATGATCAGAGTTCGGTCAACACCTTCGGCCGGCAAGAATGTTTCCTTTGCCCAACCATCTTCAACCCCTCCTCGTGCAGAACCGCGGCCGGCAGCCCCGGTGCCTTCCTCCGATATAATCAGGGTTGAACCTGCAGCAAAAAACAGTGTCAACCTGAGCCGACTGGCAGGAGCATTGGTGGGCGTAGCTCCCGGCCGCACGTTGGCCAAGGGAGCCCGGGAGCTTTACCTCCTCGGGGAACATTCCCTGTCACTCTACCATCAGGATGCCGACCTGAAAATGATTGCCGAGGCGACCTTTGATATAAACGATAAACCGATAGGCATCGACACTGCAGATCTTGACGGAGACGGCACCCCTGAGGCGTATGTTACCATTGTGCGAGGAGATTTATTGTCTTCACAGGTATGGCTTGAGAAAGACGGCCGACTGCAGAAGGTTGCCGAGAAACTACCATATTATTTCCGAGCTTTAGCCCTGGACGGGGGGGCGAGAAAGCTTTACGTCCAGCAGATGGGAACCGACACCGATTTCTATGGCGATATCCACGAACTCATCAAAAAGGGGAGCTCCTATGAAATGCGCAATCCCCTGAAGTTGCCCCGGTTCGCCAATCTCTACAACTTTAACCGATTCAGCGACGCTGCCGGCAAGCATTACACCATTGTCATTCATGAAGATGGTTATCTGCTGGTCTATTCCGAGACTGGAGAGGAACTCTGGCGAAGCAGCGACAAGTTTGGCGGGAGTGAAATATGCCTGAAACGCCAGGACCTGGCCAATATCAGGACTACGGGGAATGAATACCGCTGGATTTTTCTTGAGCAGCGCATTTTCGTTACACCGCAAAATGAAATAATAGTTCCCAAAAACCTCGGCTTCTTTGTCTTTGGCAATAATCGTTCCTATAAGAAAAACACGGTGTATGCCTTTGCCTGGAACGGCTCAACCCTTGATGAAAAATGGCATACAAAAGAGAGCCAGAACTACCTGGCCGACTACGACTACAATTTCATCGGCAAAGAGCTGATTCTTCTGGAGGTGGTGAAGAAGAAAGGGCTGTTGGAAAGCGGAGCGAGCACCATTGTTGTGAAAAAAGTGGAATAGGCTCCGGAATATCTGTTAGAGGAGGGGTGCTGCTGGCGCCCCTCTTTTTGTTCCCATTTAAATGTTGACATGGCATTGGGATACTGCTAGCCTTTCAGGCGTTTTGCCGTTTTGATTCGACAGTTTTTACGGGAGAGAATTTGACAATTCCGTCATCCATAGAAGCCCCATTACCAAAGGGTGTTACCGACTTCCTGCCGGAAAAGGCTGATGAGATTGCCTGTATTGAGGGGTGTATCAGTCGAATCTTCGAACTATGGGGATTCAGGCGAATTATCACTCCACTCCTCGAATTCCAGGATGTAATCTCGCTGGGAATGGGAGAGGATCTTAAGGAAAAGACTTTTCGCTTCGATGATCGTCAGACTGGCAGGTTGCTGGCCATACCTCCCGATATCACCCCCCAGATAGCCCGCATAGTGGCGACACGCATGCTGGGTTATCCGCTTCCCCTGCGTATTTATTATAATGGTCGTGTCCTGCGCCACGCCGAGGTCCAATCCGGTCGTAGCCGGGAAATATTCCAGTCCGGCGTTGAATTGATCGGCCTGAACTCGCCCGAAGCCGATGCGGAAATGGTGGCCATGGCTGTTGAGGCCCTGCGGAGTCTGGGCCTGGACAACTTCAAGATAGATTTGGGCCAGGTTGATTTTTTTCGCGGCATCATGCTTTCTTCCGGGCTTTCTGCTTCAGCCCGAAACCTGCTGCAATCGCTATCGCCAAGAAGGATTCTTCCGCAGTGCGGGAAATCCTGGAGAAGGCGCCGATAACTGATCAGGCAAAGGAAGAAATCGCTGCTTTGCCCAGGCTTTACGGTGCAGGGAAGTGCTTGCCCTGGCAGAAAAGGCCGCCGGCAATGACCGATCGAAGAAAGCCCTGGAAAACATTGCCGAGGTGCTGGAAATTTTAGACATCTACGGTGTATCGGAATTCCTGACCATCGATCTGGGGGAGATACGCGGTCTCGATTATCACTCAGGCCTTACTTTCGAGGGCTTTGTGGGGGGCTGGGAGAGGCGGTGTGTGGCGGTGGACGTTACGACGCCCTTACTGCCAAATATGGCCGACCTGCCCCTGCAACCGGTTTTGCCTTCAATATTCTCGCCCTGCTGAAGGTTCTTGAGAAACAGCCGGAAATGGAGGCAACGAGGACACGTGATTTCCTCCTCTTCAATTTGAAGGAGGACCGGCGGGAGGCTCTTGAAATAGCACAGAACTTGCGTGACAAAGGCTTTACTACCGCACGGGATATCATCCGGAGAGATTTCGATAATTCCCTTGCTTATGCGAAGCGTATGAACATCAGGCAGATGCTGGTTATCGGCGGCAATTACTGCGCTGAAGATGAAATTTACCTGGTCCGGGTGGCTGACCGAAAGGGTGTGGCCATCAAAAAAACGGATCTGTTGAGGGATGACTATTCCCTTAAAATCGAGCTGTAAGGAGACGTCAATGGCTAACGTCGTGGTAGTCGGAGCCCAATGGGGCGACGAAGGAAAAGGAAAGGTCGTCGATATCTATACGGAATTTGCCGACGATGTTGTTCGGTATCAGGGTGGAAATAACGCCGGACATACGCTGGTGGTCGGAGATGAGAAGATAGTTCTACATCTGATCCCTTCGGGCATTCTGCATAAAGGGAAACGCTGCATCATCGGCAATGGTGTGGTGCTCGATCCGGAAGTCTTCATCAAGGAGATTACCAACTGAAAGCCAAGGGGAAATTTCAGGATGATGGCGTACTGCTCCTTTCCGAATCGCTGCATATCATCATGCCTTATCATAAGCGGATAGATATTGCTCGTGAAGCTAAGAGCGGCGCCAAGAAGATCGGCACCACCGGCAGAGGGATCGGCCCCGCTTACGAAGACAAGATCGGCCGGCGGGGTATCCGTCTCATGGATCTTCTGGACAAGCAGGTCTTCACCCGCAAGCTGAAGGAGTGCTTGGAAGAGAAAAACTTCATCCTGGAGAAGATGCTGGGTGAGAAACCATTCTCCTTTGAGGAGATATTCGACGAATACATTGCCTTTGCCGATACCTTGCGCACCTATGTTGCCGACACCACGCTTGTGCTGCATCAGGACCTCAGGGCCGGCAAAAAACTGCTTTTCGAAGGAGCTCAGGGAACACTTCTGGACGTGGATCATGGCACCTACCCTTACGTGACCTCATCTTCCACCTGTGCCGGCGGCGCCTGCACAGGTACCGGGGCGAGCCCGAGAGACATCAGCGAGATCATCGGCATATCCAAGGCCTATGTCACCCGCGTCGGTAGCGGACCCTTTCCCACAGAGCTTGAGGATGCCGACGGCGAAAAGCTTCGTCAGACCGGTGGCGAATTCGGCGCAACCACCGGGCGTCCCCGCCGCTGCGGCTGGTTCGATGCTCTGGTGATAAAATATGCTGTGCGGGTCAATGGTCTTACGGGAATTGCACTTACCAAGCTTGACGTTCTCAGCGATTTTGAAACAATTAAAATATGCACCGGCTATTCGTACAACGGCAAGTTCCTGAGCGAACTTCCCGCCAATCTTGATATATTCGAGAAATGCCAGCCTGTATACGAGGAAATGCCAGGGTGGCAGGCGGATATAACCGCAGCCAGATCATTTGACGACTTGCCGGAGAAGGCGAGAACTTATGTGAAGCGTCTGGAAGAACTGGCCGGTTGTCCGATCGTGCTGGTTTCCGTGGGGCCGCGGCGCGACCAGACCATCATGTTGAAGAATCCTTTTGAAGCTTAAAGGATTTTAGCGAAAAAATGTTGACGGTGGAAAATCTTTTTGCTATAAATCGAACTTCACTGCAGCACGTAGTAACGAGCCGCTAGCTCAGTCGGTAGAGCACCTGACTTTTAATCAGGTGGTCGTTGGTTCGACCCCAACGCGGCTCACCATGTCCCCTTCGTCTAGCCCGGCCCAGGACACCGCCCTTTCACGGCGGCGACACCGGTTCAAATCCGGTAGGGGACGCCACAAACAACAGCCCTTCCAAAGAAATTTGGAAGGGCTTTTTGTTTTTTCACTTCGGTCCAACGACGGGGCCGTTGCTTATTCTGTTTCAGGTCGAGCTTCCCCTTTTCCCGCCTCGAACAACTTTGCAGCTGCTGCCAGTTGTTGGGCACTCCCCAAAAGCAGGACCACGTCCCTTTCCTTCAATTCCCAGACCGGGTCAGGTTCGGCGCCACTTCCTCTCCTCTCTTTATGGCCAGGATGCTTGCCCCCGACCTGCTGCGCAACACACCTTCCCGCAGGTTGTCCCTTCGATAGTTGCCCCTTTGTGGACGGTGAAGGTTCCGATCTCGGCTCCGGCAAGAAACCCGGCAATGCCGACGGCATGACTGTGCCTTTTGCTGACGGAACGGAGCATTTCGTAGCCATCCTTCCTTACCTCAGCGACACAGTTTTCAATCACATCCTGGGGAACGAGGAATCTTTTCAGCACCCTGGAAAGGATCTCAACGGAGGTTTCGAATTCCTCCGGGATTACCTCATTGACCCCCAGCTTGAAGAGTGGTTCGACCTCCAGCAGGTACCTGGTTCGGACTATTACATGTATGGCGGGATTCATATGTCGTGCCAGGGCTGCCACCCGCCTGCTGGCGGCTGCATCGGAAATGGCGATGACCATGATCCGGGCGTTTTCGATCCCTGCATGCTCAAGAATTTCGGGCTTGGAAGCATCGCCGAAGATAATGTGCTGGCCCTTCTTTTTTTCGGCTTTGACGGTAAATGGATTAGTTTCCACAGCAACGTAAGGGATCTTCAAATGCCTTAATACCCGGGCCAGATTTTTGCCGTTCATACCGTAGCCGACGATGATGACGTGATCGGTGAGGGTGGTCTTCCTTCCGTTGCCGGCGAACATGCTTTTCCCGCGGGTCCAGGAATGGGGGAGGCGGGCGGCTAGCTGTTCGGCGACCGGTGCAGCGATTTTCATACAGAGAGGCGTCAGTCCCATCGTGGCAATGGATGCAGCCAGAAACATCTGGTAAGCCTCGCTGCTCAAAAGCCCGTGCTTTAAGCCCGACTGGCTGAGGACAAAGGAGAATTCGCCGATCTGCGCCAGGGAAAGACCTGCAGTGAGGGCAATCCGCATGGGGAGCCCCAGGGCCATGGCAGCACCGGTTGTGACCAGTGTTTTGATGAGGATGATGGTCAGCACCAATCCGGCGATGAGGAAAGGGCTGGTGAAGAGAATGACGGGATCGAGCAGCATGCCCACTGAGATGAAAAAGAGGCTCATGAATGCTTCGCGGAAAGGAATGATATCACTCAAAGCCTGATGGCTGTATTCGGATTCGGAGATGGCCAGACCGGCGATGAAGGCGCCCAGTGCCAGTGACAGGCCGGCCTGGGCGGTCAGCCAGGCAGTTCCCATGCCGATGAAGATGATCGTCAGGATAAACAGCTCTCTGCTCCGAGTCTTGACAACCTGGGCGAAAATCCATGGTACCAGAAAGCCGGCACTGTAATGTGCTGCGATAATGACGGCGGCCGCTTTGCCGATAATAAATGCGACCTCCTGCCAGCCGTTGCCGTTACCTCCCAACAGGGGAGTGAAAAGCATCAGCGGCACGATACACAGGTCCTGAAATATGAGAATCCCGAGGGCGGTCTTGCCGTGGGGGGTATCCAGCTCTCCCGCATCGGACAGGAGCTTGATGAGGATCGCTGTGCTGGAAAGGGCGACGAGAAAACCGAAGAAGATGGATTGGTTGAGGGAAAAGTCGAAGAGCGTTCCGGCAACTGCAATAACGACGATGGTGAGGACAACCTGAAGGCCTCCACCCAGAATCACCAATTGCTTGATCCTCATCAGTTCCTTGAGAGAAAATTCGATGCCGATGGTGAAGAGAAGCAGCACGACCCCTATTTCGGCCATCTGCTCCACCTGGTGGGTATTGCCGATGAGGCCTGAAGCGTGTGGTCCTGCCAGAATGCCGGTAAAGAGAAAGCCGACGATGGAAGGAAACTTCAATCGTCGGAAGATGACTACCGTAACCAGCGCCAGCCCGAAGAGAATTTCGATGTCGCGCAGGGCCTCGTATGCCATATGCCATTTCTCCGTGATTGCTGAGGAAATCGTGTCGCCGGGAATGCATATGGTTTATAACACAAGCAGGGCCGCTTGGCAAAGCGGCCCTGCTGTGTTTATAAAAGGTGCTCATGATGTTTTGGGAAAGGGCCGTCAGCGACCCATCATGCCCCCACCCATGGAGCCGCTCATGGGCTGCATCCTGCCGCCGCTGTAGTTCCAGAAATAGTTATAGCTGGTCATATTGCGGAAGGCTGAGGAGAAATTCCTGAAGCTGGTAGTTGGTATTCCTGCCAGCTGGGTCTGCATCTGGTTCTGCATGGAAATCATGAAGTCGCTGTTCATGCCGAATCCCCGACTGGCGTTATCGCTGATCTGGGCAGATTTTCGTTGATCTCGCCCATCATGCCGCGGAAGCGGGTGCCGTTGGCGCTGGTGGTGCCGTTCATGACCAGCCCCGACTGGCTTGCCATCAGTCCGGCCATCTGCTGGGCTACCTGGTGCATGGCCTGATAGTTTGTCTGGTATTGTCCGGCGTTGGCGCCGGCCACATAATCGCCGAGAATGTTCATGCCGACAGGCATGCCAAGCTGGTTGCGCAACTGGGTGGTGGCTTCGGCCAGGGTCATGCCCGGATTGGCCTCAAGCTTCTCCCTGAGCAGGGTGGAGATGGGGCTGATGAAGTTGCTGACCGTTCCCGAGACCCCGGCGCCCGGGGTGCAGAGCACATAGGTTTTGCCGATGGTCACGCCGGGATTATCCTGGTCGATGGTCTGCCCTGCCACAGCAATGGCGACGATGGGATATTTCCCCACGTCCTCAGGGGCGACGGTCAATGTGTAAGCGCCGGTGGCATCGGTGGTGGCGGATGGCTCGCCGCTGTCCAGCTGATAGTTACTGTTCTTGTCCATGAAGACCAAGGCATTCTGCAGGTATCCGTCGGCGACGACCCCTGCCACCGGGGTGCCTTCAACACTGCTGCTGCCGCCACAGGCGGCGATTAACCCCATGCTTGTCGCTATGAGAATTGCACATATCTTTTTCATTTGCTTGCTCCTTTTTTGATGGCTACAGATCGTAGAAAACAGAGAATCCGGTACTGTAGTCTGCTGTTGAGGATGTTATTCCTTTGGCTGCGTAAAAATCGATGCCTATCTTTGATGTTACCTGGTAGATCAGCTTCAGGCGTGCTTCCAGCAATGCCGTTGCATCTTCGGTGAGAGCCGTAGAGCTTTTGAGGATGAAGGCCGGCATGAAGTTGTCGGTCACCTGGTAGCCGAGGCCGCCGTTCAGGCTGAAGTAGTTTTTCAGGGAGAGGCCATCTACCTTGCCCTGAAAGGTGTAGCCCGGTTCGACGACGGTCTGCCAGTCACCGAACCACTTGGAGAATTCAACGGCAACGCTCATCGAACTTGCCGGTTCCCAGTCCCCTGTCCTTATCGGCGGTGGGGATCTTCACCGACAGGTGAGGGCGGATCTGGGGCAGTATCGCCCCTTCTTTTGCTATGATGTAGCCGGCGCGCAGGGTGATGTCGCCGAGGCCGCTCTGGCTCTGCCGGTGTCGCTGGTGGCCATTGCTGTGGCGCCGCTTCCGGTCATGCCCGATCCGGAGCCCGGTGTCCCCATGGCTTCGGTTGCCTTGGCCATCCCTGACTGCTGTCCCAGCATCTGCCGGAACTGGCCTGCAACCACATTGCTGTTGCTCTGCCGCACCCAGGGAATTTCCACGGCGAAGGCTGCGCGCTCCCCGGGGGTTACGGTGACCGTCAGGGGAACGACGATGGAGTCGGTGCGGACCGGGCTACCGTAGCTTCCCGATGTGAATTCCATCCCGAGCCCCAGTGAAAGCAACCGGTCGGAAGCTTCTGCTGTTGATGCTCCAACAATGGATACAACAGTTAACACCATTACCTTCAACAGTACTTTTGTCGTCACTTTTTTTCCATTCTCCTTGAATCTCCCGATTTATTACCGCCGCATCATGCCGCCACCGCCACGCATCATGCCGCCTCGGAAGCCCATACTCCGTTCGGTGCGATTCAAGCGCATTTCCCCCATGCCCCGTCCCGACCAGAGACCGATACCCTTCTCGTCGCGAAGCTCCACCCGGCTGCCGCGGGTCTTGTCGGTAAGCTTCTGGGCCATGAGATAACTCTTGCCATCCTGTCCCTGGGCCAGTGAGCCCTTGGCGGTCACTTCGTCGTTGACGTTTATGGCGATGCCCTTTGTCTCCCAGAACGATGACGGACCGACGCAAATATTGATGATTTCGTCGCTGCTTTTGACCGTGATCGTGACCTGTTTCTCCGGGGAATTGCGGGGAGGGCCGATGACCGTACCGTTAATGGTGGTGACGGTATTGATATCGTAGCCGCCGTTCAGGTCAAGACCGCTCCTGGTGGAGTCGCTGCCGAAACCAAAACCGGCCCATGCAGCTCCGGTCAAAACCGGGCACAGGATGGTTGCGGCAATCAAGATGAAGACATGGCGGCTGGGCATGGGGTGTTACCTTTTCAATTGTTCGGTGGTGGCGCCTGTTCGATCTGTGCAGGCGCCGGTTGCGATACGGTTGCATCTCTCTGATACTGCTTGCCGCGGCCGTCCATGGGGCGTTGGTTTCCTGTCCCCTGTCCCTTCGGACCGGTGCCGTCGCAGGCAGGCTTGGTTGCAGCTGCTCTGTTCTGGCAGTTGGCACAACCGCCGTTGCCGTTGCCCCGTGATCCGTTGCTTCCCTTGGCAAACGCGGGGAAGGCACCGGCAAGGACGGCAATTGCCGTGACCGTATAGATCAAAGTTTTTTTCATGGTTCCTCCTTCTCTGGAATATTTTGCTGAAGGAGTTATTCCATGTTCCGTGCCAAGGGGACTATTCCCTGCAACATTGCGGAATCATTGCCTAAGCCAATGGACAGCCTTGATGGATGTGGTGCAGGAAATTGCACTAGTGGTGAAAGGATTGCACCATCCTATGTCTCGCCAATGAGGTCGTATTCCCTGAGCCTGTATTGCAGGGTCCGGCGGGAAATTCCCAGTTCGTCGGCCGTCAGTCTGCGGTTGCCACGGTTTTTTTGCAGGGCCTTGACGATCATTTCCCGCTCCATGCTGCGCAGCATATCTCTGCTGCCTCCTGGCTTTTCCAGGACTTGGTGGGTGAAAAGCGATTCGGGCAGGTGTTCAGGTCTGATGCAGTCGTGGGCAAGGATAGCCGCCCGTTCCATGACGTTCTGCAACTCCCGCACGTTGCCGGGCCAAGGATGGGAGCGCATGGCCCTGAGTACCTCCGGCTCGATTCGCTGCAGCTTCTTATTGAGTTGACGGCAGAAACGCTGCAGGAAGAAATCCACCAGGGCCGGCAAGGCATCTAGCCGCTCACGCAGCGGTGGGAGCAACAGGGGGAAGACATTCAGGCGGTAATACAGGTCTTCGCGGAAGCGCCTCGCGGCAACTTCATCCTCCAGGTGGCGGTTGGTGGCGGCTATGATACGCACGTCGGCCTTGATTTCTTTGCGCCCGCCAACCCGCTCGAAGACGCGTTCCTGTATAACGCGCAGCAGCTTTGCCTGGACAGCCGGCGGCATTTCCCCCACCTCGTCGAGGAAGATGGTTCCCCCGGCTGCCAGCTCGAACTTACCCTGTCGCGCCTGCAAGGCTCCGGTGAATGCTCCCCGTTCATGGCCGAAAAGTTCGCTTTCCAGGAGATTTTCCGGGATTGCTGCACAGTTGAGAGCGACAAAAGGCAACCTGCTTCTTGGGCTGAGGAGGTGTACGGTCCTGGCAACCAGCTCCTTACCGGTGCCGCTTTCTCCACAGACAAGGACGTTGGCGGTCGTTGCCGCCACATCGTAGACCATCTTTCGCAGCGTCTGCATGACCTGCCCGGCAAAGACAAGTTCTTCGGGGGGAAGACCTGCCGCCTCCGCCTCCTTCAGGGAGAGAAAGGTCCGGTTTCTAGTCTGGCTCTCCATGGTCCTGGCGACCAGGGAGAGGAGCGCTTCCGGGGCGGCAAGGGGCTTGGTGAGAAAATCGACAGCACCTTCCTTCATGGCGGACACCGCCTCATCCACCGTGCCGAAGGCGGTCAAGAAGATGAATGGGGGCGAGCCAGGATCCTGTCTCGTTTCCCGAAACAGCTCAAGGCCGCTTTTGCCCGGCATTTTCAGGTCGGTAATGACCAAATCGAAGCTCTCCCCCGCAAGCACCCGGTCCCCCTCACGGCCATCACCTGCCAGACGCACTTCATACCCTTCGTCCTCCAGTATGGTCTGGAGAAAGCTCCTGAAGGTTTCGTCATCCTCGATCAACAGAATGCAACCTTTTGTTAACACTCGAAGCCTCCCTACGCCGCCATGGCGGCAGGAAAAGTCAAGGTAACCGCGGCGCCGCGGCCGGGTGCGCCGGCCACGTTGATGGTGCCGCCGTGTTCCTCGACGATCTTTTTGCAAATGGCGAGCCCAAGGCCTGTCCCTCTGGCTTTGGTGGTAAAAAACGGTTCAAAGATCCGCTCTGCTACTTCATTGCCGATACCTGCTCCATTGTCGGTAATGACCATGGTCACCCCTGCCTGTGACCGATCGGCAACGATATCGACCATTCCCCCATGGGGAACGGCCTGTACAGCGTTTTGCAGCAGATTGAGCATCACCTGTCCAAGACGATCCCGGTCGCCACTTAGCCTCAAGTCTTCCGGGCATTTAATGGAAATGATAACTCCCTTTGCTTCCACCTCTCCCCTGACCAGGGCAACAGCCCCTTCGATAAGGCCACATACCACGAAATCAGTTGCAGAAATCGGTCCACTGCGGGCATAGGAGAGGAGATCGAAGACCAGGCTTTCCAGGCGCAACGTTTCTGCGACGATCTTTCCGGCAAAGGCGCCGTTTCTTTCATCCATCGGCTTTTTCCCGATTACCTGGGCGAAACCCTTGATTCCTGCCAAGGGGTTTCTGATTTCGTGGGCGAGCATGGCACCCATTTCCCCCAGCCTGGCAAGGTCTTCCCGGCGGGCCATTTCCCGCTGGTGCTCCTTTTCCCTGAGGGCGAAGCGGTAGATGACGGCAGAGAGGATCCAGCCGGCCATTAGCAGCGAAAAGAGGATCGCCATGTTGAGTTTCGCCTTGCGGATAACGGTGTCTGCCCGATAGGTATGGAGGGTGAGGTGCAGTTTAAGGGTACTGCCCTGGAGGTGGATGGGGGTGACGTATTCGTAGGCCCGTTCTCCGGTGCCGAGGGTGACGCGACCCTCGCCCGTTCCGGGTCCCGCTGCTGACAGACGAGCGGCTTCGGCCGGTTGGCCGATCAGATCGGGGTTGGAGTGAAAGCGATAGATGCCTTTGTCGTCGGTCAGGGCGAGAAAGGCCATATCGGCAGGATGGAGCCCCTCAAGCGTCTCCAGGGATGGATCATGATAGGCGATATTTTCCACGGCCGAGGTTATGGAGAGGGCGACGCCGCGAAGATTTTCCTCGGCAATGGCAGAAGCATCGTGATAATTGCGCACTGCAAACCAGCATAGTGCCGTGGTCAAGACTATACCGCCAAGCAGAACAACTCTTTTCAGCATCCGTTTCTCACAGTACCGACAGCACCCGCTCCATTTTCTCCCTGACCTTTCCGGCCAGCTGGGATATTTCAGGATTGCCGATCAGGGACAGGGCTGCCACCGGGTCCATTATCATGACGGCAGTGCTGCCGTCATCCGTCTCGTAAACAACCACGTTGCAGGGGAGCAGGGTGCCGATATTCAGCTCCCTGGCGAATGCCTCCCAGGCCATTGCCGGGTTGCATGCCCCTAAAATGACATATCTGCGGAAATTCCTGTCCAGCTTCTCCTTGAACTTGCGGGAGACATCGATTTCGGTGAGAATCCCGAAACCTTCCTGGAGCAGCTCTTTTCGTACTTTCGTTTCCGTTTCCTCGAATGAAGACTGCACTGTTTTACCGAAAGCATATGGTGTCTGCAGGTCCATGGCGAGCTCCTTACTGAAAGGTAGTGAAGGTCTCTCGCCACTCAGGACCAAAACAGCATGCCACAGGAGGTGGGAGAAAGTCGATGAATTTTGTGGCTGGTCGCTGAATGGCGGGTACTTCCATGGTACCAGATTTAGCCCCTTGAGCAAGATGAGCCTACGAAAGCGAATATGGATGATAAGGCCTGGCTAACTTCTTGACATTCTGCAACCGACCCACTATAAAAGTCCCATGGGTAGAACAGCGGCTGTTAAATTCGTTTCCTGGATTCTTCTTCTGGTCGTGCTGGCCGTGACGCTGCATTGCGTCAAGGAAAACGCCCATGCCGTGCAAAACTGCCTCCCCATGGCCGGCGACCCTACCTCCTGTCAAAAGATACAATCTCACCAGTGCCCTTGTTCCCCCCTGGAACAGGACCAGAACCACAATGATTGCGACGCCTGCATCAATTGCGTTTGCCATGCACCTCTTACGGTCCAGCAATTCCACTTCAGTTACAACCCCATCATCATTAGTTTTAGCTCGTCTGATCCCTTCAAGCACTTACCCGAAGTCTATCTTTCCAAGTTTGTCCCTCCTCAGAATCAAGCCTGACCAGTTTCGACGGGAGTAGTTCGCCCTCTTCAGTCGTGGTACGTCCCCGTATCCTTTAGCATTGTCGCATCAAAACGAATAAACAGAATAAAGGAGGTTTTTCCTTTGAGAACAACTGTATTTGGAAAAGGAGCTCGGCTCTTTGTGCCCGGCATCCTCTGTTTTCTGACTTCTGCACCGGTATTCGCTGAGACACAAAAGCTGGCGTTGCCGCAGGTAATCGAAATTTCGTTACAGAACAACGGTGATCTCAAATCGTTCCGTGAAGAGAAAGGCATTCGCGATGCCGGTAAAAACCGTGCCGGACTGCTGCCCAATCCTACCCTCGAACTGGACGGGGGCACCGGTGCCCTGACCGGCAGCAGCGCCGAAAACAGCCTGTCGCTAGGGATTTCCCAGGAGTTCCTGCTGGCCGGAAAACGCCATAAACGGCTCGCCATCGCCGAACAGGAACTGGCAGCGTACCGGTGGCAACTGGCTGATCGCGAACGAGTGCTCCGCGAAGAGGTCAAGACGGCATTCCATGACGCCATACTGGCCGAACAGCGGCTTAACCTGACGGACCGTTCCATTGCACTCAACACACAACTCCTTGATGTGACAAAGGAGCGTCTGGCCGCCGGAGACATCCCGGAGTTGGAAATGAATCTGGTCAAAGTGGAATTGACGCGCAGTGAAGGTACACGGATCGAGGTCGAGCGTGCGTTGCTGCAAAACCGCGCCAGACTTTTCACGCTGATGGGGCTGCCGGCCATTGAATCTCCGGCGATTGCAGGGAATCCGGATAACGACCTGCCTGCGGCAAAGAGTCTGGTCGATCTGAAACAGCTGGCGCTTGTGAAACGTCCTGATCTGAAAGTATTGGAGGCGGAAAAATCAAGGGGGGAAGCGGATATTGCCCTTGCCAAGTCGGAAGCCATCCCGAACCTTACCGCCGGCTTCACGGTAACACGCGAGACAACGACCATAGAGGTGGGCGGAGTGGAAGGCAAGGACACGGACTATATCGTCGGCGTCAAGCTGTCGATCCCCATTCCGGTGTTCGACAAAAATCAGGCCGGTATTCAAGAAGCCAGGGCCAAGCGGACTACCACCGACAGCCGTTTTACTGCAGCCACAAGGAGAGCTGAACGGGAAGTAGAGACTGCCCATGCCAGCTATCTCAATGCCGACAAGGTCCTCACACTCTACAAATCGAACATCATTCCCCAGCTTGAAGAAAACCTGAAGCTGACCCAGGAAGCATATCGTCTCGGTGAAGTCGGCATTCTGGCCGTCATACAGGAACAAAAGAAATTCTTCGAAATCAATGAAGCTTACCTTACGGCGCTTCACAGCCGGCAGCTGGCGCTGACAAAGCTGGAGGCGGCGGTGGGTGTGTCATTGGATTAATCTATCGTAGGGGCGATCCTTGTGATCGCCCAGATAAAGGGCAAATACAAGGTTTGCCCCTACACGACCAACGTATTTGGAGGCATCAGTGAACAAGAAAGCGATCATCATCGGACTCATCCTTGCCCTGGCCCTGGGGGGCGGCGTCGCCTACCGGCTGACCCACTCCGTAACAGGAGGTGACGAGCATGGGGAACATAAGGACGAAAAGGCAGATAGCCATAAGGAAGAAAAAGAAGGCGGCCATAAAGAAGAAGGAGAGCATAAAGAAAAAAAAGAAGGCCATGAGGGCCATGACGAGGCAGGCAGCATCAAGATGACCGTCGAGGTGCAGAAGCAGAATGGTGTGGTTGTCGCCGTTGCGAAGAAGCAGCCCATTGCCGGTATGATCAGTGCCACCGGTAAGGTTGAGGCCAATGCCGACCGAATAGCTCATGTCTCACCGCGCATCTCAGGCAAGATAGTCGCCGTTAAGGCCTCTTTAGGGGATAGCGTGGCTTCTGGACAATCCTTGGCGACCCTGGACAGCATCGAACTGGGGGAAGCCCTCAACCGTTACCAACAGTCGAAAACGAAACTTGCCCTGGCCCAGTCGAATATGGACCGGATCAAGGCCCTGGTGGAAAAGAAGATTGCCGCTCGCAAGGATATCTTCCAGGCAGAAACCGATTACAAGACCGCCCAAACCGAGCTGCATACCGACGAAGAGCGCTTGTCGCTGTATGGCATTTCTGCGTCTGATCTCAAAGGAGACGGCCACAAAAAGCCGCGTCTGCCGGTACGCTCCCCAATCGGCGGCATCATTACCGAAAAACACGCTATCGTCGGCGAACTGGCCGATCCCTCCAAAAGCCTCTACACCGTTGCCGACCTCTCATCGGTATGGGTGTTGGTGGACATTCATGAAAAGGACCTGGCCAAGGTGCGTAGGGGACAGCCGGCAATTGTCTCGGTCGGCGCATACCCCGACCAGAAGCTGAAAGGTCGTATCACGTACATCGCCGATTTAGTTGACGAGACTACCAGAACTGTTAAAGCGCGGATTGAAGTTCCCAATCCCGGTCGGAAGCTGAAACCGGAGATGTTCGCTACCGTCCAATTGGCGCTTTCGGCTGATGCACCGCCGGTTCTGGCTGTTCCCGAAGATGCCGTGCAGGACTTGGATGGTAAAAAGGTGGTTTTTGTAGCGGAGAATGAAACTGAATTCGCGGCGCGCCAGGTTCAGGCAGGCCGGGTGTCAGGCGGCATGGTCGAGATTGTTTTCGGCCTGAAAGACGGTGAGCGCTACGCAATCAAGGGAGCGTTCATTCTCAAGTCGGAACTGAAGAAGGGCGAAGTTGTCGACGAGCACGGCCACGGAAAATGATGTTTCCCTTTCGTAGGGGCGATTCTTGTAATCGCCCTAACTTCGGGCAAACACAAGGTTTGCCCCTACATAAAGAGGCTCTGATCGATGCTAGAAAAATTGATTGCCTGCACATTACGGCAGAAAGGGATGGTCATCTTCCTTTCCCTGCTGATTGTTGCCTTAGGATTGTATTCTTATCTGAAATTGCCGATTGATGCATTTCCGGATGTAACGAACATTCAGGTTGAAGTGGTAAGTCACGCCGACGGACTGTCGGCAATAGAAATTGAGAGGAACGTAACCTACCCGATTGAAATGGCAATGCGGGGCCTGCCCGACATCGAACAAATGCGTTCGGTGACCAAGTTCGGCCTGTCGATTGTCACCATTGTCTTCAAGGACAATGTGGATATCTATTTTGCACGCCAGCTGGTTTTCGAGCGGTTGGCGGAGGCCCGTGAAAAGGTCCCAAAGGGGGTTGAGGTAGCATGGGGCCGATCGGCACGGCCATGGGGGAGATTTACCAATATACCCTCGAAGGAAAGGTGCCGGCTGACCCACAGCAGAAGCTCGCCTATTTGACCAATCTGAGAACCATTCAGGAGTGGATTGTCACCCCCCAGCTGAAAAGTGTTGCCGGCGTAAACGAGATCAACTCCTTCGGCGGGTATTTCAAGCAGTACCAGGTGATCGTGGCGCCGGAAAAGCTGCTCAAATATGCCATAACCGTGGATGACGTCTATTCCGCCATCGGCAGCAACAACGAGAACGTCGGCGGCAACCTCTTAGAGCGGGGCACCGATCAGTACATCGTCCGCGGGGTCGGTTTGATAAAAGACGTCAGCGACATAGAAAATATCGTCCTGAAGTCTGCCGGTGGCACTCCGACATATATCCGCGATGTGGCCCAGGTCAAGGTCGGCGAGGCGGTCCGCATGGGCGCCGCCATGAAGGACGGCAAGGATGAGTGTGTCGGCGGCATCGTCATGATGCTGCGCGGCGAAAACAGCCGCGACGTTGTGCGCCGGGTAGCGAAAAAAGTAAAGGAAATGAATGAAAACAATGTGCTTCCGGAGGGGATCAAACTTGTTCCCTATTATGACCGGAGCGACATTGTAAAAGCGAGCGTGGGTACGGTCAACAAGGCGCTGATCGAGGGCTCCATCCTGGTCCTGATCGTGCTGTACCTCTTGCTGAACAGTTTCCGGGGCAGTTTTGTCGTCCTTATCGCCTTGCCGCTGTCTTTATTGGCGACATTCATCGTCATGAAACTTGTCGGCATAACCGCCAACCTGATGTCCCTCGGCGGTCTGGCCATTTCCATCGGCATGATCATCGATACGACCATTATCCAGGTGGAAAACGTCCAGCGACATTTGAGCGAAGAGGGAGGAAAGCACCCTGGATTAATGACCGTGCTGAAAGCGGTCATGGAAGTCAGAAAGCCGAGCATCTTCGGCGAGCTTATCATTGCTCTCACCTTCATCCCCATCCTTTCCCTGGAAGGTCACGAAGGAAAGATGTTCGGCCCATTGGCTATAACGGTGACAATTGCACTTCTTGCCTCATTGTTCCTGTCAATATTCGTTATCCCGGTCCTCTGCATCCTGTTTCTGAAACCGCACCCGGAAAAAGAGAGTTTCCTCATGAAACATGCCAGCAGGCTCTATCTGCCGCTGCTCGACTATGCCATGAACACGAAGCGTGTGGTGTTGAGTGTTGCGGGTCTGCTTCTGGTTGTTTCTCTCTTCCTGTTAACACGGCTGGGAACGGAGTTCATCCCGATCATGGATGAAGGCTCGTTTGACATGGATGTCTCCATGCTCCCCGGTGTTTCCCTGGCCAAGGCCTTGGAAGTAAACCAAATGGCCGCAGCGAAGCTGAAGCAGTTTCCGGAATTGGACACTGTCGTGGGCCGAACCGGGCAGACCGGGGTCGCCCTGGATACCCGGGGGGCTGACAAGACCGGCTACGTGGGGATCTTCAAACCGAGGACGAATGGAAACGGGATATATCCAAAGAAGAGCTGATCAATGAGATGCGTGAATCTCTCGAATCGATTGCAGGCATCACTTTCGGTTTCAGCCAGCCGATTCAATGCCGTATTGACGAACTCCTTGCCGGAACACGGGCGCAGCTGATTCTCAAGCTGTTTGGTGAAGATATCGAGGTGCTGAGTGAGAAATCGGCTGAAATCGCCAAAGTTCTGTCCACGGTAAAGGGTGGGACCGATCTGAATGCGGAAAAAATTACGGGGCAGCCCTACCTGACGGTCAACATCAACCGGGCAAAGATTGCCCGCTATGGCTTGAATATCAGCGACGTGCAAAAGGTGATTGAAATTGCCGTGGCTGGTAAAGCAGCATCGCAGCTGTTTGAGGAAAATCGCAGCTTTGATATCTCGGTTCGCCTGCCGGAAGAAAAAAGGAATTCCCTGGAAGCGATCAAGAATCTGATGATTACTACGAAAACCGGGATCAATGTGCCGCTGGAACAGCTGGCTGAAGTGGAGATGATCGAAGGCCCGGCCCAGATCAGCCGCCAGGACGGAGTGAGAAGAATCGGCATCGAGATGAACGTCACCGGCAGGGATATGGGCGGATTTGTTGCCGAGGCCAAGCAGAAAATCAAGGAGCAGGTCAAGCTGCCGGCCGGCTATTATCTCACCTGGGGTGGACAATTCGAGAATCAGCAGCGGGCCATGAACAAGCTGATGATCATCGGACCGGTAGCCGTCGGCTTGATCTTGCTCCTGCTGTACATCACATTCAGATCGATCCGCCTGGCGTTGCTGGTCATCTGCAATCTGCCGTTCGCCTTGATCGGCGGAGTCTTCGCCCTCTTCATGTCGGGGCAATACTTGTCCGTTCCGGCATCAGTGGGGTTTGTCGTTTTGTTCGGCGTTGCCGTCTTGAACGGACTGGTCCTGGTTTCGCGCATCTCGCAACTGCGTGATGAAGGCTTTGGATTGCAGGAGGCCATCAGGAAGGGGAGTCTCGACCGGTTGCGCCCGGTACTGATGACAGCCTCCATCGCCATCTTCAGTCTCATGCCAATGCTGCTGGCCAGCGGCACCGGTTCGGAGATCCAGAAGCCTCTGGCAACCGTCGTCGTTGGTGGCTTGATTACCTCTACCATGTTGACCCTGCTGATCATCCCGGCGGTGTACGGCTGGTTCGAGAAGAGGAAGGTCGAAATGTAATCAAAACATGTACCGCAGGGTGCGCAGAGGGTGTTGAGGAAAAGAGAAGAGTTTCTGCCAATCTCTGCGCGCACTGCGGCATGTAACCGTAATTGCTGATCTCAATAAAAGAAGGTGCAAGTAAGTTTGAAATTTAGCTGGAACGCTGGTTGACTATATCCAAAAAAGCGGGGTGGGGTGCGCCTCCGGCCTGATAAATTGAATGGTTGCGGGATCGGAAAGTTCCGGGGTTTGGCGGAGGGGGCTGCTGCTCCTGATTGGTTAATCTCAGGTAATCACAGGCTTTTTCGCTGACCGCCGGACCTGATTTATCGTGATTAAGCGATTTTTTTTGTCTCTACATTAATTAATAGCTTCCTTAAACATCCATCCCTTCCAATGCTCTTTTTTTTCAATTCTTGATAATCCCTTCCCCCTCTAGTCCTGCCTTCTCCACTCACATCCTGAGTTATGTCGTGTTAGAATTATGGAATGAATCTTGAATTAATGATGACCAAATTGTCTGCGAAGGGAAAGATTCGTGGTGCCTGGTGTCAGAATAACAGTTGTTGTGTCAATTATCCTGTCTATCTTGCTGTCCCTTGCAGAACGCCATCATGCTCTGGCTGGGGAGGTCATCCGGATCAACGGTTCCGGTGCGGCTTTGGACATCCTGAAACCGATGATAAGAGAGTACAGGAAAATACATCCCCGAGCTAAAATTCTAGTGGACAAACCACTGGGAAGTACGGGAGCCATCAAGCTCTTCTAGCCGGGGTGGTGGATGTTGCTGTCAGCAGCAAGATTCTTACGCCAGAGGAGTCGGCACAGGGGGCTCTGGCTAGCGATTATGGAAAGATTCCCCTGGCTGTTGTTTCCACTGCTGGGGTCGGCAAAAAAGAGATAACGACCAGGGAGCTGGAGGATATCTATACCGGCAAGCTAACAAAATGGCCCAATGGTGAGACGATCCGCATCATCCTGCGCCCCAGGGAAGATATCGACACGAAGATCCTCGGAGAGCTGTCTCCAGGGATGGGACGGGCGCTGCGGGAGGCACATAAAAAGCCGGGAATGATTTTTTCCATAACCGACCCGGAAGCCACGGAAAGCATAATCAAAACTCCGGGAGCTATCGGCACGGCAGCCATTTGCTGTGTCATTGACCACAAGGGCAGGCTGAATGCCCTCAGCCTTAACGGCAGGAAAGCTTCAGCCAAGGGGGTAGCCGACGGCACTTATCCCTTGGCCAAAGACCTCCGTTTCATCACTACCGGCAAGACCCCGCCCGCCGCCTGGATTTCCTTCGCTTTGTCTACTCTGCCAAAGGGCGTGCCATTGCGGAAAAAGAGGGCATATTGGTTACGGCAAAGGATGCAGGAAGACCATGAGGCGTAGCGACAGAATAAGCCGCTTGACGACTACCCTTGCCATGCTCCTTTCACTGGCCATAACCGTTGTCGTTCCAGCAGGCTATTTTGCCGTCTCTTACCATTACATGCAGGGTACGCTCGATGCCGAAGCGGCAACAGGTGCGGCAGCCGTGAGCGCTTTGGTCAATTCAAATCCTTCCATGTGGCAGTTCGAGCAGATCAGGCTTTCCGAACTCTTGGATCGGCGCCCTCACAACCGTACGCCTGAACAGAGGCGGGTCGTTGATGTCACAGACAACCCCGTGGCCGAGAGTTCCGACTTCTTGCAGAAGCCGATTCTCACCGGGACCCATGAAATCTACGATGCAGGGACAAGTGTCGGAAAGATCCTGGTTTCCCGTTCCCTGGCGCCTCTTCTTTGGAAGACTTCCTCTGTTGCAGTCGCTGCACTGGCGGCAGGTTTGCTCTTCTACACGGTCTTGCGCATTCTGCCGCTGCGGGCAGTGAGGCGGGCCTATCATTCCCTTGAAGAAAGCGAGAAAAAATACCGTTCCCTTTACGAAAGCATGAAGGAAGGGGTAGCGTTGCACCGCATCGACTATGATGAGTATGGTGTTCCCGTATCCTTTACCATAGTCGATGTCAATCCCTCATGTCAGCTGCTTCTCGGCTTGAGCAGTGAAGAGTTGATCGGCAAGGACGGCTCTGAATTGTTCGGCGGGGCTGTGGCCGGCTACTTTCCGGAGATTCTCCGTGCCGCCTCCACCGGCGAGGCATTTTCCTTCGATTTTATCCAGCAGGCAGATAAGCAGCGTATTCATGTGGCTGTCTTTTTTCCCGAGACCGGGTATTTCGCCTTTCTCATGGAGGATGTGACCCAGCGCAAGGTCAATGAAGAGCAGATCAGGCGGCTGGCCTATTATGACAACCTGACCGGACTGCCGAACCGCGCCCTTCTCATGGACAGGCTGGAGCAGATGCTGACCAAGGCCCGCCGGGACAAAACCAGAGTTGTCCTGCTTTTTCTCGATCTTGACCGGTTCAAGGTGATAAATGATACCATGGGACATGCCCACGGCGACCAGTTGCTGGTCCAGGTGGCCAATCGCCTGCGTCAGGCGCTGAGGAGCAGTGATACCCTTGCCCGCATCGGTGGTGACGAATTTGTCGTCCTTTTTACCCTTGAGGGGCCACAGCTGAACGTTTCCCCCCTTGCCCAGCACCTGATCGACAGCATTACCTCGGTCTATCCCATAAGCGGCAGAGATGTGTATGCATCCACCAGTATCGGCATTGCCACTTTCCCTGACGATGGCGGCGATGGCAACAGCCTGCTCAGATGTGCCGACATGGCCATGTACGCGGCAAAGGAGGGGGGCGGCAAGGGTTACCATTTCTACTCGCCGGAGATGAACCTCAAGGCACACGCCAGGATGGAGCTGGAGACAAGCCTTCGTCACGCACTGGAGCGTGAGGAATTCTTTCTGGAATTTCAGCCGATCGTCAATGCCAGAGACGGCCGGTTAGTCGGTGCAGAAGCGCTGCTGCGCTGGAACGATCCGGCGAAGGGGCTGATCATGCCGGACATGTTCATCCAGGTGGCGGAAGAATCGGGATTCATCATTCCTCTCGGGGAGTGGGTGCTGAGGACCGCCTGCAGGAAGATGAAGGAATGGCGCGAAGCCGGACTGCCGCCGTTCCGCATTTCGGTCAATGTTTCCGGCCGCCAGTTCTGCCAGGCGAACTTTACCGATACCGTTTGCTCCATCATCCGTGAAACCGGCATGGACCCAAGTTTTCTGGCTCTTGAAATGACCGAGACCAGCCTCATGGTCGATGTGGAAGCCACGGCCAAGATCCTGATGCAGTTGAAGGAACTGGATATCTCGATCGTTATCGATGATTTTGGCGCCGGATACTCCTCCCTTGGCTATCTGCAGAAATTCCCCATCGACCGGATCAAGATCGACCGCTCATTTATCAGGGACCTCAGTTCTCATGCCAATGACAAAGCCATTGTCGAAGCCATAATTGCCATGGCCGCCCGTCTTAATCTGCAGGTGGTCGCCGAAGGGGTCGAAACCTCAGAGCAGCTTGATTTTCTCAAGGAACAGGGCTGCCATGAGATACAGGGCTTTTATTTCCACCGTCCTCTGTCCGAAGAGCTCTTCAAGACACTTCTGTGGGAGATCAAGGATCACCCCGTCCCTCTTTTTGCTTCACCGGAAGGGGAGACTGTCGTCATATCCCTTGCCACCTGCTGAGGATCAATCTGCAGCAAAAGTTACCCTCCTTGTCAGCGCGTTTTGCCTCCTTGCCGGTTCTTCAAGGATCGGTTTCCACTGTCGAATACTTTCCTTCACCATTCCTTACTCCTGAAGCCTGTCTCTCAAGGAAAGGGCAAGGGCGGTGCCGATACCTGTTGCCAGCAGTCCCAGCCCCAGCCATTTGTTCTTTGCCAGCCATAGCTGATTGCACTGGTAACTTGCTCGTGCATCGAACCTGCCATGGGCGCCGAAGTCCCCTTCCACAGGGTGCCACATGTTGTTCGGCCGGTCCCGCTCTTCAAGCTCGTCGGTCTGTTGGCCGCTGTAGCCTTTTTTAGCCAGGTAGTGATCCAGAAGGCCGGCAAAGAACTTGTTGCCCCACATGGCTTTTACTGTCGGTATTCCCACATGAAGTTCCCGCCGCCGGTGATGGGAAGACCAGACGATGGCGTCGGCGGCAACCTCCGGCTGAAAAATCGGGGGGACCGGCTGCGGCTTGAAAGGCATTCTCGACATGGTCCAGCTGAACTGGGGGGTGTTGATGGCCGGAAGCTGGACCATGGTGATATGCACCTTGCTCCGATCATGGATCAGCTCACTGCGGATGGAGTCGGTGAAGCCCCTGATGGCGTGCTTGGCGCCACAGTACGCGGATTGCAGCGGGATGCTCCGTTCCGATAGGGCTGAGCCGACCTGAATAATAATCCCGCGGTTGCGAGGAATCATCCGGCTCAAGGCCGCCGAGGTGCCATAGACCACTCCAAGGTAGGTCACCTCTGTCACCCTGCGGAATTCATCGGAGGTCATATCCTTGAAGGAGGAGAAGACGGAGACCATGGCATTATTGACCCAGACGTCGATAGGTCCCCACTGCTCCTCCACTTGGGCGGCCGCCAGTTCCACCTTGTCGGCATCGGAGACGTCAGCGAGAGAATCATTGCTTCTCCGCCTCTGTCAATCACTTCCTGCCGGACCGCTTTCAGTCGGTCCTCGTCGCGGGCCAGCAGGCCGATCCTCGCTCCCTCGCGGGCAAAGGCCCGGGCGGTGGCGCGACCGACCCCTGCCGATGCTCCGGTAATCAACACTGTCCGTTTTTTACTGCCCTGTCCCATGTCGCCTCCATTTACAATTTATGCCGGCAGGCCGGGTCGACCCCCGTCCCGTACACATAGACCATTTCACCCCCCAGCCAGCCGGAGACGGTTAGGAGCAGCACCGCTACCGCTGAAATGGCGGTCTGCCCCACGTATTCAGGACTGGCACGCCGCCACAGGAAATCGAGCACGTAGATGATGACGATGGTCAGATTTATGGCCATGTGCCAGAGTCCGATTCTTTTTTCCGGCGAGGCATGCAGGGTGAACAGATCGACAAAGCCGGGCAGTGCCGCAATCAGTGCGCCGATAATACCTCCCCCAATGGCATAGAGAGAGGTCGTCCACCAGGTTTCGTTCCCTGTTGCAAAAAAGATGATGTCGCAGGCCAGGGAAAAGATCCATAGCCCCATGGCCAAAGGAATGAGCATGGGGTGGAGAGGATGCTTGGCAATGTTGGCTGTACTGATCATGTTAAGACTCCTTTCTCCCCTTGTAGGGCGAGCTGTAGAAGTTCCGCCGTGTGCAGCGCCTTTCTCCCGGCTCCACCCATGATCTGTGTCCGGCAGCTGAAGCCGTCGGCGATGATGTAGGTGGGTAACCCAGCCTTCCGGATTGCCGGGAGCAGGGCCGTCTCGGCGATCTTCATGGAAATTTCATATTTGCCTTTCTCGAAGCCGAAGGACCCGGCCATGCCGCAACATCCTGGCTGTGGCTCCTGAACCTGGAGCCCCATCTTCTGCAGTACCTGTCGTGCATCCTCGATCCTCAGCACCGCCTTCTGGTGGCAATGGCCGTGAAATATGGCCTTGCCGGCCAGTTGCGGCGGTTGGAACTTCTGCCCCTCCATGAATTCGCTGAGCAGGTAGGTCAGTTGCGTCAGCCTCTGCCCGTCTTGATGCTGGGGCATGAGCTCCGGCAGCTCGTCCCGGAAGACGGCGGCAGTGCTGGGTTCGAGAAATATTACCGGCACACCCTGGCGCACATGGGGGCTGAGTTGCTCCACGGCCTTGAGAATCTGCTTTTTTGCATAACCAAGCATGCCGTAGTCGATGGGAGGGCGTACCGCCGGTGGCTGCGGGAGCATCTTCACGCTGCAGCCGTAATGCTCCAACACCTCCAGTGCCGCCTTCAGGGTTTCGGGAAAGAAACAATCATTGAACAGATCTGGATAAAGAACCACAGGCCGGCCTTTGCCGGGCTGTCTCCCGGTGCGTCTGTACCAGTCGGTGAAGGTCTCGTCGGCAAACCTTGGCAGGGTCCTTTCCCTGGCAATTCCGCCAAGGGCTTTGGTGATTGTGCGCAGCAGCGGCGCATGGAAGAGAAAATTGGCCATTCCCGGCATCCTGGCCCCGATCCTGCCCCAGATGCCGATCAGCCCCATGGAGTAAGCGGGCAGTGGCCGGAGCCTTCGCCGGTAGTAGTGGGAGAGGAATTCCGCCTTGTAGGTGGCCATGTCCACATTGACCGGACAGTCGCTCTTGCACCCCTTGCAGGAAAGGCAGAATTCGAGAGATTCCAGCACTTCCTTGCTCCGCCAGCCATCCTTGATGAAGTCGCCGCGGAACATCTCGAAGAGGAGATGGGCCCGCCCGCGGGTGGTGTGCTTTTCCTCCCTGGTGGCCATAAAGCTCGGGCACATGAAGGTAGCGTCGGTACGGCGGCACTTGCCGACCCCGACACAGCGCAGGGTGGCCCGGGGAAAACTCCCCTCATCATTTGGAAACCCAAAATGTGTGGAGGGCTGCCAGGGATTGTAGCCGGTGCCGAGTCTCAGGTTCTGGTCCGGCAGATAGGGATCGACCACCTTGCCGGGATTCATCTTCCATTCCGGGTCCCACAGGGTCTTGAACTGGCGGAAGGCCTCCACAAGTTCATCACCATACATCTTGCGCAGAAATACCGCCTTTGACTGGCCGTCGCCATGTTCGGCGGATAAAGAGCCGCCATACCTGACCACCAGGTCCGAAGCCTTATGGATGAAGGCCATGTAGTTCCTGATACCGTCATGGGTGAAGAGATCGAAGGAAATGCGGCAGTGGATGCAGCCGTCGCCGAAATGGCCGTAAAGTGAGGCAACAAGCTTGTGCTCGTCCAGAAGCTTCCGGAACTCCCTGAGGTAGTCACCGATTCTCGCCGGGTCCACAGCGGCATCCTCCCAGCCGGGCCAGCTGAGGGGCATCCCCGGCATATTGGCCGTTGCCCCGAGCCCCGATTCCCTGATCTCCCAGATCTTCTTTTCCTCCCCCTCGTCGGTGAACAGTTTCATGGTCGGAGGACTTTCCATTTTTTTCAGCCCTTCCATGGCCCGGCGGGCATTACTGTCGGACTCTTCCTTGCTGTCTCCCCCGAACTCGACCAGGAGCCAGCCGTTTCCCTCCGGCAGCATGGCCAGGTTGTGAGTATGGAGCCCCTTCGTCCGGGCCAACTTGATCAAGAGGTCGTCGAGCCCTTCCAACCCCACCGGCTTGAAGGCGAGGATCTGGGGGATGTGATCGCCGGCGGCAAAGATATCCGGATAGCCCAAAAGCAGGATGGAGCGGGCCGGCGGGCTATGGATCAAGCGTATCTTAGCTTCCAGTACGGTGACGCAGGTGCCTTCTGTTCCCACCAGCGCCCGGGCCACGTGGAAGCCGTTCTCCGGCAGCAGGTCGTCCAGGTTGTAGCCGGAAACACGGCGGGGGATCTTTGGATAGCGGCTGCGGATCAGATCGCCGTAGCGATCGCGGATGTCACGCATGCCCCGATAGATTTCCCCCCGTCGCCCGCCTTCGTTGATGATCGCTTGCAGCTCCTCCTCGCTGGTGGGCCCCACCTTCATCCTTATGCCATCATAGGTCACCACATCCAGTTCCAGGATGTTATCGACGGTGCGGCCGGCCATGACCGAGTGGATGCCGCAGGAGTTGTTGCCGATCATGCCGCCGAAGGTGTTGTAGTTGTGGGTGGCCGGATCGGGTCCGAAGGTCAGGTGGAAACTTTCCGCCTGGTCCCGAAGATGGTCGAGGATGACTCCCGGCTCCACCCTGGCATGGCGGTTTTTCTGGTCCAGCTCCAGGATGCGGTTCAGGTATTTTGAATGGTCGATGACCACTGCCAGATTGCAGGTCTGGCCGCAGAGGCCGGTTCCTCCTCCACGGGAGACAATGGGGGCGCCGTGACGGCGGCAGACCTCCATGGTCTTGACCACTGCGGCTACAGATTTGGGAACGACGACGCCGATGGGAACCTGCCGATAATTGGAGGCATCAGTGGCATAAAGAGCGCGACTTGCCGTATCGAAACGGACCTCCCCCTCCAACTGATAACGCAGGTCTGCTTCCAATGCGCCGGGATTGAGGGTGGTCCTGACGAATTCCTCGCTCTTCTCGGGTTGCGGCATCAAGTCCCTCCGAAGGCAATATCCAGCAATTCAAACCCAGAGCAACAGCAACAATCCCTGTGTTTATTTTTCGCTGCGGGACAGCATATTGGCCATCATCTGCTTCGCCGACTGCTTGACCATTCCACAGATTGGGGTCACCCTTGAAGATGGAGAACATGTAGCCCTTTGCCTGCTCGAAGGTTATGTGCGGTGGCAGTGGCGGGACCTCCGGATCGCAGTGGGCGTCGATCACCACCGGCTTGCCGGCCTTGAGAGCGGCGTCCCAGGCGGCGCCGATCTCATTGGGATGCCGGAGCTCGATCCCTTCCAGTCCCAACATTTGTGCATAACGGGCATAGGGAAAGGCCGGAATGTCCTGGGAGCCCATGAACTTAGGGTCACCGTTCATCACCCGCTGTTCCCAGGTTACTTGATTCAGATCCTCATTGTTCAGCACCATGATCACCAGGCGCGGGTCGCACCATTCCCGCCAGTATTTGGCGATGGTGATCAGACCGTTCAGGCCGAGCATCTGTACTGCTCCGTCTCCGACCAGAGAAATTACCACCCGCTCCGGGTTATTGATCTTTGCCGCCAGGGCGTAGGGGATACCGGGGCACATGGTGGATAGTGTTCCGGAGAGGGAGGCCATCATGCCGCGGCGAATTTTGAGGTCCCTGGCGTACCAGTTGGCAGCTGAGCCGGAGTCGCAGGTGATGATGGCGTGATCAGGAAGCCTTGAGGAGAGTTCCCAGAACAGCCGTTGAGGGTTGATCGGGGTGGCTGAAACTTTGGCCCGTGCTCCATTACCTGCCACCATTCGCGCACATTGGCTTCCACTCCGTCTTGCCAGCTGCGATCGGTCTTCTTTTCCAGCAGAGGCAGCAGTGCCCGCAGGGTCAGTGCTGTATCCCCCTGCAGGTTCACTTCCATCGGGTAGCGCAGGCTCAGCATGCGTGGGTCAATGTCGATCTGCACCCCCCTTGCCTGCCCTTCCCTGGGAAGAAACTCTGAATAGGGAAAGCCGCTGCCAATCATGAGCAAGGTGTCACAGTTCATCATCAGCTCATAGCTGGGTTTTGTCCCCAAGAGGCCAATAGAGCCGGTGACGTAGGGAAGATCGTCCGGCAGCGCCGCCTTGCCCAGCAGCGCCTTGGCGACTCCGGCGCCCACTTTTTCCGCTGTTTCCACGACCTCTTCCGTGGCATGGAGGGCGCCGGCGCCGACCAAAATTGCTATTTTCCTTCCGGCGTTCAATATATCGGCCGCCTTTCGCAGATCATCCTTTTTCGGCACTACTTCCGGTCTGCTGAAACCGATTCCGGTGAAGGTAGCGCCATGCTTCCGGGGTGGCGATTCTACAGCTTCCAGTTCCTGGACATCGTTCGGCAGGATAATGCAGGTGACGGTACGTTCGGCCAGGGCGATCCTGACTGCCCGGTCGACCAGATGTCTGATCTGGGCAGGATTGGTTGCCATCTGTACAAAATGGTGGGCCACATCCTTGAACAGGGAGATCAGGTCCACCTCCTGCTGGTAATCGGCTCCCAGGGAAGTGGTGGCTTGCTGCCCGACGATGGCCACCACCGGTTGATGGTCCATCTTGGCATCGTAGAGGCCATTGAGAAGATGAATGGCTCCCGGTCCGGAGGTGGCGATGCAGACCCCGACTTCACCGGTGAATTTGGCGTGACCGCAGGCCATGAATGCAGCTTCTTCCTCATGCCGTGCCTGATAAAAGCGGATCTTTTCCTGTGCCCGATTCAATGCTCCCATTACTCCATTTATGCCGTCCCCAGGATAACCGTAGACCCTGCGCACGCCCCAGTCCATGAGACGCTGCACCAGATAATCGCTGGTAGTTATTGCCATCTGGTATTCCTCCACATAAATTAGTTAAGTCTCATAAAAAGAAGTCTAAGGCCACATCCCCCCTTGTCAACAGAAATCCTGGATATTTGCAGTCTTGACTTGGAGGGGTATCTTGCTACAAATAAATAGTATTGGTTTAATTTAATGATTAATGTGCACATTCACCGCTGCTCCAGGAGGATGCTACAGATGCCGAAGATGACCAGGCGCAACTTTCTCAGGCTTACCGGCGGAACCGGCGTGGCGCTGGCCGTCGATCCTCCGCGCAAACTGGTCAACAAGCTGATTCCTCAAGTCATCCCTCCAAAAAATATAAAACCGGGCGAATGGGCCTTTTTTGCCACCACTTGCCGTGAATGTCCGGCCGGGTGCGGCATGCACCTCTGGCACCGGGATGGCCGGGTCACCAAGCGGAAGGCAATCCTGACCATACCGGGTGAACCGGGGAGGCCTTTGCCCCGGGGCAGTCGGCGCTGCAGGGACTGTATGATCCGGACCGGCTGCAGAAAATCAGCTTTCGTCCCCAGAGGTCCGGCAATGAATCTGCCGGCTGGGATGACGCCATTGCCGCCATCGGCAGCCGGCTGAAAGCAGGGGGCCGGGTGGCCTTGATGAGCAGCCTGCAGACCGGGGCATTGGCCGAGGTGATGAAGCATTTTGCCGCCGCCTTCGGTTCGGACCGGCTGCTCTTTTACGAAGCGTTCAGCTATGAGCCGCTGAAAACCGCCCACGACGAAGTGTTTGGCTTGCCGCTGATACCGCGGTACCAAATGCAGGAATGTGAGTTGATCGTCAGTTTCGCTGCCGACTTTCTGGAATCATGGGTCTCTCCGGTCTCCTTTGCCTCGCAGTTTGGGGAGATGCATGGCTACCGCAACAACAGAGTCATGAACCGCATGGTTTATATCGGGCCGCGTCTCTCCATGACCGCCGCCAACGCCGACGAGTTCATGCAGGTGCCGCCGGGGGCCGAGCGGCTGGTGGCGCTGAAGATGCTCCGGATAATCCTGGAAAAGGACCTGGGGAAGAATAACCTCTCTTCCATCGGCCGCACCATCGAGGGCTTGGTCGCCGAAGCGCCCGAACTGCCCGGAGTGGAGGAAGCCAGGCTTGTCGAGCTTTGCCGCACCTTCTGCTCGGCACGATCAAGCGTCGCCCTGGCCGCACCGGTGGGAAGCACAGGGCCTATGGCTATGGAAACGGCAATTGTTGCCGCCTTGCTCAATTATGCCGCCGGCCGTATCGGCCAGACCGTGGATTTCAGCCGGCATCACGCTCTATCATATGTTGCCGGTGATGGCCAGGTCCGCCGTTTCCTCGCCTCTCTCGGTCCCGACGACACACTCTTTATCCACGACACCAATCCCTTGTTTAGCAGGGGGATGCGGCGCTTCCAATCAGCCGTGCCGGGATGATCGTCTATCTTGGGACGCTGGAAAATGAAACTGCTGCGGCCTCGGACTGGATCCTGCCCATTGATTACCCTCTGGAAACTTGGGGTGACTATGAGCCGGAGCAGGGAATTCGGGGCCTCATGCAGCCCACCATGCCGCGTCTTTACGATACCCGTGCCGTCGGCGACATCTTCCTTACCCTTGCCCAGGCAGCGGGGCGGCCGCTGACCAAACGGGAAGGGGGGGCTCCTGTCGCTTCCTTCAGGGAGTGGCTGACTCTGGCTGGCAGGAGTTGCACCATAAAATCAGCCCGGCCCAGCCTTTCGAAAACTTCTGGAAAAGTGCCCTAAGCCGGGGCGGGGTGTGGAGCAGGAAAGAGCCGGCGCCAAATGCTCAATTCAGTGCCACCGCTGTCGGTCGCCTGAGCCCGGAGGCAAAACAGCCGCGAGGGGAGGCAGGGGAGGTCCAGGTCTGGCCATGGGGATCCATAATGCTCTTTGACGGTCGTACTGCAAATCGGGGCTGGATCCAGGAGGCGCCGGACCCGGTTACCTTTATTACCTGGGGCAATTGGATCGATATCAATGGCCGCACAGCAGCTGATCTGGAGATACAAGACGGCGAGATGGCCGAACTGAAAACCGGGGCAGGGGCCATCCGCGCCCCGGTCAGGATTACCGATGAGGTAGCGGGGCAGACGGCGGCAATCGCCTTTGGCCAAGGGCACACCGCCATGGGCAGGATCGCCGGGGGGATCGGAGCCAATCCATTTCTGCTCCTGGGGGCTGGGGAGCGGGATGTTTCCTTTGCCAGGGGAACCTTGCGCAGGGTGGGAGGAAAACGGGTCAACGATCCCACCTACACGACCCTGACCCGACAGCAGTGGCATCGGGAGCTTGTCCAATGGATACCCCTGTCCCAGGTGAGCCGCATGGAGCCCGGGGACGGGGAGGAGCTGACCATGCCCCTTCCGGAGGGCTACAAACCGGAGCGGGACCTGTATCCCAAGCGGGAATATCTGACGCACCGTTGGGCAATGGTCATTGACATGCAGCGTTGCATCGGCTGCGGCGCCTGCGCCGTTGCCTGTTACGCGGAGAATAATATTGCCGTCATCGGCAAGGGCAAGGTTGGCGAGGGTCGGGAGATGGCCTGGCTGCGGGTGGCTCCCTACCATAAGCGGGAGCCACCCGCCGTCTCGGCTGGTTGCCCCTCCTTTGTCAGCATTGCGACGCCGCCCCCTGCGAGCCGGTCTGTCCCGTCTTCGCCGCCATGCACAACGAAGAGGGACTCAACGCCCAGATCTACAACCGCTGCATCGGCACCCGTTACTGCTCCAACAACTGCCCCTACAAGGTGCGGCGCTTCAACTGGGTCAACATAAACTGGCGCAAGCCGCTGGACATGCAGCTGAATCCGGAGGTGACGGTGCGAAGCCGCGGAGTGATGGAGAAGTGTACCTTCTGCGTCCAGCGGATCCGCAACGCCGAGGCCCGTGCAGCCCGGGAAAACCGGAAGATCCTAGACGGAGAAATCCAGCCGGCATGCGCCCAAAGCTGCCCCACCAGGGTCTATACCTTCGGTGACCTCCTCGATCCTGCATCGGAAGTAAGCAGGCTGACCCGCGAGGACCCCCGTCGCTATCATCTGCTGGAGGAACTGAACACCAAGCCGGCGGTGACCTTTCTGCGGCGGGTGGATGGGGACTTGTGATTGGTGATTGGTGATTGGTGATTGGTGATTGGTGACCGGGTGACCGGGTGACCGGGTGACCGGGTGACCGGGTGACCGGGTGAGGCTCTCCCCAGCCCTCTCCCACGGAGGGGAGAGGGAGTGTGTGCATCCCCCTCCTTTATGGGAGGGGGTAGGGGGGAGGGCCTGAAGTCAAGTTTGACCCCCCTGCGCATTTACGTTTGCTTCCCCCCTATGGAATAGGGGGGATTGAGGGGGGTCCGGAGGTACTGTGGCTGACCTGAAGTACGGTGACATAAACGATGATATGCTGAGCGCCATGCAGACGCCCGGCCCCTCTCCCCAGCCCTCTCCCACGGAGGGGAGAGGGTAGGGGGGAGGGCCTGAAGTCAAGTTTGACCCCCCTGCGCACTTACGTTTGCTTCCCCCCTATGGAATAGGGGGGATTGAGGGGGGTCCGGAGGTTCTGTGGCTGATCTGAAGTACGGTGACATAAACGATGATGTGCTGAGCGCCATGCAGACGCCACGGGCGCCTTATTTTGCCGCAGTTGCCATGCTGGCGGCGGGGATCGGCTGGGGCGCACTGGTCTGGCTTTACCAGATGCAGGCGGGATGGGGGTCACCGGGCTGAACCGTCCCGTGGGCTGGGCCGTCTATATCGGCAATTTCGTATTCTGGGTGGGAATAGCTCACTCGGGGACGCTCATCTCGGCCATCCTGTACCTGTTGCGGGCCAACTGGCGGGATGCGGTCTCCCGCTCCTCCGAGGCCATGACCATCTTTGCCATCATGACCGCCGGCCTGTTTCCTCTCATTCACCTGGGCAGGGTCTGGGTCCTTTACTACATCATTCCCTATCCGTCCCAGCGGCAGCTCTGGCCGAACTTCCTCAGCCCTCTCGTCTGGGACGTTTGCGCCGTCGGCACCTATTTCACCGTCAGTCTTATCTTCTGGCTGGTGGGGATGATTCCCGACCTGGCTGCTGCCCGGGACCGTTACGAAGAGAAGTACGGTCCTAAGAACATCCGCGCCGGTATCTACCGGGTCATGGCCCTCGGCTGGTCGGGGACGGGAAACCAATGGCGTCATTACGGCCGGTCCTATCTCTATTTTGCCGCCCTGGCCACCCCCCTGGTGATCTCGGTGCACTCGGTCGTTTCCTGGGATTTCGCCATGAGCCTCCTCCCTGGTTGGCACTCCACAATATTCCCCCCCTATTTCGTGGCCGGGGCGATCCATTCCGGGCTGGCCATGGTGCTTACGCTCCTCATACCCATGCGCAAGCTGCTGCATCTGGAGCGGCTGATCCAGCTTCACCATTTCGAGATGGTGGCCAAGACTATCATTCTCACTGCTGCCATCGTCGGCTATTCCTATGCCTGTGAAGTCTTCATCGCCTGGTACTCGGGCAATCCCTTCGAATGGCAATTCTACAAGTGGCGGATGACCGGACCCGCAGCCTGGATCTTCTGGCTGATCATTCCCCTCAATGTCCTCATTCCCCTGACGTTCGTCTTCAAAAAGGTGAGGACCAACTTCATTCTACTCTTCATCATCTCGCTCCTTATCAACCTGGGAATGTGGCTGGAGCGTCTTTTCATCGTCTATACCTCCACTGCCCACGATTTTATTCCCCACAACTGGGGCGGTTATATTCCAACCTGGGTGGAAATAAGTATAACGGCGGCCTCGGCGGCCTTCTTCTTTTTCTGGTTTTTCGGTTTCAGCAAGGTTCTGCCCACCGTGCCCCTGAGCGATCTCAAAGGGCGGATCGCCGACGAGGAGATCGAACCGACCGGCTGCTGCGAAACCAAGGTCAGACAGAAAGTGCAGGCGGGAAGCTCGTCGGTGCTGGCGGTATTCTCCAACGCCGGAAGACTCGTGAAAGCGGTAAAGCTGGCCTGCGACGCGGGATACAGGGAGATGGAGACCTTTACCCCGGTGAAGGTCGAGGCGGTGGAAAAGGTAATGGGGCACTCGAAAAGCCCGGTGCGGTTCTGGACGCTGGCCGGGGCGCTGGCCGGTCTTGCCGGCGGTCTGTGGCTTGCCATCGGCACGGCCCTGGTCAACAGCATCATCGTCGGCGGCAAACCCCCTGTCGCCATCATCCCCTATTGCGTCATCGCCTTCGAGGGGACGATCCTTCTGGGGAGCATCGCAAATTTGACGGGCCTGGTCCTGCATTCGCGCCTCTACCGGCTGAAGCTCAGTCCGTTCTACGACCGGCGCTTCAGTCGGGATAAATTCGGACTGCTGGTCAGCTGCGGCGAAGGAAATATTCAAGGTTTGCAGGGGATACTTTCCAGCGCTGCAGCGGAGGAGATTCATGTCCACCACTGACCGGTCAGGACAAAGCTTTGGTTATGCCTCCTTCTTCTGGGGGGGGCTTGCCATATGCGGTATCGGCCTCTGGGTGTTCTCAATCAATAGGGCAGCGGCGCCCCAAGGCTGGCGGCACTACTTATCAATTTCCTCTTTTTCAGTTCCCTGGCCGGTGGGCTCACCACCTGGCCGGCAGTGGTGCGGGCCTGCAATGGACGGTGGCCTGGGGAGCTGGAGCGGGTGGCATTCTCTGCCATTGCTTTTGCCGTTCCTTCGCTGCTGGCGCTGGTGCTGCTCTGGGTCGGCAGCAACAGGTGGTCTCCCTGGTACGACATGGAATATCACCAGGGTGGCTGGCTGAACAACTCCTTCGTCTTCGGCCGGGATCTGGCCGGGCTGGCGGTGTTCTGGCTGACCGCGGTCCGCTATCTCATTGCCCGCCGCAACGGCCAGGGGATTGTTTGGGGCGGCCTTCTCATTGTCGCTTACAGCCTGGTTTTCTCCCTGCTTGGCTTTGATCTGGTGATGGCCCTTGATCCCCAATGGTACAGCACCCTGCTTGGGGGATATTTTTTCATCTCCGGCCTTTATATTGCCTCTGCCGCCTGGGCCTTTCTGGCTGTCTGGCAGCGGGAGACCCGGGAAGAGCAGCTGATGGACCTGGGGCGGCTGATAGTCGCCTTCAGCCTCATGGCCACCTATCTCATGTATGCCCACCTGCTCCCCATCTGGTACGAGAACCTGCCTGACGAGACCAGATTCCTGGTGCCAAGGTTCAATTTTCAGCCTTGGCTGGGGGTGAGCTACCTCCTCCTGGGGCTTGTCTACCTGGGGCCGCTGGTGTTGCTTCTTACGGAGCGATCCAAGCGTACCCGCTGGTCCCTTGGGGGCATTTCCCTCCTTGTCCTCTGCGGCATGTGGATCGAACGCTGGTGCTGGTAACCCCCGTTTTCGATAAAAACCTCAATCTCGGCCTGGCTGAGCTTTCCGCGGCCATGGCCTTCGCCGGTCTGCTGGGTATGGGCATGGAGCAGTTCCAGCGTCGACTGCCGGCGAACTGTTTCCGGTCCGAGGATGAAAAGTGAGGATGCCGTGGCAGACGGAGAGAATCAGGAAACGAACAGGCCTGGCATCGGCGGCATTGGCCGCAGTGGTAATGCTGCTGCTGGCGGCGATCATGCTGGTGCTTTTCCATGTCGTGTACCCCGCCGGGCTCGGGCCGCGGCAGCCGATTCCCTTCAGTCACCGGGTCCATGTGCATGTGAAAAAGATCAGTTGCCTGATGTGCCACACGACGGTGACGGAAGGTCGACACGCCGGCATTCCGCCCCTGCAGACCTGCATGTTATGCCACCAGCGGATCATCAAGACCTATCCGTACATTCTGGAGCTGCGGCAGGCCTTTGCTAAAGGCAAGCCGGTCATTTGGCAGCGGGTCAACTGGGTATCCGAATTCGTCTATTTCGATCACTCAATGCACCTGCGCCAGGGGATCGACTGTAGTTACTGCCACGGCAATGTGACGATGATGGACCGGGTGGTGGCAACGAGGAAGTTCGAGATGGGTTTCTGTATCGAATGTCATCGGCAGAAGAATGCGACCCATGACTGCTTTACCTGTCATCGGTGACGATCAGCGTTCCCTCCCCCCGGCCCTCTCCAGCCCCCCTCCTTCCTCCCCCCATAAAGGGGGAGAACAGAATGCTCTCTCCCCTTGGGAGAGAGATAGAGAGAGGGCGAAAAGGGCGGGGGAGATATTGGCAAAAGCGAAAGAGGTTTCTATGCCTGAAATAACATACAGAGATGCAATCAACCTGGCCTTGAAGGAGGAGATGCGGCGCGATCCGCTGGTGGTGACCTGGGGCGAGGATGTGGCCCTGTACGAGGGGTCATTCAAGGTAACCAGGGGGCTTTTGGCCGAATTCGGCGAGGAGCGGGTCCGAGACACACCTATTTCTGAAAACACCATCATCGGCGTTGCCATCGGCGCGGCAATGGGGGGCTTAAGACCGGTCCCCGAGCTGATGACGGTCAACTTCGCCCTGCTTGCCATGGACCAGATCATCAACCATATGACCAAGATCCGCTACATGTTCGGCGGCCAGGCGAAGCTGCCCATGGTCATCCGTGCTCCCGGCGGCGGAGGAAGCCAGCTGGCGGCCCAGCATTCCCAGTCCCTGGAAACTTTTTTCATGCATACCCCCGGTATGTACGTGGCGGTACCTTCGACGCCGGCCGATGCCAAAGGGCTGTTGAAAACCGCCATTCGCAATGACAATCCGGTCATCTTTCTGGAACATGAACTGCTCTACAACAGCAAGGGAGAGGTCCCCGAAGATCCTGAATACCTGGTTCCCTTCGGCAAATGTCAGATCAAGAAGACCGGCAGCGATGTTACCATCGTCACCTATTCGCGCATGACCATACTGGCCCTGGCTGCGGCCGAGGAACTGGCCAAGGAAAAGATCAGCTGCGAGGTGGTGGACCTGTGCACCCTGACCCCGCTGGATAGCGACACCTTTGTCGGCTCTATTCAGAAAACAGGGCGGGCGGTGGTGGTGGAGGAATGCTGGCGCACCTGCGGACTTGGCGCGGAAATAGCCTCCCGCATTTACGACGGCTGCTTCGATATGCTGCTGGCGCCGGTACAACGTGTCGCGGGGCTGGATGTGCCCATGCCTTATTCACGCAAGCTGGAAAAACTGTGCATTCCACAGGTGGGGGATATCGTCACGGCGGTGAAGGAAACCATGAGCGGCAAATATTAAGCAATTAAAGTTCCTCCCCCTCCCTTTTCGCCCTCTCTCTATCTCTCTCCCA
>NZ_BBCJ01000025.1 GCF_001311985.1 Geotalea toluenoxydans JCM 15764
GGTGAGGGGTGAGGGGTGAGGCGCGTGCCCCATTGTTTTTTTATTGAGAAAGTGAGATTCGTATGCGTTATTCGCAGTACTTTATTCCGACAGTCAAGGAAACCCCTTCCGATGCGGAGGTCATATCACACCAGCTCATGTTGCGCGGCGGCATGATCCGCAAACTGGCGGCGGGCGTTTACAATTATCTCCCCCTTGGGCTTCGTTCCATCCGCAAGGTGGAAAACATTGTCCGTGAGGAGATGAATCGTGCCGGCGCCATCGAACTGCTGATGCCGACTGTCCAGCCTGCGGAGCTTTGGCAGGAGTCGGGACGCTGGGAGCAGTACGGCAAGGAACTGCTCCGCTTCAGGGACCGCAAGGATACGGAATTCTGTCTCGGACCAACCCACGAAGAGGTCATTACCGATCTGGTGAGGCGCGAGGTAAAGAGCTACCGGCAACTCCCGATCAATCTCTATCAGATACAGGGCAAGTTCCGTGACGAGATCCGCCCCCGTTTCGGCCTCATGCGCGGTCGTGAGTTCATCATGAAAGATGCCTACTCCTTTGACGTGGACGAAAAAGCTGCAGACATCTCCTACGACAAGATGTACCAGGCCTATCGGCGCATCTTCGAGCGCTGTGGACTCAAATTTCGCGCCGTTGAGGCGGACACCGGAAGCATCGGTGGTTCCTGGTCCCACGAGTTCATGGTGCTGGCCGAGTCCGGTGAAGACGCAATTGTCTCCTGCACTGCCTGTGACTATGCAGCCAATGTGGAAAAAGCTGAAGCACGTCAGTCGGCGGTTAGCGAGCACGCCGATCCCCGCGATCTGGAGAAGGTGGCAACACCCGACAAAAAGAGCATCGAAGAGGTTGCTTCCTTCCTTGCCGTTCACGAGTCATCTCTGGTCAAGACCCTGGTCCTCCTGGCCGATAATGAGCCGGTGGTGGCGCTTTTGCGGGGTGACCACGAGCTGAATGAGATCAAGTTGAAAAATATCCTCGGCTGTGACACCCTTGAGATGGCGGGCGAAGAGGTGGTTGTCAAGGTTACCGGTGCACCGACCGGTTTTGCCGGGCCTGTTGGGTTGAAGGCAAAAATTATTGCCGACCTGGCCGTCCAGGGAATGAAAAATTTCGTCACCGGTGCCAATGCCAAGGACCTGCACCTGAAAAACGTCAACCTGGGCCGGGATTTCAACGTAACCACCTTTGCCGATATCCGCAACGTGGTTCTCGGCGATCCTTGCCCACGCTGCGAGAGCGGCACACTGGAGATGTGGCGTGGCATCGAAGTCGGTCACGTCTTCAAACTGGGCACCAAGTATTCCAAGGCCATGAAGGCAACTTATCTGGACGCTGACGGCAAGGAGCAGATCATCTTCATGGGGTGCTACGGCATCGGCATCGGGCGTACCGTTGCCGCCTGCATCGAGCAGAATCACGACGAGAACGGCATTATCTTCCCGCTCCCCATCGCCCCGTTCCATTGCATCATTTCCGCCCTTAATATGAAGGAAGACGTGGTCAGGGAAGCATCGGAAGCAATATACGGCCAGCTCGCAGCAGCCGGGATTGAAGTGCTGCTGGATGATCGTGACGAGCGGCCCGGCTTCAAGTTCAAGGATGCCGATCTGATTGGCATTCCCCTGCGCATCGTCGTGGGGAGCAAGAATCTGGCCGACGGGAAGGTGGAGCTCAAATGTCGCCGATCCGGCGAGGTGGAGTTGCTTTCCATGGCCGATGCCGTGGAAAAAGTAAAAGCCGCAGTTAATACTGCGTTGAAATAGAAGGTGAAGCAATGACCAGAGACGAAGCACGGGCAAAGATAATTTTCGCCCTTGATGTAAATGAGTTCAGCGATGTTGAGAAATGGGCAGACCTGCTTTCGCCCCATGTGGGGATGTTCAAGGTGGGAAAGCAGCTTTATACCGCCTGCGGTCCAGCCGTGGTGCGGATGATCCAGAAATACGGCGGCGAGGTGTTTCTAGACCTTAAATATCATGATATTCCCAACACCGTGGCCATGGCCTCCCTCGAAGCGGCCCGCATGGGTGTGAAGCTGTTCAATCTCCATGCCCTTGGCGGCTACGAGATGATGGCCAAAACGGTGGAGACGCTGGATAAGGAATTCAAGGGGGAAGAGCGGGGGAAAGTTCTTGCAGTGACCATTCTCACCTCTTCCAATGAGCAAACCTTGCAAGAGGTCGGGATAAACCTGCCGGTGCCGGAAATGGTTGTGAAACTTGCATCTCTGGCCAAAAAGGCGGGCATTGACGGCGTAGTCGCTTCTCCCCAGGAGGTGCCGCTGATCCGTGAAGCCTGCGGCAACGATTTTCTCATCGTTACTCCCGGTGTTCGGCCGGCCTTTGCCGCTGCCGATGATCAGAAAAGGATCATGACACCGGCTGAAGCAGTGAAAAGCGGTGCCGATTACCTGGTAATCGGGCGGCCTATCGCCGCTGCGCCGAATCCTGCAGAAGCCGCACAAGCCATTGTAGCGGAGATTGTCGCAGGCTGAAAGGATCATCGCCACCATGAAAGATGAAATCATATACGGGCTCAACTCGGTTATGGAGGCTCTCCGCGGGAAACGGAGGGCCTTCGAGCTTTTTGTCGCCAGCGGCAGCAGTGATCGCCGTTTGGAAAAACTTCTCGATCTTGCTGAAGAGAAGAGGGTGCCTGTGCGCCACCGGGACAAGCGGGATATTTCCCGGCTCTGCGGTACTGATCACCATCAGGGGGTCGCTTTACGGGCAGAACGATTTGCCTATGTGCAACTGGCTGATATACTGGAATCTGAAACGGCCCGCAGCAACGGCCTGTTGTTGGTTCTGGACGGTGTGCAGGACCCGCACAATCTGGGTGCACTGATTCGCAGTGCGGCCTGTGCCGGAGCCCAGGGAGTGATTATCCCCAAAGACCGTGCAGTAGGGGTAACAGCGGCAGTTGAAAAAGCTTCGGCCGGCGCCATTGAAACCATTGCGGTTGCAGAGGTGACCAACATCGCCCAGACCCTGGATGAGCTGAAAGCTGCCGGATTCTGGATCTACGGAGCAGACGGCGAATCACCCATCTCTATCTTCGAACAGAAATTGACCGGAGCCGTGGCGCTGGTCATCGGCAGCGAAGGGGAGGGGATCAGGCCGCTGGTAAAGAAGAGATGTGACATCCTGGTGTCGATTCCGCTTAAAGGGGGCGTCAACTCCCTCAATGCCTCGGTTGCCGGAGGGATCATGCTCTTCGAAGTGGTGCGGCAGCGGGATAAAAAATAAATTTTCAAATTATTCCATTGACAGCAAGTGTCTGGTTAGGGTATAAATAACAAGTTAACGCGGGGTGGAGCAGTCTGGTAGCTCGTCGGGCTCATAACCCGAAGGTCAGAGGTTCAAATCCTCTCCCCGCAACCAAATAAATTTCAGGGACTTGCGTGAAAAGCGCAAGTCCCTTTTTTTGTGTGCGCCCGGCAGGGCGCGTGGCTTCATTCGCGTCATGTCCTATGGGCAGAGGTTCGCCCATAGTATTTCTTGTGAAGATAATGTTACAGCAAGAACCAAATGGCAGATGCAATGCTTTTGATGATCCAGCCGAAGACAAGGTTACGCCCCAACGGAGAATTTCATCATTTGATAAAAGATGACGGGAACCGGGGGCCTGTTTTAAAAATAATAAAACTTCGAATGATGATCTTTTCGCTCCTCTAATCCTTCCCCACCTTCGTTTTTTCCTGGGCGTGTGCGCTTACAACTAGTTTGAATTTCATTATTTTTGCAATTTCTCCCTCCGTTGGCAGTTCTTTCTCCCTGTGGCCCTCCTAAATTTATTCATAAAATAAAATAACATTCAAATCTCATCTAATAATTTAAGTCTCCGGCATAATGGGTTGTTATATAAGAGGATTGAATCCTGCTTTAATGGGACAGATTTGGTTGGGTGAAAAATAAAAACAGTGTTTGGCATATTAAGTGCTTATGTTGTGGTAATTCACAAGTATACGAACCTATTGCCCGGCAATTACAGGGTTATTCGCTGAAAAAGTTTCATAGAACTATGATTTATATTATGGAATCGAAATTTGGACACCGTGTCGTGTTTATTTTCGGGCAAAGAGCTGCCGGCAGAGCCGACATTGGCTGAAGGAGAAGAGAGAGTGTGTGAAACAAGCTCATTATCAGAATTAAGAATACTGGATTTCACCGGTGAGCTTGGTCCTTATGCGGCAAAGCTCTATGCGGGCCTTGGGGCAGATGTCATCCATGTGGAGCCGATCACCGGAGATCCGTTGCGTTCCATCGGCCCCTTCTATGAAAACCTGCCTGGAATCGAAAGAAGCCTGCAGTTCATCTATTACAACGCCGGCAAGAGGGGAATGGCGCTGGATTTGAACAAAGAGAAGGGCAGGGAGGTTTTTGTTGAACTGTGCAAGGGGGCTGATCTGTTGTTCGAGAGCTTCACCCCCGGTTATCTGGACAATCTGGGTCTTTCATATGATGTCCTGAGTGCTGCCAATCCCAAGCTGGTACAGACCTCAATCACCCCGTTCGGTTCCTTCGGACCGTACAGCGCATATCCCGGATCTGATCTGACCTGCTCGGCACTTGGCGGTTTTCTGTATCTGGCCGGTATAGAGAACGACAAGCCGGTTAGAGCCTGTGACAATCAGTCGTACAGAATGGCGGAAGTTTACGCGGCGGTCGGCAGTTCGATTGCCGCGCTGTTCGCTCAAAGAACCGGAATTGGCCAATTTGTCGATGTGTCCTGCATGGAGGCGGTCGGGATGGCCCTCGAGACTGCGCCCAGTGCTGGGACCTTGAGGGGACCCTGAGACGGGGCAGAGGCAAAGAGGCCGGATCTGCAACAATCCATCCCTGCAAGGACGGCTTTGTGGCGATCGTCGCCATTATGGGCAGGAACAAGGCATGTGGGAGCCTTTCGTACAATGGATGAAGGATGAAAACGTTGAAGAGTGGGAAGTTTTTGACAACGATCACTGGATCGAGCAGGCATATCGGGAATCCAGGGAAGCATACGGAATGTTCTGTCATGTATTCGAACGCTTCACGATGCAACATACCAAACAATATCTCTATGATGCCGGGCAGGCGCACAAAGTCGCAATCAGTCCTGTCAGCAACGGCAAAGACCTCCTGGAGAATCCCCAGCTGATCCACCACGACTTCTGGAAGAGTTTGAACCATGAACCCGTTGGTGGAGAAGTGGTCTGTCCCGGCCCCCCTTACGTGTTCGGGAATCTGAAATGGCGTCTGGGTGATACCGTTCCCGTTTTCGGCCAGCACACGGCCGAAATACTTGGCGAATGCGGCTATAGCTCTGATGAAATTGAGGCGCTTGCAAAAGAGGGGGTTGTCCATGTTGCAAAATCTTAAGAAAGCCCTTGAAGGTATTGTGGTGTGCGACTTTTCCTGGGTGGGTGCCGGTCCCATTGCGACCAACGTCCTGGGGCAATGCGGCGCAGAGGTTATCAAGATAGAGAGCAAGAGCCGGCCGGACCTCCTGAGAACAGGGGGACCGTTCAAGGACGGGATCGGCGAGGGGCTGGAGCGTAGCGGCTATTTTGCCAACCGCAATCCCAACAAAAAGGGCATCGCCCTGGACATGAGTCACCCCAAGGCCCGGGCAGTTGCCGTACGGCTGATCAAAAAGAGCGACATCATCATCAACAACTTTCGCGTGGGACAGATGGAGAAGTGGAACCTGGGGTGGGAGGACGTCAAAAAAATCAACCCGAGGATCATCTACGTAACCATGAGTCTGCAGGGTGACAGCGGGCCGCAAAAGAGCTACATGGGATTCGGGGTAAACCTGAATGCCCTGTGCGGCCTGACCGCCAGGACATGTTTCCCCGGCGAGAGGCCCTTTGGAACCGGCACCAACTATACGGACCATGTCATGGCGCCCAGCCACACTCTGTTCGGCATCATGCCGCCCTGCTCGATCGTGAGAAGACAGGGAAAGGACAGACGATAGCCATTTCCCAGCTGAAATCCGCCATCAGCATGGCGCCCACCAGTGTGATGGCCTATGCGGCCAATGGAGATACTCTGGGCCCGGCGGGGCTCGGCGATCCCCATGCAGCACCCCATGGATTATACACTACTCTCGGTTACCGGAAATGGATTGCCATTGCCGTGTTCAGTGAAGATGAATGGCGAGCGCTCAAGAAAGTAATGGGCAACCCCGCCTGGACTGAGGATGTGAAGTTCACCTCCCTGCAGAGCCGCAAGGAAAACGAGGTGGAACTGAACGACTGGATCGAAGATTGGACCAGAGGACAGCACGCGGACCAGCTCATGGCCGAACTGCTGCAAAACGGCGTCAGAGCAGGGGTAGTCAACGATGCCCGCGGGGCCATCGAAGACAAGCACCTGCGGCAGCGAGAATTCTGGTCATACCTGGACCATCCGGTAATGGGGCGCACCCTGTACAACAGGGCCCCGATCCGCCTGACCAAGACCCCGCTACGGATGGAAACGGCAGCCCCCCTCCTGGGCCAGCACACCAATGAGGTACTGAAGGGGATGCTCGACTATACGGACGAAGAGATCGCGACGCTCACCGAGGAAAAGGTGCTCGTGTAGCTGCCTTCAACCTCAATGCGTGACGCGGCACGCAGATTACGCCCCGTAGGGGAAGATTGCCGGTAGCCCGGCGATTCATCGCCGGGATTAAAACGATAGGTTCTTTCGTCACGTACGTGACTGAAGGATTAATCCTATCCCCACACCGGGGGATGAATCCCCCGGCTACAGACATTCTGTCCCACTGGGACGAAACCAAATGTGACAAAGCAGAACTAAACCATCAGGAGAACAAGAATGGATTTCAGCATACCCGAAGAATACATGATGCTCAAAGAATCGATGCGGGAGTTCGTGAAACGTGAACTGATGCCGCTGGAAAAGACGCTCCTGGAGCGTGAACTTTCCCTCTGGACCCAGCCCGGCCACCTTATCCCTGACGAGGATCACAAACGGCTTTTGCAGAAGACAAAGGACCTCGGCTTCTGGGGTCTTGAGGTGGATGAGGAGTTCGGCGGCCAGGGGCTGGGGATGCTGGCCAAGACCCTGGTGGTGGAGGAACTTTCCAAGAGCCTGGTCGGTTTCTCCAACCACGGCTTCACCCTTCCGCCGGACGCCCCCAACCTGTACTACCTGCACGATTGCTGCGGTCCCAGGCAGCGGGAAAAGTACTTCGTACCATACTGCAACGGCGAGGTCGACTCAGCCATGGCCTGTACCGAACCGGGAGCCGGATCGGACGTGAGCGGCTTGAAGACCAAAGCGGTGAAGAAGGGTAACAAGTGGGTCATCAACGGCACCAAGACCTTCATCAGCAAATGTGACTATGACAACGTCTTCTTCATCGTCATCGCGGTCACCGATCCCAGCGCGGCGAGCAAAGACCGGTTTACGGCCTTTCTCATCGACCGGGAGCATCCGGGGGTACGGATCGGCAAGGAGATTCCGGTTATCGGGCCGATGCCGACCTGGGACCTGATCCTTGAGGAAGTGGAGGTGGATGACGACGCCATTCTCGGCGAGGTGGGCAAGGCGTTCATCCCGCTGCAGAACCGATTCGGCGTGCGCCGCATCGAGCTGGCCTCCAGCTGTACCGGTATGGCGGAGCGGCTGATCCAGATGATGATCGACCAAGCCAACACCCGCGTCACCTTCGGCCAACCGCTGGCGGACCGGGGCACCATCCAGAACTGGATCGCCGACTCCACCATGGAGTTGGAACAGGTCCGCTTGCTGCTCTACTACGCAGCCTGGAAATCGGATCAGGGGCACAAGGACCTGCGGATCGAAGGGGCGAGCGTCAAGGTGGCAGCGACAGAAATGCTGACCAGGGTGGCTGACCGGGCGATCCAGATCCATGGGGGTGTGGGGGTTTCACACGAACTGGGGATCGAATATGTCGCCCGGCATGTGCGGCTGTGGCGCATCCTGGAAGGCCCTTCCGAAGTCCACCGGTGGCTGATCGCCCGGCAGCTCTTGAAGGAGAAGAAGCCTTACAATCCCTTCATCGTTGCCAGTGATGAAGGGTAGGCCGAGTTACGAGCTACAGCGGCGTTTCCCCCTCTCCCTAGCCCTCTCCCACCAGGGAGAGGGGATCTTACCTTCCCTTATTTCGATGGGAGGGGCTGGGGGGGTGCAAGAGACTGATCATAAGCACGAACGTTAAGGACACTGATCGATAAAGGAGAAAGCAATGGGAGTTGATTTCGTAACAGAGGGGAATGTGGCCTATATCACCCTGAACCGGCCCGATGCCATGAATTCACTGGACCGGAAGGGCTGGTGCGGCTGGCGGAGATCTGGGGCGAGGTGAAGAGCAATCCGGATATCCGCGTTGCGGTACTGACCGGCGCCGGGGAGAAGGCATTCTGCACCGGCACCGACATGAAGAAGTCGAAGGTGCCGGACGAATGCATGGCCGCCCTCTACTACAAGGAGGGACAGCCGATTATCCCGCACATGAAGATGTGGAAGCCGATCATCGCCTGTATCAACGGTTACGCCATTGGCGGTGGTCTGGAAATGGCCCTGGCGTGTGACCTGCGGATCTGCAGCACTACGGCCAAGTTCGGCCTGACGGAAACCAAGGTGGCGAGCCTTGCCGGACTGAACGGGACCCAGTGCCTGCCGCGGGCCATTCCCCAGGCGGTGGCCATGAAGATGCTTCTGACCGGCGAAATGATCGACGCCGCCGAGGCGCACCGGGTCGGTCTGGTGAGCGATGTTGCCGAACCTGACCAGCTGATGGCGCTGGCCAGGAAATATGCGGAAAAAATCGCAGGCAACGCACCCCTGAGCGTCATGGCTGCCAAACAGGCGGCAGTGATGGGGATGGACATGCCGCTCCCCCATGCCATCGACTTCTCGTACCTGTTGTGGGGAATCCTGCGGGATACGGAAGACCGGAAAGAGGGATTCACCGCCTTTGCCGAGAAGCGGGCGCCCCAGTATCGGGGGCGGTAGTAGTACGGCAGAAAAGTCCCCCTTTGAAAAGGTAGTAGTTTGATGTTGACGTAACCCGCGCTTTGAAATCCCCCCCGCCCCCCTTTCATAAAGGGGGGAGTGATCGTTACAAAGGTGGCAAATTCAGCAAAGTCAGGAGCCAAATTATGCACATAGTCGTCTTGGCAAAGGTAGTCCCCGATTACGAAGTCCCTTCGGCGGACTTCGAACTGGTGGAGAACAGGGCCCATCCCCGTTATACGCGCATGATCGGCCTGTATGATGAGAACGCCGTCGAGGTGGGGGTGCAGCTGAAGGAGAAGCTCGGGGCGGATCTGACCATTGTCTCCTATGGGCTCAGTGACGACGTGCAGTTCCTCAGAAAGGCGCTGGCCATGGGTGCGGACAAGGTGGTCCTGGTGGAGGGGAATTCGGACGATCCCTACGTGATCGCCGCCAACCTGAAGGATGCCATCGACCGGCAGGGGAACGTGGACCTGGTCCTGGCGGGTCGCCAGTCCTCAGACATGGACCGGGGTGTCGTTCCGGGGGTGCTGGCCGGCATGCTCGACCTCCCCTTTGTCCCCCAGGCCTGCAGCGCTGAGTCCGTGGACGGCGGATGGAAAATCGCCAGATAACCGAAAACGGCAAGCGGCTCTTGAAGCTCTCCGGCAAGGGGGTGCTCTCCATCACCAGCGTCCCGGAGAACGTCCCCCGGATACCGGCGGTGAAGTCGATTTTTGCGGCCAAGAAGAAGCCGGTGGAAAAGCTGGCCGAGATAGGGACTCGGAAGATGAGCATTTCCGAACTATCGGTGTCCATCCCCAAGGTGGAGTCCAACTGCGAACAGATACCGGCCGATGACATGGACGAGGCTGTCCGTCAGCTACTGAGAAGGCTCAAGGAGGAGCGGTACCTATGAAAACTCTGATCATCGAAACCGCCAATGCCAAGCTCCTCGGGGAGCTGGTAACCGCAGCAAGGATCTTCAGCCCGACCCCCGATGTGGTCGTGCTGGGAGCAGGCGAGCTTCCGGGGAGCTACGGCAAGGGGTATCGGGTTCCCGACACCCTGGGGGCGAACCTGGGAACGGGGCTTGCCGACCTCATCAAGAGCGAGGGATACGAATTGATCCTCCTCAGCGCGACGGCCATCGGCAGCGGTCTGGCCGGTCCCCTGGCGGTCAGCCTGGGTGCGCCGATCCTTTCCGAGGTCACCGCCATTACCCCTGATCTCACCATCGAGCGGTCACTCTACGGCTCCAAAGCTGTTGCCCGCTACAAGGTGGAGTCGGGTCCGCTGGTCCTGACCATCAAGCGCAAATATTTCGAGGCAGTAGTCCTGGAAGGTACGACGCGACCGTAGATCTGCCTGCCGGACCCAGAGGATCGCCCTTTTGGAAGAAATCGACGAGGAGCGCCAGGGGGTTCCCCTGGAAGACGCGGAGGTGATCGTTACCGGCGGCAGGGGAATCGGCAGCGGCGACAACTTTGCCATTCTGAACGATATGGCCGGCCTCTTGAACGGGGCGGTCGGGGCATCCCGGGGGGCGGTGGACGAGGGGTGGATGCCCCCCGGCGCCCAGATCGGACAGACCGGCAAAATCGTGGCGCCCAACGTCTATTTCGCCGTCGGCGTCTCTGGAGCGAGCCAGCATCTGGCAGGCATCTCAAACGCTAAGTGCGTCGTCGCCATCAACAAGGATAATGAGGCGAATATATTTAAACGGGCCCGGTTCGGCATTGTGGGGGACTACAAAAAGGCGGTGCCTGCCCTGATCAACGCCCTCAAGGAGAGTGCCTGATATGGAACGGGTCCCCTACTGGAATATCAGCTTCGGCCTCCTGATCGATATCCTTTCCCTGCCGGCCCTGGCCATCTTCGGGTACGGCATCTATCGCCACTGGCTGCGCATACGGCAAGGTAAGGCGAGCGTCAGGCTGGGGCTGACCCTGGACGCGTTGAAGGTGGGACCGCTCTACCTGCGCTCCTTCCTCACCAAGGGCATCGTCGGGACCCGCATCTACAAAAAGCTGTTCACCGGCATGGCCCACGGTTTCCTGTTCTGGGGGATGGTCGTCTTGACCGTGGGGACCATACTGGTATTTGCCAATGTGCTGTTCGGCATCCCCGTGTTCAGGGTGAGTTCAATCGTCTCTTTATGGGAGCTTTCCTGGACGCCGCCGGGCTGGCTGCCCTGGCCGGTGTACTGTTCCTCCTGGTACGAAGGCTCTTCCCCCCCGAGCGACTTACCTGCTTCAAGGCCAATTCCGCCTTTGTGCTGATCGAAGTGGGGATTATCGCCATCATCGTGACAGGCTTCTTCATCGAGGGGGCGCGCATCGCCCAGAACGGCGCCGATCCCGGTTCGTTCGTGGGCAACTGGCTGGCAGCCCAGCTGGCTACGGGAGGGCTCCCGACAGTCCACAGGTATCTCTGGTGGACCCACGGCCTGCTCGCCCTTGCCCTGATCGCCTATATCCCATTCTCGCCCCTGGTCCATCTGGTGCTGGCCCCGGCCAATGCGGGGCTCGACATCCCGGTTCCCGGCCCCAAGATGGGGGTCATGGACTTCGAGGCCTTAGAAGGGGAAGGAGAGGAGACGCCGAGCCTGGGGGTGAGCAAACTGGGCGATTTCAGTCGCAAGAACCTGTTGGACATCTTCACCTGTCTGAAATGCGGCCGGTGTCACGAGGTCTGCCCTGCGGCCCAGACCGGGAAAAAGCTCTCCCCCAAGGGGGTCATGGTGACCCTTGCCGAGTATCTGCAGCAGGGGAAGATGGAGGACGAGTCGCTCCTCGACACCATCACCACCGATGCCATCTACAACTGCACTACTTGTGCGGCATGCATGGAGGCCTGCCCGGTGGCGGTGAACCAGCCAATGCCATCCTCAGGATGAGGCAGCACCTGTTGATGGAGCGGTCGGAGATGCCCGAGATCATGGGGCAGGCAAACCGGAGTCTGGAGGCGCGCCATCACCCCTTCATCGGCACCGGCTTCGGCCCTAACGACTGGCGCAAGGGGCTGGATGTCCCGATCTTTGAAAAGGGAAAGACGGAGTATCTCCTCTGGATCGGTTGCTCGGTTGCCTACGAAGAGCGGGCCCAGCATATTGGCCGGGCCATGGTCGCCATCCTCAAGAATGCCGGCGTTTCCTTCGGCATCCTGGAAGAAAACCGCTGCACCGGCGATCCGGCCAAGCAGATGGGGAACGAGTTCCTCTTCACCGAGATCGCCGGCCAGAACATCGAGGAGTTCAACGACCTGGGGGTGACCAAGGTCATCACCCTGTGCCCCCATTGCTTCAACAGCTTTACCCGCCATTACCCGCTCCTGGGGGCGAAGTTCGACGTCGTCCCCCACGCGATCATGATACGCGACCTGGTGGAGGCCGGGAAGATCACGCTTAAAAACAGCGGACAGGCCATCTGCTACCACGACCCCTGCTATCTGGGAAGGCACAACCGCTTTCTGTCGGAACCGCGCCAGGTGGTCTCGTCGGTGGGGCAACTGGTGGAAATGCCCAGACACGGGTGCGAAAGCTTCTGCTGCGGCGCCGGCGGTGGCAATTACTGGACCGAGGAAGAGGGAACCCGGATCAATCAGACCAGGGCAAAGGAGGCGCTGGATACGGGCGCCAAGACCATCGCCACCGCCTGTCCGTTCTGCATGCTGATGCTGACGGACGGGCTGAAGAAGTTCACTGAAGAGCAGATGGTGAAGGATATCGCCGAACTGGTATGCAGCCAGATGGAACATGGAACAGAGAACGTTTCGCAATAAGAGACGTCGGAAAATACCTTGAGGAGGAGCGTCATGGCTCAGGAAGAAGCCCAGAAAAAGAAAACCAAGGAAAAGGAACCAGATATTACGTTTTTTCACCCTGGCATATTGGAAGTGCCAAAGGATGGGAGCCTTCCCTACCTGAAGGGGTATCGTTGCAAGAAGTGCGGTCAACTGGATTTTATGACCGAGATGTGCACCAGCTGCTGGAGCCAGGAGTTCGAAATAGTCCCCCTCTCCCGCAGGGGAAAGGTCTACAGCTTTTCGGATATCTACATCGGGCAACAGGGGCTGGCAACTCCATACATCTTCGCCTATGTTGATCTCCCCGAAAACATCCGGGTATTCACCCAGTTGGAGGGAGAGGTCAACACCTACAAATGCGACGAAGAGGTGGAGCTGACCCTGGGGCCAATCAGGATGAACAACGATAATCTGCCGATCGTGAGCTACAAGTTCAAGAAGATCGGTTGAGCATAGAGCACATACAATCGAGACCAGAGAAACAGGAGATTTTCATATGAAATTACAGCGTGAAGTATATATAGCAGGAGTGGGAGAAACGAAATTCGGCAAGCACACTGTCGATTTCGATGTCCTGGGGAGGGAAGCCGCCCTCCAGGCCATGAGGGGGTCCAATATCGACCGGCCCGACATGGTCCAGAGTGCCTATGTGGGAAATGGAATGAACGACATGGTGACCGGTCAGACCGTCTTCAGGGGGCTGGGGATGTGCGGCCCGAATCTGCCGATCATCAATGTGCAGAGTGCCTGCTCAGCCGGGGCCATGGCGGTTTTCTGCGCCATCAAGGATGTGGCCACCGGCGTTACCGACCTCTCCATAGGCGTTGGTTGTGAGAACCATACCATGCACAGGCAGAGCGGGGCCGCATTCAGTGCGGCAAGGTCGGACATCGAGACCATGCACGGGGCGGTGATGACCGGCAAGTATGCCATGCGGGCGACCCGGTATATGCACGAAACCGGCGCAACCATCGAGGATCTGGCAATGATCACGGTGAAGAACCGCAAACATGCCACCCACAACCCCCATGCCTGGTTCAAGGGGCCGATCACCATTGAAGAGGTGGTCAATTCCCGCATGGTTGCCTATCCCATGACCCTGCAGCAGTGCTGCGGCATTGCCGACGGGGCTGCCGCCGTGGTGGTAGGCTCAAAAGAGATGATGAAAAAACTGGGGATCGCCAAACCGGTAAAGGTTGCCGGCGTGGTGGTGGAGTCGGGGCCTTACCATAACCGCCCCCGGGACATTACCGGCGACGACATCACCGAGACCACTTCTGAGAAACTCTATGAAGAGTCCGGCATCGGTCCTGATGAGGTGAACATCCTTGAGTTGCACGATGCCTTCACCATCTCCGAACTCCTCTACTACGAGTGCATGGGGCTCTGTAAAAAGGGAGAGGGGCTCAAGTTCCTGAGGGACGGTCAGTCCACTTACGGCGGCAAATGCGTGGTGAGCCCCCGGGGGGGGATGCTCTCCTACGGTCACCCGATCGGCGCATCCGGTGCCGCCCAGGTTGCCCAGAACGTGAAGCAGCTGCGGGGAGAGGCCGGCGGCCACCAGGTGGGGCCAACCCCCAAGGTTGCCATGTCTCATGTTACGGGGGGCGGGCTTTCCGGAACCGAGCATGCGGCCTGCACCATGCACATGCTGGTCAAGTTGGTAAGACCGTTGGGACATTTTTCAGGAAATAGCAAGGAGGCAGACCATGAAGGATAGGGTAGCAGTTATAGTTGGAGCAACGGACGACGTGGGGCGGGCGATCAGCACCCGGTTTGCCCGGAGCGGGGCGCGCACGGTGCTGATCGACATCGACCGCCAACCGCTGGCAGAGACTTTGCGCATGGTGGAGGAGGCAGGGGGCAGGGGGGAAATCCTTGCCCTTGACCCCACCGATGCCCAGGCGGTCAAGGGGGCAGTAGAGAGTCTGGCGAAAAGATACGATTCAATCGATGTTCTCGTCAACAATATCGACCGTAAAGATGCGTCTACGGCCGCAAGCACCATTGAGAGCTGGGAGCGTTCCCTGAGGGACAATGTGGTACCGCTGGTTTCGTTCTGTCTCAACATCATTCCGGTCATGAAAAAGAGGGGCTACGGCCGGATCGTAAATGTGGGCAGCCTCGATTATCTGGGTACGGCCAATCAATCTCCCTACAGCACATCCAAATCGGCCGTCTTCGGGTTGACCCGCTCTTTTGCCCTGGAACTGGCCAAGGACGGCATTACCGTCAACCAGATCCTGAAAGGTGACATCAAGACCACAGCGGATGCCCTTTCCCCGGAGGCCGAGGAGCAAAGTGCGGCACGATTGCCGGTGCAGCGCCTTGGAAAGCCCGAGGATATTGCCTATGCCGCAACCTATTTTGCTTCGGAAATCAGCCGCTATGTTACGGGACAGAACCTTATCGTTTGCGGCGGCAAAAGTATCTATTCGTCAATGTCCGCATAAGGCTGCGGACTGGTCAGGAGGAAACCACATGGCAAGTTTAGAGGGCAAAGTTGCATTGATAACCGGATCTGCAAGCGGCATGGGGAAAAAAACCGCCCAGCGCCTGGCGGAAAAGGGGGTAAAGGTTGTCATTAACGACATCGTGCCGGAAAAGGTAGAACAGACGGTTCAGGAATTCGCTGCAAAGGGGTTCCAGGTGATGGGGAAGGTTGCCGATATCTGCAACGCCACGGCGGTCAATGAAATGGTGAAGGATGTAGTGGAGCGATTCGGCTCGGTGGACATCCTGGTGAACAATGCCGGGATGGAAAGGGCCGGGGCATTGAGAAACCTCAGCGAGAAAGACTGGGATATCACCCTGAACGTCAACCTGAAAGGGGCGTTTCTCTGCAGCCAGGCGGTGCATGGCCATATGATTGAAAAGGGTGGTGGGCGGATCGTCAATATTGCCTCCAGGGCCTGGCTGGGCGGGGCCGGGCAGGCTCCCTACTCATCAGCTAAGGCCGGCCTGGTGGGGCTGACCAGGACCTGGCCCTGGAACTGGGGAGGAAAGGGGTAACGGTCAACTGCATCGCTCCCGGGCTCATCCATACCCCCATGTGGGACGAGCTGCCGGAAAAGAACAGGCTTGGCTTTCTGGCCAAGCAGCCCATGGGGAAGATCGGCGAAGATGACGATATTGCCAATGCGATCCTCTTCTTCCTGGACGACGATGCCTCGTTCATTACCGGACAAGTCTTTTATGTGTGTGGGGGCAGGAGTTTGTTCGCCGGGTAGTCTGCATGGCTAACCCTGGTGAAAGAAAAATTCCGACCGGTCGGCAGCACCATATCCTGAACAGTTGGCAGTACCGTTTTCACAATCGCCTCAGGCGAGGAAAGGACTGGTGAGATATGAACACAGAAAACGTAAAGAGTGACAGATTGAAATACATCAGCAATGATGAACTTTTCCCCACGGAAATAAGCTTCGCCGGGGGCTTCAAGGTTCGTTTGGGATGTTCGGAAGACGGTCAGGCATATCTGAAGGTGGAGCCTGACTGAAGGATGCCCCGCCGACGCGGGGCACGCCCTGTTCCTTGCAGAGCGCCGGGAGGGGCAGACGGAATCCACTGTTTCAAAGGAGGAAAAGCCATGATTTCACCAGAACTCTTGCGGCCTTATCGCTTCTTCGCCTCACTGACGGAAGAACAACTCAAGGACATCGCCATGATCGGCGAAGAGAAGACATTTCCCGCGGACAGCATTATTTTCAAGGAAAATACTACTGCCGACAACCTGATGCTCTTACTGGAAGGGGGCGTGGAGCTGTTCTACAGCGGCGGAGGGGCAGGATGTGCTGCCAATGCCCCAGTCTGCTCCATCGTCCCCGGGGCGATCTTCGGTGTTTCCTCACTGATAAAACCCTACCAATACACTGCTTCTGCGCGGGCAACCAAGCCGGTCAAGGTAGTGGATATCAATGGGGCGCGGCTGAGAGAAATGTCGGAAAAGAACCTAACCCTCGGGAACGTCCTGATTAACAACGTCGCGGCAGCGGTACTCGCCCGCCTGCGCTGATCATCTCGGCTCGCTCTAACCTGAACAAGAGGCATGCGCCCTGCCGCAGACTGCTTACACAGTCGCAATCTGCGGCATTTCACCTGCCTGCAGCCGCATTTACCCCTGCAATCCTGCCAAAGGCCAGACATTCCGCAATATTACCTCCCCCTGATAGATCAATCCCCAGAGGGAGCCCAGTTCACCGGCTCCATACAATCCTGGTATCGGTTCGCCGTAAGGATCGACGATCTCTGCCCGCTCATTGCGCCGTGGCCCCCCCTGGGTGTTGATCAGGGAGGGATAGATCTCCACGGCATAGAACGGTCCGGTATCTATCATGGCCGAATCGGTCTCCTTTGACATCTCACGGCCGAAAAGGCCATCCTTCCCCGCCAGGACCGATAAATTCCACTGCTCGATGGTCTCACTCAGATTCAGACATGGCATACCCAGCTTGCCGGCCAGCTCGGCCACAGTATTCGCCTGTGGCCAAGCCTGTCCATTAGAAGGCATAGGTGAACTTGAACTGTGTCTGTGGTCCGGTGGCGATGTTCCTGGCGCCATACTCCCAGTACTGCTTGAAGGTCATGGTGAAGGGGCCCTGTTTCGGCCAGTATTTGATGCCCATTCCGATACCTCCCACTTCGCTTCTGGAATCCTTTGCCGTGACTCCGTTCACCTCGTCGTCCGTGGTCTGCCAGTAGTTGTAGCCGACCACGCCGCCGCTCAGGCCGTTCTGAAGCCCATAGCCAACAGCCCAGTCCATATGGAATTCTTGTCCCGGTTCGGTATCGGTATCGCTGTTTTTCGTGTGGAAATCGTACATGAGCTTGGCGGAAACATCGAAACCCTCTTTCAGGTAGGACATGGCCAAAACCGGCTCAAAGGTCCAGGTTTTTTGAGAGGATCTGCGTGGCAGGGTTCTTTATGTCGTAGTTGCCGGTGGGCGCCCAGGTGTCCAGGGCCAGGACGGCATGGAGCTCCGGACCGAAGTGCCAGCCAAAGACCAGCGGGCTGAAGATGATGTCGCCGACTCCCTTGTCATTGACATCGAAATTAAGAGGAGGAATCGCCGTTGAGGAAGCGGTTACATCGGCGCTGTAGAAGGGTATGAATATCTGGGCAGCCCAGTTGGCCCCCAGTACTTTCAGCGGGCTGACGTAGACTAGCTCGGCACCTCGGCAAAGACGCTGGCATTGAAATCCGCTGGAAGTCCATTGCCGGAGTTGTCCCGCAGGGAATTCTTCTGGGCCAGGATCATGTAGTTGACGAGATAGGTTCCGGGAGGGGGCAGGGCGCCTACGGCAAAGTCTTCGACACCGTTGGGATAGTGCTGTCCGCCGCCGGCCCAGCTGTGGACGGCAGTCAGGGAGAAAAGAGCGGCGGCGATAAAAAGGGTGCGAACAAGGGCAATAGACAAAATGTTATGCATTCCGGCTCCTTATGCTGGCTGCTGCTTAATGATTAATGGTATCTTGTTGAGGAAAGAAGGTGTTTGAACACGGTGGGAAGCTGATCCACATCGTTGACGAACTGGATCATTTCACCATGTTCTTCTGCCAGGGCGGTTTTGTTCATGGGGTCGCATTCAAGGCCAATGGTCAGCAGGCGTATATTCCTGGCCTTGCAATAGCGGATTGCGTCGGATACCCCGCATCCCCAATTTGCTGCGCCATCGGTCACATGAATGATGAAGGGTTTGCGGCTGCTTTGTTTAAGGTTCAGAGCTGTGGCTATTATTGCTTCACCCGATGCGGTTCTTCCATGGGGCATGACTGAATAGAACTGCCCGTTCTTGTAGATCTCGGTGATGCGGCAGGTATCGTTTCTTTCGTTGTAGGCAAATATTCTGGCGTTACGGTTGTAGGCCAGGAGGGCCATGAAAAGCGTCTGGTAGATGACCTCGGTTTTTGCCCATTTGTTCGGTTCGGCCATGGAACCGGTGCAGTCCACAAGGAGAACGATGTCGTTATGCAACTGGTAATGGGTCTTCTTGAAGTTGAAAATGGCTCCGGATGTTGGCGCCCTGTATAGGCGGGTGCGATCGATTTTGCCTGAGGGAAGGCCTCGGTTGTAGGCGATGTTTCTCTGGGCAACCAGCTGGAGAACCGTTTTCAGCTTGTAGAAGAGGGCATTGTCGATGTTTTTGTTTGCCGGCATGACGATATCGTTCCCCTCCACACGAACCACACCGCCGAAATTTGCCACGACCGATTTCACCTGTTCCGTAAAGTCCACATGTTTTCTTTCCAGCTTGTTTTCGATCTCCTCTGCATAGCTGAGAAGTGTTGCCTTGACTCCATCTTTCTCCTCATCCTCTTTTTCCATATCTTCATTGAAATCGGCTGAGAGCAGAAAGGGATCTTTCCGGTCGGTGGGCCAGAATTTGATCATTTCCAGCAATTCGTTGAAGATGGAGGCGTAGAGATTCAAACGGTACTCGCAGCGCTCGGTGACGCTCGGCAGCTCGGCACAGGCGGTCATCAGCTCTTCGACGATGCTGTTGAGGAGCTCCATCGGCTTTGCATAGAACTGACCGGCGGTGGTTTTTCCCACCATCCCACTACCGAGCGGTCTTCGTATGGATGCCTGAATGCTTCTTCTGGATCGGTGGCTACTTTCCACCACAGGTGCAGCAGTTCGGTGAAGGAGGGGGGATTGATGAAATGCCTGGCAGCCTTCGCGGTTTCCCATTCACGGGCCTTTTGCGTATAGAGGCCGAATACATTCCGGTTGGCGATGAGATCCGCGTTGACCTTCTCGGCGATTTCCAGGAAATGGGCAAATTTGTATGCATAGATCGGGGCGAGTACGATTTTTGACTGGGCCAGCTTATGGACATGATCGGTCCATTCCCTCTTGAGGAAGGCTCCCCTGACGGCAAGCCCGATGGCAACGTCGGCCTGCATGGCTGGAATGGGATAGCGCCCCATGATCGGCGAGGGATCGAGGGCGATACTGTCAGTCTGGCCGGTCATCCCTTCCCAGACGACGGTGCCGATGTTTCTGCCGACCATTAAGACCATTTTTCTGATACTGCGCAGAAGTTTTGCCAGTTCCAGGATCTCAACAGGCGATTTGTCTCTGCGCCAGAATTCCGAATATCCCGCTTCTGCGGCAATCAGGAAGCGTGACCGGGCCTTGCTTTCTCCATGGGCAGGCTCTGGGATCATGATCAACTCTCTGTGCTTTGCTGCCAGCTGTGATCGAACAGGATATATTCGTTGCTGACCGTCTCGGTATGACCCCTTCTCACGTGCAGGCCGATCAGGACCGACTCCAGGGCTTCCTGGTTCGTCTGGAGGCTAACCGCCAACGCCTGCCTGAAGCTTGCCCCCACGGCCATCATATCGCCGATCATCAGGGCCGTCCGTGTGGATACATCGACCCGCATCTCGGGGTTCCCCCGCATGAAGTTGAGCGCAGCATGATGTCGTCGGCCTGGGCGGCGGTGACGCCGGTTTTCTTTATCAGCACCTCTTTCTCCACCTCGTTGGGGAGATAATCCATGAGCAGGAAGTAGAATCTGTCCCGAAGCGCCGCATCGAGAAGCTCAGTGCCGACGAAGTCTTCACCCTCGTTCAGTGTGGCAAAGAAGACCACACCGTCCGCCACTTTGAGATGCCCCAGCTCTTCAAGCCACACATCCCGGCTGTCCGACAGGAGAGAAAAAAGCATGTTGAGCGCCTTGGGATGCTCCGGCCGGTTGATCTCCTCCAGGTGAATGACACTGTTAGGGGTCTGGATCGCCTCGGGGAAGAGAAACTGCTTGTATTTGGTTTCTCCGGCCTCCAGGGCGTACTCGCCGAACAGCTGGCTCGGTTCGGAAAGAATGCCCACCTGAAAGGTGGACAGGGGACGTTGGTAGATGGCCGCGTACTGCTTTACCAGTGACGACTTACCGCACCCCTGCCGCCCGGAAATGAGGACGTTGACCGGTTTTTTCCGTGAGAGCAGGTGAATCTTCTCGAAGATGTCGGCCAGGTCTCTGCTCACGTAAAAGTAGGGATCAAGCTGGGGCACAGACAGGTTTTCATGTTTGGTGGCTGACATTGTGTATTCCCTTATCGCCAGGGGCAGAAAGGATGCTGGCGGACCCGCACAGGCCCTTTCTGCCCCTCCATTGAGATGTTTGAATCAAATCGCCTTGATCGGGAATGCTGCGGTTTAAACGTGCTCCCTGAAGCTGAGCTTGCCCTCTTCATGCCTGGAGCAGGTTACGTTGTAGACGTCTCGGATCCATCTCTTCCACACTCCCCCCATCTCGGTACGGTTTACGGTGCATTGCCCCCGCAGCGGATTGGTGGGGTCGGCGATCTGCCATTTGCACTGGAGGCATGGTTTGCCGGTTCCTTTTTTCTCGTGCATCATGTTTTCATTTTGGGCTGTTGCTGACATGGGTGTCTCCTGTTCTGTTTCTCGGGAGCCCCGGCGGGACTCCCGAAATCGATTTTTGGGATATTACAGCGGTGCGTTGATGTACTCGTAGTCATCGGCCCCGAAATGCTGCTCGTTGCGGGCAATGATGGTGTTCTGTCCGTAGGTTGGGATATCCACGAACCTGGAGCTGAAACCGGAGACCCTGACGATAAGGTCCTGATGCTTTTCCGGCTCCTTCTGGGCTGCCTTGAGCTCTGCCGTGCTCACGCAGTTGAACTGCACGTGGGCAATATTGAGCGCCTCCCATGTGTCCATGTATGACTTCCAGATGTCGAAGCCATGGACGCTGCGCATCATCGGCACGTTGAGCCGCTGATTGAGCAGGTTGGTTTTCTGGTTCTTCTGTACCTTGGCGACCGATTTGAGTACCGCCGTCGGTCCTTTCTTGTCCGTGCCGAAGTAGGGGGAGATCCCGCCGTCATCTGCCGCGTCACCGCCGAAACGGCCGTCCGGGGTGGGGCCGGTGCGGGAACCAACCTCCATGTAGAGGCCGACCGCCTGGCCGACCGGCAGCACAGGGCCTCCGGAGAAATTGGTCACCTTGGCCAGCTCACCACCAAGGATCTCCTCGTAGAACTTGCGGATGATTTCGTCGGCGTAGGGATCGTCGTTCCCCCATTTGGGCGCATTGAGGAAGTCCTGGCGCATGGCATCATGGCCTTCCCAGTTGGCGTGGAGGGCATCCAGGAGCTGCTTCATGGTGTACTTCTTCTCGTCGAAAACAAGTTTTTTGATGGCGACCAGGGAGTTGGCGGCAACGACGGTGGTGATCGGGTTGTGCCAGCCGTTGGGCTGCTCGGACAGTTCCACCGAGTCGATGCCCAGCTCCATGCAGCCGTCGTCGATGCTGGAGACAAAGGCATCTGCATCACCTGGCACTCGAAGTGCCGCATCACATCCTTGGCCCGGATGACCAGGCTGCTCACGTAGGCGTACTGCTTGCGGAATGCCTCCAGCAGCTCGTCGAAGGTTTTGAAGTCAGCGGCATTGCCGGTTTTGGGGCCGAGCTGCATGTCGGAGTAGGACCAGTCGTAGCCGTCGTTGAGGGCGATTTCCAGAAGTTTGGCGGGGAACATGGCACTCCCCCCCTCGGACCTGGTTTTCTGCGTCTTCCTTCTGCCGCAGACACCCGGCGACATGCAGAGCACGTTGGCCCAGCGGTGCGCCTCGTCGTCGGTGACACCGTTCTTGGTCAGGCTGAACTGACTGAAGAACTTCATCTGTTCGACCCCGATCCGGTTGTGCATGATGGAGGGATAACCGAGGCCGTCCCGGATGCACTCGAATACGAGCCTTTTGGTCTTGACGCGCCCCACGGGATCCCAGCGGAAGACGATGGAAGGCTCGGTGGTGCGGATGTTGCGCGCTCCCTCCAGGATGGCGTCGGTCATGTCGCTGCATGCATCCACATAACCGGGCTTGGTTCCCCCTACGGTGAGAATGAAGAGGTCGTTGGAACCGGGGAATATTTCCCGGTAGGCGCGGGACTTGCCGGCGCCGTGCTCCGAAATCTTCAGCCGCTCGCACTCCACCAGTTCCACCACATCCTTGTGGGTCATGGGCTGAAAAGACTTGTCGTTGACGCTGATGTTATAGTAAGGCTCCAGCAGCTCGTCCTCTTTCTGGGCAAAGCCGCTGGCGTAGCGGTCAAGGGCATGACAGATGAGGAAGACGAACCACTTGGACTGGAAGGCATCCTTGAGTCCTTTGGCCGGCTCGGCGGGGACGCGGTGGCAGATCTCCGAGATCTCCAGCAGCTCTTCCTTGCGGGCGGAGTTTGTTTCGAAATTTTCCGCGACGATCTTGGCCAGCCGGGCGTGACGACGAGCCCAGTTGATGACCGCTTCGTCGGCAATGATCATTGCTTCCAGAGGTCGATCTTGGGAATCCAGGAGAGCTGCTTGGTGGCGTCCCAGGGGGTCTTCTCCATCTCGGCCTGGGCGTTGGCCAGCTTCTCCTTTGCCAGTTCGATCCGCTTCAGGAGGCCATCCTCCAGCACCGTCTCGTAAGGAGGGACAATGCTGTTGTAGCCGGAAGCGAACATGGGGCCTTCCATGGTGCTTACCTGATACATCCTCGTCAGGTCGATGGGATCGAAATAGGGCTCGCATTTAGCCTGAATGCTGAACGGCTTCCAGTAGTCGAGGATTTCCTGTGCCTCATCCTTCGGTTGCGGCGCGTAGTCAGTCATCAGGTAGTCCTGAACCGCCATGTAGGCCAGTTCGGGATAGAGGGGGAACATCTCCGGATCTTCCGCATGATAGCCGATGATCAGTTCGTCGTCCTGGAGCACCAGCGTGCTATTGTTGAGGAGATGGGCGAGTCCGAGGGCGCGGCGGATCACTTCCGGCTTGCCGGCAGTGGCCTTGTGCGACTCAGTGACCAGCCGCATTCTTTCGATGCCTGCCCGGACTTCCTTGTCGATGAATTCACCGGCAGAGGCATGCTTCCAGCGGCACCTTGCCTTGAGCCTCCTGGTCCGTTCGGTGGTCGGCTTGCAGAGGTTTTCGTGCAATATCTCGTCAGGCACGTTTATTTCTTCCGGGTTTTCCAGCGGAAAATCGATAGTCCTGCCTTTGTAGTTGATGGACTGCGCTACCATTGCCATAAGTTATCTCCCTGTGAATTAAATTTGTTTTCCATCCGGTTTCACTGATGGAAACCAGTAGTGTCTCATCCGGACTTTCCGGATGGACACTACTTGGACTTCTTGAAGGTCTGACATGAAGGGGTGGCATGCACCGTCGGCTTTGAAAGCCAGTATTTTCCCTTGGCATCTTCTTTCTGGGTCACGCAATCTCCGCGGCCCGGTTCATAGTCCCCTGCGTTTTCAGGAACGGCAAAATAGAACGAACAATCTTTGCATGTGCTCATAATGGATCTCCTTTATCCTCATCACGTTTAATACCCTCCCGTCGACAAGGTGGGTTTTTAATGGTTGTCGCTGTATCTCTTAGCAGGTTGTCAACCGGTTAACGCCGGACTGGAACCACCCCCTTCGTTTGTGGCGCATATGGCCTCAGCGGCAGGCCACTGCGATCGGCTTTCGATGACTCGTTGCCGACAACGTTTCCTGTTGAAGCCATGGTGCCGATCAAGCCGCCGACGGTAACTTCGCGGATTCCTTTCAACCTGAGGGCGTCCGCCAGGGGGAAAAGGTTTCGGGCAGGAAGATCCGGGACCCCCAGGTAGGTGTAGCTCCGCCCCAATTGCACATATTTGCCGGTTGCATATGAGTGATAGGGGAGCAGGTCCACACCATTGAGATTGTCGGCGAACTGTCCCAGATACTCTATATAGGCTTCGAAATCATCGGCGGTGTCATTGATCCCAGGAATAATCGGCAGATGGATGCGCGTGGCAGCCCCGGCCTGTATGAGCCGTTCGAAATTTGCCAGGATTTTGTGAAGGGAGCCGCCGATCACCTGCTCGTACCTCTCCGGCTTCAGCGATTTGATATCGACGATGAACAGGTCGACAAATTCCAACAGGGGGTTGATGTTTTCCCACTCTGCAAAGAGGCAGGTCTCCATTGCCACGTGGATGTTCTCCCGGACTTTTAGAATACGTGCCAGTTCACGGGTAAATGCCGGGTACATGAGTGGTTCACCACCACTGATCGTGACTCCGCCTCCGCTGTTGTTGTAAAAAATGCGGTCTGATACCGCTTCTTCTACAATGGCGTTCATATTCAGAGACTTGCCCACCGTTTCACGTGCACCGAACCGGCAGGCGGATACACATCCCAGGCACGCCGTGCAGCGGCTTCTGTCGACAATTTCTTCGATACCCTTTTTCGGCCCAAAGGATGTGCATACGCCGGATGGGCAACTGCTGGCGCACTGCCCGCATCCCTGGCATTTGTTTGCGTGAAAATAGAATTCTGGTTTCAAGCTGATATTTTCTGGATTATGACACCAGGGGCAATGGAGAGGACACCCCTTGACGAAGATGGTGGTTCTGATGCCGGGGCCGTCCTGCAGACAGAACCTCTGGATTTCGGTGATAAGTGGCGTGAGCATCCGGTACCTCCTTTGGGGGTAGGCAGATTTGCTTTCATAAGGATATTGATAGCAGGAGCCATGCCAAAACAATGTTTCATAAATATTGGCGTGGTAGTGGTGCGATAGGTTACGTATGTAGTCTTGTTGCGGTAAAGTATTGTAGATTCAGTAAGTTGAATAAAAAACAACACAGAATAATATTGTTTTGTAACGGTGGTTATTTTGAGGGGTAATGGCGTCCGGGAAGGGAAATTGAAACTCTTTCAACCTTTGCTCAATTTCTAAATACCGCCAGACCGGTTCTTCTTTTTCAGAAAATGATAAAATTTTTTTTCACGAAGCGCCAAACTCGCATAGGTGGGAATAAATGGGGTTCAGGCGAGGGGTGAGACCTTTTAAGTTCTTCTGTAGGACATCCGCGGTGAGGGTAAAAATTTGCTTTTTTACCTGAATATGGTTATATAAAACATTGTTCGATAAATCTAAAGATTTGTAGAAGGACTGAAATGGAGAAAAAAAATAGGATGGCAAAAGGTTTGCCCGCATATGATTCCGTTAGTAGTAGCATGCGATCACAATTGCGTTTTTCCAGTGAAACTGGCCAGATATGGCTGCACGAACACCGGATGCTGCTGGTGCATGCCGATGCCCACGCCTTGATGCGCCGCGAGTTGATCGATGCGCTGGGGATGGGGCGTGCACGTGGATTGCTCATGCGCATGGGATATGTGTCGGGGATGAGCGACTTCGAGCTTACCCGTCTCAACCCCGAAATTACCAGCGACTTGCAATTGTACATGGCCGGACCGCTGCTTCACACTCTGGAAGGAATTGTTAAAACTACCATTACTAAACTGGAAATAAACCGTCAAATCGGCAAATTCTATGTTGAGGCCAAATGGGAGAACTCATGGGAGGGGCAGGCTCACTTGCGTCATTATGGTGAGTCGTCCGAGGGTGTCTGCTGGAACCTGATCGGCTATGCCAGTGGCTATACTTCTGCCTTCATGGGCAGGCCTGTGTTATGCAAAGAGGTCGCCTGCCATGCAATGGGCGGAAGCCATTGTTCTCTCGTTGGTAAGCCGGTTGAAGAGTGGGATGATGCAAGTGATTTCGAGTTGCTGACTAATCACGAATCCATCGCCGAACAGCTAATCGGTCTGCAAAATCAGGTCGTGCAGTTGCGTTCTGCCATGGGTAAGAAAACGAAGCTGCCGTCCGATATTGTCGGTAATTCGCCTGCTTTTCTTACCGCTTACGAACTGCTTACCCAAGCAGCCGACAGCCAGATCAACGTTCTGCTCCAGGGGGAGACGGGGGTCGGCAAGGAGGTTTTCGCGCGTACGCTGCATGAGAAGGGGGTTCGTTGCAAGGAGTCGTTCATCGCCATTAACTGTGCCGCCATACCCCATGATCTGGTGGAATCGGAACTGTTCGGCGTTGAGAAAGGCGCATTTACCGGCGCCCTTGCCTCCAGGCCCGGTCGTTTCGAGCGAGCCGACGGCGGCACATTATTCCTGGATGAGGTGGGGGACCTGCCCCTGTCGGCCCAGGCGAAGCTGCTTCGCGTGCTGCAGGAGGGTGAGGTTGAACGTCTGGGAGGCACAGAAATCTACAAGGTGAATGTACGGCTGGTTGCGGCAACCAACATCGACCTGAAACAGCTCGTGGGGAATGGTAAATTTCGTTCCGACTTGTATTACCGGTTGAATGCTCTGCAGATCAACATTCCTCCCCTCAGATCGTAAGCTTGACATTTTGATCCTGGCTAAGAGTTTTCTCAAGAAATTCAGTGATATTAACGGGAAAAAACTGCGCGGTTTCTCCGACAAGGCCAAGCTGGCTTTGCTCGCCTATCAATGGCCGGGCAATATCAGGGAACTGCAGAACGTTGTGGAGCGCGGGGTTATGCTTGCTCCCAATGGTAATCATATTGCAATAAATCACATGTTTCCTTCCTATAACGAACAGGTAACCGAATTGCGCCTTGATGGCAAAGGGGGGTTAACCGACAGCCAGAGAGAAAGCGGCAAGGATTTCTGCGAGGCGATCCTGAGCGGCAAAATTACCCTTGAACAGGCCAATACTCTGTTGGCGGAAGCTGCAGTCGAGAAAGCAAAGGGCAATCTTTCCGCAGCGGCGAGAATGCTCGGTCTCTCACGTCCCCAGCTTGCCTATCGCCTGGAGCACCAGAGTGAGACCTCGACGAAAAACGGCAAGCAAAACGGTTCCCCCGTGAGCTAAAAGTCAGCCGCGACATGGTCCGTTCGCTCTGTCGCCACAGCTGCGGACCTTGCAGTGCCGCCCCCCGTAATTATCCACGACGCTTAAATTGGCGTGTTGCCTTCGTTCCAGATGCGGCGGGTGTCCGCTCGCCGCTGTAGCTCGTCACTCTCTCCCCATGCCACGACAGCCTTCCCCAAAAATGAGAATTATGCGAATAAAGTCAGCCGCGACATGGTCCGTTCGCTCTGTCGCCACAGCTACGGACCTTGCGGTGCCCTCCTGCACAACCAGCTAACCCGCCGTTTCGATTTCCCCAGGAATCCCTTCTTCAACATATTCTTCAACGGTTTCATTCACCGTATTGAGCATGAAGTGCGACAGGGCTGGGATGAGGATGAGGGCGCCGAACATGTTCCAGAGGAACATGAAGGTGAGGAGGATTCCCATATCTGCCTGGAATTTGATCGGCGACAGGGCCAGGTGATGACGCCGCCGGCCAGGGTGATTCCCACCAGGCCTACGACCTTGCCGGTGAACTGGACCGCCTTCTGGTACGCCTCCCCCAGAGAGAGCCCCTCCCGCTGGTACTTGAGCTGCATGCTCAAAAGATAGAGAGCGTAATCGATGCCGATGCCGACCCCGAGGGCGATGACCGGCAGGGTGGCGACCTTGACACCGATGCCGAGGGCGACCATCAGCGCCTCGCACAGGATCGAGGTGAGCACCAGCGGCAGCACTGCCACCAGAACGGCCCGCCAGCTTCGGAAGGTGATGAAGCAGAGCACGATGACGGCGCCGTAAACATAGAGCAGCATGGTACGGTTGGCTGACTTGACCACGATGTTGGTGGCGGCCTCGATGCCGGAGCTCCCCGCCGCCAGCATGAACTGCCGGTCCTTGGTGGTGTGCTTTTTGACGAATTCCTCGGCCACGGTGAGGACCCGGCTCAGGGTTTCGGCCTTGTGGTCGGAGAGGTAGGCGATGACCGGCGTGACGGAGATGGTGCTGTTGATCAGGTCCGGGTTGTCGAAACAGGACTGCTGGCCGCTGTAGTTGAGGACCTCCTGGCTGCGGTTGAGGGTGTACCATTTGGGGTTTCCATCATAGGTGCCGGCGGTGATCATACGGATGGCGTCGGACATGGTAACGGTGGTCTGAACGCCGGGTACCTGCTGCAGGGCCAGGGCGAGGCGGTCGGCCTCTATGAGTGGCGCATATTTGATGGCGCCCTCGACCGGGGTCTTGAGGATGACGGCAAACTGGTCGCTGGAGAGGGAATAGTTGCTGGTGATGTAATTGTTGTCCTTGTTGTAGCGGGAGTTGGGCCTGAGTTCCGGGGCGCCGGGGTCCAGGTCGCCGATCTTCAGGTTCAGGCTGACGACGAAGCCGGCCACTGCCAGGATTGCGGAGACGGCCACGGCCCGGGTGGCCCAGCGGCGCTGGGTGAAGTGGTCCAGAAGCTCCACAGCGCCCCGATCCCTTTGCCGGTAGTTTCTTCGCTTTCCTCCTGAAGGCTTCTGCCGGCCGCCTTCGGGCTGACCCCCGTGTAGGAGAGGAAGACCGGCAGGAGCAGCAGGTTGGTGATGACCAGGCCGGCCACGCCGATGCTGGCAGTGAGCGCCAGGTCTTTGATGACCGGGATGTCGATCAGCATCAGTACGGCAAAGCCGACCGCATCGGCCATGAGGGCGGTGAGGCCTGCCAGGAATAGGCGGCGGAAGGTGTAGCGGGCTGCTACCAGTTTGTGGGTGCCGCGTCCCACGTCCTGCATGATGCCGTTCATCTTCTGCACGCCGTGGGAAACGCCGATGGCAAAAACCAGGAACGGCACCAGGATAGAGTAGGGGTCCAGCTCGAAGCCCAGGGTGGCGACTATCCCCAGTTGCCAGATGACCGCCATCACGGAGCAGAGGATGACCAGGCCCGTGCTACGGATGCAGCGGGTGTAGAGGAAGATGACGATGGCTGCGATAAGGGCGGCGATGCCGAAATAGGTCATCACCTGCATCAGGCCGTCGATCAGGTCACCTACCAGCTTGGCAAAGCCGACGATGTGTATCTTGACCTCGCCCTTGCCCATTGCCTCGTACTTCTTCCGAATGTCGTTCTCGATCTGCTTGGAGAAGGCGTTGTAGTCGAGCCTTTTTCCCGTGGTGGGGTCCTTGTCCAGGAGCGGCACAAAGACCATGGCTGATTTGTAGTTGGTTGCCAGGAGGCTCCCCACGATGCCCGAGCGGGTGATGTTCTGCTTGAGCTTCGACACCTTTTCTTCGGAGCCGTCGAAGTTGTCGGGCATGACCGGTCCGCCCTGGAACCCCTCCTCGGTGACCTCGTTCCAGCGGACCGCCGGGGTCCAGATTGACTTCACCCAGGCCCGGTCCACTCCGGGGGTGAGCACCAGATCGTCGTTGACCTGCCGCAAAATATCCAGGTACCGGGGATCGAAGATGTCCCCCCTGGTGTTCTCCACCACCACCCGGATCGAGTTGCCCAGGCCTGGCAGGTCCTGCTTGTTTGCCAGATAGTTCTTGATGTAGGGGTGGCTCTGGGGGAGCATCTTCTCGAAGCTCGCGTTGAAGACAATCCTGGTTGTCTGGTAGGCCAGGGCCAGGGTGACGACCACGCAGGCGATCATCACCGCCAGCCGGTTGTTGAAGATCAGCCGCTCAAGCCAGTTGCCGGATTTCTGGTCGAAATCCTTCAACTCCTTGACGACCGGCATTTCCTCAGTATTTCCCGTTCCAACTGCCATGTCAGCTCTCCTGTTTTGACTGATTTTGAATTGAAATAGCATTATGCGATTTCTTTGTAGGGGCACCCCTTGCGGGTGCCCAATCAGGGCGGGCGCCCAATCAGGGCGCCTAATCAGCGGTTGCCCAATCAGCGGGTGCCCAATCAGGGCGGGTGCCCAATCAGCGGGTGCCCCAATCAGCGGGTGCCCCAATCAGGGCGGGCGCAAGGCCCGCCCCTACCTGATCGTTTGTACCTTCACGCCCCGCTTGCCGACCAGGGCCAGAGTGTTGCCGTCAATGGCGGCCACACCGGCGGCTGGCGTCGGCCGGTCGATTTTGAGCTGGTTGAAGCTGGTGCCGTCATCGCTGCTCACCAGCACATGTCCCCCCTGGCTCACCAGGACGATCTTGCCATCGTCGGTGACAGTGCCACCCATCAGGCCTACCGGTATGCCGGTCTCGATCTTCTGCCAGGTGGAACCGCCATCCCTGCTTTTGAAGGCATTGCCGCGCATGCCGTAGGCGATTACCGCCCCGTTTTTGCCGGTGATGCCGAAAAAGGTGCCGGCATAGGCGGTCTTTAGCGCCGTGAATCGTTTCTTTGTCTGGTCCAGCTTGAATACCGTGCCCTGTTCGGAGGTAATGAACAGATCCTTGCCGACGGGACGTATGGCATAGAGGTGAAAGCGCTTCGGGTTGTCTATCCTGTCGTACCACGGGGTCCAGCTCTTGCCGCCGTCAACCGTACGGAAGATCAGGTTGAAGGCGCCAACGATGAAGCCGGTGGTGTCGCTTTCGAACCAGACGTCCAGGAACGGTTTGTCAGGCCCCTGATCGACGAATTTCTTCATTTCCGCCATCATTGCCGCGGTCTCCGGCCCGCCCGGCGCGCCTACCGGCGTATTTTCGGGGGCGTGGCAGGCGCCGCAGCTGTTAGTTCCCATGTAGTGGCCTATCAGGACCTGGGCCGCTGCCCGGCCGTCGAACTGCTTGACCCAGCTGGCCCCGCCGTCGGCCGAGTGCAGAACTACCCCGTCGTGCCCCACGGCCCATCCCTTCTGCGCTGACGGGAAATGCACCGCCAACAGGTCTGAGCTCACCGGAACACTGGCCTGGGTCCAGGTCTTGCCCTGTCGTCGGAATAGACGATGTGGCCGTGCTGGCCCACCCCCACCACCCGCTTCCCGGCCGTGGCGACGCTGATGAGAAGGGTCTTCTCCGCATGCCGGTTCTTCAGCGCCGGCGTGTCGAGAACATCGTTGAAAGACGCTGCGGCAAACGTGATGAATGAGAGCATGACCGTGGCGGCTGCAGGCAATATCAGTAGTATTCTCGATTTCATAGTTACTCCCTTTCAGTGTATCTGCCGAGGCACTCCCGACGCTTCTTTTCCCGTGGCCGGGAGTGCCCATCCATTACCTTATGCCTTGGCCTGCCAGTGAATCGGAAGTCCATTCCTTGCGTGGGAAGGCTGTTTTGCCATGGATGATTCCCTGTTTGCCGGTTACCGGTAAGGCGTTTATGGCATAGGAATCCGTAAGCAGATCATGAACTGAGAAACTGTCGCCAAAGGCACAGGGCGAATCGTAGCTGGGGGTTATATAGGTGAAGCGACCCGGTACAGTTGCCCTCTGCCGTCGTACTGATCAGCAGCAGCGGCTCTCCAGCTGTCTTCATCCAGGTAGAAAACCCGTTTGCTGTAAAGGTGGCGTTTCCCCGGCTTGAGGGTTGCTTCCACCACCCAGACACGATGCAGTTCCCAGCGCACCAGATCGGGATTCAGGTGCTTCGCTTTCAAGACATCCTTCTCGTGGTTTGACTGGTACAGCATCTTGTAATCGTTGTACGGGATGTACATTTCCTTCTTGCCCACAAGCTTCCAGTTATAACGTTCCGGCGAGCCGCTGAACAGGAACAGATCGTCCCAGGTGGTTTGCCCGCCATATATGGAGCAGGGTGTGTCGAAAGACAGGTCCGGCGCCAGTTTCACGCGCCGTTGGCCGGGGAGGTACTGCCATCCCTGCCTGGCATTACGGCATAATCCAGCGGGTCAATTATCAGAAAGGATTCGCCCACTCGACGGCTTGGTCCGACGTAGTTCACCTTGAGGGCGTAGAAGTCTTTTGCATTGGGGTTTTTGGGGTCGTAATAAAAGAACTCCTGCTTGACGTTCCCATCGGTCTGCATGGTAGGCCGGCCGGTGGCGTCCACGGTATAGGAACGATACCTTTCCTGGTATGTCACATCCTCGTAATGGAGGATGTGATTCCAGATGGCCTCGATGCCGCTCTTGGGTATGGGAAAGGGATAGCCGGCGTGGGCGCCGGTAAACGCCAGTCCATTGTCGGTCAGCTTAGCTGTCAATGCGTGCTTTTTCGTGTTCTCCTGGACATATTTGGGGTGGGCGGCGGATCGATTGGTCTTGTACACGTCGATACGGAAGCCCGGATACTTCTTCAGCATCGCCTTGGCTCCCTCGGAGAGCTTGCCTGCATACTGGGCCATATTCTTGGCGGTGATGGAGAACTGGGGTTTTTCCCCTGCATAGGGATCGGGTCGCCAGCCATCGTTTTTGTAGCCGGCCGGAGACTTGGTGTTGCCACCGGCGTACTCCGGGATAGTGCCTTCCTTGTTGCCGGCCTTTTCGGCGCCGATCATTGTCAGGTTCTTGCCGAGCTGTGCGGCTCATCCGGGGATACCGCAGCTAGGGCCAACCCGGAAAAGGTAAGGACCAGTAAGGCTGCAAATGAGTATTTAAATTTCAACATTGTTATCTCCTTTTCTTAGAAACTGGTTTTAAATGTCAGGGAAAGCAGGTCGCGGTCCTTTAGCACCCCGTAAATGTCACCGGCGCCGTCTCCTGCTACCGAAGCCAACCCGGGGAAGGGGATCTGGCCGTTGGCGTCGGGATGGAGGGTGCCGAAAAAGCTTGCATAGGTAAGATCGATTTTGTACTTGGCCAGGATGTCGAAGGAGAGACCGACGCTGTAACTGCCGCTCTTTTTCGCGCCGCCGCCGGTGACCGCCGAGTTCCCGGAAATGCCGGTGGCGAAGTTGATGGGCATGGATAAGTCGACGCTGTTGAATACCTGCTTCCATTCCGGTACGAAATTCAGGGTGACCGTGGTATTGTCGCGGGTCGGCTTGTCGAGACCGCTGTATCCGGCGCGTCCGTTATAGAATTCCGGATTTTTTGTGACCCTGACCATGCGGCCGTAGGTGAATTCGAGAATCGCCGTACCCGTATGGAAAAGCGGCGTCTTGGGGAGGACGCTCAGGAAGTTCAACACTGCGTGCATGGTGTCTCCCCGTGCGCCCACGGGTGCCAGGGTCGTGCTGGCGATGGGCATATTGTGGCGGTAGGAGACCTCGGAGCCTACGCTTATGCCGAAGAACTGCTTGGCGAAACTCAGGCCGTAGAGGTCGATGTTGGAGCCGTAGGCGAAGTGGTATCGCAGGGGGATTGGCGACACACCGTCATAGTCCCCCACAACCTGGGGCAGTTTGTCCGAAAATCTGCGGTAGTAAGCCCCGATTGTACCTTTGAGCCTTCAGGGCTGTAGCGGGCCGAGATCCCCCAATCCCCCATCTGTCTCGGCTCATTGGGGCCGCCGTTACGGGGATTGATGAGCGGGTTCATGTTGAGGATGACCGATTCCCCCCCTTCCAGAAATGGATCGTACATCCCCAGGTAGGTTCCCGACTCGGGGAAAAGGGATGGCTCCCACTGCAGGTAGTACTGTGCTGCAATGGATAAATCATTGGTGGGCTGCACCTGGACCGAAACCTGGTTAAGGGGCCTGAAAATCTCTTTCAATTCCACACCAGGCATGCTGAGCGCCTTAGCCAAATCGATGGGAGACTGGCCGTAGGAAATGCCATTCATCCCGGCATAGGGGAAAAAAGCCTCACCCCAATAGATTGTGTGGCGCCCGACCCTTGTGTTGACGGGAACCTCACCCAGGTCGACCTTGGCGAAGGCGAAGGCGTCCAGTAGTTCGGCATCGAGTCCGTAGCGGTCCCGGGCAAAGGGACTGATACCGAGAGATTGCCGGCCGTCGACGATGTGGTTTTCGGTCGCCACAGAGTCATTGTCGAATCCACGCCTGTACATGGGGTCATACCAGGACGCTGCGCTGAGCCGGATCCCGAAATTGTTCTTATACACCGCATCCGCCTCGGTAAGGAGGTCCAGGCGGCTGGAGACGATCCCCCGGCCGAAATTGCGGTCGCCGTCATCGTTGTTAATGCTGTTGGTGATCGCCGGATTTCGCCCCTTGACACGTGAAGCCAGGGTGTATCTTAAGGTGTTGTCCCAATTGATTACGAGATCCTCGCTTCCGGTGGGAATCTCGAACGCATCGGCACTGCCGCAGATGCTCGTCACTGCTATCAATGCCGCTGCCAGAAACTTCTGGCGGTTGATGAACCGCGGTGCAGATTTATGCTTTAAGGTGTGTATTGCTTTCCCCATCTACTCCTCCTGTTTGATGTGCTGCCCAATGAATCCCCTGACTGCTGCGATCTCCCAATCAAGCAAGGAAATGCATCTGGGACATGCATTTGTCCATGTGCTGCAGGATGTCCCGGCAAGCTTCCCCATAGAGATCCCTTGCCGACCTGCCGTTGGAGCGTAGTGCCTGTGCAATAGCCTTCCCGCACCGGTAGCCGCTATCCATCGCAGCACTGATCCCTTCGCAGTTCAGGTAGATGAAACCGGCCGCTTCTCCGGTAACGAGCACCTTTTCCTGACCCAGGAAGATCGGCAGCAGTTCACACGTGCACCCCTCGTCCCGCCAATGTTCGCCAAAGGTCACACCGAACCGGCCTGACAACAACTGTTTGAATTTTTCCATGGATTGCCGAAGGTTTCGTCCATCCATCCCCCCCACATGCATGACCAGGTACTCGTCCTTCTGATGTACACAGAGAATGTAATCGCCGATTTCCTGCCTCAGGAATACGGTCCATCCGTTTGGCTTCAACGAACCCAGTGACTTTACTTTGTAATAACTTTGATAGGATGCGAGCTTGTGCCGCTGGGCGGACTCCGGGTTCTGTGCGTGCAGCAAACGTCGCACGGTGGAATCGTTGCCGTCCGCACCCACGAAATAATCGCACCTGAAGACCGCAGATTCGTTTGCCCGCCACATATGGACATGAACGTCGACAGTGCTGCCAACGGCGTCGAAGGCCTTCACTCTCGCACCGTCGCGGTACTCGGCGCCCGATTGATCGAGCAGCCACTTGTCGAACTTGTCTCGCCAGACATTGTGATAGGTGCGTGAGAACTTCCTGCCATCTTTGTCAATTTCCCAGGTGTACGGGATATAGCCCTGCCCATCATCCCATTCGCGGATATCGTCCGCTTCCACATATTTATTGTCGCAATACACCTCGGCCGGGACATGGGCCCCGAAATAGTCCTCGATCAGTTCCTGTGTCTGTCCGAACAACACTCCCGAACAGGTCTTGTGTCGGGGGAGGATCTCCTTTTCCAGGACCAGAACAGTGAAACCTTCATCCTTCAGCGCCTTTGCACAGGTGGAGCCTGCCGGCCCGGAGCCGGCTATCACCACATCGTACTGTTGCATTCAATCCTCCTGGCTTCCCCCCTGACCCGCATCAGGGGGAAGGTAATAGAGTCGGAAAGGGTGCATCCTGTTGCTTACACATGCTCTCTGAAACTGAGTTTTCCTTCTTCATGTCTGGCGCAGGTCATGCTGTTCACTTCAGTTACCCACCGTTTCCACACGCCCCCCATATTGTTTCTGTTGACCGTGCACTGGCCCCGCAGCGGATTGGTGGGGTCTGCAATCTGCCATTTACATATCTGGCAGGGTTTTTTGGTGCCTGTCTCTTTGTGCATCATATATTCGTCGCCAATCGTGCTCACTAGTGCCTCCTGTTCCTCGTTAGAAATATCAGTTACAGCTGCGTATTCAGGAATTCCAGATCATCGGCGCCAAAGGATTGCTCGTTTCTGGCAATGATGGTGTTTTGCCCATAGGTTGGAATATCCACGAATCGGGCGCTGAATCCGGAGACCCTGACGATCAGGTCCTGATGTTTTTCCGGTTCCTTCTGGGCGGCCTTCATCTCCGCAGTGCTCACGCAGTTGAACTGGACATGATCGATGCGCAGTTTCTCCCAGGCATCCATGTAGGATTTCCAGATGTCAAACCCATGCACGCTTCGCATGAGCGGTACCGATAACCGCTGATTCAATAGATTGGCCTTCTGGTTTTTCTGCACCTTGGAAACGGATTTTAATACGGCAGTCGGGCCTTTCTTGTCCGTGCCCATATAAGGAGAAATTCCGCCGTCATCACCAGCCTCGCCTCCGAATCGGCCATCGGGAGTAGGGCCGGTCCGGGAGCGATCTCCATGTAAAGGCCGACCGCCTGGCCTACGGGGAGTACGGGACCACCGGAGTAATTGGTGATCTTGGCCATCTCGCCGCCAATGATGTCCTCGTAAAAATCCTTGATGATGCCATCGGCATAGTCGTCGTCATTGCCCCATTTGGGCGCATTGAGGAAGTCCTGGCGCATCTCTTCGAAACCATTCCAGTTTGCCCGGAGGCAGTGATGAGCTGGGCCATGGTGTACTTCTTGTCGTCATAGATCAGCTTCTTGATTGCCACCAGGGAGTTGGCGGCAACGACCGTGGTGATGGGGTTGTGCCAGCCGTTGGGCTGCTCGGAAAGCTCCATGGCATCGATGCCAAACTCCATGCAGCCGTCGTCGATACTGGATACAAAAGGCATCTGGAGGAATTTGGATTCGAAATAGCGCATGATGTCCTTGGCGCGGATCACCTTGCTGGTCGCGTAGGCATACTGGGTCCTGAAGGCTTCCCACAACTGCTCGAAGGTCTTGAAGGTGGTGGGCTCGCCGGTGTGCGGGCCCAGCTGCATGCCCGAATATGACCAGTCGAACCCGTCGGCCAGGACAATTTCCATCATCTTGGCAGGGAAGATCGATCCCCCCCCTTCGGACCTGGTCTTATGGGTCTTGCGCCTTCCACAGAGGCCGGGAGACATGCACAGCACCAGGCCCCAGTAATGGCTTCCTCATCGGTTGCGCCGTTGTTGTTCTTGCTGAACTGGCTGTAATATTTCAGCTGTTCCGTGCCGATAACATCATGTTTTATGGATGGGTAACCCAGGCCATCCCGGATGCATTCAAAAACAAGATGTTTCGTTTTTTCTCGACCATTCGGGTGCCACCTGAAGACGATGGATGGTTCCGTGGTCCGGATATTTCGTGCCCCTTCCAGAATCGCGTCGGTCATGTCGCTGCAGGCATCCACATAGCCGGGTTTGGTTCCCCCTATGGTCAGAATGAAAAGGTCGTTGGAGCCGGGGAAGATCTCCCGGTATGCCCTGGACTTTCCTGCGCCATGTTCGGAAATTTTCAGCCGCTCCATCTCCACCATTTCGATCACGTCGGTGTGGGTCATGGGCTGGAAGGATTTATCCTTGACGCTAATGTTGTAGTAAGGCTCCAGCAGTTCATCTTCCTTATGTGCATAGCCGCTTGCATAGCGATCGATGGCATGGCAGAGCAGGAATGTGTACCATTTTGCCTGGAAGGCATCCTTCAGTCCCTTGCACGGCTCTGCCGGAACCCGGTGACTGATGTCGGCGATCTCCAGCAGTTCCTCTTTCCTTTCCTGGTTGGTCTCGAAATGTTCAGCGACGATCTTGGCGAGCCGGGCATGGCGCCTCGCCCAGTTGATAACCGCTTCGTCCGCAATGATCATGGCCTTCCAGACATCGATTTTGGCAATCCAGTCAAGGCCGGTGGTTGCATTCCAGGGGACCTTTTGCATTTCCTTTTTGGCATGATCGATGTTTTCCTTTGCCAGCTCGATCCGTTTCAGCAGGCCGTCCTGAATGACCGTTTCATAGGGGGGCAGATGCTGTTGTAACCGGTAGCGAAGCCGGGGGCCTCCATGGTGCTGACCTGATACATCTGCAGCAGTTCTTCCTGGGTGAAATATCGCTCGCCCTTAGCCTGCATGCTGTATTTCTTCCAGTATTCGTTGATCTCCGCAGCTTCCTCTTTGGGCTCGGGGGAATAGTTGCTGACGAGGTAGTCCTGGACCGCCATATAAGCGAGCTCCGGATAAAGGGGGAACATCTCCGGGTCTTCCGCGTGATAGCCGATGATGAATTCGTCCTGCTGCAGAACCAGGGTGCTTTTGTTCAAGATGTTCGCCAGCCCCAACGCTCTTCTGATAACCTCCGGTTGCCCTGCACTTGCCTTGTGCGCCTCGGTGATGAAGCGCATCCTTTCAATCCCGGCCCTGACCTCGGCATCGACAAATTCGCCGGCTGAAGCATGTTTCCAGCGGCATCTCGCTTGAGTCTTTTTGTCCTCTCCGTGGTAGGACGGGCAAGGTTCTCATGCAGCACTTCGTCGGCTATTCCGTTTTCATCCGGGTTTGCCAGTGGAAAGTCGATAACCCTGCCGTCGTACTTGATAGATGTAGCAACTGTTGCCATGAATGACCTCCTCTTTAGGCATTTTGAGCTTTTTTGAATGTTCCGCATGACGGTGAATCAGTCTTTGTCGGTTTCGAAAGCCAGTATTTCCCCTTAGCGTCCTGTTTTTCCAAAACGCAGTCTCCCTTGCCTGCTTCATAGTCCCCGGCATGTTCAGGAATGGGAAAATAAAATGAGCAATTTTTACATGTGGTCATATTGAATCTCCTTTATTTGCTTAGTTAAAATTCTGCGGAATAGGGGGATGCGAACATTTAGTGTCGCGTTGGGACCACCCCCTTTTTTTGTGGCAGATGTACCGGTGGCAAATGCCCCCGTCTTGCTTCCAATGCCCTGTTGGCGACACCATTTTCTGCTGCAGCCGACGCCCCGACCATACCGCCGATGGTAATCTCTCGAATACCTTGCTGTTCGAGGGCCTGGACCAGGGGCGCAAGCTGCTGAACCGCAAGGTCCGGAACCTTCTGGTATTGATAGCTGCGCCCCAGCTGAATATATTTCCCAGCGGCGTACGAGTGGAAAGGAAGGATGTCGACTCCGGACAGGTTGCCGGCGAAATGTCCCAGATAGACCGCGTATGTTTCGAAATCTTCGCTGCTATCATTGAAGTGGGGAATGATCGGGAGATGGATACGTACCGCTGCCTTGGCTTCCAAAAGCCGTTCCAGGTTCGACAGGATTTTCTGCAGGGAGCCGCCGGTTACCCGTTGATGCTTTTCGGGATCCAGGGATTTGATGTCGACAATGAAAAGGTCCACGTATTCCAGAAGGGGAGCGATGTTATGCCATTCCGCAAGCAGGCAGGTCTCCACCGCCACATGGAGATTCTCCTTTACTTTCAGGCTTCGGGCCAGATCGCAGGTGAATTCAGGAAACATCAAAGGTTCTCCACCACTGATTGTGACTCCACCTCCGCTAACCTCGTAGAAGATCCGGTCCGACCCAGCTTCCAGAAGAATGTTCTCCATGGGGATGGATTTGCCTACCGTTTCACGTGCACCGAACCGGCAGGCGGATACACACTGCAAGCAGGATGTGCAGAGTCTTCTGTCGCTTGTTTTCTCCATACAGTCGTGGTCCATATTGCCCGTGCCTGATGAACAGGCTGCCTGGCATTGCCGGCAGCCGGTACATTTGTTTGCGTAAAAATAAAACTCTTGTTTAGAGCTGATATTTTCAGGATTGTGGCACCATGGGCAATGGAGGGGACACCCCTTGAGGAAAATGGTTGTTCTGATACCTGGGCCATCCTGCAGACAAAATCTCTGTATTTCGGTGATGAGCGGAGTGGGCATGGGGCCTCCTTTGGGGCAAGAACAGGTCTGAGCGACTGCATCTGATGAGCTATTTAGCAGAAGACATGCCAAAACAATGTTTCATAAAATGTTGGTAGTATGTATGTTTCTTCCGACACTATGTTTAAGAGATGGATATAACATCTTTTAAATCATGATGTTGTGGTGTAGAATGCTGCATAAAATATTGTTTGTGTTACGTGGTGATAGGGGTGATGGGACATGTTTTTTTTATTTTGTGTGGCGTCTTGAGGTGTCTGCACCAAATGTGAGGAGGAAGTTCATGGGGAAAAGTTTGATTATTTTCTAAATATTACCCTTCGTATTCCCGTATTTCATAAAATGATGAAGCATTTTCCGCGTTGCCTCGAAAAAAATCGAAGAATGGTGTGTCGGTATGGGAGGGATGGTCGACTGCGAATCTTAGGGGGAAAGAAAGGTGCCATTGCATAACATATTGATAATATGTTGCTTTTGTAATGTTTGATGCCCGGTTCATAGCCAGTTGGGCACAAGGTGTAAATAATTGCAATTTTAGTTGATGTGATATATATGTAAAACATTGTTTCAATGTTGTTCAGGATGTTTGCGAGGTAAATCTCGAGAAAGGGTAGTATGGTGAAAAAAAGTAAGCTCGCAAAGGAAACCTCTGCAAATGAAACAGTCAGTAATAATCTTCGTTCCCAATTGCGGTTTTCAAGCGAAACCGGCGAGATATGGCTGCATGAGCATCGAATGCTCCTTGTACATGCAGACTCCCATGCGAAATTGCGCCGCGAGTTGATCGAGTCCCTTGGAATTAGCCGCGCTCGTGGCATGATCATGCGCATAGGCTATGCTACCGGCATAAATGATTGCGAACTCACCCATATCAATCGGAATTGGACAAACGACCATGAAAGTTTCATGGCCGGTCCACTCCTGTTTACCCTGGAGGGAAATGCCAAGACTTCTATCCCTAAATTAGAAATTAACCGTAAAATGGGTAAGTTTTATGTGGAAGCTCTCTTGGAAAATTCCTGGGAGAGCCAGGCGTACCTGCGCCATTATGGTGAGTCCACGGAAGGGGTGTGTTGGTATTTACATGGCTACTCGAGCGGTTATTGCTCAGCTTTTATGGGTAAACCGATTCTTTGCAAGGAAATAAAATGTTTCGCTGCAGGTGGGAAACACTGTTACCTTGTCGGTAAGCCAGTGGAGGAATGGGATGATTCCAGTGATTATTCGCTAATGATGAATCAAGAATCCATTGCCGAACAGCTCATTGGTCTTCAAAATGAGGTTGTGCACTTACGTTCCGCCATAAGTGAAAAAAAAATGCCGTCTTATGTGGTGGGCAATTCGCCGGCCTTTCTCGCTGCTTACGACCTACTTATGCAAGCGGTGGATAGCCAGATCACGGTGCTGCTGCTAGGTGAAACCGGGGTAGGCAAGGAGGTTTTCGCCCGCACGCTGCATGAGAAGGGCGCCCGTTGCAAGGAGTCGTTCATCGCCATCAATTGCGCCGCCATACCCCATGATCTGGTGGAGTCGGAACTGTTCGGAGTGGAGAAAGGCGCTTTTACCGGCGCCCTTGCCTCCCGGCCCGGTCGTTTCGAGCGGGCCAACGGCGGCACCTTGTTCCTGGATGAGGTGGGTGACCTGCCTCTTTCGGCCCAGGCGAAGCTGCTCCGCGTGTTGCAGGAGGGTGAGGTGGAGCGCCTGGGAGGTACAAAAACCCACAAGGTCAACGTGCGGCTGGTTACGGCAACCAATATCGACCTGAGACAGCTGGTCGAAAATGGCAAATTTCGTTCCGACCTGTACTATCGGTTGAATGCTCTGCAGATCCACATTCCTCCCCTCAGAACGTAAGCTTGATATTTTGATCCTGGCCAAGACTTTTCTCAAGAAATTCAGCGATGTTAACGGGAAAAAACTGCGCGGTTTCTCCGACAAGGCCAAGCTGGTTTTGCTCGCCTATCAATGGCCGGGCAATATCAGGGAACTGCAGAATGTTGTGGAGCGCGGAGTGATGCTTGCTCCCAATGGCACCCATATCTCCATCCACCATATGTTTCCTTCCTACAGCAGTGAATTTTCCGAGCTGGCGCTCAATGCCAAGGGGGTTGAGTGACAGCCAGAAGGAAAGCGGCAAGGATTTTTGCGAGGCGATTCTGAGCGGGCGGATAACCCTTGAACAGGCAAATACTCTCCTGGCAGAAGCTGCCGTGGAGAAAGCAAGCGGCAACCTTTCGGCAGCGGCGAGAATGCTCGGCCTAACGCGGCCTCAGCTGGCCTACCGCCTGGAGCATCGCCCGGAAAATGCAGTCATGAAATTTTCCAGCCGCAAGCCGAAGACCAGGGCTTCATGAACCATCTACTGCAGGTTAACTTCAGGTATCACGCGCCTGTCGGTTTAAAAAAGGGTTAGCTTAATTTGGCTAACCCTTTTTTTTATGGACGATACAGGGATCGAACCAGTGGCTTCTACCATCTGAAAAAATAAACTTGACCTGTCCCTGTCTTTTTTGTATGATTTGTCTATCGATTTAATAGGGTAAAAAATGATATCAAAAAAAACTAAATATGCGTTGAAAGCTCTTATATACCTTTCCCGGACCAAGAAGGGAGAGCCTGTGCTCATTGCCGATCTGGCAGAAGACGAGAAAATTCCCAAGAAATTCCTGGAGTTGATTCTACTTACATTGAAAAACAACGGCATTCTCCACAGCCGCAAGGGAAAGGGGGGAGGGTACTCCTTGGGCAAACTTCCCAAGGAAATAAGTATGGGCAGTGTCATCAGGATGTTAGAAGGGCCGTTGGCGCCTGTACCGTGTGTCAGTGAAACAGCCTATTCAAAATGTACCGAATGCGAGGATGAGACTACCTGTGGAATAAGGCTGGTTATGAAGGATGTGCGTGACGCAATTACCCAGATCCTCGATCACACAACATTGCAGGATGTTTTAGAGCGTACGGAAAGGGCAGCACTGCTGGAAAAAGGTGTTTTGAATTACATGATTTAAATTTTTTTTGCCATTTTAGTCTATTTATTCTATAGACTAAAATAAAAAAGGAGATGGAAAATGATCAGAATCAAGATGGCTGCAATTTTTGCGGGATTGGCCCTTGCTTTGCCTGGTGGTGCACTGGCGGAGGTAAACCTTTTGAACGTATCCTATGATCCCACCAGAGAACTGTATCAAGAGTATAACGCAGCTTTTACCAAATATTGGAAAGGTAAAACCGGCCAGGATGTGACATTCAAGCAATCCCATGGCGGCTCCGGCAAGCAGGCACGTGCTGTCATCGATGGTCTTGAGGCGGACGTGGTCACATTGGCTTTGGCTTACGACATCGATCAGATCCACGACAAGGCAAAGCTGATTCCTGAAAACTGGCAGAAGCGCCTGCCCAACAACAGTGCCCCGTATACATCCACCATCGTTTTCCTGGTGCGTAAGGGCAACCCGAAAAAGATCAAAGACTGGAATGATCTGGTCAAGCCTGGCGTCTCCATAATCACTCCCAATCCGAAAACTTCAGGCGGCGCCCGCTGGAATTACCTTGCTGCCTGGGCCTATGCGCTTAAGCAAAAGGGTGGCACTGATGTAAAGGCAAAGGAGTTTGTCGGTAAGCTATTCAGGAATGTACCCGTTCTGGATTCGGGCGCCAGGGGATCAACAACTACTTTTGTGCAGCGTGGCATCGGCGATGTTCTTCTGGCATGGGAAAATGAAGCTTTTCTCGCTGTCAATGAGCTGGGTAAGGACAAGTTTGAAATAGTCGTTCCATCACTGAGCATTCTTGCCGAACCGTCGGTGAGCATTGTTGACAAGGTGGTGGATAAGAAGGGTACGCGCAAGGTTGCAGAAGAATATCTGAAATATCTATACTCCAGGGAAGGCCAAGTGATCGCTGCCAATAACTATTACCGTCCACGGGATAAAAAAGTTGCAGCAAAATATGCCAAGGCTTTCCCCAAAGTGAAGCTTTTTACCATAGACGATGTCTTTGGTGGGTGGCGGAAAGCGCAATTGACACATTTTGCTGATGGTGGGGTCTTTGACCAGATTTACATACCTACGAAATGAAATTGACGTCCAGGTGATCGATTGAGCGCAGTAGAGGAGGCAACCAACATGGGTGATGGTGGAGTCAACGGGACGCAGGAACAATGGAACGTGGAGTTGGAGCGTAAAATTCGTAATGCGCTGCAGTCAATTAAATTCGGGACCGTGACCCTTGTGATTCAGGACGGCAAGGTAATTCAAATCGACAAGAACGAAAAAATCCGGCTGACCTGAAGCCGCCAGGGGATGGTATCGGCAATCAGCTGGCATCATGGAGGCTGCCATGGCAGAACATATTATTGTTGTAGGCAAGGGGGTAGGTAAATCCACCACTTCTGCTAATCTGGCTGCAGCTTGGCGGAGGCCGGGCGTCGAGTCGTCTTGATCGGTTATGATCCCCGTTGGAGCGCAACCGCCACCCTGCGTGGCACCTCGCCTCTGCTGCCGGTTCCTGAATGGCAGAACGGAGACGTGGTTCCCCATTATGCTGTCGGCTTCAAGGGAGCCCTCTGCATAGAAGCAGGGGAGCTTACCATTGAGGGGGAAACTCCCCGAAGTGCGGAACTCCTGTACCACCCGCTACTGGTACGGCATCGCCCCGATTTTATAGTTCATGATGTGGCATGGGAACCGGGGGCTTCCTTCTTGTTGCCGCCTGCTTCTGAAGGTGTGCCAAGGCTTCTGGTGGTCACATCGGGGGATATGACGTCAATCAATGTCGTGAATGAACTCTTCAGTTGGTTGAATACTGTGGCATCAAGCAATTGCCGTTTTAGTGGGGTAGTGATCAATAACCTGAAGGGACCTCTCTATGAATCGATCATTTCCGATTTTGTCTCCAGGACCGGCACTGTCGTTATGGCCAGCGTTCCCCATTCCGTGATGGTATCGGTCAGTGATTTTTATAACCAGACTTTGATCGAGGCTGCTCCCTGGTCACATAATGCCTATGCCTACCGCAAATTGGCACGCCAGATCGAAGATTCTGCCGTGGTTCCCCGGCCGGTTTATCTCAACGGAGAAGAACTTGCAAATTGGGCAAGGAAGTGGGGAGAAATAATCTCAGAACTGGAGACAGGGGTAGTAAGGGACGGTTCAAGCATATGACAGGTGACAGCTCATTGCATCAGGTCCTGTGGTGAAATGAGATAAAAAAAGCTTGACAATAAAATCTATTTCCATTATTAATCTATCTAAAAGATAGACTAAAAAGTTTAATCAATTTCAAAGGCTCACTGGACAAACCGGAGGCCAAGGATATTTTTCCTTGGCCTCTTTTTATTTCAGCAACGGAGGGGGATACCCATGGCGAGTACAAGCTCGGGCAGGAACAACATTCAGGGTCATCCCTGTTTCGGCGGCAACAGACACAAAAATGGCCGGATTCATCTGGCTGTGGCGCCTCGTTGCAACATACAGTGTGGTTATTGCACCCGCAGGCATGACTGCGTCAATGAGTCCCGCCCCGGCGTTACCAGCCGGATTCAGACGCCGAAGGAAGCTCTTGAGACCGTACGTGCCGTCATGAAAAACGACTTGGGCGATATTATCAAAGTGGTCGGTATCGCAGGCCCAGGGGACCCCCTGGCCAACGAAGAGACATTCGAAACTTTCCGGCTGGTCGGGGAAGAGTTTCCTCAGCTGATCAAATGTCTGAGCACCAATGGGCTGCTTCTCCCGGAGTCATTGGATAGGCTTGCCGAACGCGGCCTTGGCAGTCTTACGGTAACGATCAATGCCATAGATCCGGTGATTGCCGGACGGATTTACAAGCATGTCCTGTACCACGGCAAACGGTATAGCGGCAGAGAAGGCGGAGAGCTGATCATCTCCAGACAGCTTGCCGGTGTAGAAAGGGCGGTTGAGCTGGGTCTGACCGTGAAGGTGAACAGTGTCCTGATTCCGGGCGTGAATGAGCAGCAGATCGGACTCATCGCAGAAAGGGTCAAAGAATCGGGGGCATTCGTCATGAACGTCATGCCCCTTATACCCCAGGCGGACTTTGCCCACATTGTTCCACCTTCACCCGAGGAGCTCGAACTGGTACGCACCGCCAACGAAAAGATCATCGGCCAGTTCCGCCATTGTCGGCAATGCCGCGCAGATGCCATCGGACTCATCGGGCAGGACAGTCAGGGCGCCGACAGCGGCTGTTCCATAAGCCAATTGGCCGTCTGAAAACATTTCTTCAACTGGTCGTAGAGGTGCAATATGACGCAAATTCCTGTAATCATTAGAAAAGGTTCGGATTCCCTGCCCGAGGGGGCACTGGACACGCTGGCCGAAATGGTAAAAGCGGTGCGCTATGGGTCCATCACCCTGGTGGTGCAGAACGGCAGGTTGGCACAGATAGACAAGACAGAGAAGTTTCGGTTGAGCAAGGCACAATAATTCATGGAAAGAGAAAAGGAGCAGAAACAATGTCCCAAAAAAAAGTAAAAACCATTGCAATCTACGGTAAAGGAGGAATCGGCAAATCGACGACCACTTCAAACATCACGGCAGCCCTGTCGACACTGGGTCTCAAAGTGATGCAGATCGGCTGCGACCCCAAGAGCGATTCCACCACAACCTTGAGGGGAGGGGGCTACATACCGACCATCCTTGATACGCTCAGGGACAAGAAGTCGGTCAAATCCAATGAAATCATCTTCGATGGCTTCAACGGAATCTATTGCGTAGAAGCAGGCGGTCCAGCCCCTGGAGTAGGCTGTGCCGGCCGCGGCATCATCACTTCGGTGGAACTTCTCAAGCAGCTCAGAGTCTTCGACGAACTGGACCTGGACGTGGTGGTCTATGACGTTCTGGGGGACGTCGTCTGCGGCGGGTTTGCGGTACCGATCAGGGAAGGGATTGCCGATCATGTCTTTACCGTTTCTTCATCCGACTTCATGGCCATCTATGCCGCCAACAACCTCTTCAAGGGGATCCAGAAATACTCCAATAACGGCGGCGCCCTCCTTGGCGGCGTTATCGCCAACTCCGTCAACACCGGCTATGCCAAAGAGATCATAGATGATTTCGTCGCCCAGACAAAAACCCAGGTGATCGAGTACGTGCCCCGATCGGTAACGGTCACCCAGAGCGAGCTGCAGGGCAAAACCACCATCGAAGCCTTCCCCGAGTCCGAACAGGCAAAGGTTTACCGGGGCCTGGCCCAGAAGATCTACGATCACACCGAATCAAAGGTTCCGACACCCCTGAATGACAAGGAACTCCATGAGTGGGCCTTCAAATGGGCCGATACCCTCCTGGCCATGGAGACCGGAGAAGTCCGCAGCAAAGCAGCGAATATCTAGGTTCGTCAGGAAATTATGCTTTTACACCCTCTCCCCATGGTGGGAGAGGGAGATCGGATGATGCGGGAAATCGGAACCACAAGCACGCTAATTATTATCAGGAGGAATTCAACTATGGGACGCATTTACAACAACTTGACTGACCTTATCGGCGGAACACCCCTACTTCATCTGCACCGGCTGGGCAAAGGGCTCGGCGCCGATGTTATTGCAAAGCTTGAATCCTTCAACCCCGGCGGCAGCGTCAAAGACCGCATCGGCTTCTCCATGATCAAGGCCGCCGAAGAAAAAGGACTGTTGAAAAAAGACTCGGTCATTATCGAGCCTACCAGCGGCAATACCGGCATAGCCCTTGCTTTTGTCGCCGCCGCCCGCGGCTATCGGCTGATCCTGACCATGCCCGACACCATGAGCATTGAAAGGCGGAATCTGCTAAGGGCCTACGGAGCGGAACTCGTATTGACACCAGGCGCCAAGGGGATGAAAGGAGCCATCGAGGCGGCAGATGAATTGGCAGCCACTACTCCCAATTCATTCGTCCCCCAGCAGTTCAAGAATCCGGCGAATCCCGCCATTCACAGAGCCACCACAGCCGAAGAAATATGGGCTGATACCGACGGCAAGATCGACATCCTTGTGGGAGGCGTCGGTACCGGCGGCACCGTCACCGGTGTCGGCGAAGTCCTGAAGGAGCGCAAACCCGGCTTGCAGGTCATTGCAGTAGAACCATTCGATTCGCCGGTATTGTCCGGAGGAACCCCCGGTCCCCACAAAATCCAGGGTATCGGCGCCGGTTTCATCCCGGAGGTGCTCAATCAGTCAGTCGTCAACGAGGTCTATAAGGTCCGCAATGAAGAGGCATTTCTGACCGGAAGACGACTTGCCAGGGAAGAGGGGCTTCTGGTGGGAATTTCCGGCGGTGCTGCAGCTTTCGCTGCTTTGCAGATTGCTGCCCGGCCGGAGAATGCCGGCAAAAAGATCGTGGTGGTCCTTCCCGATACTGGTGAGCGCTACCTTTCCACACCGCTTTTCGAAGAGTAGTCCATGGGAATGCGGCTTCAGTGAGACAGGCTGTTTGGTTCAAAATGGGTAGCTGGCTGTTCCCTTGGAAAGCAGTAGAAAAAGCATTTTAGAAAGGAAATAAATATGAGCGAAAAAATCGACCTCAGTACAAATACCTGCCCCAACAGGGAACAGAGGGCCAACGGCGTCAACATTTTTTATGGCAAGGCCACGGAACTGGTGGCTGACGCCCGTGCCGGAAAACTGAAGCATCAAGAGCGGGCGTTTCAGCAGACTTCCGGCTGTATCCTCAACTTCTACCTGACTGTACGCGTCATGACGATCCGCGACGCAGTCATGATCGTCCACGCCCCGGTTGGCTGTTCGTCTTCCGCACTGGGATACCGGGAGCTGTTCAAGGGGATTCGGAAAGGGCTCGGAGGAATGCCGGAAGATTTCGAATTCCATTGGCTCACCACCAACCTGAACGAACGTGATGTGGTGTACGGCGCCGCCGACAAGCTGAAGGCCGCCATTCATGAGGCGCAGGACCGCTACAATCCGAAGGCCATCTTCATCATGTCTTCATGCACCTCAGGCATTATCGGCGAGGACATTGACGGTGTAGTGGCCGACATCCAGCCGGATATCTCCGCAACCATCGTTCCTGTCCATTGCGAAGGTACAAAATCGCGCCTGGTTCAGACCGGATATGACGTATTCTGGCATGCGGTTCTCAAGTACCTGGTGAAGCCACCGAAGAAAAAGCAGCCTGATCTGGTCAATATCGCCAGCATGTTGTCTTATACCTGGCAGGACAGAATGGAGATCACCCGATTGCTGGGCAAGGTGGGGCTTCGCGTCAACTTCATCCCGGAATTCGCCACCGTCGAGCAGTTTGAACAGCTCTCCGAGGCGGCGGTAACGGCGCCCATGTGTCCTTCCTATACGGATTATCTGTCGCGCGGCCTTGAGCAGGAACATGGAGTCCCGTTCTTTCTTTATCCTTCGCCGATCGGTATCGCTCACACCGACGAATGGCTGCGGACAATCGCCAAATATACCGGTAAAGAAAAAGAGGTGGAGGCGCTTATAGCTGAAGAACACGCCACCTGGGTTCCACAGCTGGAAAATATCCAGGGTGAGTTCCAGAGCCTGGCTCCCGAAGGTGACAAACTTGATGTGCTCGGCTCCTTGGGACAGGGGCGGCTTCTGACGCAAACACCATTTTTCAACGAGCTTGGCGTCAAGGCAACCGCTGCCATAGTGCAGGATTTCGATAATCTTGTTCTGGATGAAATGGATAAGATGATCGAGGAAACAGGTGATTTCGATGTGCTGATCAACACTTTCCAGGCGGCAGAGGTCGCCCACATTGCCAAGAATCGGGCGCCGGACATCGTGCTGAGTTGCCCGTTCCAGGGAAGCGCCTATAAAAGGGACAAGGGGATGACCAGGATACACGCTCTGCGTGGTGACGCCCGTGAATGGAGCACCCAGGCCGGTTACAAGGGGGCGGTGGCTGCGGGAAATTTTCTGCTTCAGTCCACAAAGAACAAGTCTTTTCAGCAGACCATGAAGGCCAATACGGAAGAGACTTATACCGACTGGTGGTTTAAGCGGCCAAATCCGGTCTATCTGAAAGAGGAGGGGGCATAGCAATGAGTCAAGCAAAAGTTGTTGAACTTTATCCCGATATTGCCGAAGCGCCACGATATTCCTGTGCCCTTGGCGGAGCTTATGTAACCGCACTTGCAGTCACCCATGCGGCTCCCATTCTTCATTCGGGCGCCGGATGCGGCCTTGGCCAGCAGTTCGGCCAGAACTATGCCGGTGGCATGAATGCCGCAGGCCGGCATGGCAACACAAGCACTCCCTGCTCCTGTCTGGTGGAAGAGCATGTGGTATTCGGTGGAGAGGAGAAACTGCGCGACCTGATTGCATCGACCTCAAGGTTGTCAAGGCTGACCTGTTCGCCGTAATTTCCGGCTGCGTTCCTTCCCTCATAGGTGACGATGTGGCGGCAGTGGTGAAAGAATTCAAAGGCCAGACGAACATCATTCATGTGAACACCGCCGGGTTCCTGGGCAATTCCTATCTGGGCTATGAACATTTCTTCGAGGCGGTAGTGGACCAGTTGCTGGCGCCGCTCCCGAAGCAGAAGAAACTTGTCAACATTTTCGGCATTGTGCCCAGCCAGCATATTCAGTGGAAGGGGCATCTGAGGGTTTTAAAGGCGCTGCTTGGGAAAATCGGCGTAGAGGCCAACATTATTTTTACCGAAAAAGACGGTCTTGCGGCCCTGAAAAAGATCTCGGCTGCTGAATTGAACCTTGTCTTTTCACCCTGGCTCGGGCTCAAGGTCGTTGAAAAATTGAAGGAAAAGTTTGAAATCCCATACGAGGTGATCCCTTTTGTGCCTGTAGGACCCCAGGACACTACCAGCTTCCTCAGGCAGATAGGCGAGCTGCTTCATATACCGAAGAAGACGATTGAGGCGGTCGTGAAACCGGAGGAATGGGACGCCTACAATACCGCTGAATATTTCGGCGATCTTCTGGTAGTCGGCCTTCCCAATGCCTATTTCGGTGTGATTGCCGACAGCGGCACGGCCATCGGGCTGACCCGCTACGGCACCAATGAAATCGGTTTGCTTCCGGAGTTGGTGATTGTCAGCGATAATCCGCCTGAAGAATCGAGGGAGAAGATTACCCGACTATTGACGGAGGGGTTGGCCAGCAGTATCAAACCCAAGGTCATTTTTGAGACAGATAGTCACAAGATCAAGCTCATCCTGCAAAAGCACACCCTGCAGCTTCTGTTGGGGAGCTCGCTTGAAAAGCATCTGCCAAAGGGAGATGCCGGATTTTTAAGCGTATCGTTTCCAACGTTCGACCGGATAGTTCTCGACCGGAGCTACGCCGGTTACCGGGGGGGGCTGAACTTTATCGAAGACGTGGGTGCACAGTTCTGCGGACCGCTGTAATAGGTATCGGGATTATCTCTGCTTGGTGGTAACAAAAGCGAGAAAGAAACAACTGCTGTAGAAGATGTGCTAACCAGAGATCTGGAGGCCGGTTATGCCTGATAAAGCTACCGGCCTTTTTTTTAGGCGGCGCCGGATTGCCGGGCAGGTTGCCGGTGAAGGAGGGGAAACTTTGATACGGAAAATTGCAGAAAAAATCATCAGGTACAGGGTACAGGTCCTTCTGGTTATTGTGGCCTTGACCGTATTCTTTGCCTGGCACCTTAAGGATATCAAGATTGCTTTCGGCGGTGGCGATATCGTTCCTCCCAACCATCCTTATGTGAAGTTGACTGAGAGGATGGTGGAGAAGTACGGCGGCGAGCATCTCGTGGAGATTGCCATACAGGTGAAGAAGGGAGATGTTCTTGACCCGGTGAATCTGGCCAAGGTTTACAGGATCGACCAGAAACTGCGTGAAATGCAGGGAGTGGTTACCTCGAAGATTATCTCGGTCGCATCCCGCAAGTTTTCGCGGGTTAACTTTGCCTATGACGAACTTGGGTATTCTACCCTCCACTTCGAAAAGTACCAGGACCTTGTCCGGAAGATCAACGACGGAGACAGCAAGGAGGCCACTGCGTTCAGGGAAGAGGTGCTGAACAATGACATGATCTCCGGTACCATTGTGTCCCCCGACCGAAAGAGGACGCTCATTCTGGCCGGTTTCAGGTACGAAGAGGATTACCGGTACATATTCGAGACGTTACAGAAGATAGTAAACGAAGAAAAGGATGCAAACACAGAATTTTTCCTGGCTGGGCGGCCGATCATGCTCGGTTATATCGACTCGGCGTTCAGGGGAATTCTGGTCGTCTTCGCCATTGCCGTTCTGGTGATGGTGGTAACCCTCTATCTGGACTTCCGGACCATCCGCGGCGTCCTTCTCCCTCTCTCTTCAGGTTTGATCGGCGTTGTCTGGGGACTCGGTTTCATGTCCCTTCTCGGCCACCGGATAGATGTTCTTGGGGTGACCATACCCTTCCTGCTGGTTGCACTGGCCCACGGTCATTCAGTCCAAATTCTCTCCCGGTACTACTATGAGTATGCCAACGGCCGCAATCGAGGAAGCGGCAGTAGAGTCGATGATCGGCCTCTTGAAACCAATGACCACCTCTATTTTTGCCGATGCAGTGGGGCTGTTCGTCCTGATACTGATGCCTTTCCGAAGTATCCAGTCCATGGCACTGGTGGGGACTGCAGGCATCGTGGCTATCTGCGTCGGCTGCTTTGTCTTGATACCGGTCTCCCTTGCACTACTCCCCCCCATGAAACAATCTTCAGTCAATCGTGAAGAGAGCTGGTTCGGGCCGATCTTCGAACGTTTGGCTAAATTTTCCCTTGGAAAGGGCAAAGTGCCGATTCTCGCTCTTACTGGCGTAGTGCTGGTAATTGCACTTGTGGGTGCTTTCAAGGTACGGGTCGGCGAACTGCAGTCCGGTTCGCCCGACTTCTGGCCGAATGCCCCCTACAACAAGGCGGAGAAAGTCGTTGAGCAAATGACCGGCGGCAACCTCTATTGGATAAACATAGAGGGTGACCGCACCGGCGCTCTTTACGATGCAAAGGTGATCAGTGACATCAACGCCCTTCAGCGACATCTGGGTGAGATGCCTGAGGTGGGTTACTCCATATCCTATGTGGACGCCCTGAAAAAGGTAAACGCAGCAATGCATGAGAATGATCCGCGCTGGGAGATCCTTCCGAACGATACTGCTTCGGCGGGGGAACTGATTGGAATGATCGGGGGAAGCGAGGGGTACGACGAAAGCAAGGACATGTTCACCAAGGACTACAAGTCAGGCACCATCGCGGTTTTCTCAAGGACCGCAAGCCTGAAACACTGAAAAATGTCATTTCCGGCACTCGTGACTTCCTGAAGAAAAATCAGACGAGCGACATACGCTTCGAACTCCCTGGCGGAACAGCGGGCATCTATTCGGCAATCAACGAGGAGATTGAGAAAAACGAGTTCCTTAGCGTCGTCATCGTCGTTGTGGCGTGTCTGATTCTCACCGTTCTTGCCTTCAAGTCATGGCTTGCCGCTCTCATCATCTTTGTACCCCTGCTTATCGGCAAGGCGATCACCATGGCCTTCATGGGCTATGGAGGCATTGGCTTCTTCATCTATACCTTGCCGGTTGTAACCCTCGGTTTCGGGTTGGGAATCGATTTCTCCCTCTACATTCTGGCCCGGTTCAAGGAAGAAATTTCAGAATCCGGTGATTTTGTCACGGGATACATCAAGGCGCTCGGCACCTCGGGGCGTGCCGTGCTCTTTACCGGTCTGACCATGACCGGCGGCCTGCTAACCCTTTGTCTGTCCGAGATGCGTTTCCAGGCGATCCTCGGTTCCATGCTGAGCGTGGTGGTAATGGCCAACACGATCATCGCGCTACTGTTTTTCCCGGTTTTACTATCGGTCATCAAACCTAAATTCTTGTTTCAAAGAGGGGAATAACCCCTTCTGCATGCAATCTAAAAGAAGGAGAGTACGGTATGAATTTCAAACTGAAGAAGCTGGTCCCCTTGCTGGCATTGCTGGTGCTGGTGTCGAGCAGCATTAACGCCTGGTCCGCGGACGATAATGCGTCCGGGCAGGAAGCCATCGCTAACACCACCTCCACTGCCGAAACAACTGCGCCTGAAAATGTCGCCGGTGAAAGTGGCGCAATTGCCTCTACCGCTTCCACTTCTGAAACAACTGCGCCAGAAAATGCCGCCGGTGAAAATGACACCGTCGCTGCCACCGCTTCGGAACCGGGCAATGTCACGGATGCGGGGGCAGTGGAGACACTGCAGGAGCCATTCGACCCGTTCAATGTGATCGTGTACAAGCCACTCTGCTCTTACCTCCGCAATTGGCGATTTCAACCCCATCGGGAAGCACGTCTCTGCTCCCCTTGAGGAGTCAGTCCCGGGGCTACGCGTAAAGGGTTTCATCAACAGCATAACCCAGATCAACACTACCTCCACCGATCACAATACGGGCCTTGGGGGAAGAAACAAGGACTGGAGGCTGCAGAAGCAAGAATTCCGTACCCAGCTCGAACTCAAATACCAGGCAAATGAGAACATCGAGTTCGTCAACGTTAACAATTTCCAGTATGACGGCGCCTACGACTTTCAGGACAGCGACGGCCTCTACACCGATGGTTCCTCCAACCAGAAATACTATTCCCAGTTCAAACGGATCGTTCGCGAGGCCTATGTCCGCGGTAACTATGGAAACGTCAACTTCACCCTTGGCAAGCAGATCGTCAACTGGGGCAAGATGGATGGTAAGGTCATCGATTTCGTCAATGCCGCCGACGGCCGTGACGTTGTGGATTTCCATATCGGCGATTATGAATGGCGGGCCATCGGCCAATGGATGGCAAACGTATCGTTGCGACCAACCGAGAACATAACTACCACCTTTCTGTGGAACCCTGATTTCCAACCCAATGTGGGGCCTGCGGGTGGGTCGCCGTGGTGGTTTCCTTTCGCTCCATCGCCCGTTTCCAGTGCCCAGCGCCCTCCCGAGAGAAACCCTTCCGGTTTTGACCGGCTCGCGGATAGCGAAGGCGGGGTGCGAGTGGATACGACCATCGGCGCCTTGTCCTTGAGCGGAATTTATTACAACGGATTTGATCGTGACGCGGTTTTCAACACATCAGACAACACTCTCCACCACACCCGCCTCAACCGCTATGGCTACGCCCTCGACTACGGAACCAGTATCTTCGGGCAGCGGCTGATCATCCGCTCAGAAGCACTCTATTCCCATGGTAAGGCATTCGGTACTTCGGATACTTCCGCACCTGGCGGGATCGTAAAGAAAGACCAGCTCAAACTTGCCGTCGCCTTCGAGACCTCCGTGGGCTCGGACGAAAACAAGGTCGACATCCTTTATCAGCCGATCTGGACCCGTCAGCTGGGATGGGATAGTCGCACCGGCGCCAAACTCAACGACGTCCTCCATGTTGTAAACCTGAGCCATTCCGTGCGCAAGACGAACGACAAGCTGGATCTGAGCACTACCGGGTACATTTCGGGGGGATCGGGCTATGACGGCCTCAGCTACAACGTCTCGGCAGGATGGAAATTCAATGATTACCTCAAGGCAACGCTGGCCTATAACGATTTCATTGGCAAAGACGACGATATCCCCTGGGGTGCATACAGGAAATGGAAGAACGTGACGCTGGACGTCAAGTACGAGTTCTAAAAGAAAGCAACCCTGTGCACAAATGGAAATCGGACCAACAAAAGAAGGAGATGCGACATGAAGATCGCAGATGTTGAAATGAAGACCCATCAGTTGAGGAAACCCGGTGCCCTTATCCACAGAATGGGAATTTCTTTGGTGGTGCTGACAGCCGTCTCCATGCTTTTCGCCTGCTCAGGGAAAGGGGGGGAGAAGGTCAGCGCGTCGACATGGAAAACTTATCAACTGCCCTTTAACCATGTGGTCTTCGATCTGAAGCAGACAGGAGAGAAGGATGGGTGGGCGGTTGGAGAGAGAGGGCTTATACTTCGGTTCGACGGCACGAAATGGGAGCAGGTCGAATCTCCGGTGGCTGTTCCCCTCTTTGCCCTTGCCTTCCCTGAATCGGACCGCAGATGGGCAGTCGGGGCCGATGGGACGATTCTGGAAGGTAATAGGGATGGTTGGAAGGAGGTTCAAAAGCCGGACAAGTGGCACCTCATGTCGGTTGCTTTCCCATCGCCGGCAGACGGATGGGCTGTCGGAGAGAGAGGTTCCATTGTTCACTATGACGGCAAGGAATGGAAAAAGGTTGAATCACCGAAAAAAGTGGCACTGAACCGAGTCGTATTCAACACCCCCAACGATGGATGGGCCGTGGGCAATCAGGGGGTGATCCTTCATTACGACGGCAAGGGATGGAAGGAGATTTCATCTTCCACTGACCGGACGCTGTACGGAATAGCATTTCGGAACCCGGATGACGCCTGGGCAGTGGGAGAAAAGGGTACGATTCTTCATTATGACGGCAAGTCCTGGTCGAAAGCCGAAAGCCCGGTCGAACGAACCTTCCTCAACGTGGCTGTTTCCAATGTAAAGGAAGGCTACATCGTCGGGCGTGGCGGAGAACTGCTTTCCCTGCATGAAGGCAAGTGGACACAGGGCACAGACTCCCTAACTAGAAAGACCCTGTATGCCATTGATGTCCCACCGGACGGGAAACCGTGGTTGGTGCAACCACCCGCGATATCTTCAAGAAACAACTTTAAGCTTTATCTGCTGCAATCATGCGGAAATTCATAAACCGTAGCGAAAGGAGAAAGAAATGAAGAATCAGAAAATGAAGGGCGTGGTCGCGCTTGCCACCTTGGCTGCTATTGCAGCCACAGACCTTTCGGTCGTGGCCCGGTTCGGTATCGCCAAGGAAAATGTTGATTGGAGCAAGGTAGCATGGACGCCGGCAAAATCTACTTCACCCTGGAAAGAGTGGAACTGGAACCCGAAGAAGGAAGGGCGGTCCTGGAAATATGTGGAGGAACTGTCGCAGGCAGAAAAGGATTACTGGCAGATCGACGGGCGCTGGTCCCACGAGATCCCGAGGGACAAGGAGTATCCCAAATTGCCGGAGGAGAGATATCCGTTCAAGGCCCCATACAGTGGGGAGGAACTTAGCGCTCTTGGGGAAGCAGGGGGCGGGGGCACCGTTATGTGCGGCCTGCAGTCCCATAGTGGATACCACATTTCCCGGACCAAAGACCGAAACGGAGTTATCAGCAAATCGGACACGATCTGCAATACGATCAGGCACTACAAGACCTTCGCCGAACAACTCTACAAGTTCAAGCCTGGGCAGGAGACCGGCGCCTACCTCGTTGTCGTGGCCAATCCGCCCGAGTCCGCAGGCACCGTCTCGCTTTCGAAATTCTACAAGGATGGACCAGGTGTTTCCAAGCTTGAAGACCGTTGGGCATATCTGCCGTCGTTACGGCGTGTTCGCAGGATCTCCGGCGCCAGCGGCTCGGACTATATCCCCGGCTCGGTCGCTACCTATGATGACGTATTCCTTCGCGATTTCTGGAAATACGACTCGAAAGTCATCGGTGTGGACATTCTTTATCAGGCCGTTAACAGCAAAAAGCCTTACGGACCCATTGCGGGGCCATATCGCGCCGATGGCGGCATAGAGACCTATGTGGTTTTAAACAAACCTGTAAAGAATGGGTACTATCTCAGCCATTGGATCAGCTGGCATGAGAAAAAAACCGGTCATATCATTCGTCAAGAACAGTGGGACCGCAAGGGTAACTTTAAGAAGGTTTCGGAAAAAGGTCTTTCCGGTCAGGTCTTATACTTTAACAAACTCATCTACCCTTGGTCGGAAGGGGTCAAGGGCGGGCTGACCGAGAACGGCGCCGAACGACGGGCGATTCTGCATGGCGGAGGACCTGAGCAGGTATGGGACGTGGAGCAGGACGTGCAAGTATACAGCATTCCCGATACGCCGGACAAAAAGATCTCCTATGAGAAGTTCGGCAACCTGGATGCCTATGCCGGCAAGGAGACATGGAAACAGCTGTTCCAGCCACAAAGGATAGAGAATCCATTCGTGAAGCCGGTACCTGTGGTGAAATTCGAGGCAAAGGATTTTCCTCCCACCCCGCCTCTCTATCGAGAGAAGTTTTCCAAGTTCCGCAAGATCTCGCTTCCTGCCGAGATATTGCAAAAGATCAAGAAGGATGAACAGAGCAAGCGGGGACTTTTTAAATCTTAAGACACAAACAAATGAGAAGACGGGCCATTGGGACTCCACTGGCCCGTCTTCCTTGGGGGATATTATAAATGCATGATAATTTGAGTGAGCTGCCCATAACGGATGATACACCCATAAACCTTAAGGAAAACACTTGCCCGACCCGTGAACAACGATTGTCGGTCGCCATAAACGCCTATTACGGTACCATGAGCGATCTGGTCAAGGGGACTCGTGAAAAGAGCCTGGTTCAGCCGGATCGCTGTTTCGAACAGTCTGGGAACTGCCTTCTGGCGCTCAATGCCCAACGGCTCATCAGTATTCGCGATTCTGTGCTCCTGTTTCACTCACCCATAGGGTGTGCCGCAGGCCAGCACAGCAGTCACGAACTCTTTCAGCATATTCCCATCGAGCAGGGGCGGCCTGCCGACCTGGGTTTTTTCCATGCGGTCAGCACCAATCTGACTGACAGCGATGTGGTTTTCGGCGGCGGCGAGAAGCTGGTTGCCGCCCTCAAGGAGGCCGACCGGCGCTATTCGCCCCGGGCCATTTTTGTCGTCACCTCCTGTGCCTCCGGTATCATTGGCGACGACCTGGAAGGGGCTGTCAATGAGGCCCAGCCGCACGTCAAGGCAAAGATCGTCCCCTGTCACACCGAAGGGTTCCGTTCCCGTGTCACCCAGACCGGCTACGATGCCTTCTGGCACGGGGTTCTCAAGTATCTGGTGCGGAAGGACCTGCCGAGAGAGAAGGATCTGGTGAACGTTACCAACATGTTCTCCTACACCTGGATGGATAAGATCGAAATAAACCGGCTCCTCACCAAGCTGGGGCTCAGGGTCAATTTCATACCCGAATTCGCCTCGGTGGAAGATCTGGAGCGGATGGGGGCTGCAGCGGTGACCGCGCCGATCTGCCCGACATTCGCCGACTATCTGATGCGGGGGCTGGATGAGCACTTCGGTGTTCCCTATTTCAACGACGTAATCCCCTTCGGCATCAAAAAGACCGACGAGTGGCTCCGCAGGATTGCCAGCTATACGGGCAAGGAGAAGGAGGTGGAGGAGCTCATCAAGGAGGAGCACGCCACCTACATCCCGAAGGTGGACAAAATCAGGCAGGGGTTGGAGGATATCCGCAAGCGGATGGTGGCAAAAGGAACCAAGAAGGAGGGGGAGAAGCTGACCGCCATCGGTGCGGTCGGCCAGGGCCGCGTCATCGGGCATGCCGTATTCCTGGAAGAGCTGGGTTTGGAAGTCGCAGCTGCTTGCGCCATTGATTACGACTCCCTCATCGCCGATTCCTTTGATTCCCTGGTCAAGGAGGTGGGTGATTTCATCGTTCTCGTCTCCACTTTCCAGGCTGCTGACTACGCAAATCTCTTTGCCAGGCTCAAGCCGGACCTTTCCCTCCAGGCCCCCTTCAAGGGTGGCGTAATCAAGACCGCCCACACCATCGGAACCATCCATTGGCTCAGGGGCCACAATCATCCTTCACAGGTTCAGGCCGGTTATGCCGCGCCGTCGGATACGGGGATATGTCCTGCGGAGCTTCCAGAACACTGCACTGACCAAGCTGCTTGCCGACTTCGATGACTCCCCCTACAAGGATTGGTGGTACAAAGCCGATCCGCTGCATTATGTGAAGGGAAGGGACGAGATCTTCAAGTCCAACCCTCTAACAATACCGGATGATCCGGATCACGGTCATGAACATGATGATCACCGTCATCACGACCACGGCCACACCCACAGCCATGGTCATGATCATGCTCACGGTCACAAGGATTAAAAGAATATAAAGGAGATGTAAATCAAATGACTGCGACAAATGTACTGAAATTTACCGATGAAGACGAGCGCATTGCCGCTCTTGATCCCAGGGACCGTCCCTTGCAGGAGACACCTCGCCATACGTGCGCCTTGGGCGGCGCGTTTGTGGCAGCTACCGCCGTGTCAGGGGTAATGCCGATCCTCCATTCGGGAGGGGGGTGCGGCTGGTCCAATTTCTTCGGCTTTATCGGCGCCAGCGGCGGCGGCAGATCGGCGACGGCGGCGCATTGACGACCCCCTGTTCGACCCTGCTCGAAAAGCATGTGGTCTTCGGCGGTGAGGAAAAGCTGCGCGACCAGATTGCCTCGACCATGGAACTTATGAACGGGGACCTTTTCGTCACGGTGTCGGGTTGTATCCCGGCCCTGATCGGTGACGATGTTGAAGGGGTAGTCTCCGAATTCAGGAAGCCGGAATACCCCCCATCATCAACGTCAAATCATCGGGATTCAACGGGACCTCCTACGATGGCTACGACCTGTTCCTGGATGCGGTAATCGACCAGTATCTGGAAGAGCGCCCGGTCCGGAAAGGATTGGTAAACATCCTCGGTATCCAGCCCTGTCAGCACATATTCTGGAAGGGAGATCTTGATCTTTTCAAGGCCAATCTGGATGCCATCGGTCTGGAGACCAACCAGATCTTCGGCGGCAGATACGGTGTCGAAGGGCTGAAGGATATTCCGGCCGCCCAATTGAACATTGTCCTCAGTCCCTGGCAGGGTTTGAAAGCCGCGGAAAAACTCAAGGAAAAATACGGCACTCCCTATATCGTCTATCCTGGGTTGCCCATGGGCCCCAAGGAAATGACCCGCTTCCTGCGTACGGTGGCCGAATATCTGGATGTGGAGCAAGAGCGCCTGGATAAATGGATCAAGAAGCAGACAGAGATTGCCTACGACGACTTCAATCTGATTGCCACGGCGCTCTATACCGGGTTTTGCAATGTTCACTTCGCGGTCGTCGCAGAATCTAATATGGCCATCGGGTTGGTCAGGTACCTGACCAACGAATGCGGCCTGCTTCCCAGTGTGGTGGTCGTGACCGACAATCCACCTGCAGAAGTGCGTGACCTCATCACCGACAGGCTTACCAATGGATTAGAGGGCATAATCGTTCCCGACGTCTTCTTCGAAAACGATACCTACCTGATCCACAAGCGGTTGACGAACTACACCTTCATGCTCCTTTTCGCCAGTTCCATGGAGAAGTACGCCGCCGCCAAGTACATGGCCGGCCATCACACGATTTCGTTTCCCGCTTTCGACCGGGTTATCCTCAAGCGCACCTATGCCGGGTTTGGTGGGGGCAATATCCTGCTGGAAGACCTGTTCAGCAAATTCGCCAGGCCGTTCTGATGCGTCTCGAAAAGATGGAGATCCGATCATGAGCTGGGTGCGGGTTGCCGTCGCCTCGACGGATGGAATAGCAATCGACCAGTCACTACAGGAGGTCTCCTCCTTCAGCATTTATGATGTAGCTGTGGAGGGCCCCCGGTTCATGGAAACACGCAAGGCAACCGGAGTCTCTGCTTTGCCCGGCCCTGGCGGGGAGCCAACCAGCCTGTCGATGGATGAATTTCTGGATATCATCTCCGATTGCTCACTCCTGGTTGTTAGGTCTCTGGGAGTTGAAGCCGGGGGGAAGATGCAGATCGGTTGGCTGACCGTCTATGAGGCAGATATGCAGGTTGAAAAGGCGCTGAAGAGGTTTTCCAGCAGTCCCCTGATCAAAAACATGTTTGGGAATAAAGCAGACCCAACCGACTGATCGGGGCTATGAACCGGGCAAGTCAATTTTGCCGATGACTCAGGTCCGGCGATCTTTTCGGTATGGGGTGGAGCATTTCATGAACGATATATTGATGGTCATTCAAACTATGGTGTTTGCTGTTCATTGGCTGCCCGTTATTGTCGTGACGGCGCTGTCGCTTGTCGTCGCGGCCATATGGCATTTACCCTTTCTGTTCGGGAACACCTGGAAAAGGGAAGTCAATCCGGCAGGGGCCGAACGAAAGATCAACAAGCCCATTGTTTTAGGCGTTTCGGGTATATTGCACTTCATCGCCTTCACCAATGTGAGCCTTGTTGTCGCTGGTCAAGGATGGAGGTCAGGTTTGCTGACTGCGTTGATGATCAGCCTTGTCTGGATCGTTACCGCTTTGGGAGCTATTTACTTCCTCGCCGGACGTTCCTTGCGTCTCTTCGCAATAGATGCAGGGCTATATGTGGTCGTATTCTCTCTTGCTGGACTGGTGCTGGGGGCGTGGTAAAGCATTGGGCTTGCGGAGCAAAGAAGGAGGGTTAAAACATGCCGGGATTCATGAATAAAGCCATCAGGATTGTAGCAATTACCATTGCCCTGTCGTCAGTTGCGAGCTTGCTGGGGGCATGCAAGAAAGAAACTAAAGGGGCAACCGTCGGCGATGGGCTGTTCCCGATCAAAGCCATCACCAGGAAAGACTGTTCACTTGCACCCTGGCTGGTGACCGAAAAGCTCGGTTACTTTGCACAGGAGGGAATCAGGATTGTCTACACCGGTGAAACACAGCCCGCTCTGGTCCTCCCTTCTGTCTTGAAGGGGGATAACGACGTGGCCGGCGACCACCCCAATGCACTGGCAGTGGCCAAAGCCGGAGGGGCGAAGATCACCGGTGTTATGCGCAACGGCATAGACCCTGCTCCAGACCTTAATCCGGAACTGCGCCACATGTTCTGGTACGTAAATCCTGAGAAATATCCCGATGTCAAATCCTTTGCGGATTTGAAGAAGTTGCCGGGCAAACTCAAGTTCTCCACCATCACCAACAATATCTGTTCGGACTTCCTGGCCAACAGGATCGCCGATAAATACGGTATTCCGAGGGATAAATTCGAATGGGTGACGATGCCTGACGTTCAGGCGATCCAGGCACTGAAGCAGGGGTTGGTGGACGTGGCCGGTGTACATCCACCCTTCTACAAGCCAATGGCAATTTCAGGGGCGCGCAAAATTTCGGATTCACTGGAAACAGGCCTGGGTCCCGCCGCAGGCGCTAGTTTTACCTACTTTCGGGATGATTTCATAGAGAAACACCCGGATGTGGTCCGCGGTTTCATACGGGCCATGGGCCGGGGAGGGGCATGGATCAACGACCATCCCGAAATGGCCGCCAAATGGACTTCGGAGGCGATTGGGGTGCCAGTGACCGGCAACCATTATTACTCACCCAGAAATGACATCCTGGAGAGCGAGATTGAGCCATGGATTCAAGACCTGGAGGAGCATAAGGTGATCCCTCGCGGCAAGGTCAAGCCCTCTGACCTGGTGTCTCACCAGTTCGAGACACATGAAGTTTACTCGTGGAAATAACAGGCTGATAAATCATTTCATTACTGAAAGGAGACTATTCAATGGCATTGGAAGAAAAAGTTCGTGAGCTCATCGCAGTAGGCGCGTCTATTGCCGCCAACAACCCTCCGGAGGTGAAATATCATATCAGTCGTGCCCGTGAGTTTGGGGCCGACGATGGGGCACTCAACGATGCAGTCGATATCGGGAAGCAGGTGCGCCGCGGTGCCGCATCAAAGACAGACGCCTTTGCCTTGAGCCTGGCAACGACCCCGGTACAACGGGAGAGGGGCGGCTGCCGCAAAGGTGGTGGCGGACGCGGAAATGGCCAGGGAGACGGCTGCGGATGCAATGGGCAGAAATCGGAACAGGAGTAGCTGCCGGTTCAGCTAAAGGCGCATCAATGGTACGTGGGGCGAGTACCCTGTAACACTTATTCTTTCGCTGCTAACCCCTCTAAGTCTCCCCTTATTCAAAGGGGAGACTTCAAGGCTTCCCCCTTAGGTAAGGGGGGACTGAGGGGGGGGAGATGTAGATGTTACAAGGCACTAGTCCATTCTCAGCTTTTCGAATCTCCCTCCGGCGTTATCATGACTCGTCCATAGGTCCACGACCAGTACCTTTCAGCATAGTCAGGGAGGTGATAGCGATATTCCAGCCTGATGTTTCTGGCGTTCATGGCCAGAGTGCCGGGAAGCGTCAGGTTGAATTGTTGCGACTGGTCAAGGGCGAGGCTGGCGGGACCGATGGAAACTGCCTCATTTCCTGACGGCTTGCCGTTTTCATCGAGAACAACCGCAAAGAGCTGTAGCTGATAAATCTTGTGGTGGAGGTTGTTCCTGGCTAACCCCTTGATGGCGAGGTTGCCGGGCGCCTGCTTGATTTCCACGGAAAACGACACATCACGACGCTGATCTCCTGCCACGGTGGACGCCGTGGCGATGTTTGGTGTAAATACGGCAAATGCAGGGATCATGATAAAAAGTGTGGTGAGAATATTTTTCCAGTTCATGGCACCATCTCCTTTCGTTTATTTTACTCCTTTGAAGCCCAGTCTATCCCCCATTCGCCTCAAGTCAATATCCTTAAGTGCATATAACCCCTTAATTTTATTTAAATTATCTATTGATCAACTAGACAAATAGTCTTCTGAACATTAAAAAAATTCTGTTGACCGGAAGGAATGGTTTCTGTATAAAAGAATAAAAGCTATAGATTAAGTAGTCTAATTGCTGACCAGACAACTGGAAGCCAAAGGTAGTGGACATCTTTGGCCTTTTTGTTTTTTGACGAAAAGCGAAAACAATTTTCCCGGGAGTAAATGAGTATGCATATGGCTGATGCTTTGGTCTCACCCGCAGTGGGTGGGACAACATGGCTGGTAGCGGCAGGAGCCATAGCCCATGGGGCTCGCAGGCTGGGTAGAGATGCTGACGAGCGAATCGTACCACTCATGGGGGCACTGGGAGCCTTTGTGTTTACGGTGCAGATGATAAACTTTTCCATTCCCGAACCGGTTCCAGTGGGCACTTGGTGGGTGGGGTTCTCCTTGCGGTACTCCTGGGGCCTCACGCCGCGTTTCTAGCCATTGCGTCCATCCTGGTAGTGCAGGCCCTTGTTTTTGCAGACGGCGGCCTTTTGTCCCTTGGCTGTAATATTCTCAATCTGGGATTTATCCCGTCTTACCTGGCGTATCCCTTCATCTATAAAAGCATCGCTTGCGGCTTTCCAGGACGGAGCAGGATTGCACTTGCGGCTGTTGCAGCCGCCGTGTTCAGCCTCGTGCTGGGGGCACTGGCTGTGGTAATGGAAACCACCTTCTCCGGCCTGTCTGCCCTGCCGTTCCTTCCCTTCCTCGCTCTGATGCTCCCGGTCCATCTGGCCATCGGCGTCGTCGAAGGATGGTGACGGCCGCACTGCTCTCCTGGCTTTTGCAGGCTCGCCCCGACCTGGTGCGATCCCATCCTCTCCACGAATCCTTAGGCCCGAGGATCGCGCGCAGGCTCGTGGCGACCATGCTCTGCGCCACGTTCCTCATCGGCGGGGTCCTGGTCCGCTATGGGTCTGAAAGTCCCGACGGTCTGGAATGGTCAGTGGCCAGGCTTGTGGGGTATAACGGTCTGCAGGGGCAGGACGGGAGGGTGCACCGGGCTTTTGCCCTGGTCCAGGGGAAAAGCGCCCTTTTTCCCGGATATGCCGCCGGCAACCGGCAGGCCACGGGGCAGGGACGCGGAGGGAAGGCTGATACGGAGAGTGGAGGAGGGGATGGGGCGGCAGGAATTGTCGGAGGCGCCATAACCCTCATCGCCCTCCTTTCAGTCGGTCTGATCTTGAACCGAAGCAGGTGCGCCAGGTAACCGTTCCGCGGGGCCGCAGAGGCCTCGACACTTATGGGGAGAATAACAGCCATGGGCACCATGTTGCGCCTGGAAAAACACTTTGCCGACCTGAAACAACTGGATCAGCTGGCGTGCCATGACTCACCGGTCCATCGCCTCGACCCGCGGGCCAAGCTGATCACCGTGCTCGTCTTTCTGGTCTGCCTGCTCTCTTTTCGACCGGTACGAAGTGGCGGCGCTGCTCCCGTACCTGTTCTTCCCGCTTGCGATTGCTGCCCGGGGAAATGTTTCCCTGGCCCACATTTACCCACGGCTCCTGTTGTTTCTGCCCTTTGCCCTGCTGGCGGGGGGGCTCAATCCGCTTTTTGACCGCCAGGTGATCGTCACCATCGGCGCCGTTCCCATCTCCGGCGGATGGCTGTCCTGCATCTCCATTCTCCTGCGGTTCGTTTTGACCTTGGGGGTGGCGCTGCTGCTCATTGCCACAACCGGCTTCAACGATATCTGCGCTTCACTGGAGCGACTGGGCATGCCGCGCCCCTTTGCCGTGCAGCTCCTCTTCCTCTACCGGTACATTTTCGTCCTGGGGGAGGAAGGGCTGAGGATGGTGCGGGCATGGGAACTACGGGCATTGCATGGCGGTAACATGAAGGTGAAAGTATTCGGGTCGCTGGTGGGACACCTGTTGCTGCGGACCTTCGACCGTGCCCGGCGGATTCACCTGGCCATGCTTTCCCGGGGGTTCCATGGAGGGTTTCACGTGCACAAGCGGCAGGAATTCGGTCGGCGGGAGGCGGGATACGCGGCGGGGTGGTCTCTTTTCTTCGTCGCATGCCGCCTCTGGAATCTTCCCTCTCTTGTGGGGAGCATCATTACAGGAGGGCTGCCGTGAGCCATCATCTTGTGGAAGTGGCGGAGCTCGTTCACCACTATCCGGACGGCACGCCGGCACTGCGCGGCATATCCTTCCGCATCAGCCACGGGGAGTCGGTGGCGGTGGTCGGCGCAAACGGCGCCGGAAAATCGACGCTGCTCCTCCACCTCAACGGCTATCTGGCTCCCACCTCGGGAGCTGTGCGCATCGGCGACTTTCCCTTGAATGACCAGACGGTGCGTGAAATCCGCCGTACCGTGGGGATGGTCTTCCAGGACCCGGACGACCAGCTCTTCATGCCCACGGTATACGATGACGTGGCCTTCGGCCCGCGGAACCTGGGTTTTCCGGACGACGAGGTGGATCGGCGGGTGACTGCTGCCCTGGAGAAGGTGGGAGCCGGGCACCTGAAGGGGAAGCCCCCCTATCACCTCTCGGGCGGCGAAAAGAGGCGGGCCGCAATCGCCACGGTACTTTCCATGGAGCCGGCCATACTCGTCATGGATGAGCCGACCACCGGGCTCGACCCCTTTGCCCGGCGGCAACTGATCTCTCTGGTGCGAGAATTCCAACATACGCGGATCATCGTCACCCATGACCTGGATCTGGTCGCCAGCCTCTGCGAGCGGGTCATCGTCCTCAAGGAGGGGATGATAGCGGCGGACGGCCCGACCGGCGACATATTTCAGGACGGCGAACTGCTCGCTTCCTGCCGTCTCGAACCACCCTTGTCCATGCAGGGCTGTCCACGTTGCGGCGGAAAAGGCCTGCAACCGGTGCTGAACGAAAAGAGGAATTGATCTTTGAAGAAAGTATCCAAAATAAAGCTGGGCGTTGCCTTGATTGCCCTTTTGATCATCGGCGGAATCGCAGTGCACCTGGTTCTTAAACCTGCAGCAAAGGGGGCTCCCCATGCCGGCAAGGAAAAAGCGAAAGCCGCAGCGGCAGTCACCTACCTGTGTCCCATGCATCCCTTTGTCACGGCGCCCCGCCCCTCTACCTGCCCCATCTGCGCCATGAACCTGGTTCTCAAGGAGAACACCGGGGAAAAGGCTGCCGGTGCGGAGAAAATGCCGGGTGGCGTGACCCTGAGCGCTCAGCAGAAGATATTGGCAAATGTGGCGACCGCCGTGGTCGCCCGGCGGGAGTTTTCCACCGAGACCCTGGCGGCGGGGCGGGTGTCTTGGGACGAACGGCGCCTGAACAGGATCTCCTCGCGGCTACAGGGGAGGGTGGAGCGGCTCCATGTTAATTTCACCGGCGCCCCCGTCAGAGTCGGAGCGCCTTAATGGACATTTATTCCTCCGATCTGGTATCGGCCCAACGGGAGTACCTCCTTGCCCTGGACGGCGCAGAGCAGGCCAAGGAGAGCTCCCTTTCCGAGTCGCGGGGGATGATGGAGGGGCTGCGCGACGCCGCCCGTTCGCGCCTGAAGATCTGGGGGATGACGGACCGGCAGATTGCCGAGCTGGAGCTGAGCCGTCAGCCGAAAAAGGTCGTGACTATCCAGTCGCCGGTTGCGGGAGTTGTCATGGAACGGCTCGTAACGGCAGGCCAGTATGTGAACGAGGGTACGCCGCTCTTTTTCGTCGGCTCCCTCACAAGCGTCTGGGTCTACGCGGAGCTCTACGAACGACCTGGGGAGGATCGAAACCGGCGCAGTTGCCCAGGTGACCACCGAAGCGTTTCCCGGCAAGGTTTTTTCCGGGCGGGTGGCCTTCGTCGACCCGGCGGTCAACCCGGAGACGCGCACCTTGAAGGTCCGCGTCGACCTGGATAACCGTGGCGGCCTGTTGAAGCCGGAGATGTTCGTCAAGGTGAAGCTCAAGGGGCGCAGGATCACCAAACCGGCGGTCCCCGAGGAAGCGGTGATCTTCAGTGGCGAGCGTTCCATGGTCTGGGTGGAGAGCGGCCCAGGCTCGTTTCTTCCCAGGTACGTGACCCTGGGGCGGCGGGGAGACGGTTACTATGAAGTGATCTCAGGCCTTGCCGAGGGCGAAGCCGTGGCAGCATCGGGGGGCTTCCTTATCGACGGAGAGAGCCGGCTCCATGGCCCGGAGGCAGGCGCCGGGCAGGAGAGGCATCAATGATAAACGGCGTCATCTCTGCCTGCCTGAGGAACCGTTCCCTTACCCTTCTGTGCGCGCTGCTGCTCCTGGTCTTCGGCTGCCTGGCCCTCTGGCGTACCCCGGTAGACGCCATTCCCGACCTGACCGACAACCAGTTGATCGTCTACACCATGTGGGAAGGGCGTTCGCCGAAAACCATCGAGGACCAGGTCACCTATCCCCTGACGAACAGCCTCCGGGGGATGCCCCACGTCCAGTCGGTGCGGTCTTCGACCATGTTCGGCGCCTCCATGATCTACCTCATCTTCGAAGACGGTGTCGATCTCAACGGGGCGCGTCCCCTTGTTCTCGAAAGGCTCTCCCGGATGACCAGCCGCCTGCCGAAGGGGGCCACGCCGGTTCTGGGTCCGGACGGTACCGGCGTAGGTCATGTCTACTGGTACGTGCTGAAGAGCGCCCGGCACAACCTGGCCGAGCTGAGGGCAATCCAGGACTGGTCCCTGCGGAGCTCACTGGAAACCGTGCCGGGTGTGGCGGAAACGGCCTCAGTCGGCGGGTTCGTCAAGCAGTACCAGATCGACCTGGACCCGATGAAACTTTTCGCCTACAAGGTGCCGGTGCAGGCGGTCGTCCGGGCGGTATCCCAGTCCAACAGCGATGTGGGCGGGGATGTGGTCGAAAAGAACGCGGCGGAATTCCAGGTCAGAGGCTCGGGATATCTGCGAGGCAAGGAGGACATCGAGAATATCGTCGTTGCCACATCCCTTTCTGGGGTGCCGGTCTTTGTCAGGAACCTGGGGGTTGTCCAGGTGGGGGGCGGGGCAGCCGGCGCGGCTTGCTGGATGAGAACGGCGAGGG
>NZ_BBCJ01000026.1 GCF_001311985.1 Geotalea toluenoxydans JCM 15764
TCCGACAGACTCCTAGAAAAATGCCTTCCTTTTCGTGCTGGAGAATTTTGTCCGGCAGGGCTTTATCCCTTGAATTTGTTTCGCGTCAGGTATAGAAAAAGAGAACTATATCTGGAAATGAGCCGGTTTCCGCCTTGCGGCCTAAACGCAATGGAGCAGGGAATTCCTTCCGGCAATGGAGTAGCAATGGGAAAAGCTTTCAAGCCCTCCGGAAAAAAGCAGGAATCGGCCAATAAAGGTGTTTCTTCGTCAAGTGCCGACCTGGACCAGATCAACCTTTGGCATGAGCCGTTCGTTCATGTCATGCTCATTGTTGTCGCCGGCTTCGTTGTCTATTTCAACACTATCACCTCTCCCTTCCTGTTTGACGACATAACCTACCTCGTCACGAACCCGGCGATTAAGGAATTCAGCTTTTTCACCGACAGTGATCGGTTGTTCAGTCTGGGCATTCTTCCCGATGTTAAAAACAATTTTCTCCTGAGGCCGGTTTCCTATTTTACCTACGCCTTGAACTACGCAGTCCATGGCCTCGATGTAAGGGGCTACCATCTCACCAATCTGATCATTCACATCGTCAACGGGCTACTGGTCTACCTGATGGTTTCATTAGCCTTACATACCCCGGCAATGCTGACAGATGACGAGAAGGAAAATTCTGCACAGGCTGTATCTCATACGTGGTTTCCGCTTTTCAGCGCCTTGTTCTTTGTCTGCCATCCCCTGCAAACACAGGCCGTAACCTATATCATTCAAAGATTTACGTCACTTGTAGTCCTTTTTTATCTGGGATCTCTGGTGCTGTATGCGAAAAGCAGGTTGGCCAGGACCGCGACATCTCAATGGGTGTGGTATGTTCTTGCGCTTCTCTCCGCAGTCATTGCAATGAATACCAAGGAAAATGCCTTCACCCTCCCCTTGGCGATAATTCTCTTCGAACTGATGTTTTTCTCCGGCCACATGGGCAGAAGGCTTGTCCGCTTGATTCCTTTCCTGCTGACAATGTTGATTATACCTGTCCGTCTCGCCCAACTGTCTTCCATGGCAAAACCTGTGGAGGCAGATGTCCTTGTCGACTCCATAAACCTGGTCAACTTCAGCGGGGTTTCTTCATGGCATTATCTGATAACCCAGTTCGGTGTCATCGCCACCTACCTGCGGCTGCTTGTTCTGCCCATCGGCCAGAATTTCGATTACGACTACCATCTGCAGACACACTTCTTCAGCCTTGGGGTGATGCTTCCTCTCTTCCTGCTTCTTCTCATCATGGGCACAGGCGTCTATCTTTACTGTCGGTCATGGGGTCCAGATCGTCCGCAAACTCCATTGTACAAGCTGGCTGCCTTCGGTATCTTCTGGTTTTTTCTTACCCTGTCAGTGGAATCAAGTATCGTTCCCATAGATGACCTGATCTTCGAGCACCGGGTATACCTCCCCTCAGTAGGTTTTTTCCTCTCGGCATTGGCACTGGCAGCCATTATCTACCGCCGCCTGGCCAATCGATTCATTTTTACAAGCACGATGGCGAATGGCTTACTTGCTGTCATTCTTATAAGCTTGTCAATCGCAGGTATTGTCAGAAATTCGGTCTGGCAGGATGAGGTGAGCTTTTGGGGGGATATCACCGACAAGAGCCCCAACAAGGCCAGGGCTCACTATGGATTAGGAGCCGCCCTGGTGCAGCAGGCAGCCCTTGAGAACAAGATCGATTTCGGCACGTCCAGGAACGTCGGTCGGGAAAAAATGGAAGCAGGGATCAAGGAGTTACGCACGGCGATCAGGCTCCGGCCCGATTATATATTGGCCCATGTCTGCCTAGGGAAAACCCTCTCCGATCTAAAGCAGTTCGATGAGGCAACCACCGAGCTGTTGACGGCAGCGCGATTAAATCCGAACAGTCCCCTGCCACATATCTTTCTCGGGGAATCATATGAAAACAGGGGGGAGTTTGCAAAAGCCAGAAATGAGTATACCACTGCTATAGCAGCTGATCCGTCTCATCCGAGGCTCATTTGCGCCTGGGAAAGCTTCATGCCAAGGAAGGCAACCTGCCGGATGCCATTGCTGAACTGGAAAAATCATATCTTGCATACCCGGACGAGACGACGCAAAAGCAGATTAATGACCTGAAAGCCAAACTGATGCCGGCTGGAAAGTAAAACTCCCTCCCTCAATCTGCGCTTGTTCACAGTTGCCTTATGGAAAGCTGCCTTTTTCGCCCGAGTCTTCATTTAACCATTGCCGACGGCGGGACAAGATGTTATTTTGAAACAGTTTCTGCACCACAGGGACCCCCTGTGGTTTTTTTTGCCGCCGCATCAAAGCGGTCAGTTCATGAATAAAAAGGGAGTTTTGTAACAGATGATAACGGCGACAAATATCACACTGGGTTACGGCAAACGCGTCCTTTTCAAGGATGTGAACATCAAGTTTACCCCGGGTAATTGCTATGGCCTGATCGGCGCAAACGGCGCCGGCAAATCCACCTTTCTCAAGATACTTTCCGGTGAGATTTCCCCGGATAAGGGAGAGGTCAGCATCGGCCCCCGCGAGCGGATGGCAGTGCTGCGTCAGGATCAGTTCGCCTTCGATGAGGAAACGGTGTTCAACACGGTCATCATGGGACATGGGCGGCTTTACAAGGTAATGGCCGAGCGGGAGGCTATCTATGCCAAACCTGATTTCAGTGAGGCTGACGGGGTTCGTTCGGCTGAACTGGAGGCGGAATTTGCCGAGATGAATGGCTATGAGGCCGAATCAGAAGCGGCGGTGCTGCTCAATGGTCTTGGCATTCCTGAAGAACTGCGACAGAGGCGGATGAAGGAGCTGGAGGGTGGGGACAAGGTGCGGGTGCTGCTGGCCCAGGCCCTGTTCGGCAACCCGGATGTGTTGCTGCTGGACGAACCTACCAACAATCTGGATCTCAAGTCCATCACCTGGCTGGAGGACTTCCTTTCCCGCTTTGCCAACACGGTGATCGTCGTTTCCCACGACCGCCACTTCCTGAACCAGGTCTGTACTCACACTGCCGATATCGACTTCAGCCGCATCCAGGTATATGTGGGCAATTACGATTTCTGGTACCACGCCAGCCAGCTCAATCTGAAGCAGAAGCAGAACGAGAACCGCAAGGTCTCGGAGAAGGCCGAAGAATTGAAGGCATTCATCCAGCGCTTTTCTTCCAATGCCTCCAAGGCAAAGCAGGCCACCTCCAGAAAGAAACTCCTGGACAAGCTGACCCTGGAGGATATGCCGGTTTCAAGCCGAAAGTATCCCCACATCATGTTCAAGCCCGAGCGCCCGTGCGGTGACATCATTCTTGAGGTCAAGGGGCTGACCAAGGTGGTGGACGGGGTGAAGGTGCTGGACGACTTTGACCTGATCGTGCGCAAAGGGGACAAGATTGCCTTTGTCGGCGGCAATGGCCTGGCCCGCACCACGCTGTTCCAGATCCTGGCCGGTGAAATGGAACCGGACAGCGGCTCTTTCCGCTGGGGGGTGACGATCAGTCATGCCTATTTCCCCAAGGAGCACAGCGCCTATTTCGACAACGACCTCACCCTCATCCAATGGCTCGGTCAGTATTCACCCCCTACCGAGGGGGAGACCTTTGCCCGGGGCTTTTTGGGCAGGATGCTCTTCTCCGGTGATGAAGCGACCAAAAAGACCAGTGTCCTTTCCGGAGGCGAAAAGGTCCGCTGCATGCTGGCCCGCATGATGCTGACCGGGGCCAACGTCCTGATTCTGGACGAACCGACCAACCACCTGGACCTGGAATCGATTACCGCCCTCAACGACGGTCTCATTGCCTATGGCGACGTCATACTTTTTGCCTCCCACGACCATGAGTTCGTCTCTACCGTGGCTAACCGCATTATAGAGCTTACTCCCGGCGGTGTCATCGATCGTGTCATGGGTTTTGACGACTATCTTGAGAGCGCAGAGGTGGCGGCGGAGCGGGACGGGCTTTATCACGGCCATGCCGACCTTACCCTGTGAGCAATGAAGAACGAAAGGAAAGAACAATGAATGAGCTGGATCAGGCGCTGGAAGCATTGCGCCAGAACATGGATGACCCCAAAAGCCAATCGAAATTTTATGATCTCTTCCTCAACGCCAGCTTTCATATCCCGACCTTGCAGGAGAAAATGGAAGGCGCCGATGAGGGGGGTGCCGAAGGGCAGGCACTGCCGCTGGTGATGGAGTCTGAGGGTAATGACTATCTCATGCTCTTCGACAGCAAAGAGAGGCTACTTGCCTGGACCGGGGAGGACGTGGCCAGCGTCGAGGTGCCGGGGCATGTGCTGGCAGCCACTTCCCAGCCACCCCTGCACTGGGCACTGAACGTCGGCACCGAATTCTCCAAGCAGTTTCTACCCGATGAAATCGCCTGGCTGCGGGAGGTGGTTGAGCGATGCAATGCCGCAGCTGCCGGGGAAGCAGAAGGCCAGGGGATAGAAAATCCTGACACTTGATCTCCGGCTGTTCCCTTTGTTAAATGTTAAAAAGCCCCGGCTACTGCCGAGGCTTTTTTGTGGCCATTTCTGGTCAGCCAAATAACTATTGCTGTGGTCGGTCGGGCAGGTACTGTTCGAACTGTTTCTTATCGGCGGAGCACCGATAGGCCTCTTCGGGGGAGACCTTCTTCGTCTTCAGCAGGTCGAGGATGTGCTGGTCCATGAGCTGCATGCCGTCTTTCTTCGCCGTTTGCATGATGGAAGGTATCTGGAAGGTTTTTCCTTCGCGGATCAGGTTGCCGATGGCCGGCGTTCCCATCATGATTTCCAGGGCGGCCGATCTACCCTTGCCGTCGGCATTGCGCAGGAGCTGCTGGCTGATAACCCCCTTGAGCGACTCTGACAACATGGCCCGTACCTGCTCCTGGGCGTCCTTGGGAAAGACGTCGATGATCCGGTCAACGGTCTTGGCCGCGGAACTGGTGTGGAGGGTACCGAAGACCAGGTGACCGGTCTCGGCGGCGCTCATGGCCAGGCTGATGGTTTCAAGGTCGCGCATCTCACCCACCAGGATCACATCCGGGTCTTCGCGCAGGGCGGCGCGCAGGGCGGCGGCAAAACTTTCCGAGTGTTCGCCGATCTGCCGCTGGTTGAACAGGGACAATTTGTTCTCGTGAATGAATTCCAGCGGGTCTTCCAGGGTAAGGATATGCTCGCGCCGGGTGGAGTTTATCAGGTCGATCATGGCTGCCAGGGTGGTGGATTTCCCGGAGCCGGTGGGACCGGTGACGAGAACCAGCCCCTTTTTCAAAGCGGTCAGCTTCCGCACCCTTCGGGAAGATTCAACTGGTCTGCCGTCAGAATTTTGCTGGGGATGATGCGGAAGACGGCGGCTATGCCCCGATGCTGCATGAGCATGTTACCGCGGAAGCGGGCTATGCCGGGTACCGAATAGGCGAAGTCAGATCCTTACGCTTTTCGAAATCGGCAATCTGGGTCTCGGAGAGGATCTCATAGAGGATGGACCTAAGATCTTCATGCCCGAGGCTTTTGAAGTTGAGACGCTCCATTTCACCATTGAGGCGGAAAATGGGGGGGGAGCCGGTGGACAAATGAAGGTCTGATGCCCCCTGCTCGTTCATCATCTTGAAAAGTGCGTCAATACGTGCCATAGGTCATGCTCCATCCATCTTAATATATTATCGAGACCGCATATTCCTCAGGGGAAATCTCGCCGGCAACCAGCAATTCAAGAGCTTCTTCACCGATGCCCCGATAGCCTCTGCCGCTCAGGTGCTTGACAATCTCAGCGCTATCCCGGGCGTTCAAAAGCTTCGAGCATCGAACTGTCAAAGGCAATCAGCCCCATCAGATATTTCCGTCCGGCGTAGCGGTATGTTCGCAGGCCGGGCAACCTTTGGCCTATAGCAGTCGGCAATGGGTACTTCGATGCGCAAAGCGGCAGTTTCCTCACGCGAGGGAGCGTAACTTTCCTTGCAATGGGGACAAAGTGTGACGAGTCCTTTGAGGGATATGACACCTTTGAGAAAGGTGGGAATAAAGTAATTCTTCTGCCAGTAATGGATGAGGTTTTTGAAGGTGACCGGGACATCGCCGAAGGAAACACCGGCCATGACCAGTTTGCCGTGCATGGCTGCCTTGCCGGCGGCAATGAAAGCATAGGCGTCAGTGGCATCTTCGATGACGATGATATCGGGGTCATGGTCGAAGGTGGCCATGATTACGGCGCTTAGTTCGTTAATGTTTCTCGATACAGGGATGCGGGGAAACTTTTTCCTTCCCCTGCCCACGTTGTTGCCGAGGATAAGTACTGTTTGCCCTTGGGTATTCCTTTCATCAAGGTAAAGGTCCATCAGGCGGCACCTTTCATCTGCATCCCGCATGGAGAAAAGAAGCAGGCCCTTGTCAATGGCGGCGAGATTGCGGTATTCGGCTTCCTTTTCACTACTGAGGCCAATTTCGGACAGGGTGCTGGGGAAGGTGGATGAGAGATGGAGCTTGATGGTTACATAATCTCCTCCCTCGCCCCTGAGCATGCACACTTGGTAGTGGAGGGTCCTTCCCTTGAGACGGAAGGCGAGCACTCCCCTGGCGGAGGTCTCGTGAAGACCGTTCATCTTTGCCATCCGACGTATATGAAGAATCAGTTCAGGGTAGTAACCAGGCTCGAATGCTCCTAATTCCTTGGTCACGCCTGCCGCCCGCCCGGTGACGAGGACGGAATCTCCTACCGGCTGCAGCGAAACTGACGATAGTCTGTTCTTGACGATGGACAGCAGCAGGTAGTCGAGCAGCTTTGCCCCACTCAGATCAGCATTGATATTGTCGATGATTTGGGGGGGGAAAAGACTGGAAGAAAAACCAAATGAGGCCGGGACGATTTCAGCGCCATAAAACAGCTCCTGCATTTCCCTGATTTCCCTGATCAGGCCAACGGAGACAGTGACCAGACAACCGGTTGTGCTCTCCACGGCCTGATGGCGTCCTGGTTCAACGGATCGGCAATGGCAATGCTCAGATCGTCGCCACTCAGGAAGAGCGGCATCAGGTTGTAGCGGCGGGCAAGTTCGGCCGGTACGCACTCAACCGCTTCCCGACCAATGTTTTCCTTCTTCAGTCGCACGTAAGGGATGTTCAGCTGATTGGACAGTGCCCAGTCGATGTCTTCCTGAGTGACGATGCCGAGCTTTATCAGCGCCTCGCCGATGCGGATGCCGGAGGTTTGCTGTTCTTCAAGAGCCGCCTGCAACTCCTGTTCGGTGATGATCTGGGAGTGAAGCAGGATAGATCCCAGCGAACCCTCTTTGACAAGTTTATCCATACACTACCTCCCTGGTCACAATGCTTATCGACATTGGCAGCAGATTTATTAGGAATGAAATGCAGACCCTTTACTTTCTTCCTTCGCCTGTGTTAGCCTCTCCGGTCTGCAGGAAGAAAGCTTCCTGTCAAAAATCAGGCTCCGTGGTACGCGAAGCTGTTGCGACCATGGGACCACAGGAGATAACATGCAAAAAAAGCACTCGCCCTTCTTTCCGGCGGCCTTGATTCCACACTGGCCGTCAAGGTCATGCTCGAGCAGGGCATAGCCGTGGAAGCCCTCAATTTTACTTCCCCTTTCTGCACCTGTACCGGTAAGAATGCCGGCTGCAAATCAGAGGCCGTTCGGGTTGCCGAGGAGTTCGGCATTCCCATCAAGGTAATGCACAAGGGGCTTGATTACCTGGAGATCGTCGGCAACCCCAGGCACGGTTACGGCAAGGGCATGAATCCCTGCATCGATTGTCGCATTTTCCTTCTCACCAAGGCCAGGGAATACATGAAGGAAAGCGGAGCCCATTTCGTCATTACCGGCGAGGTGCTGGGGCAGCGTCCAATGAGTCAGCGCCGCGACACTCTTCGTGTGATAGAAAGGGAGAGCGGCCTCGAAGGACTTCTGCTTCGACCCCTGTCAGCAAAACACTTTGATCCGACCATTCCGGAAAAGGAAGGCTGGGTGGACAGGGACCGGCTTCTGGCGATCCAGGGCCGTTCGCGAAAGGAGCAGATGCAGCTGGCTGAGGAGCTGGATGTGAAAAACTATCCCTGCCCGGCCGGTGGCTGTCTGCTCACGGAAGTTTCCTTTGTTCCCAAGGTTAAGGATGTCTTCGATCATTCCGATTCCCTAAACCTGAGAGATTTCCGATTGATCAAACTTGGGCGGCATTTCCGCATTGGCGACAGGACCAAAGTTATTGTCGGTCGTGACGAGGCGGAAAACAATCTGCTCGAATCGGCCGTGCAGGCGGGGGAGGCAACACTGCGTTGGGAAGAGGGGAGCAGCCCGTTAACCGTGGTCATGGGCAAGCAGGATGAAGCGCTGCTTGAAAAAGCGGCCAAGATCCTTCTGCGTTACACCAAGGCGGAACCGGACACGGAATGTATCATAAAAGCGATCGTTGACGGAAGTGAAAAGCAGCTGAAGGTAAAGAAGGACTTCTCCGAAGCGATTGTCGAAGGATTAAGGATCGGCTAGTCCTGCCCTTGTGTTTTTGTTTACCATCATTTCTGTTCCGCCTGGCTGTCTGCTTCAGGCTGAGCTTGTTCTTCGGTAGCCGGCGGAATATTCTGCCGGCTATCTTCTTCCATGTTCATGTTCGGCTGAGCTCCGTTGACGGCACCCTCCCCGTCAGTCGTGGGTTCGACCGTACTCTCCTCTTCATTTTTAGCGCTGCTGATGTTGGGCAGCAGCACCTCTTCCTTCTTTATACTCTCATCAACCTTTTTCTGCAGTCGGCCGATATTGGGCGATTCTGCCAGAGCCTGCCGGTATTCAGCTTGTGACAGTACTCCTTTGTTCAGCAACAGACGCAGGATCATGTTGGAACGTTTCAGCACCTTGCCCATGTTCCGGTAAGGGTTGTAAGCCACCCGTGGTCCGGGCAGCATTGCCGCGAATATGGCACATTCACGTGGTGTCAAGCTGACGCTGGCTTGCCGAAGTAATAGTGTGCACCATGACCAATGCCATAGACCATCGGTCCAAGTTCGACCAGGTTCAGATAAAGCTCGATGATTCTTCCCTTGGTCAACTCCTGCTCCATGCGCCTGGCGAGCACCACTTCCTTGACTTTTCTGGAAATGGTTTTCTCCCGGGAGAGGAACAGATTTTTAGCCACCTGCTGGGTTATGGTGGAGGCACCCCTGGCGAAAGTCTTTTTCTCCAGGTCATATTTGATGGCATTCTTGATCGCCTTGACGTCAATACCTTCGTGCTTGTAAAAATTGGCATCTTCAGCCAAAATCACCGCCCACTTCATTTCCGGCGGAATGCCGCGCCGGAGGTCCAGTACCTGTTCTTCGGACCCACGACAAAAGGGTGATAGTTGCCGTGCCAGTCCCTGACCTGGATGGTCATGCTCGCCCTGCGCTTCTGCAGATCGGAAACGGAAGGCAGAAGCATCAGGGATACGCCGATATAGGCGGCGTAAAGAATGGCCAGTCCTGCCAGGATCACAAATATTTTTTTCATGCTTTTCTCGTCTGCCTGACAACTGCCATTTCTGCAGCCATTTTTATTGCGGCAACCATACTCTCTTCCGAGGCAATCCCTTTACCGGCGAGATTGTAGGCCGTGCCGTGATCGACCGAGGTCCGGATGATAGGGAGCCCGAGGGTCACATTGACACCGTCATCGAAGTGGAGCAGCTTCAGCGGAATCAGCCCCTGGTCGTGATACATGCAGATGACGGCGTCATAATCGCCTTTCACGGCCAGATGGAAGAGGGTATCTGCCGACAGGGGCCCTGTTGCGTCGATGCCTTCTGACCTGGCTGCCTCCACTGCAGGCTGTATGATGTCTCGGTCTTCATTGCCGAACATGCCACCTTCACCGCAATGGGGGTTGAGGGCCAGCACGGCCAGACGGGGCCGCGGGGTAAAGTAACGTGCCAGGTCCCCATTTGTGGTGCGGATGGTGGCGAGGACCTTGTCGAAAGTTACCAAGCGCGGCACATCAGCCAAGGCTTCATGGATGGTTACCAAAGTTACCCTCAAGCGGCTGCCTGCCAGCATCATGACGAAATCGTCGGTTCCGGTCAATTCCGCCAGCAGTTCCGTGTGGCCAGGGTAGTGATGCCCGGCGGCGTTCATGGCTTCCTTGTTGATGGGCGCGGTTGCATGGCGTCCACCTCGCTATCAAGGCAGAGCCTGGCGGCTTCGGTGATATAGCGGAAAACAGCGTCGCCCCCGGCTGCTGTTGGTTTGCCGTACTCCATATCTTGTGGGGCAAGATCCGAGAGTGGCTTCAGGTATAGCTCGCCCGCTGCCGGATCGCGATCCGGCATCTCTTCGATGGTTGTAATTCTAAGATCCGCTGCCAGTAGATCAATGGCTCGTTGAAGCACAGACCGGTCGCCAATGATCACCGGCCTGCAGCTGGCGAGTATCTCCGGTCTGGCCATGGACTTGACAATGATCTCCGGTCCAATGCCGGCCGGATCTCCCATGGTAATGGCTATAGCTGGTTTGGCATCAATCCCCATCGATATCTCCTGTCAAAGGCATTCATCAAGGCCATATGCTTGTACAGGGACATAAATAGTACATCCCCCCGCCAAAGTCACTAGCTTATTTATCACCAATGGCGGAATTTGGAAGACGCCCTTCAATGCCAATGCTCGTTTTATCGGAACGAACGAAACGAATTGGTCTGCGAGCGCAAAGACAATGTTTGAGTGACTGTTGAACTTATAACTTCTTTCCTATGCAGGTTTAGGGAATCGGCAGATGAAGTGAGGATGGCATGACTGCTTCAAACCTTGGTGGGGGGGCTTACAGTGTTCAACCAAGCGGTGGCGGCAAGATCACGCCACTTGCCGGAAAACCAGGCCACATTGATATGGGACCTATTGTCAGTGCGTAAATCTGGATTTGTCTGAAATGGGAGCTGAGTTGAGCGCTGTCTTGGCATTTTCTATAGCTTCCATTTCCTTGAGCTTCTCCCCCAGCCAGAAATGAATTTCTTTTGCTGTCTGATGGCTGAGCACCACTCCCGAAGAAATGAACCTGACGAAACTGCGCGGCAGATCAGCGGGTTCAACTGCTGATTCCCGGCCAATGCTCCCGTTGGCTGCGAGCTCATGGCTGATGGAGTTTGGCAGTGGCTGCCGCTCAAGATAGAAATTGACGACCAGCTCTCCTCTTGGGGTGACTCCGCCATGGGCCCCATTCACATATACCGGGTTGTATGAGTCATCGAAGATATATTTGAATTTCAGTTCATTCTTCTTGTCGGACATCTGCGTATTCTCCTTGGGAAATATGATTATGCTCAGGTTTTAGCAGAATATGCCTCATTTTGAAAACAAAAACAGTGCCTGCATGTACCGCTTGACCATGATTGGACGATGAGGTTATCCTTTATGCCGGGAGAGGAGCAATAATGAAAAGTTTAGGCAACTACCGTGCCCTGCTGGCCAAAGTCGATGAAATGACCGCAGGCATAAGCACTGCACATGCTGCGCATATCACGTGTCACAGGGGGTGTGACAGCTGTTGTCGTCATCTGTCCCTTTCCTTGGTGGAGGGGGTTGCTTGGCCGAAGCTCTGAGTTCACTGCCGGAGGATAAGGCATGCTTTCTGCGGGCAAAGGCAAAAGCCGCAACAGCAGATGGACCTTGCCCGCTTCTTGATAATGGAGAATGTGCACTCTACGTCCATCGTCCCATTATCTGCCGGACCCACGGGCTGCCGATCCTGATAGACGAGGGTGATGGGCAGCGCATTGATTTTTGTCCCCTGAATTTCAGGAATGTGCAGACACTCCCCGGCGATGCGGTCGTTGCTCTCGAACGGCTCAATACCATTCTTGCAGCGGTCAACAAGTTCTTTGTCACTGAGTATCATGCTGCCGGCACTTCCGGTAAGGACCGCCTCTCCATTGCCGAGGCATTGCTACTGGAAGTTTGAAGGGATGGTGGCTTTGAATGACAAAAAGGCATGTGAAGCACATGCCTTTTTGTCATCATGATGAAAAAGAGCGGCAAAGCCGCTCTTTTTGTGTATCTACCTTCTGCCGCCTTTACCGGCAACCTGAACCCTGATCAGGCACGCTCAAGGGCTGCCTCATAAACCCTGAAGCTTTTGTCTTCAGGATTGAGCTTTTTCAATGCTTCTTCAGCGCGGCCCAGTGCTAATTTCGCCCGCTCCAGGTCAATTTCATCGGCCTTTTCGGCGGTTTCCACAAGCACGGTCACCTTGTCATTTTCCACTTCAAAGTAGCCCCAGTTAAGGGCCAGATGAGAAATGACGCCGTCCTTTTTGTAGGAGAGCTCGCCGATCTTGAGGGAGGTGAGGAAAGGAGCGTGACCGGGCAGTACGCCGAATTCGCCAAGCGCGCCGGTGGCCGTAATTTCGTCTACCTCTTCGGTGAGTACCTTTTTGTAAGGTGTTACCAGTTCTACTTTCAATTTTTCAGCCATCTATCGTTATCCTTTTTTCAGGAGTCGTTACGGCAAAACAATTAAACTGCCAGCTTCTTTGCTTTCTCAATTGCTTCTTCAATAGTGCCGACCATATAGAAAGCTTGCTCGGGGATATCGTCATGTTTGCCGTCTACGATCTCCTTGAAGCCTTTGATGGTATCTTTCAATTCGACATATTTGCCGGGGGAGCCGGTAAAGGCTTCTGCAACGTGGAACGGCTGGGAGAGAAAACGCTGGATCTTCCTGGCACGTGCAACGACCAGCTTGTCTTCTTCGGAGAGTTCATCCATACCGAGAATGGCGATAATATCCTGGAGATCCTTATATTTCTGCAGTACGTACTGGACCTGACGAGCAATGGCGTAATGTTCCTCGCCAATGACCTGCGGATCAAGAATCCTGGAGGTAGAGTCGAGGGGGTCAACAGCAGGGTAGATGCCAAGCTCTGCGATCTGGCGGGACAAGACGGTCGTAGCATCCAGGTGTGCAAAGGCAGTGGCCGGAGCAGGGTCGGTCAAGTCATCGGCAGGAACGTAGATAGCCTGAACGGAGGTGATGGATCCTTTGTTGGTTGAGGTAATGCGCTCCTGCAGCTCGCCCATCTCAGTGGCCAGGGTCGGCTGGTAACCAACGGCTGAAGGAATACGGCCGAGAAGAGCGGAAACTTCGGAGCCTGCCTGGGTGAAACGGAAGATATTGTCAATGAAGAGGAGCACGTTCTGACCTTCCTCATCACGGAAGTATTCTGCGATGGAAAGGGCGGAGAGAGCAACACGGGCACGGGCTCCCGGCGGTTCGTTCATCTGGCCGTAAACCAGGGCCGCCTTGTCAAGAACGCCTGATTCCTTCATTTCCATCCACAGGTCGTTTCCTTCACGGGTACGCTCGCCGACGCGGCGAAGACCGAGAAACCGCCGTGCTGCTTGGCGATGTTGTTGATGAGCTCCATGATGAGAACGGTCTTGCCGACCCCTGCGCCACCGAACAGACCAATCTTACCACCCCTTGCATATGGAGCAAGCAGGTCAACAACCTTGATGCCTGTGGTGAAGGCTTCTACTTTTGTTGACTGATCAACGAATTCAGGAGCCTCACGATGGATACCGTACTCCTTGTCGGCATTTACCGGACCCATTTCGTCAACAGGCTCACCGATAACATTGAGAATGCGGCCGAGGGTCTTGCGACCAACGGGCACTGATATCTGCTTTCCTGTATCCAGAACAGCCTGACCGCGAACCAGACCATCGGTCGAGTCCATGGCGATGGTTCTGACCGAGTTCTCGCCCAGATGCTGGGCAACTTCCAGCACCAGATTGTTCTCATTGTCGTCGATCGCCGGATTGGTTACCCGGAGAGCATTGTAGATAGGAGGCAATTTGCCCGGCTCGAACTCAACGTCGATAACCGCGCCGATGACCTGCGATATTTTTCCGATGTTCTGACTCATGTAACCTCTTCCTCCTGCGGCCTGTGCAGGCCTCTATTTTGTATGCGTTAAGCTTTATCCTTTTATTGATTCAGCGCCGGAAATAATCTCCATCAGTTCGGTAGTAATAGCGGCCTGACGGGCGCGGTTATACTGGAGTGTCAGTTTACCGATCATTTCGTTGGCGTTTTTCGATGCACTGTCCATGGCTGTCATTCTGGCCCCATGCTCGGAGGCCACTGACTCTAGGAGAGACTTGAATATCTGGACTTCAATGTGTTTCGGCAGCAACTCACTGAGGAGTTCGGACTTGGAGGGCTCGTAAATATATTCGGGTGCGTACTCTTCGTCTGCTGCTTCAGGTGGTGTTACAGGCAGAAGCTGTTCCAGTGTTATATCCTGGGACATGACGCTACGGAAAGCATTATAAATGATAAAGACTTCGTCGAATTCCTCGTCCAGATAACCCTGGATTACTTCCTGGGCCAGCAGGGCAGCTGTCTGATAGTTGAGGTTGGAGAAAACTGTGCCGAAATTCTTGAGGATCTTCTGCCGGTTTTTCAGGAATTCATAACCCTTGCGACCGATGGTCATGATGGAGAGATCGGTGAATTCAGCACCCCGTTCCCTGACGAAACGCTCTGCAGCTTTGCAGAGGTTTGCATTGAAGCCACCGCACAGTCCACGGTCGGATGTGACGACGATCAGCAATGCTTTTCCGGTGGTACGTTTAATCATCAGCGGACTGGAGTCCGCGTCCTGATTCCTGGACAGCCTGCCCAGCACTTCGCCAAGCTTCGCCGCGTAGGGACGGGCAGCTACGACATTTTCCTGGGCGCGGCGCAGCTTTGCAGCGGAGACCATTTTCATGGCCTTTGTTATTTGTCCCGTATTTTTGACCGAGACAATGCGCTTTTTTATACTTTTAAGACTCGCCATGCGAAGATACCGTCCTTATTACGCAGTAAATTCCTTCTTGAATTCTTCCAGTGCAGACACGATTTTAGCCTTGATATCATCGTCAATGGCTTTTTTGTCGCGCAGTTCAGCCAGGAGGTCGTTCTTTCTGGCATCGAAGAAGCTGTAGAGTTCGGATTCATAACGGCCTAGTGAGGCAACCGGATACTCGTCAATATAACCGTTGTTAGCAGCAAAGATGATCAGAACCTGCTTCTCATTCGGGATAGGACGGTATTGTGGCTGCTTGAGTACTTCAACGAGGCGCTCACCACGGGCCAGCTGCATCTGGGTTGCCTTGTCAAGGTCGGAACCGAATTGGGCAAAGGCTGCCATCTCACGATACTGGGCCAGGCTGAGACGGAGGGTACCGGCAACCTGTTTCATTGCTTTGACCTGGGCAGAACCACCGACTCGGGAAACGGAAAGACCGACGTTGATGGCGGGGCGAACGCCCGAGTAGAAGAGGTCTGATTCAAGGTAGATCTGACCATCGGTGATTGAGATAACGTTGGTCGGGATGTAAGCGGAAACGTCACCTGCCTGGGTTTCGATGATCGGCAGTGCAGTAAGCGAGCCGGCGCCGCATGCATCGGAAACCTTGCAGGCACGCTCCAGCAGACGACTGTGGAGGTAAAATACGTCACCGGGATATGCTTCACGTCCGGGAGGACGACGAAGGAGCAAGGAAAGCTGGCGATATGCAACGGCCTGCTTGGAAAGGTCATCGTAGATGATCAGGGCATGTTTGCCGTTGTCGCGGAAGTACTCACCCATGGTCACACCAGTGTATGGGGAGATGAACTGAAGCGGGGCGGGTTCGGAAGCGGTAGCTGCCACGATGATGGTATAATCCATGGCGCCGTGCTCCTGCAGCTTGCTTACAACCTGAGCGACCGTGGAGCGCTTCTGGCCGATAGCGACATAAATACAGACAACGTCGCCACCCTTCTGATTAATGATGGTGTCTATGGCTACCGCGGTTTTGCCGGTCTGACGGTCGCCGATGATCAGCTCACGCTGACCGCGTCCGATCGGAACCATTGCGTCGATAGCCTTGAGGCCGGTCTGCATCGGCTCATGAACCGACTTACGCTTGACAATGCCAGGGGCCTTGACTTCAACCTTGCCGAATTTGTCGGTATTGATCGGGCCTTTACCGTCGATGGGCTGTCCGATAGCGTTGACGACACGGCCGATAAGGCTTCACCGACTGGAACCTCCACGATGCGGTTGGTTCTCTTTACTGTGTCCCCTTCCTTGATCTCGCTGAATTCACCAAGAATGGCGGCGCGACGTTGTCTTCCTCAAGGTTGAGGGCCATGCCTGAAATACCGCCTGGGAATTCGAGAAGCTCGCCTGCCATGGCCTTATCAAGACCATGGATACGCGCAATACCGTCACCGATGGAGATGATGGTACCGGTTTCTGCGACCTCAACTTCGGAACCGTATTCCTTGATCTGCTTTCTGATAATCTCGCTGATTTCTTCCGCTCTGATTTCCATAGAAACGTCTCACCCCTTCTGTAATATATCCTGAATTTTCGCTAACTGCGTTTTTATGCTTCCGTCAAATACCTTGTCACCGATCTTTGTCACAACTCCGCCAATCAAAGAAGGATCGACCTCTACTTTGAGCACGACCTTTTTTTCCCGTGGCCTTGGTCAGGGAGTTTTTGATTTCGTCGATCTGGCTCTGCTCGAGTGGCAAGCCCGAAGTCAACGTCGGCCGGATGACGCCGGAAAGGTCATCGGCAAAGCTGTTGAAGCTCTCAACAATCTGCGGCAGGAAAGGAAGTCTGTTCCTGTCAAGCAGCAGTTGGAGAAAATTGGCGACATTGTTGGAAAGCTCGAGCTTGGTCATGATCTCTTTGAGGATTTCCTTTTTTGCTTCGATGCCGTAAGCAGGGTTACTGAAAACAGCAGTCAGGCTTGTGCTCCCGGCCAACACTCCGGTGAACTGGCTCAACTCGCCACTGAACTTATCGACATTGCCTTCTTCGGCGCCAATTTGAACCAGTGCCTTGGCATAACGTTTTGCGATCGCATTAGTACTCAATGTAGCGTCACCACCTTGGAGATATAGTTACCAACCAGCTTGTCCTGGTCACCTTTGTTGATATTTTCCTTGAGTTTCTTCTCGCAATCTCAACAGCCAGACGTGCAGCTTCTTCCCTGAGCTCGGCCTTGGCCTTCAGGACTTCCTGCTGTGCCGTCTGTTCGGCCTGTTCCTTGATCTTCTGGGCAGCGGCCTTGGCTTCGGCAATAATGCGTGCCTTTTCCAGCTCCCCCTCCTGCTTCATTGCTGCGGAAATATCTTCAATTTCCCTGTTGGCCTTTTCCAGTTTCTCACTGTACTCGGCAAACTTCTTTTCGGCCTGTTCTTTCGCCTCGACTGCTCCTTGAGCATCTTTTCAATGCCGGTACGACGGTCTGCCAGGGCTCCTTTTACGTTCGCCTTCTTCAGTGCCCAGGCCAACAGTGCAAAGAGGGCGGCAAAGTCAAGGCAGCGCCAGGCGAAGTCTTTCATCTGTTTGCCGGTGTCCACTTGGTGTGCGCCTTCGCCTCCTTCCGAGGCGAAGCCTAAGGCAGCAAGGGCGACCAATAAGACACAGACCGCCAGGGTAACTTTTGCAGGTGTAGGTGCTATGTATTTGCGCATGCTTCTCATCTAAATACTCCTTCCAAGAACTTTTTCGCAGATTTCAGAAGAAAGGGACAGCGCTTGCTCTTTAAGGAGTTGTCTGGCATCGGCTGATTCTTTTGCTACCTTGCTTTTGATTGCGGAAAGGGTATCGGCCGCATCTTTTCTTGCTTTATCGATAATAGCAACTTCTTCAACCTGAGCTTCTTTGCGCAGGCCGGACCGCTCGTCCGTGGCGCGAGCCTTGATCTCACGCATGCGGCTCTCATAGAGGGCGTGTTTTTCCTGGACTTCTTTGTCAACGGACGCTGACTTCTCTTTTGCGCCGCTGATTTCGGCATTTCTTTGGGCAAGCACCTTCCTGATCGGCTTGAAGAGGAAGATGTTGAGAACAAGCATCAGGAGCAGAAAATTGACAAGCTGGAAAACGAAGGAAAAGTCTAGATTAATCACCCAACCACCTCTTACTGTGTTGTGAATTTAAGTTAAGTTATTTTTATTTACGATATCTTGGAGTACTCAGGAGGTAAAGCACGTGATAGCTATCATACCACCGGTGAGAAGTCAAGTTATTTGTCTGAAAAAACCTTGTAGTTTTTCTGAATCAGGATGGTTTTAGAGGTTAAGCAGTTCGATGAGGCGGATCAGCTCCTTCTGGTCATGGTAACTGATCTCGATTTTTCCTCCCTTGCCGCTTGGACGGAGGTTGATTTTGGTTTTGAAGTGGCGCTGCATCCGCTCGGTGAGATCAACCAGGTGTGGATCTGCTTGCTTTTTAGGTTTGGCCTGCTTGTTGGCTTCATATCCTTGACCAACGATTCGGTGGCTCGCACAGTTAATTTTTTTCTTACTACCGTCTCGCGAGCTTCTTTCATCTGTTCTGCAGTATCGAGCGTCAGCAGCGCCCGGGCATGGCCCATGGAAAGTCGATCTTCAATGACATCGAGCTTTATTTCGGCGGGTAATTTCAGAAGCCTGATGGCATTAGCTACGGTGGAGCGGTCTTTTCCAACCCTTTTCGCGAGCTCCTCCTGGGAAAGATTGAATCGTTCCAGCAGAGAGTGGTATGCCTCAGCTTCTTCGACGGCATTGAGGTCTTCACGCTGGATATTTTCAATCAGAGCCATTTCAAGGGCAGTATCCTCGGAGACATCCTGAATGACCACCGGAACCTCGCGAAGTCCGGCTTTCTGCGCGGCGCGCCAACGTCTTTCACCAGCAATCAGCTCGTAATGACTTCCTTTGGCTACAACGACCAATGGCTGAATAATTCCCTTTTCGCGGATGGATGCAGCCAATTCCTCAAGCTTGTCATGGGCGAAAGATTTGCGAGGCTGATCTTTGTTGGGGCGGATTTCTTCTATGGGGCAACTGAAAAAGCGCCGTCCCTCTTCCTCGACTACGGGAAGAAGTGCGGCCATTCCTTTGCCCAGGCCGGTTTTTTTAACCATGCTGCACCTCCCGGCTGATTATTTCCTTGGCAAGATCCATATAGCTGGTTGCTCCACGGGATGTTATATCGTAAAGAATGATCGGTTTGCCATGGCTGGGAGCTTCGGAAAGTCTGACGTTGCGTGGGACAACGGTTGTGAATGTTTCTTTCTTGAAGTGATTCCTTATTTCCTCGCTTACCTGGTGAGAAAGATTGTTTCTGGCATCGAACATGGTAAGAAGGATTCCTTCAATCCTGAGAGAAGGGTTTAGCCCCTTCTGAACCAGGGTTATGGTTTTCAATATGTGCGATAGCCCTTCCATGGCGTAAAACTCACACTGCAGAGGTATCAGCACTGATTCGGCCGCGGTCATCGAGTTGACGGTCAGTAATCCCAGGGAAGGGGGCAGTCGATGAGTATGTAATCATAGGCTTGGACAAGGGGGGCAAGGGCGTGTTTCAGCTTCAATTCCCTGCCGATGATAGAGACAAGCTCCAGTTCGGCTCCGGCAAGCTCGCCGTTTGCCGGGAGTATGTCCAGGAATGGGAAACTGGTCTTGAGGATGGCTTTGTCCGGCTCAACATCATCAATAAGCACATCGTAGATTGTTGCTTCCAGATTGCTTTTGTCGATGCCTACACCACTTCCGGCATTTCCCTGGGGGTCCATGTCTACGAGCAGAGTCCGTTTTTCAGCCACTGCCAGTGAAGCGGCGAGATTGACAGACGTTGTCGTTTTGCCCACGCCACCTTTTTGATTGGCTATGCAGATTATCTTTCCCATATGGTATTGTTCCAAATAATTGTTAGGTAGACTGTCGACTCATTCAAGGAGGAGGATTCCGCTCGGAGCGGAAGAAAACTAACACATCAGCGCCTATATGGAAAGTTTTTTTTAAAGATCGGCGGGTTGCCTGCCCCATAGCCGTGTTGCTTCCCTTAATGTGCACGGTATACTTGCTGGAAATATTGCGCAGGGGGGCACCATGTCTCGCTTTGGTTCTCTGAGTATCAATACGAAGTTCAATCTGATCATGTCCTGCCTGCTGATCGTGTTGTTCCTGTCAGCGTCCCTCCTCATCTATCAGCGGCAACGGTCACTGATTCTGAAAGTGGCCGTTGACAATGCACGCAACATTGCCAAGCAGATCATCGAGACAAGGGATTACATCTCGTCCGTGGAGCATGGTGAACCTGAGCAAAATTATGCCTTGGTGCCCCAGGTAGTCGCTACGCAGATCGCCGCAAGGATGACCAGGGACACCAAGTTCTATGTCCGCCAGGTGTCATTACGTTACCGCAACCCTGGAAATCGGCCGGATGACTATGAGACCGAACAGCTGCAGAAATTCTCAGGCAAGGTCGTCAGGGAGAATTATCGGGTTGTCAGGGCTGGCGGGGAGGAGTCGTTTCGCTACATGCAATCAATGATTGCGAAAAATCCTGTCTGACCTGTCACGGTAGTTATGAAACCGCCCCTCAATTTATCCGGAAACGTTTTCCTCGCGGTCATTATTCGTACAACTATAAACTTGGAGAGGTTATAGGCGCAGTTTCAGTAACCATTCCCATGTCCGAACTTTATCGCGATATCGGCACCAACCTTAAGTTGGACCTCATATACCGGGCGATCGTTTTCTTTATCATCATTGTGATTATGGCTGCTCTGCTCAAACGCATCATCATTCGTCCCATCAGGATGCTCTCTGAAAGCATAACCACTGTTACCAGAACCGATACGTTTACGCCGCTGCCAAAGGCCTCAAATGATGAAATCGGTGATTTGATTGGGGCATTTAACGACATGATGGATGAATTGGGCCGTAAAACGGCGCAGAGCCGTGAGTCTGAACAGCGGTACAGAGAATTTATCGAAGTAGCCAGGTCTGCCGTCATAACATTCATGACCGATGCAAGATTGTAATTACCAATCAGAAGGCCGAGGAACTATTGGGTTCAAGCAGGTTGGAACTCCTTGGAGAGAACATATTCAACTTCTTCCTGGAAGGTGAGCGGCTGAAACAGGAGGTTAATCTTTATCTGGAGGAGATCAGGAAAGGCAAACGATCGGCCGCCACAACTCTTCATGTGGTGCGCAGTGTTGCAGGAGGCGAGCACAGGGTGGAGGTGGCTCTCTCTGCAACTCAGACGGATTCACAACCTATGATCACTGCAATTCTGCGGGATGGGGAGGGACGGTAAGGGGTGTCGCAGGGCTCAAAGCGGCGGCAGATGGAGAAAGCTGAGAAGTCTGGCCATTGATGAGTTTACTACCTGCGTCTCGGTAATGCCTGCTTTGGCCAATAGGAGGAGGGCATCGTCGAAAACGCCTACTCCCTGGGCGATATGGGCATCGCTACCGACAACGAGGGATGCACCATAGCGGGCGATAAGCCCCACAAGCTTTTCGCAGTTGGGCCGGCTTCCTTCACGGCTGATTCCCAGGGAAGCGTTGTTGATTTCCAGAGCTGTTCCCGTATCCAAGGCTGCCTTTACAATTTTTTCGTAATCGAGTGGAAACAACGGGTTTCCCGGATGGGAAATGGCATGTATCCGCGGGTTGGACATGGCATTTATGACAGCCTCGGTATTGCGCTCGATCCCTTGGCCATCGAATCCGCAGCCTTCGTGCAGCCCCGTCATTACAAAATCAAGGCGCTCCTGGTAACGGTCAGGCAGATCGATATCTCCGTGCTCATTGAGGATGTTGGCTTCAGTGCCGCAGAGAATGCGAACTCCTGCTATTTCCCGGGGAATGAAACGAATGGCGCCGAAATGGTAAAGATGGGGGCCACCGGGCATTGCCGGGCCGTGATCAGTCAGAGCGATAGCCTTCAAACCTTTGCGTGCTGCAGCCTCTGCCAGCTCGTTCACCGTAGAATATGCGTGACCTGAAGCTATGGTATGGGTATGCATGTCGGCTATCAGTTCCATGGTTGAGACTATTTCACACTCCCCTGGGAAAGTCAAGTAAGACTAATAGTTTAGAGCTGTTACAGAATCCTTGAGCCCTCAGCCGAGCAAAATGAATACATAAAAAAGGGTGCACCTGTTGGTGCACCCTTTTGTTAACCCTGCTGAGACGAAATTACTTCGCGACAGTTTTTGCCAGTTCGAGAGCGATATCCTTGTAGGGGTTGGCGAAGAGGATGATCAGACAGACAACAAGGGCGTAGATGGCAAGAGATTCGATCATGGCCAGACCGATCATCATGGTGGTGAGGATCTTACCGGAAGCGCCGGGGTTCCTGGAAACGCCTTCAACAGCACTTTTGACTGCCAGACCCTGACCGATACCGGTTCCGAGGGTTCCAAGTGCCATACCGATACCTGCTGCGAGAACACACATTGTAAAAAAACTCATTTTTCCTTCTCCTTTGTTTTGAATATTTCCTAAATAGTATAGGAAAAAGCTTTATGGTTGGTAACAGTACAATTAATGGCCTTCTTCCAGGGATCCCTGGATATAGATCATTGCCAGCAGCATGAAGACGAAGGCTGGATGAAAGACACCAGCACCCCCATCAGCATCATCGGCAAGGGGACCAGAAATGGAGCGAGGCCGAAGAAGATCATCAGTACGAGCTCGTGGCCATTCATATTGCCGAACAGACGAAGGGTAAGCGAGATTACTCGGCTGAAGTGTCCGATGACCTCGATGAAAAACATCATTGGCGCCAGCCAAAGAATCGGCCCGAGGAAGTGTTTGATGTACTTCACACCATGTTCCTTGATACCGACGATGTGTGTGGTGACGAAGACAATAACGGCACATGCCGCAGTGGTGTTGATGTTTGCTGTCGGCGGAAAGAATCCCGGGATGAGCCCAATGAGGTTGGACACCAGAATAAACAGGGCGAGTGTTGCAATCAACGGGAAGAAGGGTTTGCCATGCTCTCCCATTGTTTCAACAACCATGTTTTCGATTCCACCGATGATTACTTCCATGAAATTCTGCATCTTGCCAGGTACAGATTTCAGGCCTTTTGTCGCCAGTATGGAAACGATCAGCAGAAGGGCTATGATCAGCCAGGTGTAGGCGATGGCATCGGCGCCGCCTTCGGATATGCCAGCGGGGTCAGAAGATGTCTGAAAAACTGCAGAAAAAGAAACGGATGAACCATTGATGCTAGCCTCCTTTGAGGGACAGATATATGGATAATGCAATTATATTGACAACAAGTACCGACAGGCCGATCAGAAGGCCGAAGATATGGACTTTTGCATATATAACCAGAAGCAATACTGCGACCGCCAGAAGGGCCAGTCTCACAACGTAGCGCAATATGGCAAAACGGGGCGCCACCTCAGCCTGCAGCAGCAGAGCCCTCTGCAGAATGTTGCGCAACCAGTAAAAATTGACGACCGACAGCAGGCCGCCTGCCAAGATGCCTGCGGAAAAACGGGGTGAGGTAAATGAAGATGCGATCAGCGACAGCAGGATGGTCAAGGCGATGCTGGCGCGGGAAAGAAGGGTAAAGAAATTATTTTCGCTTATCTTCACCCTCGTCATCTTTTTTTATTTCTCTTCCGGCTATTATAAATATATTACGGAACCCTGCGACAATGCCGAAAAACAGAAAAATGAAGAAGAACCAGGGCCTCGTATCAAGCCATTTGTCAAGTGTCCAGCCTATGTAGACGCCAAGAGCGATTGCAACCGCCATGGAAATTCCCATGGTGGATATCATTCCAAGAGTCTTGATCAGCCTTTTTTTTTTCCTCATCCATATTGCATGCGCCATTTTTCAGGGCTACTTCAAAACAAGGCTTGATAGCACATTAAAGGCGAGCTTGTCAACCATATTGCAACATGTTGTCACCAGTGGACGTGTTTTATAGATTCTACAGTGCCTTGAAAGATTTTTCAGCGGCAGCAATGGTTCGATCCAGGTCTTCGGTGGCATGGGCTATGGAGACGAAGGCAGTTTCATACTGTGAAGGAGCCAGGTATATACCCTCCCCAAGCATGAGACGGAAATATTTGGCAAAAGCTTCGGTGTTGCATTTGGCTGCAGTTGTCCAGTCGTAGACAGGGTCTTTGGAGAAAAAAGCGCAGAACATGCTGCCTACTCTGGTTGAATAAATGGGGAAGCCGGCTTTCTCAGCTGCCCTGGCAATACCCGCGGCAACGTAGGAACTTTTTTCTTCGAGCTTTCGGTAAAAGCCTTCTGCCTGCAGAAGCTTCAGCGTTTCAATTCCTGCTGTCATTGCCAAAGGATTTCCCGAGAGTGTTCCCGCTTGATAAACCCCTCCAGAGGGAGAAAGCAGTGTCATGATTTCCTTCTTGCCTCCGAAAGCGCCGACCGGCAACCCGCCACCAATTATTTTGCCAAGTGTCGTCATGTCCGGCGTAACACCGTAGACTTCTTGCGCTCCACCGTAAGCAACCCTGAACCCGGACATTACTTCATCAAAGATGAGGACGATTCCTTCCTGGGTACACAGGGTGCGCAGACCTTCAAGAAAACCTTCCCGGGGAGGTACTGTACCCATATTGCCTGCAACAGGCTCGACGATGATACATGCGACTTGGCCTTTGTTCTCTGCAATAAGAGTCTTCACCGATTCCAGGCTGTTATAGTCAGCAGTGAGGGTGTGTCGAGCAAAGTCCTGTGGCACGCCAGGAGAATCCGGCACCCCGAAAGTTGCGGCACCGGAGCCTGCCTTGACCAGGAGTGAGTCGGAATGGCCATGGTAACATCCTGAGAATTTGAGGATCTTGTCCCGACCGGTGTATCCTCGGGCCAGTCGTATTGCGCTCATAGTGGCTTCGGTGCCGGAACTGACCATTCTCACCATTTCAATTGAAGGAACAGCATTAATCACCATTTCTGCGAGAGTGATCTCAAGTTCGGTGGGGGCGCCGAAGCTGCAGCCGCTATCTACTGCAGCTTTGACAGCGGAGGCTACTTGAGGATGACAGTGCCCGAGAATCATGGGCCCCCAGGAGCCTACAAAGTCGATGAACTGGTTGTCATCCACATCTTCTATCTTGCAGCCGGAGGCCTTTTTAATGAACAAAGGATCTATGCCAACAGACTTGAAGGCTCGAACAGGGCTGTTTACCCCGCCGGGAATGGAGTTCTGCGCTTGTTTAAAAAGGTTGGCCGATCGGCTGAAATTCATGAATTAATCCCCTAACATATTAATTTTAATGCCTTATCGCTGTGGTTCGTATCATGAAAAACTGCATGCTGTCAAGGGAATTAATCACCCGTTTCAGTGGCCTTGTGGGGCAAAAAAGGATGGCTTACAGTCCCATTTTTTTCCTTGACAAAGAATGTTAAATGACTTAAATTCCGCGTGCTGTATACAGTATACTATTTAAAGCCATGTACAGCTAAGCATGAAGCCAGTCCGCAGTATATGTGGCGCTGATAGGCTAATGAAAAAAACATCAGTTCAGGAGGATGGATAAAAATGCTTGGTGCCTATCTACCGATTATTCTATTGGTCGCTGTTGCAGTGGCTTTTGGTCTGGGTTCAATCATCTTTTCATCGCTTATCGGACCCAAAAAACCATCCGAAGTCAAGTTGTCGCCGTATGAATGTGGCGTGGAACCGGTCGGCAGTGCCAGGGAGCGGTTCTCCATCAAATTCTATATTATTGCGATGCTGTTTATCCTTTTCGATATAGAGGCTGTGTTCCTTTATCCATGGGCAGTTCTCTTTAAAAGACTCGGTATGTTCGGCCTTATGGAAATGGGCGTATTCATAGTCATTCTTTTTGTCGGTTATATTTATGTCTGGAAAAAAGGAGCCTTGGAATGGGAGTAGAGCAACCATTGGGAGATAATATTGTAACAGCTTCCTTGGACGGACTTGTCAACTGGGCAAGAAAAACCTCCATTTGGCCGATGACCTTTGGTCTTGCTTGTTGCGCAATCGAAATGATGGCTACAGGTGCGGCAAAGCATGACCTTGACCGCTTTGGTATTATATTTCGCGCATCACCGAGGCAGGCTGACTGCATTATCATAGCGGGTACGGTGACCAAGAAGATGCTGCCTGTCATCAAAACTGTATATGAGCAGATGCCCGAGCCGAAATGGGTGATTGCTATGGGTGCCTGCGCCTGCTCCGGTGGGGTATTCGATACATATAGCGTCGTGCAAGGTATTGATGAGCTTTGCCGGTAGATGTCTATGTTCCTGGCTGTCCTCCACGCCCTGAAGCACTCCTTTACGGTATTATGAAGCTTCAGGACAAGATCGGCAAAGAGCGGAATTCTTTTGGCTCTGCGATCGGGCTTGGTGACAGGCTGGAGCCGGCCGCTTAGTGTAATTATCATAATACCAAAGGAAAAGGTATGGCTGATATGGCAGAAAATAATCGTGCAGTAATCAAGCTAAAAGAAAAATTTGCTTCCTCAATAATCGACATCAAGGAATTCAGGGGTGAAGTGACAGTCACGGTAAAGAAAGAAGATATCGTGTCCATCTGTTCTTTTCTTAAAGAACAGCAGCGCTACAACCTGCTCACTGACATCACCGCAGTTGATTATCTTGGTAGTGATCCAAGGTTTATGGTTGTCTACAATCTGTATTCTATTCCCAATAAGGATAGAATCCGTATCAAGGCTCCCGTCTCCGATAGCGACTGTACAATAGACACCGTGTACGGCGTCTGGAAAACAGCTAATTGGCTTGAGAGGGAGGTATACGACCTGATGGGTATCGTCTTTAATAATCATCCTGATCTTCGCCGAATTCTCATGACTGACGACTGGGTCGGACATCCGCTACGCAAGGACTACCCTCTGCAGGGACCTGACCGGGAACCCTATAAAGGTCGGTTGTCCTAATTGGAATAAAATCAGTATCTATCTCAAAATAGAGGCGAACAATGGCTAGTAAAGAGATAATGACGGTAAATATGGGTCCGCAGCATCCAAGTACGCACGGGGTGTTGCGGCTGGTTATCGAGCTGGACGGGGAAATCGTAGAAAAGGTCACCCCTCATATAGGCTATCTCCATCGTGGTGTTGAAAAACTCTCTGAGCACCGCACATATCACCAGACGATTCCTCTAACTGACAGGCTGGATTATCTGGCACCGTTGAGCAATAACCTGGGCTATGTCCTTGCCGTTGAGAAATTGCTCGGCATAGAAGTTCCGGAGAGAGCGCAAACCATCAGGGTTATTCTGGCCGAACTGACCAGGCTCAAGTCTCACCTGGTCTGGATTGCAACACACGCTTTGGATATCGGCGCCATGACTGTGTTTATCTATGCCTTCCGCGAACGTGAAAAGGTCATGGATCTTTATGAGAAAATATCCGGTGCCCGGATGACAGCCAGCTATTTCCGCGTGGGTGGCCTGTCCAGAGAAGTATATGAAGGCTTCGAAAAAGACGTCCAGGAAATCGTCGATACCTTTCCCGGGCATTTCGACACCTATGAGGGGCTGCTGACAAAGAACACCATCTGGTTGCAGAGAACAGTGGGTAACGGAGTCATTTCGGCCGAAGATGCAATTGATTATGGAATCACTGGACCTGCTTTAAGAGGTTCGGGTGTTGATTGGGATCTGCGTAGGGATAATCCATACAGCGGCTATGAAAAATACAAGTTTGAGGTGCCTGTCGGTCAAAACTGTGACACCTTTGACCGATACAAAGTTCGCCTGGTGGAAATGCGAGAGGCGGTTAAGATAGTCAAGCAGGCTCTGGACTCCCTTAAGCCCGGTCCTATCCTGCTGACGCACCTCAGGTTTGCTACCCCCCCAAGGAAGACGTTTATAACACTATTGAGGGACTCATTCATCACTTCAAAATCGCCAGCGAGGGGTTTCCCGTTCCTGAAGGTGAGGTATATCAATCGGTTGAAGCACCAAAAGGTGAGCTTGGATACTACATTGTCAGTGACGGTGGCACAAAACCTTACAGAATGAGGATTCGTCCGCCTTCATTCGTCAACCTGCAGGCTATCGAGAAAATGGCAAAGGGCTCAATGATTGCCGATCTTGTCGCAGTCATCGGAACCCTCGATATAGTCCTTGGTGAAATCGACAGGTAACTCCAACTAATAAAGGAGATGGAGTACATGAGTAACGCTCCAGCCGAAGAACTACAAGCAGAAGAAATAGACCTGAGTGCAGCAAACCAGGTGATCGATAAATTCCTGACCCTGCCGGGTAATCTGATGCCGGTTTTGCAAGGCATTCAGGAAGAATATGGGTATGTGCCGAAGCCGACTATTGATCTGGTCGCTGAAAGGCTGAATGTCTATCCGAGTCAGATCTATGGCGTTCTCACTTTCTACGCTCAGTTTCATCTGAAGCCGCGCGGCAGATTCATCATCAGGGTCTGTGTGGGAACTGCCTGCCATGTCCAGGGTGCTGAGCGAATAGTCGATACCTTCTTCGATAAACTCCATATCGGTCATGCAGAGACGACCTCTGATCTTCGCTTCACTTTTGAGAAGGTCGCCTGCTTGGGTGCATGCGGCATGGCGCCTTTGGCAATGGTCAATGACGATACTTTTGGCAAGATGACTGTTCAAAAAGTCGAAGAGATCATCGCGGACTACAGCCAGAGGCCGATGAAATAGTAGCTCTATAATTTCCAGTAGGGGATCATTTTTTATGAGCGAAAATGAAGCAATAAAGATTCTGATCTGTCAAGGTACTGGTGGTATCTCAGCCGGCGCAAAAAAGGTAGAGCAGGAATTTACAAAGCTGATAGAGGAAAAGGGGATCAATGCCGTCATTGGCAAGCGTTGCGATGTCATCAAGACAGGATGCCGTGGCCTCTGTGCCAATGATGTTCTCGTTGACGTCATAACCCCCGAGCTGGGCCGGGTCACATATGACTTCGTCGTTCCTGAGGATGTCGCAGCCATTCTTGATGAACATATTGTCAAGAGTACCCCGATCGAAAAGAAGAAAGCGAAGCCATATTACAATACATTCGTCGACCAGCAGATGCGAGTCGTCATGTCCGGGTGTGGCCAGATTGACCCGGACAGCCTGCAGGCGTATCTTGAAGAAGATGGTTTCAAAGCCATCGAGAAGTGCGTCAAGAACATGAAGCCCGCTGAAGTAATCGACGAAGTTAAGAAATCCGGACTCCGTGGCCGTGGGGGTGGTGGCTTCCCAACAGGCATGAAATGGTCTTTCTGTGCAGCTTCCCCCGGAGACAAGAAATATCTTATCTGTAACGCCGATGAGGGTGACCCCGGTGCGTTCATGGACCGTTCCGTACTGGAAGGTGATCCATTCTGTATCATTGAAGGTATGATGATTGCCGCCTATGCCATCGGCTGCTACTACGGGTATGTATATGTCCGGGCCGAGTATCCTCTGGCCATCCAGCGTCTTCAGCACGCCATCGATATCTGCTATGAGAAAGGCTGGCTCGGCAAGAACATTCAGGGTTGGGGCTTCGACTTCGACATGCGCATCAAAATGGGTGCAGGTGCTTTTGTTTGTGGTGAAGAGACTGCCCTGATGGCCTCCATTGAAGGCGAGCGCGGCATGCCCCGGCCACGTCCGCCGTTCCCAGCGGTTAAAGGCCTCTGGGGCAAACCGACTAACATCAATAACGTTGAGACTTTTGCCAACGTTCGCCATATCATCAACAGGGGAGCAGACTGGTATGCCTCCCTGGGTACTGAGACCACCAAGGGGACAAAGATTTTTGCCGTTACCGGTAAGGTGAAGCACACGGGCCTGGTTGAGGTTCCTGCCGGCATGTCAGTGCGCCAGGTTATCTACGATGTCTGCGGTGGTATAGCCAATAACAGAAAATTCAAGGCTGTCCAAGCCGGGGGGCCATCCGGCGGTTGTATCCCTGCCGAGGTTCTTGATACTCCTGTAGATTACGATTCACTTATCAAAGCCGGCGCCATGATGGGTTCAGGTGGTCTGGTCGTCATGGACGAAACCACGTGTATGGTTGATGTGGCCCGCTTCTTCCTGTCCTTTACCAGGATGGAGTCTTGCGGTAAGTGTGTCCCCTGCCGTATTGGCCTGAAAGCCATGCTTGATATCCTCGAAAGTATAACGGAAGGGCGTGGCAAGCCAGCGGATATCGACACTCTACTGGAGATGGGAGCCACCATAAAAAAGGCTTCCCTATGCGGCCTGGGGCAGACTGCACCCAATCCGATTCTGTCCACAATCAAGTATTTTCGCCACGAGTACGAGGCCCATATCAATGACAAGCGGTGCCCCTCCAACTGCTGCAAGGAATTGCTCCTTTGGCAGGTTGTCGAGGAAAAATGCGTCAAGTGTGGTGCTTGTCTCAAAGCCTGTCCTTCCAATGCAATCATCTGGGAGAAAGGTCAAATTGCTTACCTGGATAAGGAAAAGTGCACCAAATGCAAGTCCTGCTATGACGCATGCCGTTTCATGGCCATTGAGTAGCTGATCATCAAGTATACATCCGAGGGAGAACAGAGGGTCGAGATGGTTAATCTTACAATCGATGATAAAAAGGTAACTGTACCTAAAGACGCTACCATTTATGATGCGGCCAAGGCAGCCGGTATAAGAATTCCCATTCTTTGTCACGATAAGAAACTACATCCGTTTGGCGGCTGTCGGATGTGTCTTGTCGAAGTAGAGCAGATGAAAGGTCGTCTCATACCTGCTTGTACCACACCGGTTACCGAAGGTATGACTGTCAGGACGACGACGCCGGAGATCGTCAAAGCCAGAAAACTTGTATTGGAGCTTCTCCTCCTCAAACATCCTGTTGACTGCCCGGTTTGCGATGCAGCCGGTGATTGCGATCTGCAGAACCTGACCTATGAATACCAAGTAAATACCAATCAGTTCACCGACGAAAAATTCAATCACAAGATAGACTACGAGAATCCGCTCATCGAGCGGGATATGAACCGTTGCATCCATTGCGGTAAATGTGCACGTATCTGTGACGAAATAGTTTCTTTCGGTGCCTATACATTTATAAACCGCGGGATTGAGGCCAAGATGGGCACCGAATTCGACGGCCCTCTTAACTGCGAGTTTTGCGGATCATGCGTGTCTGTTTGTCCGGTAGGGGCTCTCGTCTCTCGTCCCTTCAAATTCAAGGCTCGTTGGTGTCCTTAAACAAGGTTAAATCAGTCTGTTCATACTGCGGCACCGGCTGTCAGCTCACATTGGGAGTGAAGGATAATAAGGTCCTGACCACTGTCTATGATGAAAACCAGGGGTTCCATAACGGCCAGCTCTGCACCAGGGGGCGCTTCGGTTATCAGTTTGTCAACAGTGACAAGCGTCTTGCTACTCCGCTGATCAGAAGAAACGGCAAACTTGAGCCGGCAAGTTGGGACGAGGCATTGACTGCCGTTGCAGAGGGGCTGAAATCAGCAGAGGCTTCAGGAAGCGATGCTGTGGCAGGTTTGATCACGCCGCGCCTTACCAACGAGGAACTTTATCTGGTAAGGAAGCTCTATAAAGATGTTCTTGGTTCAGAAAATTTTGACCATTCTGCAGGCTATGCCCATAGCGCCCTGAGTGCCGGAGCATTCGAAAGTCTCGGCTTTGCTGCTTCTCCTTCAACGGTTACCGATATCCAAAAGAGCGACCTTATTCTGGTCGTCAAGACCGATGCTTATGAAACCCATCCGGTGCTCGGTTTTGAGATCAATCTCGGCGTCAAGCGGAACGGCGTTGACCTGCGCATCATCTCGGACAAGAAGGGTAAACTTTCCAGACTCCCCAAGGCAAAAACTTATGTGTACAAGCCTGGCAACGAGGTATTTCTTGTAAACGCACTGGCTAAGGCGATAGTCGATAATAATCTGGTTGACGCCACAGCAACAGGCATTGCCGGTCTTGAAGATTGCAAAAAGTCATTGGAATCCTATACCCCCGTTCAGGCTGCCGAAGTGTGCGGCATACCCGCAGAGGAAATAGTCGCCCTTGCCACAGATTATGCCAAGGCTGACAAGGCGCTGATTATTCTTCCTCTTGGCCTTGGCTACCCGGGACATGACAAGGCACTTGCCCAGGCACTCATAAATCTCGCCCTTGTTGCTGGAAAGATTGGCAAGGAAGGCTCGGGTGTTCTGATAATGGGCGAGAAAAACAACAGTCAGGGTGCTGTTGACATGGGTATCTATCCCGCAGGCAAGGGAAAAGGTGCCTCCGCCATCATCGATGCCTGCTCTGCTGGTACTATCAAAGCACTTTATGTAATAGGTGAAAACCCTGTCGTCTCTTATCCGAACCGAAAGAAAATAACCGATGCACTCGACAAGGTCGGATTTCTCGTGGTGCAGGACCTTTTTCTAACCGAAACCGCCGAGAAAGCCAATGTTGTTCTGCCCGCCTGTTCCTTTGCCGAAAAGGAGGGAACCTTCACCAGCGTCGGCAGGATTGTTCAGCATGTTCAAAAAGCCATCAAGCCGGTTGGCCAGAGCCGCAGCGACTTTGATATACTGAATGGCTTGAGCGGTCTGTTGGGAGGCGCTACTTTCAGTGACCCCGGAAAGGTCTTTGCTGAAATCGCCGGGGCAGTTAACGGCTACGCCGGTCTGTCATACGATAAGCTTGGCCAGGAGGGTGCACTTATTCCCGTTACAACCAGGCCAAAATTTGTACCGGCTCCGGCTCGACAAAGCACAGCTGAGGCCGGCAAGTATGCGCTGGTTACAGGAAGCGCTCTCTACCATTGCGGTACGATGTCCCGTTTTGGCGAGGGTCCAATGCATGTCTGTCCCGAGGGTTACGCAGAACTCAGTAGAGAGGACGCTGCTGCACTGAAAATTGAAGAGAACGACCTGGTAAAGGTCGCCTCTGCAGGGGCTGAAATCCAGCTCAAGGCAAAGATCAGCATGCGGATGCCGAAAGGGGTGGTCTTTGCTCCCTACCACTTCAATGAACAGTCGATCAATACCATAACCGATGGCAATCCAGTTACCTGGGTAGCTATCCGCAAATAATTCTGTAACTTAAAAAGCTAATTTTACTAAAGAGGGGAAGACAATCAGATGGATACGCTAATCTTAGGACTGCCAGTTGCGTACTACATAGCAATGATTGCCAAAGTGCTCGTAGCCTTTGTCTTTGTGTTATTGACGGTTGCATATGCCACTTACGCTGAAAGAAAAATCATCGGCCATATGCAGGTGCGTCTTGGTCCCATGAGGACCGGCTGGCACGGACTGCTCCAGCCCATTGCCGATGGGTTGAAGCTTTTCTTCAAGGAAGAGATCATTCCGGCGCAATCTAGCAAGTTTGCCTTCCTTTTGGCTCCTCTTGTAGCTCTTATCCCGGCATTTATCGCATTTGCAGTTATTCCTTTCGGGGAGACGATAGAGGTTGCCGGTTATAAAGTTCCCCTGCAGATTGCTGCCGTCTATGACCCTGCTGGTGACAGAATCCTCGATGTCAACGTGGGTGTGCTCTATATCCTTGGTATGGCTTCCCTGGGCGTTTACGGGGTCGTTCTGGCAGGATGGTCGTCAAACAGTAAATACTCTCTGCTGGGAGGACTCAGGGCTTCAGCGCAAATGGTGTCTTATGAACTGGCTGCAGGACTGGCAATCGTTGCCGTCTTCATGCTCTCCGAGTCACTTTCTCTGCAGAAGATAGTTGCAGATCAAGCAGGTTTTGCCTGGTATGCTTTCAAACAGCCGCTTGCCTTCGTTATCTTTTTTATCTGCTCTCTTGCTGAAATCAACCGTACCCCATTCGACCTTCCCGAGGCTGAAACTGAGCTTGTCTCCGGATTTATCACCGAGTATTCAAGCATGAAATATGCAATGTTCTTCATGCTGAATATGCCAACATGGTAACTGTCTGCGCCGTTACGACCACCCTGTTTTTGGGCGGCTGGCACGGTCCTGCGTTTCTTCCGGGCTGGGTATGGTTCATTGCCAAGGTCTACTTCCTGATTTTCGTCTGCATGTGGATCAGGGCAACCTACCCCCGATATCGTTATGACCAGCTTATGAGGCTCGGCTGGAAGGTGTTCCTGCCCTTGACTCTGCTCAATGTAGTGGTTACAGGAATTGTAGTTACGCTTTTAAAATAGAATCAAATTTACAGGCGAGGTATCACCCATGATAATGCCGTTGCTTAAAGGTTTAGGGATCACACTAAGTCATCTTTTCAAGAAGCCGGTTACTCTTCAATATCCTGACGAAAGGCCGGAGGTAGCTCCTACATTCAGAGGCCTTCATGCCCTTAATATTTCCCATGACAAGGCGAAATGTGTTGCCTGCTACCTTTGTCCCACTGTCTGCCCGGCTAAGTGCATCAAAGTAGAAGCGGGTGAAGATGAAAATCACAATAAGTACGCTGCTGAGTATGAGATCGACATGCTGCGTTGCATATTCTGTGGCTTCTGTGTTGAGGCATGTCCTGTGGATGCAGTGCGCATGACCGAGGCTTTTGAACTTGCCAACTATACACGGGCTGATTTTGTTTTTTCAAAAGAAAGACTTTTAGAAAAGAAATAAAGGAGCAGTCAATGCTAGAGTCGTTATTCTTCCTCATAGTGGCAGCGGTGGCTGTCATATCCAGCATTCTGGTGATTACCTGCAGAAACCCGATAAACAGTGCTCTATCACTGGTAATGACCTTTTTCTGCCTTGCCACCTTCTATGTGATGCTTGATGCTCCCTTTATGGCGGCCATACAGGTTATTGTCTACGCCGGTGCCATCATGGTTCTGATTGTCTTTGTCATAATGCTTCTCAATATCAGAACTGAAACAGGCAGGAAAACCACTCATGCAGTCTTGGCTGGCAGTATAGTAGGCCTCCTTATCCTGTTTCAGACCTGCTACTTCCTCACGAAAGGTTCTATGACCGGCTTAAAAGGTGCAATGGATACAGCACTAATCGAGAAAGTAGGACATGTTGAATTAATCGGCAAGGCACTTTACACGGACTTCCTGCTGCCTTTTGAGATAACTTCTCTGCTTCTGCTTGTTGCTATTATCGGGGCAGTCATCCTATCTAAAAGAAAAATCTAAAATTATCGGGGTGAAGACAATGCTGGCCTTAAACAATTATCTCATCATAAGCGCAATTCTGTTCTCAATAGGCACCATAGGAGTACTTGTCAGAAGAAACGCCATCGTTATTTTCATGTGCGTGGAGATGATGCTGAATGCGGTGAATCTTACCTTTATTGCCTTCTCCAAATACCTTGGCAACATTGACGGCCAGATTTTCGTCTTTTTCGTCATGACTGTTGCCGCTGCCGAGGCGGCAGTCGGTCTTGCTCTGATGATAGCCTTCTTTAAAAACAGGGAATCCATCGACGTTGAAGACGTCAACATCATGAAATGGTAATAACTTCGGCAAATTTCAGGAATTTATCAGATAAAGGAGTCAGGAATGTTTGAATACGTATGGTTGATCCCACTGTTCCCACTCATCGGGGTGGTAATCAACGGCCTATTCGGCAAATCAATAAAGAATGAGAAGATTATAGGCGGGATCGGATCGGCAATGGTCTTTGGTTCTTTCCTGGTTTCCTGCAGCATACTGTTCAAACTGCTGTCTCTACCCAGTGAAGAGCGCCTTTATGAGCTAAACGTCTTTACCTGGATGCAATCGGGTAATTTCAAAGCAGATATCGGTTTCCTGATTGACCCCCTGTCGGCTCTGATGATCATGGTCGTCACCGGCGTCGGCTTTCTCATCCATTTATATTCCATCGGCTACATGCATGGTGAGGAAGGCTTTTACCGTTACTTCACCTATCTCAATCTCTTCACCTTTTCAATGCTTCTTCTTGTCCTCGGCAACAACCTGCTGCTGATGTTCGTAGGTTGGGAAGGCGTTGGTCTTTGCTCTTACCTGCTCATCGGGTACTATTTCCACAAAAAATCCGCTGGGGATGCAGGGAAAAAAGCTTTTGTGATGAACAGGGTCGGGGACTTCGGCTTCCTGCTGGGGGTGTTCACATTGTTCTGGTTTTTAGGCCAGAACCATAATATCTGGACCATCAACTTTGTGGAATTGGGTAAGGCGTCCCACCTGCTGCCGGTAGGCGGCATCGTTACCATTATTACTCTCTGCTTTTTCCTTGGCGCCACAGGGAAATCTGCCCAAATACCTCTTTACACCTGGCTGCCTGATGCCATGGAAGGCCCTACGCCGGTATCTGCCCTCATCCATGCTGCTACAATGGTTACCGCCGGTGTTTATATGATCGGCCGCATGAACTTCATCTTCATCAAAGCTCCTGAAACCATGCTGGTAATTGCCTGTATCGGTGCAGCCACCGCGATTTTCGCTGCAACCATCGGCACTGCCCAGAACGACATCAAAAGGGTTCTTGCATATTCTACAGTTTCCCAGCTGGGCTTCATGTTTCTGGCAATGGGGGTTGGTGCATTCGCAGCCGGGGTATTTCACCTCATGACCCATGCATTCTTCAAGGCCTGTCTATTCCTTGGTTCAGGCTCGGTTATTCACTCCATGCATCACGCTTTACATCATGCACACTCCCACGATGACGCCCAGGACATGCGCAACATGGGTGGGCTGAAATCAAAAATGCCGATCACTTTTATCACCTTTCTTGTTTCTACCATTGCCATAGCAGGTATCCCCGGCTTCTCAGGCTTTTTCTCGAAGGACGAGATTCTTTGGCAGGCATTCGCTAACCCGTTTCATGGCAGCCTCAACTATGTTCTTTGGGGAACAGGGGCAATAGCCGCAGGCTTCACTGCATTTTACATGTTCCGACTGGTTTTTATGACCTTCTTCGGCGAGTGTCGCATTACTGCCAAGCAAAAGATCATCTCCACGAGTCGCCTTTTGTCATCACCCTTCCTCTGATGGTTTTGGGCACGCTTGCTGTGATTGGCGGTTATGTGGGTATCCCGAAACTGATCGGCGACGTTCTTGGAGGCATACCCAATTACTTCGAGCACTACCTTGAGCCGGTCTTCAAAATTTCGGAAGAGTTTGCCAAGGAACATGTACATGCTGCAGCCCATCACAGCCACGCCCTGGAGTGGGGTCTAATGGGTACCTCTGTATTGATTGCCGTTATTGGTATCAGCATAGCTTACGCTCTCTATATAATCTCGCCGTCGATACCGGCCAAATTTACGGCTGCCTTTCCCGGTCTGCACAAGGCAGTTTATAACAAATGGTACATAGACGAGCTTTATGACTTCCTTTTTGTCAATCCCTGCAAGTCCCTCGGCCACTTTCTCTGGAAAGGATTCGATGTGCTGGTGGTAGACGGGATTGTCAATGGCGTGGCCAAGGTGACCATGGGATTCAGCGGTGTTCTCAGACATGTTCAGTCAGGCTTTGTGCACAATTACGCCTTGACCATGGCACTGGGTATGGTTGTGATCGTCGGTTTCTACCTATTCCGTTAAGAATTAATTCAGATAATTTTTGCCAGATTTAAAGGAGCAGAGTAAATGAACCAGATGCCTGCGTTACTGAGCATAATAACTTTCCTGCCGCTGTTGGGGGTTTTACTCCTGCTGTTCGTCAACAAGAACAGCCACGCAGTCGCGAGAGGTATCGCCCTTGGCGTTTCTCTGATAGTTTTCCTAGTTTCTATTCCGTTGATTACCGGTTTTCAGAACACCGCCGAGTTCCAGTTTGTTGAAAAAGTGCCCTGGATAGCAGCCGGCCCGTTCCAGATGAGCTACCACATAGGCATCGACGGCATCAGCCTGTGGCTTGTCATTCTTACCACCTTCATCATGCCTCTTGCCATTCTTTCGACATGGACCGCAGTCGAAGAAAAGGTGAAAGAGTATATGATTTGCCTGCTTCTTCTTGAAGTCGGCATGCTTGGTGCCTTCATCGCCATCGACCTCTTCCTCTTCTATATCTTCTGGGAAGTAATGCTGATCCCAATGTATTTCATTATCGGTATCTGGGGTGGCAAGAACAAGATATATGCCGCTGTGAAGTTCTTCATTTATACCATGGTTGGTTCACTGCTCATGCTGGTGGCATTGATAGCCTTTACTTCAAGGCCGGTGGCGGAGATTTCAACCTTCTCAAGTTTTATCAGCTTTCATTGGATCCGGTAACCCAGACCTGGATGTTTCTGGCTTTTGCCCTGGCCTTTGCTATCAAGGTGCCGATGTTTCCGCTGCATACCTGGTTGCCTGATGCCCATACTGAAGCTCCAACGGCTGGTTCGGTAATACTGGCGGCTGTGCTTTTGAAGATGGTACCTACGGTTTCGTTCGTTTCGCCATTCCGCTCTTTCCTCTGGCAACCGATCAGTTTACTCCGCTTATCGCGACTCTGTCCGTTATCGGTATAATTTATGCCGCTCTGGTGGCGATGGTGCAAGAGGACGTCAAGAAGTTGGTCGCTTATTCATCTGTTGCCCATCTTGGCTTCGTCATGCTCGGTGTCTTCGCATTAAATGAGCAGGGCATTGCCGGAGGTATGCTGCAGATGCTCAATCACGGCGTTTCCACCGGCGCACTGTTCCTTATCGTTGGTTTCATTTATGAGCGCCGGCACACCAGGCTTATTACAGATTTCGGCGGCCTCTCCAAACAGATGCCGGTATTCGCTACCATCTTCATGATTGTTACTCTCTCTTCCATCGGCCTTCCGGGGACCAACGGCTTTGTCGGCGAATTCCTTGTTCTGATCGGATCTTTCGAGAGCAGTATCAGATGGTACTCGGTGATTGCTACCAGCGGAGTCATACTCTCCGCCGTATACATGCTGTGGATGTTCCAACGCGTAATGTTCGGAGAACTCAACAATCCGAAAAACCAGGTTCTCAAGGACCTGAATGCACGGGAAATTGCAATCATGCTCCCGCTACTGGTACTTATCTTCTTCATGGGAGTTTACCCACGCCCGTTCCTCGACAAAATGAGCCCTTCCATTGTGAACCTGGTTCAGCATGTCAAGACAAAGCAGGCTGCTGCAAATCCACAATTAACTGTTTCCCAACCGGTGCAGGCAATTCCTGCCGTCCCGGTTGCAGATCCACACGCAGCAACCCCAGCAGAAGTGAAATAGACACAGTTTAGAATAGTTACCGGAGGAAATTAGATGGAAACAATCCCTATGCCAGCCATAAACTTCGCTGCGGTGATGCCAGAGACAATACTTTCGGTATTTGCCATGGTGCTTCTGCTGGTCAATGTCTTTGTCCCTGGCAAACAGAAGGCTTATCTTGCTTACCTGAGTTTAATAGGTATTATCGTTGCCGGAGTCAGCGTATTCAATGCTTGGGATGCACCGCTCTCGCTCCAGGAGGGCTTTAGCGGTTCAGTATTACAGGATAACTTCTCTCTGTTTTTCAAAGCCATTTTCCTTGTCTCCGCAGCCTTGACGTTGCTTATCAGTGACCAGTACCTTGAGCGGGAAAACTGCAACCATGGGGAAATTTACCCCCTCATACTGCTGGCAACGGCAGGTATGATGCTGATGGCATCGGGAACTGATCTCATGACCATCTTCCTGGGCCTTGAAGTTTTGTCCGTCGCCCTTTATGTTCTTGCCGGATTCAACAGGGAGAATGTGAAATCAAATGAAGCAGGTTTGAAGTACTTCCTGCTCGGCGCTTTTTCCACCGGTTTCCTTCTTTACGGAATGGCTCTTACCTATGGCGCCACTGGGTCAACCAAGATTGCAAATATCGCCTCATACGTGAGCCAGAATGGTGCGGTTACAGCGAACCCGCTGTTCCTCGTTGGCATGCTGCTGATTGCTGTCGGATTTTCCTTCAAAATTGCTGCTGCGCCATTCCACATGTGGACGCCTGATGTATATGAAGGCGCTCCCACACCAATTACAGCATTTATGTCCGCAGGCCCCAAGGCTGCAGGTTTCGCAGCATTCATCCGTGTCATGGTGTTTGCTTTCCCGACCCTGAAAGCGGATTGGTCGGATCTGCTATGGATTCTTGCTGTGCTGACTATGACTATCGGTAACATCATTGCTCTCAAGCAGGACAATATAAAAAGGGTCCTTGCCTATTCTTCGATTGCACATGCCGGATATGCCCTGGTTGGTTTCGCTGCCGGTAACGCAGAGGGTGCTGCAGGTATTTTGTTCTACATGCTTTCATACGCATTTATGAATATCGGGGCATTTGCATCATCATCCTCATAGGGAAAAAAGGCGAGGCAAACAGCAATGTTACAGATTTCGCAGGTCTTGGTTTCAGAAGACCAGTGCTTGCAGTGCTGATGGCCATTTTCCTCTTTTCCCTTGCCGGCATTCCTCCCATGGTAGGATTTGTCGGTAAATTCTACCTTTTCTCCGCTGCCATCAAGTCCGGTTATATCTGGCTTGCCATCATCGGTGTCCTCAACAGTGCCGCCTCCGTATACTATTATCTGCGGGTGATGGTTTTCATGTACATGAAAGACCCCGTTGAGGAATTCGACTGGGTTAAGGTAACACCTGCTATTGCCTTGTGTCTTGTTATCTCGGTGGCCGGGGTAATGATACCGGGTGTTGTTCCCGGTTATTTGCTGCAGCTGGCCCAGAAGGCAGTCCTCTTTTAAAAGTTAGTTTCACCGTATTATGAAGCCCCTCCAGGAATCAGGAGGGGCTTTTTTTATGGTCGTCCCTTCACCCCATCACCAGCCAGCTTGTCCGGGCACCTGGACAAAACAGGAAATTCAATCCACTTTTGCTATTGGAATTTCGAAGGCTATAATTAGCTTGACAATACTGTGACGGTAATATATATAAAAAATGCTATATATTGTTGTAACAATTTTACTGGGAGGCTCCCTTGCAAATAATATATTTTGCACTTTGCCTGCTACTGTCATTTCCCCTGATGTGTTTTGCCGAACCCAAAATCTCTCCGCGACAAGCCATTTTAATAGCCTTGGAGAAGAACCATCAGCTGCAGGCAACTGCCCATGAAGTAACTGCAGCCGAAGAAGAGGTCAATATCAACCGCAGCAGGTATTTACCAAGGGTTTCACTTGAGGAAAGTGCGGCGGTTTCAAATTCTCCTACTCGTGTATTCATGATGAAGTTGGACCAGGGGAAATTTGCCTCCAGTGACTTTGATACAGCCAATCTCAACAAACCCGACTCCTATCATGATTTCAAGACGGCGCTGACCCTTGAACAGCCACTGTTCGATCTATCCCTGTTAAAATCCACGTCAATGGCAAAAACGGCAGCAGAAAGTCAAAAATTTGCCGCCGATCAGAGGCGACAGGATGTGGCGGTGAAGGTTTATTCGGCGTGGCTTGCGGTCCGACGTGCTAAGGCCTATGCCACCATAGCTGAACAAGCTATGGCAGAAGCAAAGGAACACCTGCGGCTGGCGGGGGCAAGGGTTGGCGTAGGGACAGGTCTTAAGTCGGAGGGATTAAGGGCAAAAACATTTCTTTTTGATGTGGAACAGCAACTGATCACGGCAAACAACGATTTGAAGCTGGCAAAGATGCAGCTAGCAATGGTTCTCGGGGGTACTCCAGGGGAAGAGATGGATATTGTCGATGATCTGTCGGTTGTCGAGATGACCTCGACCATCAGTGAACTGCAACTATTGGCTGTCGAGAATCGTAAAGACCTGCAGGCAGTGAATAAAGAAACCCAAAAAGCAGCAACTGCGATTGAACTGGCGCGCGCAGCCTACCTTCCCACTTTATACGCCAGCGCCTCTTATCAATTAAATGATTACAGCGTCCCGTTTGGTCGGGATAACGACTCATGGCAGGCGGGGGTGACATTGCGCTGGGAATTTTTCTCAGGGCTGAAAACCCGTAATGAAGTCAATAAATTCAAGTCGCTTGAGCGAGCCTCCCAGGAATATCAAAAGGATTATGCCAATTCCATTGCCTACCAGGTAAGCGAAAATGTTCTTCGCCATGGAGAAGCCGGGAAAAGGCTTGAATTGGCGCGGCAGGCAGTGATTGATGCGGAAGAAAGTGTTCGCCTGATCAGCAAGCGATTTCAAAATTCCCTGTCCCCCATGGTCGAGTTGCTGGATGCGCAGACGTCTCTGAACAGGGCTCGCGCGGTACAGGTTGAAATGGAAAATGGGCAGGCACTTGCTTTGGCGCGGATCTGGCAGTCAGCGGGGATTTTCCTCAAGGAGGTTCTTAAATGAGGTTATGGAAAACAGGTCGGCTTGCAGTATATGTCGTACTGGTGTTGCTGCTGAATTCAGCATGCAGCAGGTCGAAAGAAGGGACAAAAGAAGCTCCGGGCCCGATTGTCTCCGAAATAACCGTCGAAAAAATTGTTACAGAGATGGTTCCCGAGCAGGTTGAGGCAGTGGGCTCCATCCGCTCGAGAAACTCTGCCCAGATCGCAGCACGCATAGCAGGGACTGTGACCTCAATGAAGGTGAGGGAAGGGGACAGTGTCGGCAAGGGTGCGCTACTTATGACTCTGGCCTCTGCTGAAACTACCGCAGGGGCAGCCGGTGCAAGGGCTGCTGTTGAACAGGCGAGCCATGGGGTGGAAGAAGCCAGATCGAGAAAGCAGTTTGCCGATGTGACGTTCGAAAGGTACCAGAAATTGTTGCAAGAAGAGGCGGTAACCCGCCAGGAGTATGACGGCAGGCTGTCGGAAAAGGAGGTTGCCGCGAGGTCTTTGGCAAAGGCTGAAGCTGCACTTGCCGCAGCCAGGGAAGGGGCACGGGGGGCATCCAGCCTGGCCGGATACGGGAAAATATATGCGCCGATCAGCGGCGTTATTGTAACCAGACTGGTTGATGTGGGGGTGACGGTGTTTCCCGGCACGCCACTTTTTACCTTGGAAGAGCAGGGCGCCTATCGACTTGAGGTTGCTGCCCCGGAATCGCTGCTGGGTAAGGTAAAGGTCGGTGGCCGGGTCCCTGTAAGTCTGGAGGGGGAGCCGACTGCAAAAACAGGGGTAGTGGAAGAAGTTGTCCCCGCAGTGGATAGGGCAACGCGGACATTCATCGTCAAAATTGCTTTAACCGATAAAGGGCTGCGTTCCGGTTCATACGGGAGTGCCAATTTCCAGATGGGAAATCGCCAGGGACTTTTGCTGGTCAAAAAAGCCGTGGTAACCCAAGGCGCGCTGACGTCGGTCTGGGTTGTGGGACAGGATGGTATCGTTCGCATGAGGATAGTAAAGACAGGAAAAACAGTGGGAGACAAGGTGGAGATCCTGGCTGGACTGGCAATCGGTGAGGCGGTGGTCACGGCGGGGATGGAGAAAGTTGTGGAGGGGGCAAGGGTTGAAGAGAAATCCCGTCAGCAATAAATTGCAAACATTCAATGGTCGAGCGAATTTCCAGGTTGTAAAGGGAGCATATTGATGAGCGGACTTGGCTTTGCCGGCAGAATCGCCCGCGCCTTTATCGATTCGAAGCTGACGCCTTTGATTGTCGGTGCATCTTTGCTGCTGGGGCTTTATGCGGTTCTGGTTACCCCACGGGAGGAAGAGCCGCAGATCGTCGTGCCGATGATTGACATTTACCTGCCATGCCCGGTGCAACACCGCGGGAGGTGGAAGAGCGGGTCGTCAAGCCGATGGAAGCCAAGATGTGGGAAATCAAAGGGGTGGAATACATATACTCCGCCAGCAGGCCGGGCTTGGGCATTGTCACAGTCAGGTACAAAGTTGGCGAGGATATGGAAAACTCCCTAGTGAAACTGTACAACAAGGTGATGAGCAGCAAAGCTGCACTACCGCCTGGCGCAGGGGAACCGCAGGTGGCGCCTAAATCCATCGATGACGTACCTATCCTGACCCTTACCCTTTGGTCGGAACGCTATGATCATTACACCTTGCGCCGGGTCGCAAGGGAATTGTGCGATGAACTGAAAAAGTCGGAGAACGTGGCGGAAAGCGACATAAAAGGGGGACAGGCCAGGCAGATAAAGGGTGCGGCTTGACCCGGGCAAGCTGGCCGCCCTCGGGTTGTCGCCGCTGCAGGTGATGGGGGCACTGCAGAAAGAGAACAGCGCGGTGCGCTCGGGCGCATTCTCAGGTATGAGCAAGGATTACCTGGTGGAGACAGGCACTTTCCTCGCTGGAGCAGATACGGTAAGGCGGATCGTTGTTGCCGCCAAAGCCGGCAGACCGGTCTATGTGGAAGATGTGGCAACGGTGGAGGATGGCCCGGAAGAAGCAAAGGACTACGTCTTCCATGGCCTGGGGCGATCAGCAGAGGGTGTGGAGAAGGCCAACAGAGCTGCCAGTTATCCGGCGGTCACTCTTTCCTTTGCCAAGCGCAAGGGGGCCAATGCCACCTGGGTTGCCGAAGACCTTGTAAAGAAGACGGAACTTCTCAAGGGAAAACTGATTCCTTCGGACGTGCATGTTACTGTAACGCGGAATTACGGCGAGACGGCCAGGGAAAAGAATAATGAGCTGCTGTTCCATATGTTCCTGGCAGCATTTTCGGTAACCATTCTCATTGCGGTCTTCATGGGCTGGCGTGCAGGCGCCGTGGCCGCGATAGCCATACCTGTGACGCTGGCGCTGACCATGCTCATCTTCAACCAGATCGGTTATACACTCAATCGCATCACCCTCTTTGCCTTGATATTTTCCATTGGTATTCTGGTGGATGACGCCATCGTTGTGGTGGAAAATATCCACCGCTACTTCACCACCACCAGGTTTGCCCCGTTGGAAGCATCCATCAAGGCGGTTGACGAGATCGGCAACCCGACCATACTGGCGACTTTTGCCGTCATCGCCTCCATTTTGCCCATGGGCTTTGTCGGCGGTCTCATGGGGCCGTACATGCGCCCGATACCTGTCGGGGCAAGCATGGCCATGTTGTTTTCGCTGCTCATCGCCTTCATCGTAACCCCATATTTTGCCTACCGATTCATGAAGGGAGAATCCCACTTCGGCAGCGAGGAAGAGGTAAAGGAATCGCGTCTTACCCTTTTCTATCGACGGTTCATGGGAGACCTTCTCCATAAGAAAACGGTGCGCTACGTTTTTCTGACTGGCGTAGTAGTGCTGCTGCTTGCTTCCTGTTCGCTGATATATTTCAAGCTGGTTACCGTCAAGATGCTGCCCTTCGACAACAAGAACGAGCTGCAGGTGATCGTTGATGCTCCCGACGGCACGGCACTAGAGGAAACCGCCCGCATGCTGGCAGAGATGGGGGATGCTTTACGCAATGTGCCGGAAGTGGTGGATTTCCAGACTTATGTCGGGGTCAGTTCCCCTTTCAACTTCAATGGCCTGGTTCGCCATTATTACCTGCGCAAAGGTTCCAATGTGGGGGATATTCAGGTCAACCTGGTGCATAAATCCAAGCGAAGCGAGCAGTCCCATGATATTGCCAAAAAGATCAGGCCGGTTCTGAAAACAATAGCTGACCGCTATTCGGCAAGGTTGAAGGTGGCCGAAATCCCGCCGGGGCCGCCGGTTCTCTCAACATTGGTGGCTGAGGTATACGGACCGGATCAGGAGACGCGGCTGACGATTGCAGCCAGGTGAAGGAGATATTCCGGAAAACTGCCGGCGTGGTTGATACCGACTGGTACGTGGAGGATGACCAGGCGAAGATAAGTTTCCAGGTTGACAAGGAGAAAGCTGCATTATCGGGCATTGCCACCGAAGACGTGGCAAAGACTCTGCAGATTGCACTGGATGGCATGAATGCGGGCATCGCTCACCTGCCGAACGAAAAGGAGCCGGTGGGGATCAACCTGAGGCTGCCAGTTGAGCGGCGCAGTTCCATTGCTGACCTGTCGTTCATCCATATTGCAGGCACACATGGCAATGTGCCCCTGACTGAGCTGATCCGGGTGAAGAAAGGGGCAGAGGACAAATCCCTCTACCGGAAGAACCTGAAGAATGTGGTCTATGTTACCGGTGACGTGGCGGGGGTGGTGGAGGCGCCGGTGTATGCCATCTTGAAGATGCAGAAAGAAATAGATAAGATAGCCCTTCCGGGAGGGTACAAGATAGAGCAGCGGGCGGCAAGCCAGCCCTGGAGCGAGATCCGTCCAGGCCTCAAGTGGGACGGGGAGTGGCACATCACCTATGAAGTCTTCCGCGACCTTGGGTTGGCCTTTGCCGCGGTGATGGTCCTGATCTATGTGCTGGTCGTTGCCTGGTTCAAGGATTTTACCACCCCTCTGGTTATCATGGCCCCCATTCCGCTGACCCTGATCGGCATTTTGCCGGGTCATGCCATCATGGGCGCCTTCTTTACTGCTACCAGCATGATCGGCTTCATTGCCTGGCGGGAATCATCGTCAGGAACTCGATCATTCTCATCGATTTCGCCGAACTGAGACGGCGCGAGGGTATGGCCCTCGATGAGGCAATTATAGATGCGGGAGCCGTCCGCTTCCGGCCGATGCTGCTCACCGCAGCAGCTGTTGTTATCGGCAGCTTCGTCATTGTTTTCGATCCTATTTTCCAAGGGCTGGCCCTGGCCATGATGTGCGGCGAAATTGCATCTACCGCCCTGTCCCGGGTGACCATACCCGTCCTGTATTTCCTGGTTCAGTCCTGGAAGGAAAAACGGCAGCAGAAATCTGCAGCCTGAAATATCACAAAAAATCTGGAGGAATTGATGTTTTGGTCAAAGCAAAAAAAAGATGAGATTGAGGTTGAAGGGGTGGTGGGCAAGGTGGCTGCAGAAGCTGAAGGTCTGTTCCGTTCCGGGAAAATGCATTGCGCCGAAGCTGTACTGGCGGCAATCCGAAGCAACTTCGCTCCGCAAATTCCTGAGGCGGTGGTGCGGATGGCCTCAGGCTTTGGCGGTGGTTCCGGCTCCGGTTGCGTCTGCGGAGCCGTTGCCGGGGGAACCATTGCCCTTGCCCTTGTTCTGCAGGAGGATAAGAAGCAGATAAGCTCCCTGACAAAAGAGCTGCACAAGTGGTTCAAGGAACAGTACGGAGCGACCTGCTGCAAGGTGATAACACAAAAGGATAAAGGGGGCTGCCCTCTTCTTACCGGCAATGTGGCCGGCAAAGTGGCGGAAATGCTAAAGGTCACACAGGAAAAATAATGTGCGGCAATTAAAAGAAGAAAAAGGAGTATAGAAATGTATATCGATAGAATGCTCAGGCTGATTGCCGGATTTTTCGTCATGTTGTCAGTGGCAATGGCCCATCTTCATAGCATAAACTGGCTCTGGTTCACCGCCTTTATCGGTCTCAATCTTTTTCAATCGGCCTTTACCAATTGGTGCCCGATGATGACTATTCTGGCGAAGGCCGGGGTGCCCAAGCTGCCACCCAGCTGTGGCTGTAAATGAAAGGGCGAATCACCGTTCTCTGCGACAATGGCGTCGGTCCACTGGCAGGTACTCTCGGGGAACACGGCTTTGCTGCCTGATCGAAACGGCTTCGGGCTCGTTGCTTTTCGATACCGGGCAGGGAGCGACACTGCTCCATAACGCCCAGCGCATGCAGCGGGATCTGAGGAGCGTGGACAAGGTTGCCATATCCCATGGCCATTATGACCATACGGGCGGTCTTTGGCCATTGCTCCAGTGGTGCGGACCGAAAAGGGTCTACGGTCATGAGGGTATCTTTGCCGGTCGCTATACGCTGCGGGACGGGGAAAAGGGGCGCTCCATCGGCATGCCTTACAGCAGGGAGTTTCTGGAAGGGCAGGGGGCATCGTTTGATTTAAGTGCCTCCTTCAGGGAGATTGCGCCTGATATCTTTCTGACCGGAGAAGTCCCGCGAAAGCAGGCCTTTGAGCAGGGTGACACGGGACTGTTCTGCGATGCAGCGGGTTGCATCCCGGATCAGGTCCCGGACGACCAGTCACTGGTGCTGAAAACGGGCAAGGGGCTGGTGCTGGTGTTGGGCTGCTGCCATTCGGGAATGATAAACACCCTGGAACTGGTCAGGGAACGAACAGGCGAGACCCGAATATGTGCGGTGATCGGCGGCAATCACCTGGGGTTCTCTTCACAGGCCCAGCTCAATGGGACGGTGAAAATGCTCGGGACCTACGGGATCGAGAAGATATGCGGCAGCCATTGTGCCGGTTTTGCTGCATCAACCCGGCTGATGAAGGAATTTCCCGGAAAATTCCATCCGGCGCAGGTGGGATATACACTGGAAGTGTAATGAAAAACGAGGAGCTATCGGCATGAGATTAACAGCAGTTGCATGTGCAATCGTGATCGTGTGGGCAACACTGGCCTTTGCCGCAGGAGAGAAGAACATCAGCTCGCGGGAGGCAAAAGGGCTGCTGAGTAAAGGGAAAAATGTTTTTCTCCTTGATGTGCGGACTCCGGACGAGTATCGCCAGGCCCATCTTCGGGGTGCGGTACTGATTCCGGTCAATGAGATAGAGCGGCGCCTTCGCGAGGTGCCGAAGAACAGGCCGGTGGTAGTTTATTGCGCTGTCGGTTCACGTTCGGGCATGGTTGCAGGATATCTGGCCGGCAAGGGGTACAGTGAGGTCTACAACATGAGCGACGGTATCGTCGGCTGGTATCGGAGCGGATTTTCCATCGAGCATTGAAAATTGAGCTTCAAATCTTGAGGATGCGATGACCGTAGAAGAACAGGCGCTGTTGATCAGAATACTTGGTCACCCGGTACGGCTCAGGATCGTGGCCGAACTGGCGGACCGGTGCGTCTGCGTCAAGGAAATGTGGCAGCACCTTTGTTTGCCCCAGGCAGTCGTGTCCCAGCATCTGAAGGTTCTGAAGGAGAGCGGAATAGTCACTGCCCGAAGGGAAGGAACAAGGGTCTGCTACTCATTGCAGGCTGAACTGATGGCGGAGCTGGTTACTGTCTTTTCGCCACGAAAGGTGCCAGCTCCGTGTGCATCCGGTCCGTCAGGGCGGCAATGACCTTTATCTTTTTCATCATGTCCTCGGCCAGCATGCTGTTTGCTTCATTGAGCAGTCCGGCCTCTGTCACGTAATTCAACAGGACATCCCCCATCATGATCTGCTGTACAGCCGTTTCCTTGAGCTGCTTTACCCGATCGTTATCTTCCATGACGCTTTTCAGATAGAGGCGGTTGCCCCGTGACTGTTCCTGAGTCGAGTTTGAGATAAGAGCGGAAAAGGAGCGCATCTTGTCAAGGGCCCTTACGATCAGCCCGATTCCCCGTTTTTGCTCATGGATGGCGCCGGTAAATTGTTTGACCCGGTCCAGATTTTTTTCAGCCTCTTCCGTAATCATTTTGCTGGCGGCAGCCTGCTCGACGGTGGATGTGGCAATTTTCTGCACCATCTGCGATGCTTCCGCCGTCCCCTGGGCAATCTTTTCCAAGGCCGTGTTGGCAATGGCAGAAATCTTCACCCCATCCCTGATCCTGTCTTTCTCCTGGGAAATGGTTCTCTGCACCTCAGCGGTTTCCTTCTGAATACTGGTTACCAGTTCCTGGATTTCCTTTGCCGAAAGGGAGGTTCTCTTGGCCAGGGACCTTACCTCTTCGGCGACCACACTGAAAGATTTGCCCTGTTCCCCGGCCTGGGCAGCAATTATGGATGCATTGAGGGAGAGGAGATTGGTCTGATCAACCACTTCCTTGATGACATTGAGAAATTCGCCAACCCTTGCCGAATGCACCGAAAGCCGGTTGATGGCGGCAAATGAGTCGGCGTTGGTCTTTTCTATCTCCCTCATGGCTTTGAGGGTGGCGGCCATGGATTGCATGCCTTCCGTGGCTTTTTTCCGCATGTCTTCAGCGCACTCGCTGGTCCTTTGTGCATTGTCCCGGACATTGTTGTTAACGGCGCTTATCTCACTGATGGAACTGGAGGTCTGCTCGGTGGAAAGAGCCAGTGCCTCCACGTTGGTAGCCGTTTCATTTATGCTTGAGGCCATCTCCTCGATGGAGGCGGAAGTCTCCAGCACCGATGCCGTAAAGTCCTTGATATTGCCGGCGATCATATCGGTTGTCGCACTCATTTCGGCTGTGATGGACGCCCGCTCGTCCGTCCTCCGGGAAATATCCTCGATCTCCAGCAACAGATCATTGAAGAAGCCGTTCATGTCACGGACTGCCTGCAGGGTTTCCTTTTCCTTGGCGACCTGCTTTTCACCGCTTTGAACGATCTCCTTGGACTGATCGCCTATTCCACGGTGATAGGAATTGATGTCCAGGGAAAGCGCGGCAACATTTTCCACCATCTTCAGCACTTTGCCGAGAAGGAGATCATGGCACTCCAGGAGCAATTTCAGCTCGTCTCCCCCCTTACCTATTCTTTCCATTTCCTCTTGCCCGGCAATGGCACTAAGCGTGCGCCACTGGTTCTCCACATGGATCTTCATCACCTGCTTGATAATGTAATAGCAGAACGTCCCCACGGCAATACCGGCCAACATGCAGCCGATGACGTACATGGGGGTGAATGCCCTTTTGCCGAAGAAAAGCCAGGAATAAAACGGAAAAATGATCCCCATGAACAGGCCGAAGCAGAGCATGAAGATGCAGGTGCTTTTCATCGAGGAAAGGTATTTTTTAAAGAACATAAATGCCCACCATGTAAGGGTTTTTTTATATCAAAAGCAAGAATGATACCTATCATGGGGAAGAATAGCTGTCAAACGAAATAGCGTTCTTTGCCATTGGAGAATGGCAGGTCTTGAACTGGCGGCAGTCCGCTATTAATTATTCAAGCTCTCCCCGCAAATCCCGATAAGCATAATCATGCAAAAGACGGTAGCACACCAAAAAACGGCACCGGACATGGCCTCGATCGCAGAAAGCATCATCGCCAGCCAGAGCACCGGCATCATCTATCTGGACGGCGACGGCAGGATAGCCCTGATCAATGCCAGGGCAGAGGCAATGTTGCATACTTCTGCCGGTGATGTCACAGGCAAAAGGGTGGACATGTTGCCACTACGGACACCTGTCTACAGGGTACTGAGCGAAAACTGCCGTGAGATGCCGGTGGAGGTGAGTGTCAACGGTGCCGTATTGACCGCCAGATCAGCGGAAGTGCGAATTCCCTCCGGAGAGTTGTCGGGAGAAATATACGAACTGTTTGATGTGACAGAAGAAAAGAAGGAAAAGAGGCATCGGGAAGAAATCGTCGCATGATGACCCATGACCTGAAATCTCCCCTGACCGTACTGATGGGCTATGTACAGGCCTTGAGAAACGAAGATGGGGCAAAGGTGCATGTCTCGCTGCTGCCGTGTCTGGATGAAATGGACCGAAGCTCTCTGAAACTACTGGCCATGATCGAGGACGTGCTGGATGCATACCGTCTGGAAGTGGGGCTGCTGCAGACCACGTGCAGCTGGTGCGATCTTTCCGCCATACTGGAGGCGTGCTGCATGATATGGCCCGTGAGGCTTCGTCACGGGGGGTACGGTTAACCCACGATATCGAAAGTGGTATTCCTGCGATGAACGTGGATGGTAATCAGCTTTCCCGTGTCTTTGCCAATCTCATCGGCAATGCGGTCAAATTCACCCCCCGCAAGGGTCAGGTGACGGTCAATGCATGGCTGGGGGATGAAAAGCTGCATGTATCGGTAACGGACACAGGGATAGGCATTCCCCAGAAAGACCTGCCCCGTATCTTCAATAAGTATTTTCGTTCAAAAGGCGCCAATGGCTTCAGGGGGACAGGTCTTGGCCTGACCATCAGCAAGGCCATCGTCGAGGCCCATGGCGGGGCCATCGCCGTCGAGAGTGCCGTTGGCGAAGGGAGCTGCTTTACCATCGTCATTCCTTGCAGCGCTGCCTAAAGTTTTTCACTGTGGGCGCCGAATATAAGAATCATCGACTACTATTTTGGAGGAAACATGTCTCTCATCACCTGGAATCAAAGCCTCAGTGTCAATGTAAAGCAGTTCGACGAGCAGCACAAAAAAATTGATCGACCTCATCAACAAGCTTCATGACGCCATGAAAGCGGGCAAGGGAAAGGATGTGCTGGGGGAGATCCTGCAATCACTGGTGGATTACACAAAACAACATTTTGCCGCAGAGGAGTCATTGCTGCAGAAGCACGGCTACGGTGACTACGAAAAACACAAAAAAGAGCACAACCTGCTGGTAATGCAGGTGGCTGATATCCAGAAAAAGCTTAAGGAAGGAAACCCGGTGTTGACCCAGACGGTGATGACATTCCTCAAGGACTGGCTTTCCAACCACATCCAGAGAGAGGACCAAAAATACGGTCCCTTCCTTAATGACAAGGGGCTTTCCTGACGGTAATCGGAGCAGACTCTAATATTTCAAAAAATTGACAGGCACCCTGAGGGGTACCAGGCAGAGGAGGATGGGTTATGGCAAATGTATTGATTGTGGACGATTCTTCAACAATGAGGAAAATTATTTCCCGTTCGTTGCGGCAGGCAGGTCTGGTCGTCGATGACATTTTCGAGGCGGGCGACGGCATCGAAGGACTCAGCGTGCTGGGAGAGAAAAAGGTCGATCTGATTCTCTCCGACATCAACATGCCCAACATGGACGGCCTCGAGTTCATCAAGCAGGTGCGGGCAAGCGGCAAGCAAATACCGATTGTCATGATCACCACCGAGGGGGGAGAGGATGTGCTGAAAGATGCCATGTCCAGCGGCGCCAGCGACAGCATCAAGAAGCCGTTCACTCCGGAACAGCTCAATGAAAAATTGGGAGGGCTGCTGTGATGACACTCAATAGCGCTGTTTCCAAGGCAGTCAACATGCAGGAAGAAGACCTGGCAGGGTATGTCATCCATGCCACCAAGGAAGTGTTCAATACCATGGTCATGCTTGACCTGGAGGATTCTTACCCTCTGCGGGAGCCGGTTACCACCTTCCATTGCAGCGTAACCGGCATGGTCGGCCTGGCCGGCACCTATACCGGCATCCTTTCCATCCATTGCCCGAAGGCCTTTGCCTTGCGCATCACCTCCAACATGCTGGGGATGGATGTGGCGGATGTGGGAGAGGATGTGAACGATGCCCTGGGAGAGATTGCCAACATGCTGGGGGGGTATGTGAAGCAGATCCTTTCCAAGGGGGGACTTGACATCAATCTTTCCATTCCGACCGTTATTTCGGGTGAAGAGTATACAGTCAATTCCATGTCCGATGATAATTGTGTCATCATTCCCTTCACCAACGAAGGAGAGCGGTTTCTGGTGGCGTTGAAGCTGCGCAAGGAAGGTTAAGGCAGGATCTACTATGGCAGGATTCGAAAAATTACAGGAGATGCTCGATGCCGCACTGAAGCAGGCGGGGGAAGAGAGCAGCATGCTCCTCGGGGTGACCCTCTCCTCTGGCGATTCCGACATCATAAACACCAACCGCAAAAGTTACTTCGCCGATATGGACGACGCAGTTTTTGTTGTTGCGGTCGAATCCAAGGAGGAATATCAGGGTTACTTTTACCTGCTCTTTTCCCTTGGCGATGCCATCGTCATGAGCAGCATCCTTTTAGGCATTCCGGCTCCCCGCATTGCGGAAAAACGCAGGCTGTGCATCATGGAGGCAGACGACATCGATGCTTTCGGTGAAATTGCCAACCAGATCATCGGCTCGTTCAACTCTGTTTTTCAGCCGAAATTGCCCCAGAAGGTACACCTGAAACTGCTGCCCCCGCCAAAAAAATATATTCCGGAGATAGATCAGCTCACGGATGCCGAGCCGCTGCCCGATAGTGACTATCTTATGTATCGGGCGCCCCTTGAGATAGAAGGACAGGAGATGCACTATCTGGATATCATGGTGCCTCCGGAACTGGCCAATCTCTTTGATCCGCAACCGGAAGAAAAAGCGGCGGCAGCTTCGCCGGAGGCCGCCACCAAGCAGAAGCCGGCGAAGCCGATGCCGAAAGCGCTCCCCGTACCCAGTCCATCCTTATTCTTAGTGAGGATGTCGACGAGCGGCAGACGGTCAGGGAGTACCTGACCGCCACCGGCTTTGACCTGGTGGATGCCCCTCTGGGCGCCGATCTCCATGAGCTGCTCAAGGAAACCGAGGTCAGGGTGGCGGTAATCGAGGTGAATGAAACGGGAGAACGTGACCTGGCGGTATGCAACAGGGTGTGTGCCCAGAGCAGCAAGGCTTCCCTCCCCATCATCATGTGTGCCGGGCAATGGACCAGGACTGCGGTGCTCAAGGCACTTACCTACGGGGCCAGCGACATCCTCATGAAGCCTTTCGATGCCGATGAACTGATGGCCAAGGTACAAAAGTACCTGCATGCCGCGTGAAACGCGTCAATAAATATTCAGCAATCATTGTTTTTTTTGACCCCTTGTCTCTGCCATTTATCTTAAGCCCCTCCAGGCCTGCTGCCAGCAAGCATTTCGCTGACGGCACGCCTTTTGCCATAGTTGGCTGTCGATCATTCTCCAATACCGGATAACCACTACCGATGAAATTTGCCGGTCCCTTCAAGCATACTGGGCTGCCCCTTGCCCTTTATTTCTGCCGCTGCCTGGCCGGGGCGGGCCTGCTCATCCTTTGCCTCTTGGATGCAGCCGAGGCAACGGCCCAAGAACTCGCCCGCTTGCAACGGGTGGAGGTCGGTCAACAGGTTTCGTCGACCCGTCTTGACCTGAAGCTCGATCAAGCAACAACTTACACTGTGGCGGAGTCGGCGAACAGGATCCGCCTCACCCTCAAGGACACCGACGGACCTCTCTTCAGAAAATTAAATACCTATATCGATTCCCATATCTCCGGCATCCGCTTCTCCCAGAGGGGCAAAGACCTGCAGATAACCATCGGCACCAGGGACGCCGCTCCCTGCCTGCGCATCATGGATCTGGCTGAAGGAATTCTGACTGTCAATGTGGGCAAGGAGAAGGGACCGGCTGTACCGGCCATCGTTCCGGGGAGGGAACTGATACTGCATGGGACGGCCAGGCTAGTGACCGACTTCGATCCACCGCTCAAGGCCGAGATACCCTTTGTTCCCACCGACGGCTCAGCTGCAGAAGGTGGCTGTTGATGGGGAGGTAAAACTATTCCAGCGCGGGGAGAGTTTTCTCTATAAGGAGATGGGGGCTGAGGCAGCAGAGATCTTCGCCTGGTTTACCGGCAGAGACACTCCTCTGCGGCCGCTGGCCTGCTATCGCCTGGGGGAGTCCCTTTACCTGCTCGGCAAATATGACGCAGCCCTCAAGGCTTTCAGGGAGGGAGAGCAGCGCTGGCCCGCCTATATGGCTTTCAATCCTGCCACGACCTTTTACTTTGCCGACAGCATCGCCAGGATGGGAAACCTTGCCGATGGGCGCAAGATGCTGGCCCGCCTCATCGCCCAACTGGCGGAAAAGACTTACGCGCCGCTTCTGCTTGATCGACTGGCGGACATTCTGGCCCGGAACGGCCGGGATAAAGAGGCTGTCGCCATATTCGGAACGATTGCCGAAGGTTTTCCGGAAACCGAGGCCGCTTATCACGCTCTGTTGAAACTTGCCGACAGACGCCTGTTTTCCGTAAGCGCCGATACCTACCAGCCACTGGCAGAGCAATACCGGTCCATCCACAGAGCCGCAGGCGCTGTTTCCCTCAGGGACGATGCCAATTTCAAGGCGGCATTGATCGAATCCCTGTATGGCCAGGCAGGTAAGGCACTGGCAGCGGTCATTCAATATGAAAAGCAATATCCGCAGGGAACTTTTGTGACCATTGCCCATAGCATGCGCCAGGAACTGCTGCTGCGTGTATATCTTGAAATGTACAGGGCAAAGAACTATCCGGGCTTGGTCGACCTGGCCCAGCAGAATCGCGACTATCTTGCCCGCTGTTTCAGCGATGAAATGTTCATCCACCGCCTTGCCGAGGCCTTTTCCCATTTGCAGAAGCCGGCGGGAAAGGTGGAGCTGTTCAATCATCTTGCCGAGCGTGACTGGACGGAAGGGGCGGCCCCCTTTATTTACGGGCAGATTGTCGATACGTCCATGGCCATGGGCAATCTGGCCATGGCAGACCTGACGGCCGCCAATTTCCTGCGTCGGTTCCCAAACCACTCGGATTACCGGCACATGCTGGAGCATCGGGGAGAAATCGCCTTTCTGAAGAAAAACCTGCCGGGGGTGGTGGCGGAACTTTCCTGGCTGACAAAGCCGAAGGAAAAGGCTGCCCAGCTGAACAGTTATTATTACCTGGGCAAGGCACTTACGGCGCAGAAGGATTACAAAAGGGGAGAGAGGGTGCTGGGGCAATATGTCGATGGCCTGTCCCAATCGAAAGCCTCTTCCACATTTGCCGGTGATGCCTATTTCACCCTCGGCACCGCCCGCAGAGGAATGGGGGACCATCGGGGGGCGATGGCCGCCTATGTTGCCGGTCTTGAAGTAGCTGGCGGCGGAATGAAGGAACAGTTCCTGTTTGCCATGGGAGAGCTGGAGCTGCAGATGAAAAACTATGGGGAGGCCAAGGGCCACTGGAACAGGATACTCAAGGAAGGAACGGACCCGGTTTGGCGCCGCATGGCCGAGCAGGGACTGGGCGACCTGCAATGGAAGGAAAAAATGGAGACATTAACCCGGTAAGTCAAATTAATGACATTGGTCAAAATAGAAAGTGCTGATTTTGGGAACCAGGGGTTACGGTGTGGGTAAACTGCTTGTAATTATTGGATAAAATGTCTGGTATGGGTTTTGCTCAGTCAGCTGTTGGGAAAGGAGTCTGTTATGCCTGTAGATGGAATATTTAGTTCCACCGTGGATATTTTGGGTAAATCCCTCGACTTGAGGGCGAAAAATCATAATCACATTTCGGCCAATGTTGCCAATGCCGAAACTCCCGGTTACATGCCGACCCGGCTCTCCTTCGAATCGGAACTGAAGGACGCGGTCAAGGGTAATGGGATTAGCAAGGGCGCCGTCACCCACCCGCGTCACATACCCCTCAAAGGCAAGGGGGGATCTGTCGAGGATGTGACCGGGACGGTGGTCGAGACCCCGGCCAAATCGGTGGGGGTGGACAATAACGCCGTCGAGCTGGAAAACGAGATGGGCAAAATGGCGGAGAACCAGATCATGTACAACGCCAGCGTACAACTCCTGGGTAAAAAGTTCGAAGGACTCAAGTACGCGATAAAAGGGGGTAACTGATGGATTTTTTCACCTCGATGGACATAAGTGCCTCGGCCCTTACCGCCGAAAGAACACGCATGAATCTCATCTCCAGCAACCTGGCCAATGCCGGGTCCACCAGGACTGCCGAGGGGGGACCCTACAAGCGCAAGGATGCCGTTTTTGCCGCTGAACCAGTTGTCGAACCGTTCAGCTCGGTGCTGAAGAAGGCGGGAGGGAGTATGGAGCCGAAGCAGGTGGGAGTGGTGCAGATCACCGAGGACCAGACGCCGCCACGCCTGCAGTACGATCCGACCCATCCCGATGCCGATGCCAAGGGTTATGTGGCCCTGCCCAATGTCAACGTGGTGGAAGAAATGGCCGATATGATTGCCGCCACCCGCACCTATGAAGCAAACGTCACTGCAGCCCAGGCAGCGAAGAGCATGGCGTTGAAAACCCTGGAGCTCGGCCGATGATTTACGCTGAAAAACATTCATCTGCGGCGTTGCCTTCATTACTTTGCTGCTCGTAACTTGGCGCCTTGCACCTGGATATTTTCGAGCATGAATCATAAACAATTTTACGGAGGAAAAGATGGTTATCAAAGCGATCGAGAGTGGTACCGGGATTGAGCATGCCTTTCCCTCGCCGGTGGCAAAGGAAACAGCCGGCGCGGCGCCTGCCGAGAGCTTCAGCAAGTATCTGGGGGAAATGGTCGGCAAGGTAAACGACATGCAGCTGTCGGCCGATAAATCCATCCAAAGCTTGGCCACAGGCGAAGCCACAGGCCTGCACGAGGTAATGCTGGCCGTGGAAAAGGCGAGCATTTCTTTCCAGTTTCTCAATCAGGTGCGCAACAAGGCAGTAGAAGCCTATCAGGAAGTCATGAGGATGCCGGTTTAACAGCCTGATATTCGTCGTAGATGCATTGTCAGTTGATACGGAGTTCCTATGCCGGAAGGTTTGAAAAAACTGCTTGATCCTTTCCTGTCTCTGCCCACGTCCAAACGCCTGATTGTGGCCGGGGTGGCGGCTTGTTCGCTCTTGGCCTTCGCTGCTCTTATTTTTGTCGCCAACAGGACCGATTACCGCCCGCTGTTTGCCAACCTTACAACCGAAGATGCCGGTGAGATCGTCAAGAAACTGAAGGATCAGAAGGTTGCCTACCAGATTTCGGCGGACGGCAAAGCCATTCTCGTCCCATCTGACAAGGTGTATGAACTGCGTCTTTCCCTGGCCGGCGAAGGGCTGCCCCAGGGGGGAGGAATAGGTTTCGAGATCTTCGACCGGAAGAATTTCGGCATGACCGAATTTGTCCAGAAGCTCAATTATCAGCGTGCCCTGCAGGGTGAACTCTCCCGGACCATTGCCCAGTTGGCAGGTGTGGAGCAGGCAAGGGTCCACCTGGTTATTCCGGAAAAATCCCTGTTCAAGGACAGCGAAAAGCCCCCCACTGCCTCTGTGGTTCTGAAGATGAAATCAAACCGCACCCTGCGTGAAAATGAAGTACAGGGGGTGGTGCACCTGGTCTCCTCCGCCATCGAGGGGATGGATACGGAGAACGTCACCGTTCTTGACAGCCGCGGCAAGGTCCTGAGCAGGACCGGCCCTTCCGATGCTACCGGCAAACTGACCAGCACCATGCAGGAGACCCAGCGCAATTACGAAAAAAACCTGGAAGAGCGTCTGCAGTCGCTTCTGGACAAAGTCGTGGGGAGCGGCAGATCTGTAGCCCGGGTCTCGGCTACCTTCGATTTCAAGCAGGTGGAGAAATACGAAGAGAAATACGATCCGGAAACGGCAGCGGTACGCAGCGAACAACGGAGTGAGGAAAAGGCGGGAGCACCAACATTGCTGCCGGTGTTCCGGGGGTGCAAACAAATATGGGCAGGACCCCTCCGGGGTCAGGCACCACCGGTGGCGGTTCCAAGAGTGACGAAACCCTCAATTACGAAGTCAGCCGTACCACCGCCCGCATCATCGAACCGGTCGGCAGCTTGACCAAGGTGTCGGTGGCCATTCTTGTGGACGGCAAGTATGAAGCCCCGGCAGCTGCTAAAGCGGGTGCTGCCAAGGCCAAGTACCAGCCGCGCACTCCCGATGAATTGCAGAAAATCGAGTCACTGGTTAAAAGCTCCGTCGCTTCAATGCCGAACGGGGCGATCAGGTGACGGTTGCCAATATTCCGTTTCAGGAAACCGGCGATATGGGAAGTGCCCAGGATGCCTGGTGGAATGCGCCGATCGTCATGACCCTGCTGAAGAACCTGCTCATTGCCGGCGGTTTCTTCGCCATCATTTTCTTTGTCATCAAGCCGCTGATGCGGATGTTGCCCCATAGACCTCCTTCCTTCCAGCCTGTGCAGGAAGATTTGGAGATGATCCAGTTGAACGAGGCCCACAAGCAGGAAATGGCCCTGCAGACACTGAACCAGCTAGAGTTGATCGAAAAGGTGAAGCAGGACCCCTATCAGGTTGCCCAGATTCTCCAGAACTGGCTGGTACACAAAGAACAGTAGTTGAGGATGTTTCATGACCGGATCGGATAAAGCCGCCATCCTGCTCCTCTACCTTGGCCCGGACGCAACGAGCAAGATATTCGAGCACATGGATGATGTGGACATAAAGAAGATAAGCCAGAGCATGGCCCGTCTCGGTCACGTGCCGCGCGACGTCATTCAGGGCGTGGTGACGGAATTCACGGATATCACCAATCCCGAAACCGGTTTTTTTCCCAGGGGGAGGAATTCGTCAAGAAGATCCTGGAAAAGGCCCTAGGCGTGCAAAAGGCCGAAAGCCTCCTTCAGGAGCTACGCACCTCAAGTATCGGCGATATGGTGGACATTCTCGCCACCATGGATTCGAAGACCATCGCCAACTTTTTTTCCCAGGAGCACCCACAGACCATTGCCGTCATCCTGGCCAAGCTCAAGCCGAAGCAGACCAGTGAAATTGTCGGGCTCCTGCCCCAGGAGCTTCAGGCCGAGGTGGTGATCCGCATCGCCGAGGTTGACCAGGTATCGCCGGAAATCCTGGCCGAAATCGACGAGGTTATCCGCAAGGAGCTGACGGCCCTTGGCGGCGTGCAACGGTTCAAGGTCGGCGGCGTGGAGAAGGTGGTGGACATGTTCTCCTATCTGGATCGGAGCAAGGAGAAAAAGATCCTCGACCGTCTGGATGCGCTCAATCCGCCCCTGGCCGAAGTTATCCGCAAGCATCTCTTCACCTTCGAGGACATCTTCAAGCTGGACGACCGGGCCATCCAGTCGATCATGCGGGAGGTGAGCAACGATACCCTGACCCTGGCCATGAAAACCTCCCCGGACGACGTCAAGGACAAGATCTTCCGCAACATCTCGTCCCGTGCCGCCGAGATGATCAAGGAGGACCTGGAGGTGATGGGGCCGGTTCGCCTTTCCGACGTGGAAAAGGCCCAGTCGGAGATCATCAAGGTGGTAAGGAAAATGGAGGAAGACGGCAAGGTGGTCATCGCCGGCCGCGGAGGCGACGATGTCCTCGTCTAAGATCATCAAATCCATCGACGATGCCGGCTTCATGGGTTTCCACTTCCGTGAGTTAAAGGGGAGTGCTGACGAGCCCCCTGCTGCAGACAACCATAATGCTCCTTTCACTCCGGTAATACCGGGGGCCGGGGCTGCTGCGGACAAAGAGGAAGTGGCAGGGAACGCTGAAGAGGATACGGCCGGCGCAGTAGAAGAAAAGATTGTTGTCGGCATTCCCGAGGAAGAGGCCGACCGGCGCGAACAGGCGGCATACAATGAGGGGCTTCGTGAAGGCAAACGCCAGGCGGAAGAGTCTTTGGCCAAGGTAAGCGAGGCGCTGGCCAAGGCACTACTCAGTACCGGAGGCCTCCGGCAGAAGGTGATGCAGGAGAGCGAGGAAGACCTGCTTAAGCTGGCCATTGTCATTGCCCGCAAGATCATCCTTCAGGAAATATCCATCGACCGCAGAATCCTGGTCAATATTGTGAAGGCTGCAGTCAGCAATGTCTCGGACGGTGATGAGGTAGTGGTAAGGCTCAGTCCGTCGGATTATGAAATAGTTGCCGACCATAGGGAATTTCTGCCGCCTGCCAACGAGAAAAGAAGGATCACCCTGAAAGCCGATGAAACCATACCCGGTGGGGGCTGTCTGGTGGAGACTTCCATGGGGGCCATAGATGCCAGGATAGAAGCCCAGCTGGATGAGATATTCCGTCGCTTCATGGAGGATCGCAGTGTGACGGCACTTGAAGCCGACACGATGGAAACGGAGGGAAAGACGGATGCTGGCGAAGAAGATTGACCTCAGCCGCTTTCTGCCGGCAGTGGAATCGGCGCGGCCCATCAAGCTGCACGGCAAGGTTACCCAGGTGGTGGGGCTGGTCATCGAAGGTTTCTGTCCTGAGACTGCCGTCGGTACTCTCTGCGAGATAAACTCACAGGGGAGTGAATCCATTCCGGCGGAGGTTGTCGGCTTCAGGGAGAACAAAACCCTGCTCATGCCCTCGGGGAATTGCGAGGCGTGGGTCTTGGCAGTCTCATCTCGGTGCGCCGCGAAAAAGCCTCCCTGGGGGTCGGACCGGCTCTCTTGGGCAGGGTCATCGACGGGCTCGGGGCACCCATCGACGACCGCGGCCCGATTATCACCGGTGAAGAATATCCCATCTACGCCACTCCGGTAAACCCCATGAAGCGGCGTCCGATCCGCCAACCGCTCGATCTGGCATCAGGGCCATCAACGGTCTGCTCACCTGCGGCGAAGGGCAGCGGGTGGGGATCATGGCCGGCTCCGGGGTGGGTAAATCCACCCTGCTCGGCATGATTGCCCGCTATACGGAAGCCGACGTAAACGTCATTGCCCTCATTGGCGAGCGGGGGAGAGAGCTGCGCGAATTCATCGAAAAAGACCTGCAGGCGGAAGGTTGAAAAAGTCGGTGGTTGTTGTTGCCACTTCCGATCAGCCCCCCTGGTGCGCATGCGCGGCGCCTACATCGCCACCACCATTGCCGAATATTTCCAGGCCCAGGGGAAAAAGGTCCTGCTGATGATGGACTCGGCCACCCGCTTTGCCATGGCCATGCGCGAGGTGGGGCTGGCCATCGGCGAGCCGCCGACGACCAAAGGCTACACGCCGTCGGTTTTCGCCGCCCTGCCCAAGCTTCTGGAGCGTACCGGCAACTTCCAGAACGGGAGTATCACCGGACTCTATACGGTGCTGGTGGAGGGGGACGACTTCAACGAACCGATCTCCGATGCCATGCGCAGTATCCTCGACGGCCATATCGTCCTTTCCCGGGAACTGGCCGCGAGAAACATCTATCCACCCATCGATGTCCTCAACAGCGCCAGCAGGGTGATGATGGATGTGACCGCCAAAAACCACCAGAAGCTGGCCGGCAATTTCAAAGGGGTCCTGGCCACCTACCGCCAGGCGGAGGATCTGATCAATATCGGCGCCTACAAACCGGGGAGCAATCCGGGTATAGACTATGCCCTGGCAAAGATAGAACACATGAACGCCTACCTGAAGCAGGATATAAAAGATGGTGTCGGGGTCGAGAATGCAGTTATGGAGCTGGAAGCCATATTCGACGATACCATGGCTCTGTGAAAGGCCGGTCCTTTTTCTGTCGGGCCAAGTGAGGTAGATCATGACCAAGAAAGGGTTTCAGCTGGATCAGGTGCTTAATTTCCGTAAGGAAATGGAAAAGATGCGCAAAATCGACTTTGCTGCGGCCAAATATGAGCTGGATGGGGCAAATGAGCAGTTGGCCAGGGCCGAAAGCGCCATGAGACGCCTTTCAGAAGAGCTGAGGGAAAAACAGATAGACGGTATTTCCGCTAATGATCTGCAGCTCTATGCCAATTTCAGCCGCAAAAAGAGAGAGCAGATTATCGACCAGCGCCAGGAAGTTGTGGCCCTGGAAAGAAAAGTGGTTGAAAAGCGCGAGACGCTGCTGACTGCGGCCAAGGATAAAAAGGTGCTGGAAGCGTTCAAGGAGCGGAAGGTCCAGGCCCTGAAGAGGGACGCGGCCGAACGGGAGCTGCATTTCCTTGATGAGATTTCCATCCAGAAAAAAGGTCATGGCAAAAGATGAAAAAAATACTGCTAATCATCCCGCTGGTGGCCTTTGTCATGCTCTGGCATACGGAGATGGAGCCTTCCGCTCTGCAGCGGGTCGCCTTGGCCCAGAGTCCCGTAGCCGCTACTGTTTCCCCGAAAACTGACCGGGATGAGGCTGCGCCCTGGAAAAGCAGCGGCAGCAGCTGTTGGAAAAAGAGGCGGCCCTCAAAGCCAAGGAAGAGGAACTGAAAAAACTCTCCGCCAGCCTGGACAGCCGCATTAATGAATTGAATGTGGCGAGGAAGTCCATGGAGGGTTCACTGCAGACGCGGAAAAAAGAGGAAAACGAGCGTTACAGGAAGATGATCAAGATTTACAAGGCCCTGAAGCCTGAAGAGGCGGGAAGACTGATGGACAAGCTGGAGGAACCGCTGGTCATCGAGATGCTCAACCAGATGGACCAAAAGACGGCGGTCAAGCTGATTCCCTATCTCAATCAGCCCAGGGTCATCAAGTGGACCAGGGACAACCTGGTCGGCAGATAAAAGTTTGCACCGGTTTGAACGGTGCCATTCCAGAATAAAGGAGGTGAGAAAATGGACAACATGCAAGTAGTACTACCGTCCCAAGGGGCAGCACTTATTCCCCTCGTGACACCTGTTTCAATTGGCAAAGCGGCCGCCGTCAACCGTGCTTCCCTGGATGCCGGCCCAACCTTTGCCGAACTTCTCGGTAACATAGCTATGGAACCTGCAGCGGATGTGCTCAAAGGGGAAGAACCAAGGGCCGCCGCCGTGCCGGAATCGGCATCTGCCGGCAATGCAGAGCCGGTAAAAAAAGGGGATGAGGCAGAAGTCTCACCCGCGGCCCTTGAAGGGGACCAGCTCCCTCTGGCGGTTCAACAGGCGGCCATTGCCGTTGGGGCAATTCCGATACAGCCCCGGGAGCAAAACCAGAACCGGGCTCAGACCGAAACACCTCAACTTCAGGTTCAGACCGGGAAACAATTACCATCGGAGGTGCAGGTACCGGTTATCGTAGTCAAACTCCCCGAGCGCAGGTGCAGGTACCGCCACAGCCGCTGAGTCAGGCACAGAAAGAGCCGATCCCAGAGGTAAAAACGGAACCTTTCCATGGGGAGGCCATGATGAAGACTGCTGAAACGGCAGCATTCATGCCACAGCAGAAACAGGGGGAGACGGAGCAGCCGTCGGAGAACCGGCAGAAAGCCGAGACGGAAAATATGCCTCAAATCAGGGTCAGCAAGACAACTGCAACTGCCGAGGTCGAGCCGGTGTTGGCGGAAGCTGCCCCTGAGGGTGGTGCGGCAAAGAAGGTGGAAATCCCTGGGCGGGTGGTTGTACCCTCCGGCAATGGAATTCCGGCATCGGCAACCGTCTCCGTTGCTTCTCCGTTGTTTGAATCGGGCATAGAACTGTCTGTCGGGGAGACAACGGCGGCGGAAGTTGTTGCCAAAGCAGATCCGGGGCTGGGTAAAAGTGCACCGGTAACAACCAGTGGCCAAACAGAAAATCCGGAAGCACTACCGGCCATAACGGTTGAGACTACCCCGGAAGCACCCGGTATTAAGGAGAAGACCGTCAGGCAGGTGCAGGACAGGATGACGGTGAGAGCAGGTGACGGCCGTTGGGAAACTGCAGAAAGCAAACCGGTAACGGAAGGCAAGGATGCCATAGCCAGCGGGCAGAAAGAACTGCCGGAAATCAAAACCACCGGCAAGCCCTTTTCACCGGATCTCGGCGACAGTGGCGGAAACTCGACCACCGGTGAGAGAGGAATGAACAGCCAGCTGCAGTTCGCTGCAACCGGCGAAGTTGTGAAAACTCCAGTGATCTCCGAAACTCCGTACAAGGGGGAGGCGCCAGCCACTGCCTCGGCGGAAAGCATCGTTTCCCAGGTAAAGGAAAGCCTGACACTGCATAACCCTAAAGAGGCAGGCAGATCACCTTGACGCTCAATCCGGCCGAACTTGGAGAGCTGAAAATCAACGTCAGCATGGAAGGGCAGCGGCTCAAGGTGGAGGTCGTGGCAGAAAATGCCATGGTCAGGGATGTCCTCATGGCAAACATCGACACCCTTAAGGAGTCATTGTCAAAACAGAACGTCACCATGGAACGCTTCAATGTCTCCACCGGCGGCAATTACGGCTTCAGCCAGCAGTCGGGTGGAGAGAAATGGGTACCGCAGAACCGCTCTTACAATAACTATGCGGCCATGGGGGGTACGTTTGCCGAAGGAGAGGAAAAACGGGTCAGCTATCTGACAGGGACCGGCCAGGGGCTGGTTGACGTGAGATTCTGACAAGAGGAGGTTAGAGTATGGTCAGTACGGTAACATCGACAAACGACACCACTGCAGCAGCGGCAGCCATGAAGAAGGCAACCGGGCTCAACAAGGACGATTTCCTCCGGCTGTTCGTGACACAGCTGCAGAACCAGGATCCGCTCAATCCTCAGGACAGCTCCCAGTTCATAACGCAGCTGGCCCAGATTACCGAGGTGGAGCAGTCCTACAACACCAACACCAACCTGCAGAGCATCCTGACCCAGAGCAACAATATGGCGTCACTTTCTGCGGTATCCTTCATCGGCAAGTCCATCTTGGCTCCCGGCAGCCAGATAAGCCACCAGTCGGGCAGCGCCAGCACCATAGACTACAATCTCTCTTCCACTGCCCAAACGGTGACTATCACCATTACCGACGAGAGCGGCGCCACCGTCAAGACCCTGACTCAGGGGCTGACTGCTGCCGGCTATGCATCACTTGCCTGGGACGGTACCAACAACCAGGGACAACCGGTGACAACAGGCATCTACAATGTGACCGTCAAGGGGGCCGATGCCGATGGTGCGGCCTTTAGCGGTACTCCCCTTATCCGGGGCAAGGTTGACGGGGTGGAAATGGGGAGCTCCGGTCCGGTCCTTACCGTGGGGGCGCTGCAGGTACCCTTGTCCGGTGTCATCAGTGTCAAAGGAGGAGCATAGGTGATCGACGAGATATTTTTTCCCCAACCGATCCAGCCACCGTCACGGCAGCCCTCGACGAAGCAGGTACAGGAAAAATCCAGCGGCGGAGAATCACCCTTCGCCAAAATCCTGGAAAACAAACTGCCCAGCCAGGGGGTCAAATTTTCCCAGCATGCCCAGGAGAGGCTGAAGGCGCGGGGAATCAACCTGACCGAGACTGACATGAAAAAGCTGGAAGGCGCAGTTGACAGCGTTGCCCAAAAGGGGGGCCAGGATTCCCTGGTGATGCTTGGTGATGCTGCCTTTGTCGTCAGTGTCAAAAACAGGACAGTGGTAACGGCCATGGATAAAACCCAGATGGCCGGCAACGTCTTTACCAACATCGACTCCGCCGTCATCTTTTAACGATTTTAACCTCGACCTTCGAACGTCGAACCTAGAACTTAGAACATAGAACATAGAACCTCGAACTTTTACAAGGGCTGGCCCTCCAAGAGGAAGCCCCAAGGAGCACCGACCGACAGAGGTGTTCCGAACAACTAACGGGAGGCAACAATGAGTATAACCAGTGCAATGTTTACCGGTGTCAGCGGTCTTTTGAACAACGGCGAGGCAATGAACGTTATCGGCAACAACATCTCCAACGTGAACACAGTCGGCTTCAAGGGCGCCAGGATGCTCTTTTCGGACATGTTGTCACAGAATATCGGCAACAATTCCCAAATCGGCCGCGGCATGCAGATACAGAAGGTGGAAAACCTCTTCGGCCAGGGGAGCTTCGAGACCACGGAAAATGTCACTGATCTGGGCATTCAGGGGAACAGCTTTTTTGCCCTCAAACCGCCGACGACTGCCGCACCGGTGGCCGCCCAGAATGCGGCTTTTCTAAGCAGGGCAGGGGCCTTTCACGTGGATAAGGATCTTTATCTTGTAAATCCGGATGGTTACCAGGTGCTCGACACAGCCGGTCAACCGATCCGGTTTTACACCGGTGGTACAGCAGACCAGAATTTTTCGAAAGTCGTCAAGGTGGAGCCCAACGGCCTTATTACCTATCTTGCCCAGGACGGCATTACCAACCTCTATTACAGCACCACCGGCGCAGTCGGCCTGCCCACCACCACTGTCAACGCAGCAGCGGTGCAGAGACTGGCGGTTGTCTCGGCAACTGATCTTACCGGCCTGGAAAAGGTTGGTGGCTCACTGTACAAGGCAACGGCACCCTCGGGAGTATCGGCGGCAGGTTTTACCCTTGCCGGCAATCAACCGAACGGCACCAGCGAAAAGGTCCTCTCCAACTCCCTGGAGCAGAGCAACGTGGACCTGGCCAGCCAGTTCGTCAAGATGATCATTACCCAGCGGGCCTACTCGGCAAATTCCAAGACCATCACCACCGCCGACGAAATGACCCAGGAAGTGCTTAACCTGAAACGCTGATTCATGGCACAGGGCCGCAGCCTCCATGCTGCGGCCCTTTTTGTCAAAACATTGACCCCTCCTTCAAAATATTTCATCGAACTGCCGCCAAATATTTCCCCACCCCACTGTTGTTTTCGGTAAAAACCCTTTAGAACAGGTATGTTAGCCGGTTATGCCCGAAGCTGCCGCTGCCGGTCTGAGACAGAATGATGACTGTTAGCTGCTGGCATTGCCGTTGCAGTAATGGAAGAGCTTTGTAAAACTAGCTGATATTCCAGAGAAAAAGGAGATGTTCGTATGGCCGAGCAAAAGGAAGAGGCTGTTCCTGCCAAGGATAACAAGAAGCTTTTTATCATCATCGGTGCTGCCGTGCTGGCTTTGATAGTCGTAGCCGTCATTGTTGCAATGATGATGGGAGGGGGTAAGGGGGAAAAGCCGGCAAAGGCCCAGGAAGCAAAAGCGGAAAAAAAGGGGGAGGGGGGCGAAAAGGCCTCTGCTGCCACCGTTTACCCCCTGGAGCCGTTCATTGTCAATATATATGATGGTCAGGAACTACGTTACCTGAAGATCAAGGTTGAATTCGAGATGGCCGCGGCAGAGATCAAGACAGAAATTGATGCCCAACAGTCCGCCCTGCGTGATGCCGTCCTCGTTCTGCTGACGACCAAGACCATGCGCGAGGTTCAGGACCTGCAGGGGAAGAACCAGCTGCGTGATGAAATACTGAGTACGACCGTCAAGATTCTCGGGCCGGGCAAGGTCATCAAGGTTTATTTCACCGATTTCGTCGTGCAATAGGGACAGCCGTCATGGAAAAGATACTGACAAAGGAAGAGATAGAGGCGTTGCTCAGTGCCGTTTTCGAGGGGAGCATCGAGCCGGCCAAGGAATTGGCCAGAACCCAGGGACAGGTCAGCACCTACGATCTCTTCAACTCCGATGCCCACCGGGGCTTTGTCCCCAATCTGGATATCATCTATGACGGTTTCATCCGTTACAACCGGGTCAACATGTCCAACCGTCTGGGCAAGATGGTGGAGATCAAAAAGGTAGGTGCGAGACCTTACAAATTCGACGACTTCCTCCAGTCCCTTCCTTCCCCGGTCTGCATGGCCATCTATAAAATAGAGCCCCTCAAGGGGGCGGCCTTGATCGCCGTGGACAGCACCTTTGTTTACACCGTCGTCGACAGTATCCTCGGCGGCGTCGGGGTCCCCAACATACCTGCCAATAACCGCCTGTTTACCCCCATCGAACTGCGGCTGGTGGAAAAGATCATCAGGGACGCCCTGGCCGACATGGAAAAGGCGTGGGCGCCGCTCCTGGCCGTGAAGATGAACCTGTTGCGCATGGAGATGAATCCGCGGCTGGTCAATATCGTCCCCCCGGAATACCAGGTGGTTACCATGTCGCTCAAGATTCAGATCGAGGAGACGGTGGGCTCGATGATCCTCGCTGTTCCGTACATGACTGTGGAGCCCATCCGCGACAAGCTGAAGAGCGGACTGCAGGTAGACATGATGGCCGTTGATCCCCAATGGTCCTTCCGCCTGTCTGAAGAACTGAAGGAGGCGCCACTGGAGATCTCGGTGGAAATGGGCAATTCCTCCATCACCCTTGCCGAACTCCTGAACCTGTCACCGGGGGATACGGTGATGCTGAAGGGGAACGGCCACAACGAGCTGCTGGTCAAGGTGGGGGGCGTGAAGAAG
>NZ_BBCJ01000027.1 GCF_001311985.1 Geotalea toluenoxydans JCM 15764
CCCCCTATTCCATAGGGGGGAAGCGAACCCAGTGAGCAGGGGGGTCGATTTGCCTATTCCATAGGGGGTAAGGGAACCTAAGTGAGCAGGGGGGTACTACAACTCTCCCACCGCCCGCTTCACCCTCGCCGCCGCCACCTGGTAATCGAAAACCGAGCGGAAGTAGTCGTTCCGTGTCTGGGTGAGCAGGGTCTGGGCATCGATGACGTCGGTGGCCGTCCCCACCTTTTCCACATAGCGGTCATTGTTGATGCGCAGGTTTTCCTCGCTCTGGCGGATGGCCATCTCCGAGACGGAAATGCGCTCTTCGGCCACCTTGAGGTCATTCAGGGCAGTCTCCAGCTCAAGGCGGACATTCGCTTCCAGGTTACGCAGCCGCTCTTCTTCCCGCGACCTGATCTTCACCGCCTGCCGTTTGCGGGAGGTTGTAGCGAGACCATCGAAAAGGTTGATCTTGAAGCCGACCGTTGCCGACAGGATCGTCTGTTCCTGGACCCTGTTGTTTTCCAGATAGTCCATGGCCAGCTTGGCGTACAGTTCCGGATAGTAGCTGCTCCTGTATTCCCTGATGGCGGCTTCATCGGCCCGGATGGTCTTCTTTATGGCCTCGATTTCCGGTCGCTTGCGCAGGGCGATCTCCATCATCATATGCAGATCTGCCGTTTCCGTGTGCTGTTCCGGCTCCTCCAGTTCTGAACGAAAGCCCGCCACCTGGCCGGTGAGGAAGTTCAGGTAGAGCCAGCTGTTTTCCAGGGTGTTGGCAGCCGAGAGCCGCTTCTGTTTGCTGTTGGCCAGCTTTACCTGGGCCTGGAGCAGGTCGTTGCGCGTCACCACCCCCTGCTCGTACATATCCTGGGCCACTTTCTGGTGATGGGTCATCTGCTTTACCTCATCATCGGCAGTGGCCAGGTATTTCTGCCCGGCGAGAATGCCGTAGTAGGCCCTGACCACCTGGAGAAAGACATCCTGCTCCTCTCCCCGGTAGGCCTGTTGAGCCGCTTCGCTGGCCATGACCGCCTGTTCCCTGCGAGCCCGCGTGCGGCCGAAATCGTAGAGGGTCTGGTAAATGGACAGGTTGGCGAAGGCATAATCAGCCTGCTGGGTCGGTATGGATTCCGCGGTGAATTTCACAGCCTGGGGAGCCTGCTGTGCCGCGTACCCCGCCTGCAGGTCCACCCGTGGCAGGTAACCGCTCGTGGCCACTCCGACAGCTTCGGCGGCCACTTGCTCATCATAGGCAGATGCTTGAGTTGGCTATTGGCAACAGCCGCCCGTGTCAAACAGTCTTTCAAGGTCAGTGCAAAGGCCGAGGTGGCGCTCAGGTACAGCTGGGCCACTGTCAGTATGGCGACTACGATCGGTTTCATCATGGTTTCTCCAGATCAGCTGCGGAGTTTCTGCAGTAACTGTCTCAGGGTTTCCACTTCCCGGTCGGTAAGGGGAGCGGTGAAACGGGCCAGCGCCTTCATTGCCAGGGGCGAAAGCTCCTCTTTCATGGCTTTTCCCAGTTCGGACAGGCAGATCTGATAAGCACGGCGGTCTTTGGATGGGGCAATCTCTGGACCAGTCCCTCTTTTTCCAGCCGATCTATCAGCCCGCCAATGGTGGTGCGGTCAATCTGGCTTCGTGCCGACAGCTCCGCCTGGGAAAGCCCGTCTTCCTGCCAGAGAAAGCCGAGCAGACCGAACTGCTGCGTGGTCAGATCATATCCCTCGAACATTTCCTTAAAGATGGCACAGGCTCTCTGGTATGCCTTTGCCAACAGAAAGCCGACGTTTTTTTTCCATGTCTATCATTGCGTAATCCTTCATAAATAAGGCACATTCAACCACATGGTCAGTATGCTGTCAATCGGTCAACCCAAGTTTTTTAAGGTGAAAGGCGGTCGGGACAAAAAGCAGCAGGTAATCTCCTTTGACTTTGAATTGCAGGCGGATTATATTTCCACGCTAATCGAGAGCCACATGATCCAGGAAATTAAAAATGAACTCGCCGTTCTTGCCGATGCAGCCGACGGCCTCTTCTTGCAGCGCTTCTTCAAGACCGGCCCCGGCCAGTATGGGGAAGGTGATCTCTTTCGCGGTATCCGCGTGCCGCCGTTGCGCAAGCTTGCTGCGGCTTATCTGGATCTGCCCCTGGAACAGGCGGCGCTGCTTTTATCCAGCAACTATCACGAGGACCGGCTTCTGGCGCTCCTGATTCTGGTGGGCAAGTTCAAGCTGGGGGATGAGGCGGAGCGGGGTGCCATCTACAGGCTCTATCTTCAGAACACCCGCTTCATCAATAACTGGGATCTGGTGGATGCCTCGGCGGAGCATATCGTCGGTGGTTATCTTCTGGGGAGGGATTGCCGGCCGCTCCATGGGCTGGCCCGGTCCGGCAGCATCTGGGAAAGAAGGATCGCCATCATGGCGACGTTCCATTTTACCCGCCGGGGCAGTTTTGATAAGACCCTTGAAATTGCGGAGATGTTGCTGCAGGACAGGGAAGACCTCATTCACAAGGCGGTGGGCTGGATGCTCAGGGAAGTGGGCAAGCGCGACCTGCAGGCGGAAGAGGCGTTTCTTGCCGCCCATTACCGGCAGATGCCCAGAACCATGCTCCGCTATGCCATTGAGCGCTTTGCCGAGGAACGGCGGCAGGGCTACCTGAAGGGGATGCTGTAGGGGAACCCTTCAATCCCCCTTGAAGCAATGCAGTGGGACCCCCTCAGTCCCCCCAGGACCAACTGGAGTGGACCCCTCCAGTCCCCCCTATTTTATAGGGGGGAAGCGAACGTAGTGAGCAGGGGGGTGATGTTTATTTCATAGGGGGAAGCGAATGGAGTGAGCAGGGGGGTGTTATTTAGCTGGCTGCAGTTCCGACTGAACCGCTGCTGTCTTCTCCGCCGGGGCCGTGGCCTTTTCCACCGGTTTCCGGTCCAGCCCATAGAACCGCTGGTACAGTTCCATGCCCGCCAGTACCTTTTTCACGTATTCCCTGGTTTCGCCGAAGGGAATATTCTCGATGAATTGATCTCTGGGCATTTGCCCAAGCCTTTTTTCCCATTTGCCCACGTTGCCTGAACCGGCATTGTAGGCGGCAATGACCTTGACCAGGTCGCCGTTGTGGTATTCGAGCAGGTCTTTCAGATGTTTCGAGCCGAAACGGATGTTGACTGCCGGCGAGGTGAGGCTGTTTCTGTCCAGTTTGCCCCTTGCGACGGCTGAGGCGGTTGCTGGCATCAGCTGCATCAACCCCACTGCTCCCACCGGCGAGAGGGCCGTGGGGGAATAGGTGCTCTCGGCGCGAATTATGGCGTACACAAGGCTTTCGGGCAGGCTGCTGTCGCCGGCATTCTTCGTCACGTAGTCCCTGTAGGCCAGGGGATAGTTGAGGCCCCATATCAGGGCGGAATCCTTGTCCAGTCTGCTCAGACGCTCCTTTTTAAACAGATGGACCACCGCGTTGTAGTTGCCCATTTCCAGGTAAAGACGGGCGATTCCCTGCTGCATTTTTGGCTTTTTCTGGCCGGAGAGTTCCTTTTGGGCCTCATCATGAAAGCCGAGGGTTATCAGTGCTTTTACCCGCTCGAAACCGGCCGGTACCGGCAAAGCTTCGGTCAGGTCAACTGGCGGCAGAGTTGTTTCGGTACTGGCGATCCCCGATTCCTTGGCATGGGTAAGGGCATAATAACCCAGGGGGAATTCCGTCATCAGCTGGGAAAATGAGGCCTTGGCTCCTTCCTGGTCGCCGGCTGCCGCCTGGGATTTCCCTCGCCAGTAAAGGGCCCGGTCACGGGCATTTTCATAACCTGCCAGTTTGCCGAACCAGTCGCTTGCAGCCTTGTAGTCCCTGGCCTGGTACCGTTCCCAGGCGCTCTCCCAGAGCAGGCTCTTTTTCAGGCCGGACTCCGGATAAAGGAAGAGTGATCTCTGCAGCAGCTGTTGGGCTTCATCGGTCTTTTTCTGCGATTTTCTGATCTGGGCCGCTTCCAGCAGGGCATCGTCGCAAGAGCAGCTTTGGGCCAGGTATCGGCCAGCAGCAGGTATGCACTGACAGCTTCATCTTCCTTGCCGTTTTTTGCCAGTGTTCTTGCCAGCCAGAAGCGGATCTCCTCATTCAGCACTTTCCCTGTGTTCACTTTCACCAGTGCTGTGAACAGCTGTTCCGCATCCTTGTAGTGTCTGGATTTGAAAAGCGCCTGCGCCTTTTTGAACTGGAATCTGACGTTGATTTCGGGATCTGAGGACTTCTGTAGTACCGAGTCAAAGGTCTTTATGGCCTGAGCATATCTACCCAGATCAAAGAGTATGGTTCCCTGGCGAAAAATCTCACTGGTGGAAAGAGGCTCGATTTTAATTCCCGTCTGTGCCAGCCGCTCCAGGTCGAGGGATGCCTTGGGAGTCAGCGAGGAGGCGGGATAATTGATGGGAATGGAGCGCAGAATGGAGGCTGCAGCGGCGGGGTCGCCAAGCTGCTCCCGGCAGAGTGCCGACCTGTAAAGTGCTGTCAGGGAATCCGCCCCCTGGGGATATCTTTCGATGAAGTCGGTGTAGGTCTTCAAGGCATCCATGAAATTGCCGCCGGCATAGAGTTCGTTCCCCTTGAGATAAATGGCGGCCCGGCTGATCGGACTTTCAGGATAGACCTTCAGCATCTTTCCCAGAGAAGCCAGTGCCTCAGGATGTTTGTCCTGTCTGGAAAAAGCCGTTGCCTGATTGTAGAGGGCATAATCTCCAAGGAGGGGGAAATTATCGGCGGCATAACCAAGATAGGAGATGGCCTCCTGCCACTGCTCCAGTTTTATGGCTGCCATGCCGAGAATGAAGTCGCGGATGCCGCTTTGGGGCGCTTTCAGTGCCGATTCCCGGGCGGGACCATAATCCTTGTCGCGGAAATGTGTCGATGCCTCCTGCAACGCCTCGTCGGGCAGTGGAAAAAGGGTCGTGCCCGAAGCGGAGATGGAAAAAAGTATGATCAGGGCAAGGGCGGTGAGACTGCGGAACAACATCGAAAACTCCTTTTATGACAAATTCATTTGAAGTGGTAAATTAGTAATCATTACAATGGATTAGGGTCACACAGCTGCTTATACTAACTGCATCGTCCGTAAAAATGCAAAGCTTTTTGCCTTAAACGTGTAAAATGTTTGACAAGCCTGAAGAAATTTTAGCATATTGAGTGCAGTTTTTTTTAATGAGCATGAGAGGGTCATATGAAGATAAAAAAAGAAGCCGTTGTAAAACTGCTGAAGAATAATGCCGGAGTTCCCATGGAATTCAGGGAAATGATGCAGGCTTTCGGCATCAGCAAAGCTGAGCGCCCAAAGTTCAAAGCGATCATCGACGGCTTCGTCGACGAGGGGGCGCTTCTGCGTTTGAGGGGGCGACTCTTTATCCTGCCGACCTCTGACGCCGGCCTGGCCGGCAAGCTGAGTGTCCACCGTGACGGCTACGGTTTCGTCATGCCGGAAGATGGGGGAGAGGATGTATTTATTCCCGCCCGTTATCTCAGGGAAAACATGCATGGCGATCGGGTCCAGGTGCAGATCGTGGCCAAAAAGAGGGACGGTAAGCAGGAAGGGCGAATCGTCAAGACACTGGAGCGTGGTTTTTCGAAACTCGTCGGTCGCTTTGAAAAGGGAGCTAAGGTCTCCCGCGTCATACCCGATGAGGTCCGTATCGGCAAGGACATCATAATTCCGGCGAAAGCCGCAGGCAAGGCGACAAACGGCCAGGTGGTCGTCGCCGAGATAACCTCCTACGCCGGTGCCGGCCGTTCCATGGAAGGAAGGATCGTCGAGGTTCTCGGCTGGCCCGATGAGCCGGAAGTGGAAGTGCAGACCATCATCAGAAAGCACGACCTGCCCGACGTTTTTCCGCCATCGGTCCTGAAGGCCGCCCGGGCGGTTCCCGAGACTATCCAGGATTCGGACCACGAGGGGCGGACCGACCTGCGTGGCCAGCTGACGGTAACCATCGACGGGGAGACGGCCAAGGATTTCGACGATGCGGTTGCCGTGAAAAAAGAGGGGAAGGGGGCCATCCGCCTCTGGGTCTCCATCGCCGACGTTTCCCATTATGTAAAGCCGGGCTCTCCCCTGGACAAGGAGGCATACCTGCGGGGTACTTCGGTCTATTTCCCCGACCGCTGCATTCCCATGCTTCCGGAAGAGCTTTCCAACGGCATTTGTTCCCTGAATCCCCAGGTGGACCGCCTGACGATGACGGCGGAGATGCTCTTCGATGGAAGCGGCACCATGCTGGAAGCGGCCTTCTACCCCAGCGTCATCAGGAGTGTGGCCAGGCTCACCTATACCAAGGTGAAACAGATCGTCGTCGATAACGACGCGGAGCTGGTCAAGGAATACGCGGAGCTGGTGCCCGAGCTGAAAACCATGGAGGAACTGGCCCTGCGCCTGATGGCCAAGCGCCGGAAAAGGGGGAGCATCGATTTTGACCTGCCCGAACCGGAGATACTGCTGGATCTGACCGGCGGCATCACGGCCATTATCAGGGCCGAGCGCAACCTGGCCCACAAGATCATCGAGGAGTTCATGCTTGCCGCCAACGAGGCGGTTGCCTCCCATATTGAAGAGCGGGAGCTTCCCTTCCTTTACCGGATCCACGAGACACCCGAGTTTGCCAAGCTGCAGGATTTCAAGGAGTTCATCTTCAATTTCGGCTATGAGCTGCGCCTGCAGGAGGAGAAAGTATCTCCTGGAGAGTTCCAGCGGATCCTTGACCAGGCCCAAGGCAAGCCGGAAGAGCGAATGATAAACGAGGTGCTGTTGCGCTGCATGAAGCAGGCACGCTACTCTGCGGAAAATGTCGGCCATTTCGGCTTGGCTGCCGCTTCCTATACCCATTTTACCTCTCCCATACGCCGCTATCCAGACCTGGTGGTGCACCGGATACTGAAAAAACAGCTGGCCAAAAAGATCGGCGAAAAAGAGAGGGAAAACCTGGCCTCAACCCTGCCGGAGACCGGCCTGCACACCAGCAAACGGGAGCGGGTGGCCATGGAGGCGGAACGGGAAATCGTCGAGCTGAAGAAGATGCAGTACATGCAGGACAAGGTGGGGGAAGAGTTCGACGGCATCATTACCGGGGTTGCTTCCTTCGGCTTTTTTGTGGAACTGGTGGAAATCTTCGTGGAGGGGATGGTGCATATCTCGACCCTGAAGCAGGACTTTTACGAATATGTGGAGAAACAGCATGCCCTGATCGGCGAACGGAGCCGTACCATATACAGGATCGGCGATCCGGTGCGCATCAGGGTGGCCGCCGTCAGCCTGGAAAAGAAACAGGTGGAATTCGTCCTTGCCCGTCATGATGAAAGGGCTGCACCTGTGGCTGAAGGATATGGGGGGGATGAATTTCCCAAAATTCCGGTGCGGGGCAAATGGCCGAAAGTGGAAAGGAAAGAAGACCGCCGTTCCGGTGAAAAGGATCGCAGGGAGAGTGGTTCCAAGAAGGGCAGAAGGCGCAAGTGAATTTTGCTGCAACCTGATGAATGAATGAGTGAGGTATTGGTGAGGAATTCGGCTAACGCCCTGTTACGGGTCTGGTTTTTTTTATTCAAGATAATGGCTGCTGTTTTCATCGTGGAAACCCTGGTCATGCTGTTGATGCAGTATCCCCTGTCTTCACTGCCGGACAATAAGAAGACCTTTCTCGATGGAGCTTTTCTCCTGCTGTTTCTCTCTCCCATACTTTATTTCCTGGTTGTCAGGCCACTGGTGCAGAAAAATGCCGAACATGCGGAATCCCAAGCCGATCTGGAAGAAGCCTTCTTCGAGTTGAACGAACGTAAAACTTTTATCGAGTCGGTGTTGAAGAATATCCAGAGCGGTATTATCGTCACCGACCCGGAACTGAGAATCAATCTTGCCAATGAATACGCCCTTGATTTCTTTGCCAGAAAAGGGAGTGAACTGGTCGGGGTAAAACTTGACAAGGTTTGCCCGATGATCTACGACCTTATCCGTACCGGCACCTATGCTGCCGAAGTCACTGAATTAGGGCACCAACAGAGGACAGTCGGATACAAACGCTTCGATCTGAAGCAGGCCGATGGTTTGCTGGCCGGCCACATCATCACCTTCATCGACATTTCGGAAGTGGAAAAGGTCCGCAAGGAAATGCGCCAGAAGGAACGTCTCGCCACCATGGGGGAAGTGGTGGCGAGGGTTGCCCATGAGATGCGCAATCCACTTTTCGGCATTACCGCCTCATCCCAGATTTTGGCCATGGAACTGCCCCTGACGGCGGAGCAGAAGGAGCTGATGAATTCCATCCTCGTGGAAGGCCGACGCATGAATCGACTGGTGGATGAACTCCTTGACTGCTCCAAGGAGATGAAACTGAAGAAGGTCCCTTTCGATATGGTCAAGGCGGTGCGGGACTCCATCAGTTTCAACGAGCCTTTGATCATGGAGAAGAGGCTTTTTTTGCACAAGTCCTTTGCTGAAGGGGAGGTTACCGTTACAGCCGATCAGGAAAGGATCAGGCAGGTGCTGGTCAACCTGCTGAAAAATGCTGTCGATGCCGTATCCGAGGGGGGGAACATAACTATCGAAATGGAGGGGAAGGATGGCAAGATTCTGATCCGCATCCTGGATTCGGGGCCCGGCATCCCTGAAGAGAGCCTTGAGAAAATCTTCGATATTTTTTACACCACCAAAAAAAGCGGGACCGGCCTGGGGCTCGCGGTCAGCAGAAAGATTATCGAAGCCCATGATGGTACCCTTGTGGCGGGAAACGGGCCTGGCGGGGCGGTCTTCACCATTACTCTCCCCCGGGGGCTTTCGGTATGAGAGCACTTGTCATAGATGATGAAAAAAGCATCAGACTTGCCCTTGGCCACTTTCTCACAAAAAGGGGTTATGGGGTGACCCAGGCGGCGACCGGAGAAGAGGGCCTGGCTTTGGCACGCGGCAACATGCCCGATGTTGTTTTTCTTGACTATCGGCTTCCTGATATGGAAGGGGAAGCATTGCTTCACCCCCTTACGGCGCCGGAGGTGGGAGCCCGAGTGATCATGATGACCGCCTATGTGGACCTGGACAAGGCGTTCAGGCCATGAAGAATGGAGCAGCCTATTTTTTTCCCAAGCCCCTCGACCTGGAGCAGGTTGCAGAGATATTGACGAGCATTGAGGAAACCTTGAAGTTGAAACAGGAGGTGGAATTCAGCAGAAAATCCGGCGGCGATCCTTCTGACGAAGAAGAAGTGATCGGCGACTCCCCCCAGATCATTAGAATCCAGAGGCTGGTAGCACTCATGCAGCTAATAAAAGCGCCCCGGTACTGATCCTTGGGGAATCCGGCACCGGCAAGGAGCGTGTTGCCAAGTCAATTCATCGTCAGAGCCAGGTGCCGGGACCGCTGGTGGAGATCAATTGCGCTTCCCTTTCGGAGCAGCTGCTTGAATCGGAGCTGTTCGGTCATGAAAAAGGAGCTTTTACCGATGCCAAGGAGAGTAAGCCGGGGCTTCTGGAAGTGGCCGATTCCGGCACGGTCTTTTTTGATGAACTGGCGGAAATGCCCCTTGCCATCCAGGCCAAGCTGCTCAAGGTGCTGGACACGAGAAACTTTCGCCGGGTAGGCGGCATCGTCGACAAACGGACCGAAGCCCGGTTCATGGCTGCCACCAACAGAAACCTGGCGGCAATGGTCAAAGAGGGTTCCTTTCGCGAAGATCTGCTCTACCGCATCAATGTCCTGCCTATAACCGTTCCTCCTTTGCGCGAAAGGGGCACCGACGTGGTCATCCTTGCCGATTATTTTGTCCGCACCATGGGCAAAAAGATGGGCAAGTGCAAAGCAGGCATCTCCGTCGAGGCCATGAGGTGCCTGGCTGAATACCAATGGCCGGGCAATGTGCGGGAACTGAAAAATGTCATCGAAAGGGGGTTGATCCTGACGACAGGCAGTGAAATTACCCCCGATTGCCTGCCCCTCGAGCTGCGCAGGAGCCCGGCCTTTCCGGCGGCTGTAGCAGGGCTGAACAGCTGCGGCCATTGTGCCAGGTGAGGATGAATATATTTCCCGGGTTCTCCAGGCCACGGGGCATAATCATTCCCGTGCTGCCGCAGCCTTGGGTATCAGCCGCTCCACACTTCTGGCCAAGCTGAAGAAGATGAAGGTGTAGCGAAATTGTACAGTGTCCTGTTTTGAGACAGCAAGGCCACGTACCCCTTCCGTCCTCCTTTTTTATAGTTACCACGGGCGTTTGCCCTTCTTTGCCATCCTTTCTGCTGTAGTGAAACTGTACACCTCCCATTGGTCCATTACCGCCCCAGCTTTTCCTTTTGAATTTCAACCAGCCGATCCATAAGAGTTTTGCAGATTAAATCCCCTGTGAGGCATGGTCTGTGCTCTGCCTTCTTGCACTTTTTTAAGCGGAGGCCGTATGAACAGCAAGTTATTGAAGAAAATTCTTATTGTGGATGATGAGCAGTCAATCCTGAAGAGCCTTTCCTATGCCCTGAAGACGGATGGTGTGGAGGTTTTAGCCTGCAGCGAAATCGAGCAGGCCGAAGAAGCCCTGGAAAGTACCCGCTTCGACCTGGTGATAACCGATATCCGCATGTCGGGTGTCAACGGCATCGAGGGGCTGGAGCTTCTGACCTATGTTCGTGACCGTTACCACTCGGAAGTGATCATCATGACCGGCTACGGTACGGAGGAAATGGAGGCGGAGGCCTACAGGCGCGGAGCCCTGTGTTATTTCAGAAAACCGGTGGATTTGGGCGACCTGGTGAAAAAGGTAGCCGAAATCGGCATCCCGGTCAAAAATACCTTTACTGGCTGATCAGATGCTTTACCCCATTCAAAAATCAAAAGTGACAAGAGGTTCCCATGCTCAGCAAAATTCTTTTAGTCGATGATTCCTCTCTGATTCACCAGATGTACCGCCTGGTATTATCTCGCTACAACTGTGATCTAGTGGATGCAATGAACGGTCAGGAAGCCCTGGACAAGCTTGCCGAGGATAAGGACATTCAGCTGATACTCCTGGATATCAACATGCCGGTCATGAACGGCGTTCAATTCCTGGAAAAGGCCTCGGCCCTGGGGATCGCCAGCCGGATACCCATCATCGTCATCAGCACCGAAGGGAAAGAAGAGGATACCATTCGCTGCCTGAAGATGGGGGCGAAGGCCTATCTAAGAAAACCCTTCAACCCGTCGGACCTCCACGGACTGATTGACAAGATCATTCCCGATGCGGTCGCCGCCTGACAATTCATGGACATGGAGTGAATGGTGAACAATACAGTAGATTTGTCGGTACTGCTGGCCGATTTCGTCGAGGACACAACAGGACACCTGGATGCGGTGGAAAATGCGCTGCTGGAGCTTGAGAAGCAATATGGCCGGGGTGTCACCGATGAAGCGCTTGTTACCCAGATCCTGGGAAATCTGCATACGATCAAGGGCAATTCGGGGATGATGGGGCTCGGCAGCATTCAGCAGTTAGTTCACAAGCTAGAGGCGGCCTTCAAGCAGGTTTTGGAGAGGAATATCCACCTTACCAACGGCTTCTTCGAAGCCATCTTTGCTGCCCTCAACAACATCCGGGAGTCACTGGCAAAACTGGTGGAGAATCCTGCATACCAGGCCGATTTCAGTGACATTACCATGCTGGTGGAATATGTTTCCAGCGGAGCGGTGGAGAATGAAGGGTTCATGGCCCCGGCGGACAAGAAAGAGGATAGCAGTTACATCAGCCAGAAAAGCAGTACCCTGAAGGTAAATTTCGAGAAACTGGACGATCTGCTCAACCTGGTGGGCGAACTGGTAATCCACCGCACCGGCCTTCTTGCCCTGGAGTCTCGCATCAGGGAGATCAATGACAAATCACTGGTGGAGGCGTTCACGGAATCGAGCCAGCTGATCGGCGATACTGCGGCGCAACTGAGGGAAGCCATCATGAAGGCGCGGATGCTGCCGGTAAAGGTGGTCTTCCAGCGGTTCAACCGCCTGGTTCGAGATCTGTGCCAGCGCCACGACAAAGAGGTGAACCTGGTTTTTATCGGCGAAGATACTGAACTGGACAAGACCGTTATCGATGAGATAGGGGAGCCGCTTCTTCACCTGATCCGCAATGCGGTGGATCATGGCCTGGAAAGCCCCGAAGTGCGCAGGCGGAGCGGTAAACCTGCCAAGGGCATCCTCACGCTACGGGCACGTCACGAAAACAATCATATGGTCATATCCGTTGAGGACGATGGGAATGGCATCTCTCCGGAAAGATTGAGGAATGCGGCAGTCAGCAAGGGGCTGATCGACAGCCAGCAGGCACGCGCACTGTCGGATCATGAAGCGCTGCAGCTGATTTTCATGCCGGGATTTTCCACCAAGGAAGAGGTTACCGAGACCTCGGGGCGCGGTATCGGCCTGGACGTGGTCAAGAATATTGTCGCTTCCTTCAATGGCATGATCGATATCGAGAGCACCATGGGGGTCGGCACCACCTTTACCATCAAGCTGCCGCTCACACTTGCCATAATCACGTCGCTGATGGTGGAGGTGTCCGGTGATACTTACGCCATTCCCCTTTCGGGTGTGCTGGAGAGCATCAAGGTTGACAGGGGTGATATTCATGAGGTGGCGGACGGTGAGGTGATACAGCTGCGGGACCGGCTCCTCCCCCTGGTACGCGTCGGCAGTTTCTTCGGGCTTCCCCAGTTAAAGCAGGAAGAGACGGAATATGTGGTCGTTGTCGGCAGCGGGGAGCGTCGGGGTGGTCTCGTGGTCGACCGGCTGATCGGCCAGCAGGAGATCGTCATCAAGGCCATGGACGATTATCTGGGCGCACTGCCCGGCATTGCCGGGGGGACCATTCTTGGCGATGGCAAGATAGCGCTCATCTTTGACATCGCGTCGCTTATGGGCAAGGCAAAAGGAGGGAGAATCGATGCAGGGAAATGACACGAAAACACTGCCGTCTTCGGGACTGGCTGAAGACATCCTGGCCCAGTACATGGACAAGGCGCAAAGGTCGCTGGATTCGGATCTGGTCGTGGCTGCCGCACAACAGGAGGACCTGCTCCACCACCTGGTCACCTTCAGGCTGGGGCGGGAGGAATACGGCGTCGATATCAGCTCTGTCCAGGAAATCATCCGTGCTACGGACATTACCCAGGTGCCGGGTGCACCCTCCCATGTGCGGGGGGTCATCAACCTGCGGGGCAAGATCATTCCGGTGGTGGACCTGCGCACACGCTTCGGCATGGCGGAGGTGGAGGATTCGGAAGAGCAGCGGATCATCGTCATCGATATAAGGAACAAAAGGCTCGGCATGCTGGTAGACGGTGTTTCCCAGGTGCTCAAGCTTTCCGCTTCCGTTATCGAGGAGATTCCCGAAGAGGCAATCAGTGTCGATCAGAACTATATCAAAGGGGTGGGAAAACTGGACGGCCGGCTGATCATCATCCTCGACCTGAATCGTTCGCTCTTACTTACCGATGGCGCTGCAATTTAAATCATTTTCGAATAGTCACATGGGGAAAAAAGGGAGGTATATGATGTTGGCAAACATGAGAATCGGAGTCAGGTTGGGATTGGGCTTTCTGCTGTTGCTGATGCTGATGATTATTGTCGGCGGGGTGGGTTACTGGGGAGTCAAGACCAGTACCGGCGCCACTATCAGGATGCTGCAGACAGACTCCGAGATTGCTGAAAATTCAGCCAGGGCCAGGGCAGACGTACTTGCCTTGCGCCGCTTCGAGAAGGACTTGTTCCTTAATGTGAAGGACAATGCAAAGGTCGCTGAATACAAGGGAAAATGGAAGGATGTGCAGGAACATCTGGCTGCTCGCATAGCTGATCTGGAGAAGGTGGCAAGCTCGAACAAGGATAAGGATGCTGTAAAAAGCATGAAGAGTGACATGGCTGAGTATGACAAGGGGATGGCCGGTGTCATGGCATGATAGCCGCCGGACAGGTGAATACGCCGGAGGAGGGTAATAAGGCGATATCTGATTTTAAAGAGCCGATTCACAAGTTGGAAGCAGTGTCTACTGAACTGGCCCAACAGGGCATTGAGCGCATGCAATCCATGCAAAAGGTGATGATGGAGCTTGCCCGGCAGACGGTATTGATCATCGTGATCTGCATCATTGTGGCACTCTGTTTAAGCGTTCTGACCGGCCTTTTGCTGACCAGAAGTATCACCGGACCCCTGAGCATCGCCGTTGACACTGCCAACCGACTTGCCGCAGGCGATCTAACGGCGACAATACAGGTGAAATCAAGGGATGAGGTGGGTCAGTTCATGGCGGCCATGAACACCATGACCGAAAGCCTGCGCAATATGATCGGCAAGATAATGACAAGCTCAGATCAGGTGGCCTCAGCTGCCAACCAGATCTCAGCCGGCTCCGACCAGCTGACAAAGGCAGCCCACAGCCAGGCATCGGCGGCCGAGGAAACCTCCAGCACCATGGTGCAGATGGCGGCCTCCATCCAGACGGTGGCGGGCAATGCCGATTCCCTGGCCAGCAACGCCGATGAGGTGGCATCCACGGTTCAGGAGTTGGGGGCGACCAGCGAGCAGCTGGCCAAGGGGGCGGAAGTCATGTCTTCCTCTGTCGCCGAGACTTCCGCAACCATCGAGCAGATGACCGTTTCCATCGACAAAGTGGCGCAGAATGCCGAGGAGCTGGCTTCATCCGTGGCGGAAACTTCTTCCACCATAGAGCAGATGACGGTATCCATAGACCAGGTTGCCGGCAATTCCCAGGAGCTGCAGAGCGTGGTAACGGAAACAGCAGCCATAGTGGAGCAGATGGCGGTATCGGTGGGCCAGGTGGCAAAAAATGTGGAGGAGGCTGACTCTGTGGCCAAAACGGCGGCAAAGGAAGGTTATGCGGGTAAACAGGCCGTTGAAGAGGCACTTGCTTCCATGAACAGGGTGGCAGGTGTCATCGAAAAGACCGCCGACTCCATTCTCAACCTGGACAAGCGTTCGGAAGAGATCGGCAGCATCGTCAAGGTCATTAACGAAATTGCCGACCAGACCAACCTGCTGGCGCTCAATGCTGCCATTGAAGCCGCCCGGGCAGGGGATGCGGGCAGGGGTTTTGCCGTCGTGGCCGAAGAGGTGAGGAAGCTGGCCGAAAGAAGTGTCAATGCCACCAAGGAAATCGGCCTGGTCATCAAGCAGGTGCAGGTGGATACCAGCAATTCGGTGAAGTATGGGGAGTTGGCGTCCAAGGAAGCCAAGGCCTCCATGGAGCTTTCCAATGTGGCTGGAAATGCCCTGGTGAACATCGTCAGTAGCGTGGAGCAGACCAGTAACTTGATGACCTCCATCTCTGCAACCGCCAACGAGCAGGCGAAGGCATCGACAGGTGCTGCAGGCGGTGGACAGGATGAGCCAGTCATCGGCTCTCGTTGCAAATGCTGCAAAGGAGCAGGCACTTGGAGGACGTCAGATCAGGACGGCCGTGGAAAGGATGAACAACCTCACCCAGGAAGTAACCGGAGCCACCAAGGAACAGACACAGGGGAGTCGTCAGATCAGGGTGGCGGTGGAGAACATGAATCATGTCACCGGCCAGGTGGCGATTGCCACAAAGGAACAGGCCCTTTCCGCACGCCAGATTGCCGATGCCATAACGGTCATGAACAGCATGACCCAGTCGGTTGCCAATGCCACGGCGGAACAGAAGAAAGGGGGCGAGATGGTGGTTGCGGCTGTGGAGAACATCAACGACATCACCCGCGAAAATCTGTCTTCGGTGGAGCAGCTCTCCAAAGCGGCCCAGAACCTTTCGGCACAGGCGGTTGACCTGGCTGGCTGGTGGCTGAGTTCAAGGTCAACTGAGAAAGATGGTGAATACTGCGTTTATTGCCATTGAGAAGTTCATCCGTGACCGGAGCATGCTTTACTTCAAGGGAAACAAGAGGCAGGTTCTCAAGGCCAGGCTGGAGGAGCGCGTGGCTTTTCTGGGCCTGCCGGACCTGGCCTCCTACCTTGATTTTCTGCAGAGTTCCGGCAGTGAGGAATCTACTCTCATGGATCTGATTACCACCAACGAGACCTTCTTTTTCAGAAACGGCTCCCAATTCGATTATCTGATGAAGAATATCATCCCGGCTATGGAAATAAAGAGGGGGATGCAAGTCATAAGTTCCTGGGGAAAGCAGAATCGACCCCTTCTGCTTCCATCATGAAAATCAGGGTACTCTGCGCGGGCTGCTCCACCGGAGAAGAGCCCTATTCCATTGCCATGGCTCTGCTTGAATCCCTGCGCTATCCAAAGGCATGGGACGTGGAGATCCTTGCCGGCGATCTGAGCCCGGCCTGTCTGAAAAAGGCGGAAACGGGCTTTTATGAGGAAGAACGGTTGAAGGGATTGCCGCCGGCATTTCGCGAGAAGTACCTGGAATGGATTGACGGCGGTGCCATGGTTCGGGAAGAGGTGAAGAAACTGATCCGCTTTTTTCCGCTCAACCTGCTTGGGGTTGTCAATGGCGAGTCTCTGCCGATGGAAAGCGGCTTCAGTGGTTTTGATTTCATATTCTGCAGAAATGTGATGATCTATTTTTCGATCGATACCCAGCAGCGCCTGGTAAATTCCCTGTACAACCTGCTGTTGCCGGGCGGGTTCCTCTTTACCGGTGATGCGGAGGCGCTGCATATTTACGATCACGGGTTTCAGACGGTTAATGATGCTGAATGCCTGATTTATACGAGAGTGGAGAAAAATGGACATGGCAAAGCCGCTTGAGGGTAAAAAGCCGATGGATTCCTGCCTGGCCGACAAATCTGTCGAAGATTTGCTGCTGCTTGTGGGGGATCAGGATCTGGGATTCAGGGTTGAGGCAATGAATCAGGCACTTTCCATTGGCTTTCCGGAAATTTATCCAGTGCTGGAAAGGGCGGTGAGAAACGATGGTAATGCCGATCTCAGGAACGGGGCAATGGAAGTCCTGGTCAGATTCGGCCGGCAGGCGGTTCCTGCCCTGATTGCCCTTTTGCGGGATGCGGATGAGGAAGTGAGGAATTTCAGCGCGGTAATGCTCGGGGATATCGCCAGTCGCGAGGCCCTTTACCCATTGATCGAAGCTTTACGGGATCCGGATATCAATGTCAGTCATGCTGCAGCCGAGGCACTGGGAAAAATCGGTGACGATGCCGCTTTGCTGCCCCTCATCCAGTTGCTGGAAGGGGATTTCTGGCTGCAATATCCTGCCGTGGTCGCCATGGGAGAAATGGCGGACAGCCGCGCAGTACCCCACCTGATACCTCTCCTTGACCATGAATTGTTGATGGAACCGGTACTGAAGGCTCTGGGCCAGATTGGCGATGCAGGGCACTGCCCCATTTGCTGAAAGTTCTTTGTGACGATCCGGCGAAGCATATTGCTGCAGCTGCCGGGGCCATTGTTGCCGTTGTCGAGAAGGGAGACGCGGTTGCAAAGGACCACCTGGTGTCGTCCATTACCAGGCGAGGCATTGAAAACCTGTTGCGGCATATTTCCAGCGGAGACGGTGATGGCAAGGTGGCCGCTGTGGCATTGTTGGGGCTTGTGGGCGATAAGGCTGCAATCCCGACACTATTGAGGCTCCTGGAAGAGCACGATTATGAGGAAGTCGTGAAAAAAGCCATCACCGGCATGGCCTTTGCCGCCACTACCCTTGAGGAAGGACTGCTTCGCAACAGCCAGAAGGTCCAGGCGGTAGTCCTGTGTCTGTTGCGCAATCTGAACGGCAAGGTTTCGGTGGATCACCTGCTGTCCCTCTTTCACCAAGGCTCTCCCGAGGTCCAGCTGGAGGTGCTTGCTTCTCTGGCCGGCACAACGGAGCCCGAGGTATTCAAGCTGGTGGAATCCATGCTGGAGAACGGCAGTACCGCCAACTCCATGACTGACATGGCAGCAAAGGTGATTTCGCGATTCTCTCCCGACAGGATCAGCTCTGTGCAATCATCTCTTCCAATCTGCCGATCTGCAGCAGAGAAGGGTTGCCGCCCTCGTTGCAGGCTATGCCGAAGCTGATATCTTTACCGATCACCTGTCGGGGCTGTTTGGCGACAGGGAAGTTCTTGTCCGGCTGGAAGCGGTGAAAGCGGCCGGAAAATGGAAGAAAAAGGAGTTCTTGCCCCTGTTGGTTTCCGCACTTTCGGATGAAGAAGAACTGGTCAGGCGGGAAGCGCTGTTTTCCCTGACCGAGTACGGGGAGGCTATGCCTGTGAACCGTGTCCTGCAGCAACTTGGCAGGCAGGATGAGCGGCTCGATTATGAGATTATCATGGCCATAGGCAGAATCGGCAGGACAGAAGCTGAAATGACTCTGGTAGACTACCTGGCAGATGGCGGCATTTCCACCCGCCTGGAATTTGCGGTCATTGAAGCCCTCGGCAAGATCGGCAGCAGAAAAGGAGGAGGATGGCAAACCCTGTCCCGATACCTTGGTCATGCCGATCCCGATATCAGGCGGCTGGCCGTCCAGGCCCTGGCAAGCATTGGGGCTGGCGAATTTGTCGAGGAAATTGCCGAAGCCACACAGGATCGGCACTGGAGTGTGCGGGCAGCGGCATTGCAGGGACTGGGAAGATCTGGCTCCGATTGTGCCATTCCTTGTATTGCCGCAGCCTTGAAAGATCCTGATGTTATGGTGAAGAAAAATGCCGTATCTGCTCTGGCAGAAACGGGAAACGGTCTTGCCGTGCCGGAACTGGCGAAATGCCTTGCCGACCCGGAACTGGTTAAATACGCCAGTGAAGCGCTTTATGAGCTGGGATCGGCTCATCTTTCCCTGCTCCATGCCCTGGCTGGAGGCAATGAACCGTTGCTGTTGCGTCAGGGAGTACTTTCCGTGATCGGCAAATTTGATGATGAGCAGAGCGTGCGAGTCCTGGCTGACCTGGTAAAAAATGACCCTGTTGAAGAGATACGGACGGCAGCCAGTCATGCTCTTATTCTCAGAGGGGGCCGGGTCTGATTGTGGCCAGGGACGAATGTCCTGGAGAAACGGGTGCCTAAATGATGGGAAGCTCTGCCAAACCAGTCATGACCTCTGAAGAGTTCAGGCTTTTAAAGGATTACGTGGCGTCGAAATTTGGTCTGAAACTGGAGGCAATTATCTACCAGCTGAAAGGGAAAAATCCCACATGACTGCAAATGGGCAACGAAAAATACGGGTGTTGGTGGTCGATGATTCGGCTTCGTGAGAAGGGCCATAATCCGGATGTTCGAGACCAGTTCGGACATCCAGGTCATTGATGTGGCCTCCAATGGAGAAATGGCCATAGATCTGATCAAATCCCTGAAACCGGACGTGGTGACCCTGGATGTGAAGATGCCGGTTTTGGATGGTCTGTCCGCTCTGGAAAGGATCATGAAGGAATGCCCGACGCCAGTGATCATGCTCAGCTCCCTGATGGAGAAAGGGGGCGACAACACATTGCGCGCCCTGGAACTGGGGGCAGTGGATTTTGTCGACAAATCTGCGCAGCGGCGCTATGGATATTTCCGTGCTTGCCCGGGAACTGATCTCCAAAATCAGGATGGCGGCCCAGGTGGATGTGGACAAACTCCGGGTGGGGGAGGGACGGGAGGTCTCGCCGCCGGTCCAGGTGGTGGCGGAAAAGAGGGAAACGGAGGTCGTGCTGATCGGTACGTCCACAGGTGGGCCACCGGCATTGCAGAACATTCTGACCAGGATTCCCGCTTCTTTCCCCTGTCCCATACTGATCGTCCAGCACATGCCTGCCGGTTTCACTGCGCCATTGGCGGAACGGCTCAATCGCCTTTGTGCTGTACCTGTCAAGGAAGCGAAAAACGATGAAGCGGTAATGCCCGGCACTGTCTATATCGCTCCGGCCGGAAGTCACCTGAAGTTGAAGAGGGAGGGGAATCACCTGCGCGTTGTCCTGGATTCCCTTCCGGAGGGGACGTTGCACCGGCCCTCGGTCGATGTGCTCTTCGAATCAGCAGCAGCTGCCTGTGGCGGTAAAATCCTTTCCTTTGTCCTGACCGGAATGGGCAGGGATGGAGCCACGGGCGCCAAAGCCGTCAAGGATGCAGGAGGCAAAGTTTTTATCGAGTCTGAGAAAACCTGCATCGTTTTCGGCATGCCCAAAGCGGTTATGGATACTGTAAATATAGACGGTGAAATTCTCCTCGACAAGGTGGCAGAGACCATGATCCGGTCCTTTTGACCCGGCAAACTTTTCCGGCGTTGGAATAAACCTCCGGCTCATGGGACGAGCCTCTTAGCTGTTGCGCTTTGGCTTTCTGCTGTGTTATAAAGCTCGATGCTGTCAAGGTGGTCGAAAAGAGGGTATTCCATGGCCGATGAGAAAGTCCTGCCGTTTATAGAACATCTGGTGGAGCTGCGAAAACGGCTCATCATTTCCTTCATTGCCGTTGTAATCGGCATGGGAATATCATGGAACTTTTCCAATGTTCTGCTCAATTTTATCGAGAAACCACTCTCAGGCAAGACCTATCTGACCGACCTTAAAAAACAGGTCTATAACGAGGTGAAGGAACGCTATCCCTCGATCTACAGCCGCTATAAACTGGATGAAGAGTTCAAGACCCCCGCAAAGGAGAGGGTACTCAATTACAGTGCGCCCCTTGAGCCTTTCTTTATCCAGTGCAAGATTTCCATCATTGCCGGATTGATCCTGGTGCTGCCGGTGCTTTTCCATCAGGTGTGGCTGTTTGTGGCGCCGGGGTTGACCGGCAGGGAACGGAGAATGGTCGTCCCATTCGTTACGGCCAGTACCATCAGCTTCTGCGTCGGTGCAGCATTTTTTCTCATCGTCATCTGGCCGGTTATCATCAATTTTTCCCTTTCCTATGAGGCACAGGGACTTCAGAGCTGGTTCAATCTCAGCGCCTACGTCAACTTCTGTCTCCGCCTGATCCTCATGTTCGGCTGATCTTCGAGCTGCCGGTGCTGGCCCTTTTGCTGGCCCGATTCGGCATCGTCAACTACCAGATGCTGGCCAGAAACCGCAAATACGCCCTCCTGGCCAGCTCCATAGTAGCGGCCTTCCATGCGGACCTGATCACCATGTTTGTCATCATGGTGCCACTGTACCTCATGTACGAGGTCAGTGTCTGGGTGGCGCTTGTCTTCGGCAAAAAGAAAATCAATCCGAGCGAAAACGGGGCAGGCTGAACCTTTGGCTTCAGACTAAATCTATGAGAATAATAAAAGACCTTTCCCAGATAACAGAGCCATTGACCAATGCCGTGGTCACTGTCGGCAATTTCGATGGTGTACACCTGGGGCATCGGGAAATATTCCGCAAGGTAAAAAAGGCTGCAGCCGATTCGGGAGGAGTGTCGGTAGTCGTGACATTTATCCCCCATCCGTTGAAGGTGCTGGCTCCCCAGAAAAGCCCGCAGTTGATCAACACCTATGCCGAGAAGGAAACACTTATCGAGGCATCGGGCATCGATTATCTGGTGGAAATTGCCTTTGATCATCAATTTGCCTCGACCACAGCCAGGGATTTTGTCGCAAATATTCTGGTTGGCAAGCTGGGGATGAGCAAGCTGATCATAGGCTACGATTATGCGTTTGGCCGCAACCGTGAAGGCAATGTGTCGCTGCTTACCCTTTTGGGAGATGAATTTTCCTTTAAGGTCGAAGAGCTGAAACCGATAAGCAATGGGAGTACCATTTTCAGCAGCACTGCCATCAGAAAGATGATCGCAAGCGGCGACGTCAAGGGGGTAGTTCCCCTGCTGGGGAGGCATTTCTCGGTAGGTGGCACGGTCGTCCACGGCCATCACCGCGGCAAGGGGCTTGGTTTCCCCACGGCAAACCTGGAGACGGAAAAGGAGTTGCTGCCCAAAGACGGTGTTTATGCGGTCAAGGTGAAAGTGGATGGTGTTTTTTATGCCGGCGCCTGTAACATCGGAACCAATCCCACGTTCAAAAACCACGCCTTGTCCGTCGAGGTCTTTCTCTTCGACTTCGAGGGGGATCTCTACCAGAAGGAAATCAGGGTCTACTTCATCGACAGGGTCCGCGATGAAAAAAGCTTTGCGGACGTTTCTTCCCTGCAGCAGGCCATAGCCGATGATATTCAGCGGTGCCGTGACATTTTGAGCAAGGCTTTCGTTATCGAATATGACGAATATCTGAAGGATTGAACTTGTCCGGAAAAACGATCGACAAAAAGCTTCTGGCGGGGGTAGGAATCAGCCTTTGCTTCATGGTGCTGCTCTTTCGCAAGATAGACTTCGACAAGGTATTGCTGGCCTTCAGGGCGATGGACTACCGCTATCTGTTGCCCGTGGTGTTCCTGACGTTCGTCAGTTACTATCTGCGAGCGGTACGGTGGAAATATCTGCTTTTGCCCATCAAGCGGACAGCCATGGCAAACCTTTTCCCCGCCACCATTATCGGCTACATGGCAAACAACATCCTACCGGCGCGATTGGGTGAATTCGTCAGGGCATATGTTCTGGGACAGAAAGAGGAGATCGAAACCAGCGCCGTTTTTGCGACGCTGGTGGTGGACCGGCTCTTCGACGGTTTCACCGTTCTGCTCATACTGCTCATAACCTTTTTTACCGTCAAGCTGCCGGCCGGCATGGAAAATGTCCAGGATGGCCTGAAAATGGGAGGCTACGTCACCCTCGGCGTTTACCTTGTGGTGCTGTCATTTCTCTTTCTGCTGAAAAAGAGAACCATGCGCACCATACATGTGGTGGGCGTATTGCTGAGACCTTTCCCGGTCAAGGTTTCAGAGAAGGTAATACCTCTCCTGGGGTCATTCATCTCCGGCATTCGTCTCTCTTCCAGGCCCTCGGAAATACTCATCCTCCTGTTTACTTCCTTCGCTGTCTGGGCCACCTGCATCTGGCCGTTGCATCTGATTCTTCAGTCGTTCAACATAACTCTGCCCATTACCGCTTCCATGCTGATCATGGTTTTTCTGGTCTTTGCCGTTATGGTGCCGGCGTCGCCGGGCTATGTGGGAACTTACCACGCAGCGTGCGTTTATGGCCTAATGGCATTCAACATTCCCAAGGAGCAGTCTCTCAGTGTGGCTCTGGTTATGCACGGGACCGGTTTTTTCCCCGTGATCGTGGCAGGATTCTACTATCTCTGGCGCGACAAGGTTTCTCTGAAAAAAATAAGCGAAAACAGTGGCCAAAGGAGAAATTGATTGAGTAATTTCAGGTGGACTGAGAGAATTGATCCATTTGCGGTGCTTGCCTTTACGGTACCGCTTACCATTTATCTGCTGACTCTCGCTCCCAGTGTCACATTCTTTGACAGCGGCGAATTTCTCACTGCCATCTTCTCCCTCGGTACCGCCCACTCCCCTGGCTACCCGTTGTTTGTCAACTATGCCAAACCTTTTACCTATCTGCCCTTTGGCAGTATTGCCTTTCGTGTGAACTTTGCCACTGCTGTTTCTGCAGCTGCTGCTTGCTATGGCGTTTATCTCATTGTCTGTCATCTGCTGGCCGGAGAAGAATTGGCTGCAAATACCAGGCAGTCCGAAATTTATAAAAAAATCATCGCTCTCTGTGCTGCAACCAGCTTTGCCTTTTCAGCCAGACTCTGGCTGCAGTCCAATCACGACAAGCCTTACCCTCTGATAGCCTTCTTGTCCGCAATGGTCTTCTATCTTCTGCTTCTCTGGAGAGATCGTTACCGTCAGGGAGAGGAGCATTCGGCCTATATCTATTTGGGTGCTTTCCTTTGCGGACTGGCTTTTGGCGCCCATCAGACGATCGTTCTTTTGCTACCTTCCTATGCGTTCCTTATTCTTTCCATGAACTGGCGCCTGATCTGGCGGATCAAGGAATTTATCCTTGCCCTGTTCTTCGGTGTCCTCGGGTTTGCGGTTCATCTTCATTTGCCGGTCAGGGCGATGCAAAACCCGCTTCTCAACTGGGGTGATTCGAAGACCTTGACCCAGTTTCTCTGGAACCTGCTGCGCAGGGGGTACCCTTCGGAAAAGCCGGTGAGGGACCTGAGCCTGCTTTGGGACCAGATAAATGCCTTCAATATACCCTATGAATTTACCTGGGTCGGGCTGGTACTGGTTTTAATCGGAGTCTTTGCTTTCCTGAAAAAAAGACGGGACGAGATTCTGGCTTACCTGATAGGCATCCTGTTTTTTCTGCTGGTTATTGCTGGGTATTTCAATACCCCCCTTGAAATGATTTTCCTTACAGAGGAATTTTTCACCCCTCTGTATTTGCTTTCTGCGGTCATCATCGGCCTGGGGCTTTTTGCCTGGTGCAGAATACACTGGCTCTAATTCCCTCCCAAATTGTCTCGACCTTGCCCGTTAAAACAGCTGTCACACTTTTCCTGCTTGCTTTTCCAGCAACTGTATGCGCCCTGCACTACGTTGAAAACGACCAACATGAAAACTATATAGCCTATGATTATGCCAGCAACACCCTTCGGTCCCTGCCACAGGGCGCCATTCTCTTCACTTGGGGTGACAGCGGCGCGTTTCCGCTCTGGTACCTGCAGGGCGTGGAAAAAATGCGAGAAGACCTGGATCTTCCCCATACTCCACATCTGGTTTTCAACTGGTACCTCGACACTTTTCCCCAGCTCTTCCGACACAGCATGCTCAGGTCCATTCCACTGGAGTCGCAGGCCCCGGAAAATGCACTGCAACTGGTCATTGTGGAACAATACGACCGAAGGCCGGTCTTTGTGGATTTCTCCACCCGCTACTCGATTGAGTTTCCGGATTACCGGCTTTTACAACGGGGTATCTGCTATCAATTGATTCGAGGAAAGGGGGAAGAGCTTTACCCCGATCTCACCGTCTGGGACAACTATATCCTGCGTGGCATTTCCGGTGAGATGTTTTTCCGCGACCTGGACACGGGCAAGGCAATCCTCATTTATGCAAACAGTCATCTGGAATCTGGAGAAACATTGCTGCGAATGCGCCAGCTTGGTCAGGGGGTGGCGGAATTGCGGGCTGCTGAGAGAATCGCACCGCAGATGCAGATGCAGGTAGCACAGATCCTCAGTGGGTACGGAATCAGATGAAACCAGCAATCTCAGGTTTGACAAAGGTTCTCGGAATCATAGGCTCACCGCTGAGCCATTCCCTTTCTCCGCTCATGCATAATGCTGCCCTTGATGCGCTTGGCCTTGATTATGTCTATGTTCCTTTTCCTGTCTCTCCAGATCGGTTGGGAGAGGCGATCCAAGGATTGAAAAGCCTGGGGATAGTCGGCTTCAATGTGACTATCCCCCATAAATCGGCCATTATTCCATATCTTGACAGATTGAGCCAGAGGCTGAGTTGGCGGGGGCTGTCAATACCGTCAACAGGGAAGGGGACCTGCTGGTGGGATATAACACTGATGGCGCCGGTCTGTTGGTTTCCCTGAAAGAAGACTTGGCATTTGAGCCTGGCGGAGCGAAGGTTCTCATTCTCGGGGCTGGTGGCGCCGCAAGGGGCGCCCTTGCTGCCCTTGGCAATGGGGGGGCGGTTTCGATCACTGTGGCAAACAGAAACAGAGAGAAGGCAAATGAGCTGATCGGCCACTTTGCAGGGGTGTTCAATAAGATCGAATTCCATTCCATTTCTTTGGAGGTGCTCTCATCGGCAGAGCACTTGCAACGGTTCGATCTGGTGATCAATACCACATCGGTGGGAATGGATAATACGTCTTTTAACGGATTTTCCGGATCTTCAATAAAAGGGGTATCTGCCTCCTTTTACGACATGGTCTATGCACCTCCATAACCCCCTTTCTTGAGTTGGCCCGCATACACGGGTGCGGAACGGCCAACGGCCTTGGCATGCTTGCGGCACAAGGAGAAATTGCTTTTTCACACTGGACCGGCTTAGCTCCCCCGGGAGGCCTTATGAAAAGCTGTCTTTTGACGGCGGTGAAGGGGAACTAATGCTTGACTTAATAGCTGTTACAAAATACTATTCGTAGGGTTCGACTTAATCAATCTGAGGGTTTCTTATGCATGTAAGCAGGCTGGGAGAGCTCCTGGTCAAAAACAACATCATAACCAAAGAGCAGTTGACCAACGCGCTCCAGGAACAGAAGGAGGCGGGCGGCCAGCAGCGCTTGGGTTCTATTCTCATAAAGAACGGTCTTATCTCCGAACCTGACCTGACATCCTTTCTCTCCAAGCAATACGGCTTCCCTTCCATAAACCTGCAGGACTTTGAAGTCGACCCTGCTGTCGTCAAGATTATTCCAGTCGACATTGCCCAGAAGTACCAGATCGTGCCGGTGAACAGATCAGGTGGCACCCTGATCATCGCCATGTGCGATCCTTCCAATATATTCGCCATAGATGACATCAAGTTCATGACCGGCTACAACATTGAAGTGGTTGTGGCGTCTGAAACCTCGATCAAAGCTGCCATTGACAAGCTGTATGATCAGTCGGCCTCCCTGGCCGATGTGATGAACGATTTTGAGCTGGATGACCTGGAAGTTGTCGGGGATGAAGAGGACATAGATGTCTCGTCCCTTGAGCGGGCCACAGAGGATGCTCCGGTTGTCAAACTGGTGAACCTGATCCTTACCGACGCGATTAAGAAGAAGGCCAGTGACATTCACATAGAGCCATATGAAAGAAGTTTCAGAGTCAGATACAGGATTGACGGCATTTTGTATGAAGTCATGAAACCGCCGATGAAGCTGAAAAATGCCATTACTTCGAGAATCAAGATCATGGCCGAGCTGGACATCGCCGAACGCCGCCTGCCACAGGACGGCCGCATCAAGATCAAGCTGGGTGGGGGCAAGGACATGGATTTTCGCGTCTCCGTTCTGCCTACATTGTTTGGCGAAAAGATCGTTATGCGGCTTCTGGACAAATCGAACCTGCAGCTGGATATGACCAAGCTGGGCTATGAAGAAGAAGCCCTGGCGGCCTTTCAAAAGGAGATCCATAAGCCGTTTGGTATGGTACTTGTTACCGGCCCCACCGGCAGCGGCAAAACCGTATCGCTTTACTCAGCCTTATCCGAGCTCAACAAGATAAGTGAAAATATATCAACTGCCGAGGACCCGGTCGAATTCAACTTTGCCGGGATAAACCAGGTGCAGATGCACGAGGATATCGGTCTCAACTTTGCCGCAGCCCTCCGTTCATTTTTGCGCCAGGACCCGGACATCATCATGATCGGCGAAATCCGCGATTTCGAAACTGCTGAAATCGGCGTCAAGGCGGCATTGACCGGCCATATGGTCCTTTCCACCCTGCACACCAACGATGCACCGTCCACTATCAACCGTCTGTTGAACATGGGCATTGAACCCTTTCTCGTTGCCTCTGCAGTAAACCTGATTACAGCACAGCGGCTCGCCAGAAGGGTATGTTCAGAGTGTAAGGTCATCGATGAAATCCCTGTCAACGCTTTGATCACCGCAGGCGTTCCAGCCGAGGAAGCCTCCTCCTTTGTCTGCTACAAGGGGGCGGGTTGCCCCAAATGCAACGGTACCGGTTACAAGGGGAGGGTTGGTTTTTACCAGGTCATGCCCATGCTGGAAGAAATACGGGAACTGATCCTCAACGGTGCGAACACAGCCGAGATCAAGCGGGAGTCCATGCGCCTGGGCATAAAAACCATGCGCCAATCGGGGCTGACCAAGCTGAAGGAAGGGGTTACGTCTTTCGAAGAGGTGCTGCGGGTAACCGTTGCTGACGATTAGGGGGTAAATCCAAAGATGGCTAATTTACATCAATTACTGAAAGAACTGGTTGAGCGAGGTGGCTCGGACCTCCACATCACGACCAATACTCCACCCCAGATAAGGATCGACGGCAAGGTCACCCCGATGGATTTTCCTCCGCTAACTGCCATCGAAACAAAACAACTCTGTTACAGCATTCTCACTGATGCACAGAAACACAAATTCGAAGAAGAGAGCGAGCTGGATCTGTCCTTTGGCGTCAAAGGGCTGTCACGGTTCAGGGGCAATGTCTTCGTCCAGCGTGGCGCAGTGGCCGGGGTGTTCAGGGTCATTCCCTATAAAATTCTCACCTTTGAGGAACTGGGCCTGCCGCCGGTCGTAAAAGACCTGTCCGAGCGGCCGAGAGGCTTGATATTGGTTACCGGGCCTACCGGCAGCGGCAAATCAACCACCCTTGCGTCAATCATCGACAAGATCAACACCGACCGTCACGATCATATCATCACCATTGAAGACCCCATCGAGTACCTGCATCCCCACAAGGGTTGTCTGGTCAACCAGCGCGAAGTCGGTGCCGATACTAAAAGCTTCAAAAATGCCCTGAAATACGTGCTGCGCCAGGATCCTGATATTGTGCTTGTCGGTGAGCTGCGAGACCTTGAAACCATTGAAGCGGCCTTGACCCTTGCAGAAACCGGCCATCTCTGTTTCGCTACTCTGCATACCAACTCCTGTGCCCAGACCATCAACCGCATCATAGATGTGTTTCCGCCTTATCAGCAGACCCAGGTAAGGACACAACTCTCCTTCGTTCTTGAGGGGGTGCTGTCCCAGACCCTCATCCCCAAAATGAATGGGGAGGTAGAGCACTGGCCCTGGAGGTAATGGTGCCGAACCCGGCCATCCGCAACCTGATCCGGGAAGATAAAGTACATCAGATCTATTCCCAGATGCAGGTCGGACAGGACAAATTCGGCATGCAGACCATGAACCAGTGTCTGTTCAGCCTTTATAAGAGACGTATCATATCCGTTGATGATGCTTTGGGAAGATCCCCTGAGCCGGATGAACTGAAACAGATGATTTCCGCCGGCGCCATGCAAAATGTCCAACGGAGATCGTGAATTGTATAAATCAATGGCTTCAAACGTGCTGACTGATCCGAGCAGAAGTCATGGAGACGGGAGGGAAGATGCCTAAATTTGATTGGGAAGCAAGAAGCAAATCCGGATCAGCGCAAAAGGGTGTCATGGAGGCTCCGAGTGTCGCATGGTGGAAGCACAGCTGAAGAAGTACGGCTTTACCGGCATAACTATAAAGGAAGCCGGCAAAGGCCTCAGTTTCAAAATAAAATTTCCGGGTGGCGGGAAAAAGATCGAAACCAAGGACCTCGTTGTCTTCACCCGCCAGTTTGCGACGATGATTGACTCCGGCCTGCCGCTGGTACAATGTCTGGATATCCTTTCAAGCCAGCAGGAAAACAAGACCTTCAAGGAAATCCTGATAAAAGTCAAGGAAAGCGTGGAAAGTGGTTCGACCTTCGCCGATGCTCTGTCAAAACACCCCAAGGCCTTCGACCAGCTTTACGTGAATCTTGTTGCTGCAGGGGAGGCTGGTGGTATTTTGGATACCATTCTTAACCGGCTCGCGGCCTACATAGAAAAGGCGATGAAGCTGAAAAAGCAAGTGAAGGGGGCAATGGTCTATCCCATTACCATCATGGCCATTGCCGTTATCGTTGTTGGTGTCATTCTTGTCTTTGTTATCCCCACCTTTGCCAAGATGTTTGCGGATTTTGGCGGTGAACTGCCTGCGCCGACTAAATTCGTTATTGCCCTCAGTAATTTCCTTAAAAAGTATATTATCGTTATCATTGCTGCTTTTTTTGCTGCGAAAGTAGCTTTCAGCAAATACTATGCAACGGCAAGTGGACGTAAAGCCATCGACCAGCTGGCCTTGAAACTGCCGGTTGTTGGTCCCCTCATCAGGAAAGTTTCCACTGCCAAGTTCACCAGGACCCTCGGTACGATGATCAGCAGCGGTGTGCCGATCATGGACGGTCTAGAAATTGTTGCCAAGACTGCCGGCAACGTCGTAGTAGAGAAAGCCATTTATGACGTCCGTCAGGCCATATCCGAAGGTAAAACCATGGCCGAGCCCTTGGCCGCTTGCGGTGTCTTTCCCCCCATGGTTGTGCAAATGATCTCTGTCGGTGAGGCAACAGGCGCCATGGATGCCATGTTGAATAAGATTGCCGATTTCTATGACGATGAGGTTGATGATGCCGTCGGTGCACTGACCTCAATGATGGAACCTCTGCTCATGGTCTTTCTCGGGACGACCGTAGGGGGGCTGGTTATTGCCATGTACCTGCCGATTTTCAAACTTGCCGGTGCCGTCGGCGGTTAGAAATGGCCGACAAAAAAAGGTTATTCTGGTTCATATTTCTGAGAGTGGTGGTGGTCTCTTTCTTTCTGGTTTCCACCATCATTCTCGATATAAAAGAGCCTGATTCTTTAGGTAATGTTGCCTTTCACGGATTGATAAAGCTGATCATTGCCACCTATGCTTTTTCGATAATTTCTTTATTTGCCTTAAAGTTCTCAGAAAAGGTCAGCAGTGCACTTACCTATGGCCAGATCATCTGGGACGTTGCTCTTGTTACTCTCCTTTTGATCTTCACCGGTGGCGTCAATTCACCGTACTCATTCCTATACTTTCTTTCGATCATCAACGCCAGCGTCTTTCTTGCTCGAAGAGAAGCCTACTATACCGCCTCCCTCTGCGGTATTCTCTATGGCGGCATCATCGATCTGCAATACTTTGGCAGGCTGGCACCATTCGGTCTAAGTCAGTATCCGATACAGCAATATGGTATTCGCTATCTTTTTTACACCATCTTCCTCAATATTGCTGCGTACTACCTTACTGCGTTCCTTGCCGGGCATCTTTCGGAGCGTGCAAGGGTAAGTGAAACGGCCCTTCAGGACAAAGTAGTCGATTACGAAGAACTGGAGAGGCTGAGTACGTCAATTGTATCCACACTTAACAGCGGCCTATTGACCATAAACCAAGAGGGGAATATCCGCGTTTTCAACCCGTTTGCCGAGATGTTGACCGGCATAAATCAGGATCAAGCCTACGATCGCCATTTGGTTGACGTAATTCCGGGTTTTGCCAACTTCATCGACAAATTTTATGAACCGGTACAAGACGAAGTTGACTTTTTCGACGAGAGCGGCAAAAGAAAGATTTTCGGTTTCAAATCTGTCCCTTTGACTGATAAAGACGGTTTTGTGATGGGGGTCATATTGGATTTTCAGGACCTGACCCAGTATAAGCAGATGGAAGCAAAGCTGAAAAGAGCTGACCGCCTTGCTGCTGTGGGCGAGCTTTCTGCCCGCATGGCCCATGAGATCAGGAATCCCTTGGCTTCCATTAGTGGCGCAGTGCAGCTAATTGCACAAAGCGGCGAGACCTGTCCCAAGGATAAGCAACTCCTGGAGATCGTGCTACGCGAGACCGACCGTTTGAATGAGTTGATCCGCGACTTCCTCGAATACGCACGTCCTACTCCACCCGCAATAGTTAAATTGGATCTGGAGGCACTGATTGCGGATCTGTCATCGCTGCTGAAAACCGATCATAGATTTGCAGGGGTCTCAATTAAGACACAGATTCCCGTGGGGGCTGCAATTGCTTTTGACCCCCAGCAATGTAAGCAGGTGTTTTGGAATCTATTGGTTAATGCAGCTGAGGCTTTGACTGGACAAGGGGAAATAGATGTCAGGGCAGAAATAATAACTGATTCCGCATCAGGCATTGCTATTGGTGATGTAGTAAAGATCGAGGTATCGGACAACGGCATAGGCATGGATCCGAAGGATGTAGGAAGTGTCTTCGAGCCTTTTTTTACTACCAAACCCAATGGTACCGGTCTTGGACTGGCTACTGTCTACAGGATTATAGAAAGCCACGGCGGGATTATTTTTGTGGACAGCAAGCCTGGCTACGGAACAAAATTTGTTATTTTTTTGCCCCAGTTGGTTGAAGCTTAGCAGAAATAAGGCACAGAGGGGGTTGCGTGGCTGCAAATATTTTGGTTGTTGACGATGAACAGAGCATGCGGGAATTTCTCGCCATCCTGTTGGAAAGAGAAGGGTATGCAGTACAGCAGAGCGAAAATGCAACCAGTGCATTGACAGTTCTCCAAGCGTGCCCATTTGATTTGGTCATTTCCGATGTTAACATGCCCGGGCTAAATGGTATGCAACTCCTGGAAGAGATAAAGAAAAAGAGTCCGGAAACGGCAGTATTAATGATTACGGCCTTTACAACCGCAGAGCAGGCGGTCGAAGCGATGAAACGTGGTGCCTATGACTACATTGCGAAGCCTTTCAAGGTGGAAGAAGTAAAGGTGCTGGTTAAGAACGCCCTGGAAAAGAGTCACTTGCAAAAGGAAAACCGCCGCCTGAAAGAGGTTGTTCAAGAACGATACAGTTTCAGTGGGCTCATCGGCAAGAGTAAAAAAATGCGGGACATCTATGATCTCATAGAAAAAGTGTCCGTGAGCATGGCCAATGTTCTGATCCTTGGTGAAAGCGGTACGGGAAAGGAGCTTGTTGCCAAGGCAATCCATTATAATAGCCCAAGACGTGAGAAACGTTTTGTTGCAGTCAACTGCGGTGCAATTCCAGAGACGCTCATGGAAGCAGAGCTGTTCGGCCATAAAAAGGGATCATTCACAGGGGCTGTTGCCGATAGACCTGGGCTTTTTGAGCAGGCAGAGGGGGGAACCCTCTTTCTTGACGAGATCGGAGAAGTACCACTGCAACTGCAGGCAAAACTTCTGAGAGTTTTGCAGGAGCGGGAATTCAGAAGGGTGGGTGGGGTTGCTTCAATTAAGGCGGATGTCAGAGTAATAGCTGCTTCAAATAAAAACCTGGAAGAGCAGGCCCAAGAAGGTACCTTCCGTGAAGATCTCTTTTATCGCTTAAATGTTGTGCCCATACACATGCCATCTCTTAGGGAGAGAGTTGAGGATATTCCTTATCTCGCTGAACATTTCTACAAGAAAGTTACTGGATACGATGGGGCCGGTCCTGTGATTTTGTCTGAGGCTATGAATGTGCTCATCAACTATTCCTTCCCTGGTAATGTACGCGAACTTGAAAATTTAATAGAACGCTGCGTTATCCTTGGCGGCAAGCCAATAACTCTGGAAAGTCTGCCACCACAAGTATTAAATTGTAACAGAGCTTCCGTTTCAGAAAGCCTTGAAGAGTTGTCCGACGAAGGTATAAACCTAGAAGCTTACCTGGATGCAATAGAGAAGCGGTTTCTGCTGCGAGCGTTGGCAAAGAGTAAAGGGGTCAAAAAGAACGCGGCATCTCTTTTAGGAATGACTTTCCGCTCATTTAGATATCGGCTTGCCAAATTCGGGATGGAAGAAGAATGATTGAAGGGGTGTCAAAAATTGTCATCTCATTCTTACTCATTTTGTCAGGCCATCGATTGAAATCCGATTTCTTCGAAGGAACTACCTGTATTCTTTGAGATATTTTCCTCTTCTAAAGCGGCCTGACTTTTGCTAATCTGAAAAACAGTTCCGCATTAAAAGTTGGATGCAAACCAATTGAAAGGAGAAACACCTATGTTACAGAAACTCAGAAGCAAAAAGGGCTTCACCCTCATCGAGCTGTTGATCGTCGTGGCGATCATCGGCATCCTGGCGGCCATCGCCATCCCGCAGTTTTCCGCCTATCGGCAGAAGGCTTACAACAGCGCTGGAAACTCAGACGTGAAGAACTGGAAGACCGGGTTGGAGCATACAACGCCGATTTCCAGACATATCCTGCTGCTTACTATCAACAATAATTATTGTCAAGAAATGGAGGTTACTATGAAAAAATTATAATTTTATCACTTGTTGCTTTACTATCATATGGAGCCAATGCTTTTGCGGCTGCTGGCGCTTTGGCTTCCGGCGCGGCCTCTAATACTGGGGCCGCTATTTTCGGTGCCCCTGATTCTACTGAAGCTGCTAAAATGAATAACAGACTGGTAAGCACGTCCAAAGGCGTAGGTGGTGTTGTGATTTTTACAGCTGATGCTGCCAATAAAACCAGTGCAGGTTATGTAATTGCCTGCAAGCATCTAAGCGGCACAAAATGGTCAGGTACTTCCAACGATTCTACCAAGATTTATTGGAAGCAATCCTCTGTTGCTACTACGTTAACTGCTTCTGAAGTAGGGAATAGTGATGTAGGCTCAACGAATTTTGCTGCCGGAACTGGCTGGACGGAATATTAAGCTAAATACTTAACCGGCAAGATAACGGGGCGGGGTGCGTTGGTGCTCCGCTCTTTTTTGGTTTAAGGGGATAACATGTTTTCAATTATGACAATTACGTTAAAGGGGATATTCCGTGACCGTGTTTTTCAAGGAATTATGGCACTGGTTGTACTGTTTCTGTTAATACCTTCCGCGGCTTCGCTTTCAATGCGCCAGGTTACGGAGCTTTCCATTACCCTTTCCTTGTCCCTTATTTCCTTTATCCTGCTGCTTTTATCAGTATTCCTGGGCGCTACATCGATCTGGAAGGACATGGAGCGCCGCTATACCTTCAGTGTGCTGAGTCTGCCGATTAGCCGGTGTTCATACCTGTTGGGTCGTTTTTTCGGTACGGCTCTTTTTCTCTGTTTGACTTCGCTGCTTCTTGGCAGTCTGGCCTGTATAATGGTCAAAATCGCTTGCGGAATCTACCCTTCTGAACGCCCGATTGTCTGGAGTTTTATCGTATTGGCCATCGTGTTTTCAACACTCAAATACATACTGTTGGTAGGGGTGGCGCTTCTTCTGTCAACAGTCAGCACCTCGTTTTTTTTACCCATCTTCGGTACAATTTGCACCTTTATGGCCAGCGGTATTACTCAGCAGGTTTTTGACTATGTTAATTCCACGTCTTCCGCCCAAGTGATTTCTCCGGTCTTGAAGCCCCTGGTTGCGGTGCTCTACTATCTGTTGCCAAATCTCTCCAGTTTTGATCTGAAGGTGAACGCGATTTACGGCCTCGCTCCCAGTATGTCCGGACTGTTGCTGACAGTCGCCTACTTTTGTGTGTACACCACACTGTTGCTTGGTGGCGCTGCCTTCGTGTTCGGCCGAAGGGAGATGAAATGACCCAGCGAACACCGGTTACCATGCTTCTGCTTGGACTTGTATCCTATTGTCTGGTTATCGGTCCGTTTACTTCATATATGCGCAACAAACCTGTTGAAGAAAAGCTCGGGTATCTGCCAAGTGTCAAACTGCTTAAGCCGCTCAGCGCAGATCAGAAAGAGCTTGTCGCAGAGTCACTGGTGTTCAAGGTAATTGTATATTTTGGCGGTCTGATGGAGAAAGCTCCGGAAGGAAGCATATTTGAGCAGCAGCCTGATTTACAGGGTATGTCGCGTTTGCTTCATAATGCGGTGCATCTGGATCCATACAACAAAGATGCCTATTACTTCGCGCAAGGTTTTTTGACGTGGGATGCCAGACAATTCAAGGTGGCTAATGATTTGCTTGACTATGGCATGAAGCACCGCACATGGGACTGGCAGCTACCATATTTTGCCGGCTTCAACAGTTCGTTCTTTATGCACGATTATAAAAAGGCGGCTGAATATTATAAACTGGCTGGAGATTTAAGCGGCAATTTCCTTTTTAGGCAGTTAGCCGGTCGCTACTTGCAGGAATCGGGGCAGACCGATTTGGCCATTGCATATCTTTCGACAATGGCAAAGGGTGAGAGAAACCAGACCTTAAAAAAAACCTTGTTGACACGTTTAAGTGCATTCAGGGAAGTGAAGCGGATTGAGGTGGCGTGCGACAAGTTCAGGGAATTACACGGTGTTACGCCACTGAACATTGAACAATTGATTGTTGCCGGATTTCTCACGCCACCTCCTGTCGATCCCTATGGCGGGCGGTTTTTTCTAGAACCTGGCGGTAAGGTTGCCACAACCAGCAAATTTGCTTTTGGGGTCAAAAAAGTAAGGTAAGAAATTAAGCGGGAGAACAGATGAACGCCATTGAGATAACAGGTTTGTGCAAGCAGTTTACCGGAAAACGAATGGCAAAGGTTGATGCCCTGAAGGATCTTGAGCTTACGATTTCCGCGGGGGAAGTCTTCGGTTTTCTGGGGCCGAATGGCGCCGGCAAGAGCACGACCATAAAGCTGCTGATGGGCTTGTTACGCCCAACCTCCGGAACAACGAAGATAATGGGAATGGATACCGGTAATGCTGAGTCGCGTCGCTCTGTTGGCTATCTTCCGGAAAATCCTGCTTTCTATGATTATCTGAGCGCGGAAGAGTATATTGCCTTCGTCGGTTCCCAATTCAGGATGCAAAAAGCTTTGCTTGCACAACGTTCGGAAGAAGTGCTCAGGCGGCTTGATCTTTGGGAGGCCCGCAAACGCCCCATGCGCAGTTACAGCAAAGGGATGGTGCAGAGGGTGGGGCTGGCGCAGGCACTGGTTCACGATCCTGACGTCTATATCCTTGATGAACCGATGAGCGGCCTTGACCCGATTGGACGTGCGCTCGTCAAGGACATTGTTCTGGATCTCAAGCAACGGGGTAAAAGTGTCTTCTTCAGTACCCATATTACCGATGATGTGGAAAAGGTATGCGATCGGGTCGGTGTTATAAACAAGGGGCGGATGCTTGTTGTGGACCGTGTCGAAACCATTCTTCAGCGCGGCGTTGAAGGGTACGATGTGACTGTGACCTATCCGGATGGCTTGACTGAAGAGCTTTTTCTGGAAAAAGCCGCTTTACAACCTTTTATTCAACAGTCTGGCAGCAAACAACAATCCATAGCAAAGATTGAACCTCGCCGGAAGGATATGGAGCCTTTTTTCTTGAGATCGTGGCGCAGCAATAACCTGCCGAGGCACCCTCTTTTCGCCCCACTGTTACTGATTGCTGTTGTTCTGGCCATTTATTGCCCAGCGTTAGACAGTAACGTAACTCTCATAGACGACGCCCGTATCATTGCCTCCTATTCATCACCTCCAACTCTGTTTGATATTTTGCTGCCGGGTCACAGATACTATTATCGCCCTCTTGTAGAGTTGTCCTACTACCTTGACAGCCGGCTCTGGGGGATGGAACCGGTTACCATGCACTTGGAAAATGTTCTGCTCCATGTTGCCTGCGTTATATTGGTTTTTTTGCTAGCCCGCAGAATTTCAGCCTGTTATCCTGATTCATCCCCCTTGATTCCGATCTTTTCCGCGCTGTTATTTGCTCTTCACCCCCTGAATGTGGAGGCGGTGAGCTGGATTGCAGGCAGGACCGATCCCATGGCGGCTATGTTTGTTCTCCTTGCCACAATTTTTCTAATTCGCTGGCTGGATGGCGCAAAGTGGTGGGATGCAGTGCTTCTTATTTTCTTTTTCTTGTGCGCTCTGCTGGCCAAGGAGACTGCGCTGGCCTTTCTGCCTGCGGGGATGCTCCTGGTTCTTGGCTGGCCAGCCTCTTCAGGCACTGGCCAGCGAACTCTACGGTTAAAGGCGACAGGCGCAATGGGTCTGCTTGGAATTCTGATTGCCGCGTTGGCTTTCTTACTTCGTGGAGACGCAACGGCCATTGTCCGTTTTTTGTCAGAAAAAAATGCCGGTATTGGGGAGTTCGCATATAATTCGCTCATCACTTTCGGTTTTTATGTAAAAAAGATATTTTTTCCACAACCGTTGAATTTTGCCATTTCAAAAGTCGATGCCAACTATGGTCTGTTGGGGGGGCTCGCTCTCCTGCTCCTGGCCGGGTTCCTGACGCGCCGCAGATTGTCGCCGCTTCTGTTTGCAGCTGCAGCGTTAATGTCCCTCCCCGCGGTTGCCGTGGCGTCAGGGCATGTCGCCTGGACCCCGTACGCGGAGCGCTACATGTATCTCCCGACAGCTCTTTGCTCCCTCGGGACATGCGGTATTCTTTCTGTTCTGGGAAGCCAACGAAATAAGCTTTTCTTCTCCTTCATGTTTTTGCTCCTCTGCAGCATGGCATTCGTCAGCAGGGAGCGCAATCTTCTATGGAAGGATAATCTGGCTTTTTATCGTGATGCTGTCGCCAAGTCGCCGGACTTTGGGGCGGTATACAATGAATTGGGCTCCGCTTTAATGCAACATGGAAAAGTAAAAGAAGCGGGAGAGATGTTTGCAAAAGCCGACCGGCTGAATAATCGACCATCCATAAGGATGCTGATAAAGGCAAATCTGATGGGATCTATGATTGCGAAGGGTGAATACGGCGCAGCACGAAGCTATTTTTTCCAGTTGCATGAATCTAAGAACATGGCGTCAATGGATTTTCTGGACCTGCTACAAAAATCTGACGGAAAGAGATTGGAGACAGCCTCAGCACAGGACAAACCCGCGCTGGCCCGCGATTTGCTAGAGACATTCGGGTTGCTCTATGCGAAAACAAAAGATCCGTTCTGGCTGTACCGCAGTGGCCAGATTGCAGTTTCAATCCGTTCACCTGCAGAAGCTTCAGATTTTTTCAAAAAGGCATATTCCGAAGCACCGGTTGATGCCTGTTATCGCCTGGCTGCATATAAACAAGTACGAAATCTGGCCAATAAATGATCACAGCGTATATTTCAATACTGCGCCCTTCGCAATGGCTGAAGAATCTGATGTTGTTCTTCCCGTCTTTTCTGGGGGGGCACCTCCTGGAGCCAGGCATGCCTTCAGCAGGGATTCTTCCTTTTGCAGCTTTCTGTCTGGTGTCGAGCGCCGGCTATCTCTTTAATGATATTATGGATCGGGAACGAGACCTCTGTCATCCCGGGAAACGAATGAGGCCTATTCCCTCCGGGAAAGTAAGCCCTTTCATCGCCGCCGTATTATCGGGAGCTCTTCTGTGCTGCGGCATAGTCCTGGCGATTCCGGTTTCAGGACCATTTCTTTTGCTTCTGCTGTTGTATGCTGCAGTTTCAATCGGCTACTCCCTCTGGATGAAAAATATTCCTGTCGTGGATCTGTTCTGTGTTTCCGCCGGATTTCTGCTTCGGATGCAAGCAGGGGGAGAGGCGTTTCATGTTGTTGTTTCTCCCTGGCTCTTTATGTGTGTGCTTTTGCTTTCCGTGTTCCTCTGCGCCGGGAAACGCCTTGGAGAGTTTCGTGCGCTGGGCGGGAGCGCATCTTCCCACCGCGGAGTCCTTGCACTCTATCCGCAAGTTTTCTGGACGGGATTATGTACATGACCGGTGGGGCGCTGATTGTCACCTATGAGATGTATTCGATCAGCAAGCAGAGGCTGGTCTTTACTGTTCCGCTATGTCTTTTCGGTCTGCTTCGTTATATATTCAGGGTAAGGTCGGATGGAGGTGGAGACCCGACTGAATCGCTTCTAAAGGATCAAGTGCTTTTTATTGTCGGCCTCCTCTGGACAGTGATGGTTGCCTGGAGCATTTATTCGTGAGCCGTGTCTATATCATTATTGTCAACTGGAATGGCTGGCGCGATACGGCTGAATGTCTGGAAAGCCTGCTCCTCCTGAATTACCCGGATTTCCGTGTCGTACTTTGTGACAATGGCTCCACTTGTGAATCGCTACAGGAAATCAGGAACTGGGCTGAGCAGCAGAAGCTGACATTTGTTCAGTGTCTGAGTGATGAGAGTGAGGCGGGTGGTTCACTGGATGCCGACCCTCTGCTGACGCTGATCCGTATCGATGAAAACCTAGGTTTTGCAGGTGGGAACAACGCTGGTTTGCGTTATGTGATGGCGCGGGGTGACGCAGATTATTGCTGGCTGCTGAACAATGATACAGTGGTGGAACCGGATGCTGTGACCCATCTGGTGGCCCGGATGCAGCAGCAGCCATCAGTTGGAATCTGTGGCTCCACCATTCTGATGTATCATGACCGCCAGCGGGTGCAGGCGCTGGGTGGCGGCCACTACTGCCGCTGGATCGGACTCCCCTGGCACTACGGACGTTTTACCCGCTGGGGAAGGAGAATAAACCGGGAGCGGGCCGAATCATGGATGAACTATGTTGAGGGGGCCTCAATGCTTGTATCGCGGCAGTTTCTCTCTGAGGTCGGCCTGATGTGCGAGGACTATTTTTTGTACTTTGAAGAGGCCGACTGGGCGATTCGAGCTAAAGGCAGATTCAATCTTGGTTATGCAGCCAGGAGTATTGTGTATCACAAGGTTGGCGGCAGTATCGGCACCAGCAGCAATCCCGCAAAGAAAAGTTACACTTGCGATTATTACAGTATCCGAAACCGTCTGTTGTTTACCCGGCGATTTTATCCTGCAGCAATGCCAACAGTCTGGCTGGTGATAGTCGGGGCGCTTCTGCTGCGAATTTGCATGGGAAAATGGAATAGAGCTATGATGGTTTTCAGGATTTTGTGCGGCAGTGACGATCGGCATCATGAAGTCATGTCTGAGTACCCTGAGAAAGCATGAGTGGAGAGGTCAAAATATCGGTTGTCACGGTGGTTAAGGATGACGCTTGCCATCTTGAAGAGACCATATTGAGTGTCATTGAGAAGAAGGCACGCGCAGCGCTTGACTACATTGTGATTGATGGAGGCTCAACAGACGGCACGACGGATATCATCAGAAAATACGCTGATCAGATATCTTATTGGGTTAGTGAGAAGGATAACGGTATCTACGATGCCATGAACAAGGGGTGGGCAACCGCAGCGGGCGACAGTTTCATCCTTTTTATTGGCGCCGGGGACAGGATAGTTTCACTTCCACAGAACATGGACTGCTACAGCCTGAATGATGTTGTCTACGGGGCTGTAATGATGGGTGAAAACACGCTTTTCAAGGCCAGGGCCGATTTCCATCTGAAGCTGTACAATTCGCTCCATCACCAGGCGCTCCTGGTTAACAAGTCGCTCCACCCTGCTCCTCCTTTTGATTGCCATTACCCGGTGTATGCGGATTTTGATTTCAATCAGCGGTTGATGAAAAGCGGGGCCAATTTTGTCTATTCATCGGATTTCATAGGGTACGCCCGGCCAGGTGGAGTGAGCGATCGGCACAGTCTAGATGAATCATTGAGGGTAATTGCCGGGAATTTCGGTTTTTTATGGTCAGCAATTGCCCTCTCAGGCTATTATGCAATGAAGCTTTTCCCTTTTCTGAAACGCATGCGACCCATTTATGATGCTTGATCCTCAAGGAAACCATGGAATGGAAATGGAAACTCAAAACGGGCGGCAGGAATTACTGATAGAGCCGAATCGTCAAGCTCTTCACTATTGGCGTGATGTTTGGGAGTACCGTGAACTGTTCTGGTTCCTGACCTTGCGCGATATTCTGGTCAGGTACAAGCAGACAGCCATCGGAGTTGCCTGGAGTGTTATTCGCCCATTGGTAACCATGGTCGTCTTTTCCATAATATTCGGCATGTTTGCCAAACTCCCCTCAAACGGTGTGCCATATCCGCTGCTGGTCATTGCTGCAATGCTTCCCTGGAACTTTTTTACCAATGCCCTTTCTGAAAGCTCCGGCTCTCTGATCGGCAATGCAAACCTACTGACGAAGGTCTACTTTCCCCGCATCATCGTTCCGTGCAGCAGCATTATCGTCAGTTTGATAGATTTTGTCATCTCGCTGGCAATCATGGCTGTCATGATGTTCTGGTACGATTATCTCCCGGATTGGAGAGTTGTTACACTGCCTTTGTTTTTGTTGCTGGCCTTTCTCCCTATTGCCGGTGCGGGACTTTGGTTTTCGTCTTTGAATGTCAAGTATCGTGATTTTCGTTATCTGGTTCCCTTCCTGCTGCAGTTTGGCCTGTATGTTTCTCCTGTCGGGTTTGCCAGCAGCATCGTCCCTGAAAAGTGGCGCTTGTTGTATGCACTGAATCCAATGGTGGGAGTGATTGACGGTTTCAGATGGGCTTTACTGAAAGGTTCAAGCGAGCTCAATTTGCCGGGGATTCTACTTTCAACGGTACTGTCATCAGTTTTAATGATTACAGGACTCTGGTTTTTCCGTAAAACAGAAAGAATACTGGCGGACGTGATATGATTGCCCCTCATGCCAGAGACCTTGAATTCTCTTTACAGAAATAATTTATGTCCACCATAATTAAAGTCGAAACACTCGGTAAAAAATACACAATTTCTCATCGGCGGCGTGAGGAGGCCTCTTCCCTGCGAGAATTGCTCGCCAACTGCATGGCATCTCTCAGTAGAAATGTTGCAGCTCCATTCAGGAAATCCTCCACCGGCTTATCGAATCTTGCGGCTGCCGCCGAAGATTTCTGGGCTTTGAAAGATGTCTCATTCGAAGTTAGGCAGGGGGACAGAATCGGTATAATAGGCCGTAACGGCGCCGGTAAATCCACACTCCTCAAGATACTCTCCCGCATAACGGAACCAACGACAGGGAGCATAAGGATCAAAGGAGGGTAGCGAGCCTGCTGGAAGTGGGAACAGGCTTTCATCAGGAACTGACCGGCCGTGAAAACATTTTTCTGAATGGTGCCATCCTGGGAATGCAGCGGGAAGAGATCCGGCGGAAGTTCGACGAAATTGTTGATTTTGCCGAGATTGAGAAGTTTCTCGATACCCCGGTAAAGCATTATTCATCTGGTATGTATGTCCGTTTAGCTTTTGCCGTGGCTGCGCACCTGGAACCAGAAATACTGATCGTAGATGAGGTGCTGGCGGTAGGGGATGCACAGTTCCAGAAGAAGTGCCTGGGAAAGATGGAGAATGTCGGAAAAGAAGGGCGGACGGTGCTATTTGTAAGCCACAATATGACAGCAGTTCGTGCTCTGTGCAGTCGTGCCATCTTGTTTCATGGAGGAGAGCTTAAGAGTGACGGTCATGTGGAAACTTCAATCAGCGCCTATCTTGGTGGTATAGGTGATCAAACTCATGTTCAGGAATGGCTCGATAATGATACAGCGCCGCAAAATGCCTCAGCTGTAATTCTTAAGGTTGCCGTTTGTGATAGCAATGGGTCCGTTTTGAACGAAATTACAACAGATACAGAAATCCATCTTGAAATTATTTTCAGGGTTAAAAATGCCGGAGCTTCGATTGGGCTTACGCTAATAATTTATGATACTGACAATACTTGTCTCTTTAGCTCTATCAACAACGGAGAGCCGATGTGGTATGGCAGAGCTATGCCTGAAGGGATTTATCGCAGCATTTGTATTATTCCCGGCTATCTCCTCAATAACAGGATATTCACTTTTACTATGAATCTTTTTGGCAGATCATTTTCTGATGTGCTGACGCTTACCGATATTATCAAAATAAATGTTAATGATACAATCACAGTCAGACGTGATTTCTTAGGAGAGTGCGGCGGGTATTTCCGGCCTGATTTTGATTGGACAACTAAACGTATATGAATAGATCAAATGTAACCGATAGTACTGTCTCGATAATAATCCCTGTTTACAATGGTGCAAACTACTTAAAGGAAGCAATCGACAGTGCCCTGTCGCAGACATATGACCACATTGAGGTGATTGTTATTAATGATGGTTCTACGGATGAAGGGGAAACGGAAAAAATAGCTTTGTCATACGGAGATAAAGTTCGTTATTTTCGGAAATGCAATGGCGGGGTTGCTTCTGCCTTAAATATGGGAATAAATAAAATGCGCGGCGAATATGTCTCGTGGCTTAGCCATGATGACGTATTTTATCCTGACAAGATAGCCAGCCAAATTGCCTTTCTTCACTCGCAAACATCCCCTGAAACCATTCTATATGGGGATTATGATCTCATAAATGCACAATCGGAGATTATTGAAGCAATTGACTTGATTGATCCTCCGCAGCCAGGGCATATGTGTTTTGCTCTAACAGTGCGGTATCCGATTCATGGCTGCACAACTCTCATCCCCCGCCGTTGCTTTGAACGGGTAGGGATGTTCAATGAGGACTTACGGACAACGCAGGATTATGAACTCTGGTTTAGATTCGCAAAGATTTTTCCGATTGTTCATCAACCAAAGCGGCTCATCCATTCCCGACGACACGAAGAACAGGGGACAATTATCATGAACCGCCTTCATATGCGGGAGGTTGACGAACTTTTGAAAAATTTTGTTCATGAGATTGATCCAGTCGAGTTGATTGAGGCTAGCGGGAAGCCTCTCCCAAACGCTTATGCCTATATCGCAAACAGTTATCAAAAGAGAGGATGTTATTCTGCAGCGCTTCAAGCTAGTAGATATTCATTCAGGAACATTGGTGAACTCGCTCTTGTTGAAAAATGTAAGTTGTTTGTCTGCCTTTTGTTGATGGAAGCAAAAGGATACATATCTTTTATTTTGAAGGCAATGATTGACACTTCCATGAAAGCAACGATTTGACAATGATCGGGAAATTCAGGGACCTTTCGGTTATATAAAGGTCAAGGATGAAGTTGTATGAAAATTCTGATTGTTGCCCTGTCAGACAGTATTCACACGGCCAGATGGCTGTCACAGATGACCGGCAAAGGATGGGATATCCATCTGTTCCCGAGTTGTGATGGGGGATATGTTCACCCCGATATATCAGATGTTACAGTCCATCATTCCATTTATTATCAATTTCAGCGAGGCTCAGGTAATGTAAGGAAGCACGGTTTACCGCTCCCCTCGCTCCCGGCAGTTTTTTTGTGCCGGCGGATTCTGGATCGGTACTGGCCGTGTTTTCGGGTGCAGCAATTGGCGCGTCTGATTAATCGTTTGAAGCCGGATGTTGTCCATTCAATGGAATTTCAGCATGCCGGTTATCTGACCCTGGCTGCTAAGAAACTCTGTCGTGGTGAGTTTCCACCATGGATTGTGACCAATTGGGGGAGTGACATATATTTGTTTGGGCGGCTTGCGGCTCATAAAGAACAAATTAGAGATCTTCTGACTCATGCAAATTATTATTCATGTGAATGCCAGCGTGATGTTTGTTTGGCGAAAGTGTTTGGTTTTACAGGAAGAGTGTTACCGGTATTCCCTAATACAGGCGGTTTTGATCTTGCTGAGGTTGCGGGATTCCGTAATGAGGGGAACTCTGCTTCACGACGAGTTATTATGTTAAAGGGATACCAGACCTGGGCGGGACGAGCCCTGGTGGCTTTGAGATCTCTTGAGCGTTGCTCAGACCTGCTGGATGGCTATACACTTGCAATCTATTCGGCAACAGAGGAGGTAGAAATTGCGGCTGAACTTTTTCAGGATACAACCGGTATACCAGTTGTGATCATTCCGAAAGAGACTTGTCATCGTGAAATGCTGCATTGGCATGGACGCGCACGAATTTCCATCGGTTTAAGTATAAGTGACGCTATAAGCACTTCATTGCTTGAGGCTATGGTAATGGGTTCTTTTCCTGTTCAGTCCTGGACTGCCTGTGCTGATGAATGGATCAACGACGGATGTAATGGGCTGCTGGTTCCCCCGGAAGATCCTGAAATTGTCGAACGAGCGTTGCGGAAAGCACTTACAGATGATGAGCTGGTGAACCGGGCCGCGAAATATAATTCCGATTTAGCCTTGAACCGGCTGGATCAAAGAGTACTTAGGGAAAAAGTCGTAAATTTCTATCACATTGTAACTGGTAACAATAGCTTATAACATAATGGAGGAATCAGGTGAAACAATCTGTGGATATCAAAACCTCATTTACAGCAGCAGATTCAATACCCTTAAAGGTACTTCTTGATAAAGATCTTGTACACCATGTGCACCATAACAACCGGATTATACCCGTCCACATTCAATTCCTGCCTACCAATAAGTGCAACATGAATTGCCGGTTCTGCAGCTGCTCTAAACGTGATGCAACCCTGGAGATGGACTTCGATCTGGCTCGCAAAATCATTGAAAAATGCACGAAAGCCGGAACAAAAGCGGTTACTCACCGGCAGTGGAGAGCCGCTGATGTATCCTCGTTTTAACGACCTGGTGGATTGTTTTGACGCGAATTCAATAAAAATCGGACTGGTAACCAATGGTCTTCTGCTGCATAAAGTACCAAAGGAAACTCTTGACAAGATGTCCTGGTGCAGAATCAGCAACCATGATCAACGTTCATTCAGTAAGATCTATAGTAAGCATCTCAGTGATGTGGTTACTGCATCATCGGGCGTTGACTGGGCATTGTCTTAAATACTCCAAACATAGCGGAAATTGTTAAGATAGTCAGTTTTGCCAACGAACACAATTTTACTCACATTCGATTTGTGGCAGATTTGTTCCAGCCTGAAGAGGTTTACATGCAATCCCTTAGAAATATTCTCCGCAAGGAAGGGGTAGGCGACGGAAGAGTTGTTTATCAGGGGAGAAAGGCTTATGACCGCGGCGGAGACTGCTACATTGGATTTCTGAAGCCGTTGATCGGCCCCGATGCCAACATCTATGCCTGCTGTGGTGTCCAATATGCGCTGGAAGTTCCTTCAAGAGACCTGCCTGAAGAACTCTGTCTCGGTAAAGCTCAAGATATTCTCGCCAGAAGCGCATTGCCTTTGGATGGCTCCCGGTGTGTCAAGTGCTACTACATGAACTACAACACCTTGTTGAGCGGCATGTTGAAGTCATTCGTTCACAAGGAATTTGTCTAATTTTATGTGTATCATCGATGAGGTTATAACTGGGGAGCCGCAAAATCCTAAGGTATCTATAATTATACCGGTGTACAACGGCGGTAACTTTTTGCGTGACGCCATTGACAGCGCACTTGCTCAAACATATAGCAACTGCGAAATAATAGTGGTCAACGATGGGTCGAATGATGATGGTGAGACTGAACGCATAGCTCTCTCCTATGGCAACCGGATACGATATGTTGCCAAATCGAATGGCGGTGTGGCTTCAGCTCTTAATGTCGGCATCAGTGAAATGTCCGGCGATTATTTTTCATGGCTCAGATGATGATGTTTTTTATCCGGACAAGACCAGTAAACAAATTGCCTTCATTATGGAGAGTGAAAAGCCGGTAGTGTTATACTGTGATTACGATGTGATAGACGTTCATCGTACGGTGATTAGGACGATGGTTGACTACTACAATCCTGAAGAGTTTTGTCGTGCGCTTATTACTGCCGACCCAGTACATGGCTGCTCTGTTTTGATCCCCAGGGAATGTTTTGCCGCGGTCGGGCTCTTCAACGAAAATCTGCGTACTACGCAGGATTATGACATGTGGTTCAGAATGGCGCAGCACTTCGACTTTATTCATCTGCCGCTGGTATTGTTGCAGGTCCGTCAGCATGGGGAACAGGGCACGATCACAATGAGCCCGCTACATGTCAAAGAATGTAATGAATTCCTGATTGATGGCATGTTGAAGACTTTGCGTACGTTGGACCTTTCATCCTCCCCCGGCAGCGTAAAACAGTTCTTGGCAGAATGCCTGGTCAGTTTTTCCAGGAGGGGATTCCACAAGGCGTCCCGATATGCATTGCTCCATTACGGCACATCGATAGCGCAGGACGGTTCGCTGTTCAGCCGTCCGGCCGTCCGGCCGATTAGTACGTTTATGGCCAGAAATATCGGCCGTGTCAGAAATATCGCCAAGCGTATCTTGCCCAAATAACGGATAGAACATGCAGAATGAACTGACAGAGCAGAACAAGACCATATGCGATAGCATGTTCCCTCTCTATGAGCAGCAGCATGTCGAGATATTCAACAGCACCGAGCAGACCAGGATCCGTACGGAACTCCAATGGGCCCTGGGTCAGATACGCACAGAGGGGCAACGCCTCCCCGCACGCTTGATTTCGGTGCCGGTACGGCAATCTCACGAGACATACGCTGGAGTTGGGCACCGATGTCGTAGCTGCTGATGTCTCCACAGGGTGTCTCAAGCATCTGGCAGAGGCCTCGGGCGGGTTGACCGACCGGAGTACTAGAATATGGTTTGTTGAAAGACTGAGCGATATGTTGCGGGTGCATGATACATGCGGAAAATAAACGTCCTTACAGCCGCGGACAAGCAGTATGCGCGCCACCTGGGTGTGATGCTTACCTCATTGTTAAATTCGTCATCGGTTGATACAATCTTCACAATAACAATACTGGATGGCGGCATAAGCAGAGAAGACATAGGCAGACTGACGAGACTGACAGAGATGTACCGGGCCGCCATTACGTTTGTTGCAATGGACCGGTACCGGTTCGAACGGTACCCTCTAAGCAATCATATACGACAGGCCGCTTACTACAGAATATCCGTTTCCGAGATTCTTGACAGTAGTGTCAGGAAGGTCTTGTACCTCGATTGCGACATCATAATAAATAAGGATTTAACTGAACTGTGGGACACTGACTTCAACGGTTGTGCCGTGGCAGCCGTTGAAGAACCCAAGTTCGACAGACACGTAGATCTGCTTCTGCCGGGTGGTACCTTATATTTCAACTCCGGAGTCATGCTGGTCAACCTGGACCGGTGGCGGGAGGAACGTATCGGTGACAAGGCCCATAATTTCATCCGAAAGCACCCGGACGTTCTTCTACTTCATGACCAGGATGCGCTGAACGCCGTCCTGTGCGGCAAATGGCTACCGTTACATCCGAAGTGGAACCTTCAGACCGATATGCTTGACCTGCGTTCTTTATCCTCGTATTCGGGAAAAGCCGTGGCCGAAGCGGTTGCTAATCCTGCCGTCATTCACTTTACGACGTCCTCTAAACCGTGGCATTACATGAACGAGCACCGGTACAGAGGGGAGTATTTAAAATATCTATACCGCACGGAATGGAAACCCAGATCTCCTAAGTTATATGAGGGATTCCGCACCCTGGTCAAACCGATAATTGGCGTGACCTATAAGCTCCTGGATGTCCTAAAAGCGCTTCACGGGAGATGCCTGATCAGCATAAAAGGCTGTATTGCCACAAAGGACAAAGGATGATGGAAAGTTTCAGACTTACAATATCAGTTGTGCTGCTGGTATTCAACAGACCTTCAGTCACTTCACGTGTCTTTGCCGCGATCCGGGAAACCCGTCCGACACGATTGTTTATCATTGCCGATGGGCCACGGGAAGGGCGTTCGAGCGATGTTGCCTCGTGTGCTGAAGTTCGGCGTATTGTAGCGTGCATCGATTGGCCCTGTGAGGTTTCGCGTAATTATTCTGACGTGAACCTTGGCTGCAAAAAACGTGTGGCCAGTGGTCTTGACTGGGTTTTCCAGCAGGTAGAAGAGGCAATCATTCTGGAGGACGATTGTTTGCCCGATCCGACTTTTTTTCGTTTCTGTCAGGAATTGCTGGGTAGGTATAGGGATGACGAGAAAGTCATGTCTATTTGCGGCTCCAATCCTCTTAGAACATGGAAAGCGGACATACAGGGGTACCATTTTTCACTGAATGGCGGGATATGGGGATGGCGACCTGGCGCAGGGCCTGGCAAAACTATGATGTGACCATATCTCATTGGGGAACGCCGGGGATACGCCAAAGAATCAGAGAGGTGCTTGGCGGTGGTCCCCTTTATCGGCAAAGAGTGCTTGATTTCGATAGGGTTGCTGCGGGGCTTGTCGACACCTGGGATTACCAGTGGACCTTTGCCCAACTCATCTTGGCCGGTTTGACGATAGTCCCATCAAAAAATCTTATTTCAAATATCGGTTTCAATGCCGATGCAACCCATACTGTTGATCCCCACCATATTTTTGCAGAGCTTCCAGTTTACCCGTGTAACTTTCCTTTGAATAATGCCCGGAATGTGACAGCTGATACTGAGTACGATGCGGCTCTTACGAGAAAAGTTCTATCCTCCAGGCCAATTATGCAGAAAATGGGAAATATTATTCATTATCTCACTGGGGGAAGATTTATCAGATTGGGTTTTCGTCATGGGTAAAATTGGGGGCGAGATGCGTTGTGACCAGAAAGTTTCATCTGCGTGGCTTTTGCTTTGGAAGGAAACTACGTTGTGAAGGCTCTGATGCTCAGCACATTCGAGTATGAAGGGGGGGCAGCCAGAGCAGCTCATCGGCTTTTCCGGCAATTGAATCATAACGGTATTGATTGTCGGATGCTGGTCCAATTCAAGCAAAGTGATGACCCATTGGTGTCTGGACCCAGAGGTTTGTATGCTCAAAAAGCGGCCAGGTTGAGGCCGTACGTGGATGGACTGCCGTTACTCTGCTACCGTTCGCGTCTTAGTCCTCCCTGGAGCCTTGCCTGGCTGCCAAAGAATATTGATACTGAAGTGTCGGCTTGCTCTCCGGATATTCTTCATCTACATGGTGTTGGCCATGGTTTTCTATCCATTGCAGCTATTGGGCGGTTATCCCGGCCAATTGTTTGGACGCTTCACGATTCCTGGGCGTTTACTGGAGGCTGCCATCTACCACGGGATTGTTCACGCTATCATTTCGAGTGTGGTCGATGTCCGCAGCTTAACCGGCGGCATGAGCATGATCTGAGTCGCTGGGGCTGGCAACGGAAGGCTCATTACTGGCCCGGGCTCAATGTTACGTATGTGGCGCCGAGCCAGTGGCTTGCAAATTGCGCACAGTCCAGTTCATTGCTCGGTTCATCATCGGTTGAGGTTATCCCTAATGGGCTTGATACCGTCTTATTCTCTCCGGGAGATCGAGCCATTGCCAGGGAAGCGTTAGGTCTTCCTCCCAATGCGATAGTTTTACTCTATGGGGCTTCATCATTTACTCAGGATGAAAACAAGGGATTTAATTTACTTGAATCGGCTTTATCTTCGCTAGCAGAAAGTCTGCCGAGGAAAAGCCTGATCCTGGCTTTATTCGGGGATAGCATTTTCAAGAAAATGAATTGCATGGTTTCCCTGTCCGTTCCTATGGGCCTATCAAGGCAGATGATCAACTGGTAACCCTATACAGGGCCGCAGATCTGTTCGTTTTGCCGTCGCTGCAGGAAAGCCTACCGTTCACCGCAATGGAAGCAATGGCTTGTGGCACCCCCTGCGTTGCATACTCTGTTGGCGGTGTTGGCGATCTAATCACTCACGGTGTGAACGGTTATTTTGCCAGGGCTGCAGATGTTCGAGAGCTTAGGGATGGGATAGCTTGGATGCTGGCGGACCCAGGCCGAAGAGCCGTTCTGGCTCGTCAGGCCCGTTACACGATAGAGTCCGGTTTCAGCCTTGCCAAAGTTGCTGAACGTTATCTTGAACTCTATAATCGTATCCTTGCAAAATCATAGATATAAGGTATATCGGGCGCATGGCTGATGGTAAAGTGAAGATTAGAATGCTTAAGTTGGTTGACCGGTTGGTAGGAGTGGGAGTCAAGATTTGGAGTCCTCGGACGTACGTACGCTCATTCTCATCTCCCCAACGAATCCTCCTCATCCGTCCCGGCGGCATCGGGGATGCCATTCTGCTCATCCCGACCATAAACGCCATAAAACACGCCTACTCTGACTGCGTAATCGATATTCTGGCGGAGAGAAGAAACGCATCAGTATTCGAACTTGCTCAGGGGGTCCGGACGGTATACCGCTATGATGCCATTGCCGACCTCTCAACCGTCCTCTGCCATCGCTACGACGTGGTCATCGACACCGAGCAGTGGTACCGCCTCTCGGCAGTCGTGGCGAGGTTAGTCCGTGCCCCCGTCAAAATCGGGTTCGGGACCAACGAGCGCGCATGTCAGTTTACCCATCCGGTATCGTATTCACTTGACGACCACGAGAAGGAAAGCTTCCTGTCGCTGCTCCACCCCCTCGATATAGCCATCCCCGCTGTCTCTAGGCCGCCGTTTCTCCACATACCGGAAACAGCAGTCCATGCTGTGTCTTCGTTGCTGGAGGGAGTAGCACAATATGTGGCGTTGTTTCCCGGGGCCAGCGTGCGAGAGAAGCGTTGGGGAAAAGATCGTTTCGTTTTCCTTGCTGCTAAGCTGGCTCCCCAGAAAAAAGTCGTGGTTATAGGCGGACGGGAGGATGTTTCCATTGGAGATGAGATCGCCAGGGAAGGCGGTGTGAACCTTGCCGGCAGGACTTCCCTGCTAGAGACTGCCGCAATAATCGCCCAGGCTGATGTATTGGTGAGTGGTGACTCTGGAGTACTTCATCTTGCTGCAGGGCTTGATGTTCCATCGGTTGCACTTTTTGGTCCAAGCAGTATCGCCAAGTGGGCACCCCAAGGCAGCAGTGGCAGCGTGGTAAGTGCGCGGGCTGCTTGTTCGCCATGCTCCTTGTATGGCACTATTCCTCCATGCCGGCACAATGTCCGGTGTATGGATGACATTACCGTGGATCAAGTGATATCGGCGATCGAATCAGTAATTGCCGGACAAGATTGCGGTAACAAAAAAACAGCTGATTGATAAAATCCTTGACATCAACTGCCTGCCCTGCTAAAAGTACTGTCTGTTTTTGTTTAGGCGCGTAGCTCAGGGGTAGAGCACTAGCTCGACACGCTAGGGGTCGGCGGTTCGAAACCGCCCGCGCCTACCAAAGATAAACCTGCCGGTCTGAGGTCTAGGGAGCATCGAGGTTCGATGCCTCTTTCTGTTAAGGGGTCTTTTATGGGCGAGATTACTGTAAAGCTGCCGGATGGTTCGGAAAGAACACTTCCTAGAGGGGCGTCGGTCTATGATCTCGCTGCTTCCATCGGCGCCGGTCTTGCCAAGGCTGCCATTGCCGGCAGGGTGGATGGTGATCTGGTCGACCTCGCAACGGTATTGCCGGATGGTTCCAAGGTTGAAATAATTACCGAGAAGAGCCCCGAGGCGTTGGAAATTATCAGGCATTCCACGTCTCACCTTATGGCTCAGGCGGTTAAGGCACTTTTTCCAGAGGCAAAAGTGACCATCGGGCCTGCCATCGAGACCGGCTTTTACTACGATTTCGATGTGGACCATCCCTTTACTCCCGAAGACCTGGAAAAAATAGAAAATAAGATGCAGGAGCTGGCCAAAGCCAACCTGAAGATTGAACGCCAGGTCCTTACGGGCGCTGATGCCATACGATTGTTCGGTGATCTGGGCGAGAACTACAAGGTGGAGCTCATTGAAGATTTGGGTGCTGCAACTGTTTCCCTTTATCGGCAGGGTGATTTTGTCGACCTCTGTCGGGGACCTCATCTCCCTTCCACTTCTCATATCAAAGCCTTCAAACTTACTTCAATCGCCGGTGCTTATTGGCGCGGCGATGAAAAGCGCAAGATGCTGCAGAGGGTTTACGGAACAGCTTTTGCCGACAAGAAAGAGCTTGATGCTTATCTGGCACGCATTGAAGAGGCGAAACGGCGCGATCACCGGAAGCTGGGCAAGGAGCTGGATCTTTTCTCGTTTTCCGACGAGGTCGGGGCCGGTCTGGTCATTTGGCATCCCAAGGGGGCCATGCTCAGGACGATCATCGAGGACTTCGAGCGCAGGGAACACCTGAAGCGGGACTACGATATCGTTGTCGGTCCACAGATTCTGAAGACCGACCTCTGGCAGCGTTCCGGCCATTACGACAACTATCGCGAGAACATGTATTTCACCGAGGTGGATGAGCAATCCTTCGGCATCAAGCCGATGAACTGCCTCTCCCACATGATGATCTACAAGTCCCGCCTTCGCAGCTACCGTGACCTTCCCCTTAGGCTTTTCGAGCTGGGAACTGTCCATCGCCACGAAAGAGCCGGCGTTCTGCACGGCCTTCTGCGGGTCCGTTGCTTCACCCAGGACGACGCCCATATACTCTGCACCCCGGAACAACTGGATGCAGAGATCAAGGGGGTCATCTCCTTTGTGCAGGATGTGATGGGAGTTTTCGGTTTCGAGTTCGAGATGGAGCTTTCCACCCGTCCTGAGAAATCCATTGGGTCTGATGAGGATTGGGATCGGGCCACCAATGCTCTGCTCGGTGCGCTTAAGGATTCCGGGCGTCCTTTCGAGATCAACGAGGGGGACGGTGCGTTCTATGGCCCTAAAATCGACATCAAGTTGCGCGACTCCCTTGACAGAAGGTGGCAGTGTGCTACAATCCAGTGCGATTTTACGCTCCCAGAGCGCTTTGATCTGACTTACATCGACGCAGATGGTGAAAAGAAGCGCCCTGTCATGGTGCATCGGGTAATTCTCGGCTCCATCGAGCGCTTTATCGGCGTGTTGATCGAGCACTTTGCCGGCAGTTTTCCTGTCTGGCTTTCCCCCGTCCAGGTGGTTGTGCTTACCGTTACCGACAATCAACTGTCCTTTGCCCAGCAGGTGTATGCAGAGTTACGTGCAGCTGGCCTCAGGGTTCAGCAGGATTTCCGCAACGAGAAACTTGGCTTCAAGATTCGTGAAGCTCAACTGCAGAAAATACCTTATATGTTGGTTATTGGTGATAAAGAAGTCGAAGCGGGCATGGTTACTCCAAGATTTCGGGACGGCAAGAATCTTGACAGCATGAAGTGTAGTGAGTTCATTGAATTCATAGAAAAGGAAGTCAAAGGCTTTCATTGAGGAGGTGGCGTCATAGCTAAACCGACAGTCAACATCAATCAGGCAATAAGGGCAAAAGAAGTTCGCGTTGTGGGGGCTGAGAGCGAGCAGCTTGGTATCCTGCCACTCCGTGAAGCATTGGCTCTGGCCGAGAGCCAGCAGCTGGATCTGGTTGAAGTCTCACCTACTGCCGTGCCACCTGTTTGCCGGATCATGGATTACGGCAAATTCAAGTATCAGCAGAGCAAAAAACTGCAGGAAGCCAAGAAAAAGCAGGTTCAGGTTCAATTGAAAGAGGTCAAATTAAGACCAAAGACCGATGAACATGACCTGCAGTTCAAGATAAAACATGTTCGGAGATTTCTCGAAGAGGGGAATAAAGCCAAGATTACCGTCGTGTTCCGAGGAAGGGAGATTACCCACCAGGAACTGGGCATGAGTGCCCTAGACAACTTTGCTTCCGAATTGCAGGATATAGGAATCGTAGAGGTAAAACAGAAAATGGAAGGGCGCAGCATGTTCATCATTGTCGCCCCTAAAACGAAAACGAAATAAAGGAAATAAGGAGAAGGACCATGCCGAAAATCAAGACCCACAGAGGCGCTGCCAAACGCTTCAGCAAGACCGGAACAGGTAAGATCAAAAGAAGTCATGCATTTACCAGCCATATTCTTACCTCCAAAACCAGGAAAAACAAGCGTAACCTGCGCAAGGGCGCTATCGTCGAGGCTGTCGATCACAAGAATATCGCCAAGCTGATCCCTTACATGTAATAAAAACAGTGACAAGGGACAGGTGACGAGTGACGGGATAGAATCCTTGTTACTTGTTACTCGTTACCCCCGTCACCGCCTTAAAGTCCGTGAACCGTGAGGAAACGTCTCCCCTTGCGGATCCGGCAAATAAACAACAAAAGGAGTATGTATGCCACGCGTTAAAAGAGGTTTTAAAGCGAGACAGAGAAGGAACAAAGTGTTAAAGCTGGCCAAAGGCTACCGGGGCGCCAGGAGTAAACTTTTCAGAAGTGCGACCGAAGCGGTGGACCGGGCATTGAATTATGCCTTCCGCGACCGGCGCGTCAAGAAAAGGGACTTCCGCGCACTCTGGATCACCAGGATCAATGCAGCGGCTCGGATAAACGGAATTTCCTACAGCAAACTTATCCATGGTCTTAAACAGGCCAAGGTGGAGGTCGATCGGAAAGTAATGGCCGATCTGGCTGTATCCGACCCACGTGGCTTTGCCGAGATTGTTTCGCTGGCCAAGGCCAACGCTTAGCACATAAAATAAACACTTTCAAAAAAGAAAATGGGATGAAGTCATCTCATTTCTTTTTTTATACAAGGTAACGCTATGAGGGAAAAACTAGAGGCACTTTTGTCGGCAGCCACAGCAGAGCTTGGGCATGTTGCAACCGAAGATTCTTTACAGGACCTGCGGGTAAAATATCTCGGCAAGAAGGGTGAGCTGACAGCGGTCATGAAGGGGCTGGGCAGTCTTTCTTCCGAGGAACGTCCGCTTATCGGACAGATTGTCAACAAGGTCAAGACTGAGCTCGAAACAAGAATCGATGCTGCAGCATTGCAGATACGAGAGGCCGGCAAGGCTGAAAAGCTTCGCTCGGAGCGCGTGGACGTAACACTTCCCGGCAGAAGACTTCCCGTCGGCACCAGGCATCCCATTACTCTCATCACTGAAGAAATCTCCGATATTTTTGCGGGACTCGGCTTTCTGGTCGCCGAAGGACCAGAAATAGAGCACGATTTCTATAACTTCGAAGCCCTGAACTTTCCCAAAGATCACCCTGCGCGCGATATGCAGGATACCTTTTTCATCAGCGATACCTTGCTGCTTCGCACCCATACGTCTCCAGTTCAGGTACGCACCATGCTCAAGCAACCGCCTCCGGTGCGGATCATCGCCCCCGGCACCGTTTACCGTTGCGACTCCGATGCCACCCATTCACCGATGTTCCACCAGATAGAAGGACTGATGGTTGACAAGGGGATAACCTTCGGCGATCTGAAAGGCATTCTGACCAACTTCATCAATCAGCTGTTCGGCAAGGATACCGGGGTCAGACTGCGGCCCAGTTTTTTCCCGTTTACGGAGCCAGTGCCGAGGTTGACATAGCCTGTGTCATCTGCAAGGGCAAGGGGTGCAGGGTATGCAAGAATACCGGCTGGCTGGAAATCCTCGGTGCAGGTATGGTTGATCCCGAGGTTTATCGGCATGTCAATTACGATGCTGAAGCATATACCGGTTTTGCCTTTGGTATGGGGATCGAGCGTATTGCCATGCTTAAATACGGTATCAGCGACATGCGGCTGTTGTTCGAAAATGACCTGCGGTTCCTCAAGCAGTTCTAGTTTCTCAATAAATCTTAAAGTGTGAGAATATGATAGTTACCTATAACTGGCTCAGAGAATTTGTTGATTGCGATTTGCCCGTGGCAGAACTTTCCGACCTTCTTACCATGCTCGGCCTGGAGGTTGAGCGCGTCGAGACGGTGGGCGCAGGGATGGACGATGTTGTCGTCGCCCAGGTTCTGGAGAAAAACCAGCATCCCAACGCGGACAAGCTGTCATTGTGCAAGGTCAATAATGGGACCGAAATATTGACCATTGTCTGCGGCGCCCAGAACTTCAAGGCGGGTGACAAGGTTGCCCTGGCCCAGATCGGCGCTGTTCTCCCCGGTGAATTCAAGATCAAGCGCTCGAAGATAAGAGGCGAAGAATCCTGCGGTATGCTCTGTTCCGAAAAGGAGCTTGGTCTCGCCGAAGAATCGGCGGGCATCATGATTCTGTCAGCGGATCTGCAGCTCGGCATGCCTGTGTTTTCAGCCCTCGGTCTGAAGGATACCATCTTTGAAATCGGCCTTACCCCAAATCGGGCCGATTGTCTCAGCGTAATCGGCATTGCCAGGGAAGTTGCCGCCAAGCTTGGGAAAAAGGTAAAATACCCGGAACTTCGGCCTGTGGAAGGTGCAACTGCCGTGACCGACATCACCTCGGTAACGATTGAGGCGCCTGAGCTCTGCCCGCGCTACACAGCGCGCTATGTTTCAGGCAGTAAAATCGGACCTTCCCCCCAGTGGATGGTAAACAGACTGAAAGCCGTCGGGCAGCGATCCATCAACAACGTGGTGGACATCACCAACTATGTGTTGATGGAATATGGGCATCCGCTGCATGCTTTCGACTTCAAGTTCCTGTCAAAAGGGAAAATCGTTGTCAGGCAGGCAGCAGAGGGGGAGAAGTTTGACACCCTTGATGGCCAGGTACGAACCCTGCAGTCCTCGGATCTGACCATCTGCGACGGGGAGAGGGCGGTTGCGCTGGCCGGGATCATGGGGGGAAAGAATTCGGAAATAGCTGATGACACCACCGATATTCTGATAGAAAGCGCCTATTTCAATCCTTCGGCCATTCGCCGCACCTCCAAACGTCTGGGGCTCCATACCGAGTCCTCACATCGATTCGAGCGCGGCACCGATGTGAACATCCTGCCTATTGCCCTTGATCGTGCAGCTTCCCTGATTGTCGAACTAGCCGGCGGAACCTTGCCAAGGGGGTTATCGATGCGTACCCTCAGCCTGTTCCGGAAAGGCAGGTACCGGTCCGTGTCGATCGGGTCAACCAGGTGCTCGGTATCGCACTTTCGGCAGCTGATATAAAGGAACTATTCGAAAGGCTTGAATTCAAGGTTACGAAGTGTGATCAGGGGATTATGGAGGTGACTGTACCTTCTTACCGTGTGGATATCGAGCGGGAGATCGACCTGGTTGAAGAAGTTGCCAGGTTGCATGGTTTCGAGAATATTCCGGTGACAATGCCACAGGCAAGGATTTTTTCCGAAACAAAGTCATCCTATTTGACCAGTGCAAAAACGGTTAAAGATCTGCTTGTTTGCCAGGGTTTGAGCGAGGTCATCAACTACAGCTTTTTTGCCCCCGATGCTTATGACAAGATACTCCTTGCGGAAGATGACTACCGGCGTAACACAATTCAGCTTCTCAACCCCCTTTCTGACGAGCAGTCCATAATGCGTACGACGCTGCTTCCAGGGCTGCTTGAAACGGCGGCAAGAAATGCCAGCTTCCGCATCCTGAACCAGCGCATCTTTGAGATGCGGCGCATATATCTGCCAAGCATGCAGATGAGATGCCCGAGGAACCCCCGTTCGTTGCCGGTCTGTTGACAGGATTGCGCAGTGCTGAAGGCTGGAACCAGGCCAAGACAGAGGTCGATTTTTACGATGTCAAAGGCATCCTGGAAAATATTTTTGCCGCCTTGGACGTATCCGGCTATTCCTTTGAGGTAAGGGAACCTGAGCCGTTCTATCACCCTGGGAAATCCGCCTTCATAATCTGCAACGGTGATGTGATCGGCTCCTTGGGGGAGTTGCATCCTACCGTTCAGGAAGCATACGGTCTTGAAAAACCGCTCTTCTATTTTGAGTTAAACTTCGAAAAAATGGTTGAGTGCCGCAGGGAGGACCATACCGTCTCTGCGCCCTCGCGTTTCCCTGATACTTACCGGGATATTGCATTGCTTGTCGACGATGATGTCTCGGCTGAAGCTGTCGTCAACTGCGCCAGGAAGGTTAAGGCTGCAGAGATTGCCAGATAGAGATATTTGACCTGTACAAGGGGAGTAATATCCCGGCAGGACAGAAGAGCATTGCCATCAGGGTCCGCTACAGCTCCAAGGAAAAAACGCTCACGGATGAGGAAGTCAATCCCGTTCACCAGCAGGTTATTCAGATGCTGCAGCAAAAATTAAATGCCTCCATTCGCTAAAAATGGGTTGATTATGGATTCCCCCTGTGATATAAACCAACGCGCTGTCGAACTTGGCTGCCCACCGAATTACTGATTTAGTTGAGGGGTTTATGACGAAAGCTGATATTGTTGAAAGGATTTACGAAAAGGTTGGTTTTTCAAAAAAAGAATCGGCAGAACTCGTCGAGACTGTCTTTGATCTTATAAAAAGCACCCTTGAAGAGGGCGATAAAATCAAAATCGCTGGATTCGGTAATTTCGTCGTCAAGGAAAAGGCAGATCGCCGCGGGAGAAATCCCCAGACCGGGGAAGAAATTACCATCTCTGCAAGGAAGATTCTCACTTTCAAGCCGAGTCAGGTGCTTAAAGCCGCCATCAACAATCAGTAGTTCTCTTCAGGGATGCTTCAATTCGGGACAAGCTATTCTACAAAATCGGAGAGATTTCGGAACTAACAGCCTTGAGGCCCTCTGTGCTGCGTTTCTGGGAGACCGAGTTCACCGATTTAAATCCTAAGAAAAGCAAAAGCGGACAGAGACTCTACTCCAAGGAAGATCTTGAGGTAGTTAAGCAGATCAAGCAGTTGCTCTATGATGAAAAGCTGACCATAGACGGAGCCCGCAAAAGGCTTGGAGAAAAAATTAGCAACTCAGAAACAATTGGCGACGGAAACAGCGGGCGAGTCGAGAGGCTGAAGCAGATTGTACAGCATGCGGTTGCCCAGTTGCAGGATCTGAGAAATACATTGTAGCATATCGGTGCGTAGCGCAGCCTGGTAGCGCACTAGACTGGGGGTCTAGTGGTCGCTGGTTCGAATCCAGTCGCACCGACCATTTTAAAAGGGTTTCCGAAAATTTTTCCGGGGACCCTTTTTCTTTTTCCGCAGAAGTTGCTGGTGCCCCATCGCAATCATCTTTTGCCTTTGCGCTCTGATTGGAGTATATTGAGATCCATCTAATTTTTGCTGCAGTAGGTAAACCCCATCCTTTTAGAGTTTCATCGAGCCATGACTCTGCCCATGAAAAAACTACCTTCCTGGTTGCCTTTGCCCTGTGCCTGCTAATTCCTGCTTTTGCGTTTGCAACCCTGTTAACGGCCGATACCACATGGCAGGGAGAAGTCACCGTCAACGAAGATGTGATTGTTCCGTCAGGTATCTCCCTGACCCTCAAACCTGGCACTGTTGTAAGGGTAATTCCCGCTGATACTACCAAGACTGATCCTGAATACATATCTCCCCTTACCGAGATCACCGTTCGTGGCACATTGAAAGTGGAGGGCACAAGGACTTTCCCGGTCAAATTTTCTTCGCCTGGCGAAGCCAAAAATGCTTCATGGGCTGGTTTGATCGTGGATGGCGGCAGGGCTTTCCTCAGTGGATGCAGCATAGACAATGCGGAAACTGCCTTGCATGTCATTGAGGGAACGGCAACAGTGGACGACTGCAAAATCAATGGGAACCGGTATGGAGTATCGGCAATCGGGCCAAAAAGTTCTGTGGTCCTCAAATCCACTACTGTTGCCGACAATGATTTCGGAGTCTACGCCTTCAGCGGTGCCAAGATCCTGCAGCACAACTCAACCATTGGCAACAACAGAAAAAAGGATCTCCATGCTGCCGATCTCCAACAGCCGGCAGCTCAGATTCCTCTCAGCACAACAAAAGACCTGCCTGTCAGTAGAATCTACCATGATGAGGTGCTTCTGGGCAGCACAATCTGGCAAGGGCGCATCATCGTCAAAGGGATCATCCGAGTGCCAGAAGGAGCCAGGCTGGCGATACTTCCGGGTACGGTCATCGAATTCAGCAGAAGAGATTCAAATGGTGATGGGATTGGCGAAAATGGACTGATGATACAGGGTAGTATTTTGGCCAAGGGGAGTGCCAGGGAACCGATCATCTTTCGTTCGGCCGAAAAAGGCAGGTCGGATGCTGACTGGGACGCTATAAACATCATGGGCAGCGATGGAGTCCAGAACCTGATCGAATATTGCCAGATAGAGGGCGCCTATCGAGGGCTCCATTTTCATTTTTCCAATGTGGCGGTGACACATTCAGTGCTGAAGGGAAACTACCGCGCTATTCAATTTCAGGAATCCCTGGTTGTGCTCCATGGCAACCGGTTGTATGAAAACAAGAGTGGCATCCAGGGCAGGAACTCCACTATCCATATGTCAGGCAATCTGATCAGCAGCAATTACATAGGGGGAAACTTCTTCAGATGTAACCTGCAGGTCAGGCAAAACGAGTTCATTGGCAACAGGAGGGATGGACTGAGACTCAGGGAAGGGGTTACCATTATGGAAGAGAATCTGATTGACGGTAACAGATTTGGCCTCATGGTAGCTGACACTTTTTCCGGCAGGTTTAACCGTAACGTTGTCTCCAATAATGCTGAAACAGGCTTATCCCTGAAAAATTCCGACAATATAGAGCTTTTCGGAAATTTTGTGGCGAACAACGGCCTCAACGGGGTGAATCTGCAGGAAACCAGAGCCGAGATCAAAGGGAACCAGATTGCCGCCAATGGTGAACGGGGACTAGGGTTGCTCTCCTTTACCGGAACCCTTACCGGCAACAGCTTCATGGGCAACGGACTCTGGGCAATTGATCAGGAAGGTACAAACGATGTGGAAGCACCGGACAACTGGTGGGGGAATGATGAGCCTGCAGGGTGATCTTTGATCGCAGAAACCATCCTTCCCGAGGCCGCATCATTTCCGATAATCCATTGACACAACCGGTGCCCTTCGTCTGGCCGCTGGCCAGCGTGGCCACTCCGACCGTATGGCAAGGGGAGATTATCGCAAATCGCAGGCTCCAGATTCCCACGGCGAGTACTCTTACTCTTTTGGCTGGAACTAAAGTCTTGTTTGCCGAAGGTTCAGGAATGACAGTCAACGGTAAAATCGTTGCCAGAGGTGAAAAAGGCCGCGAAGTCATTTTCACCTCCGCAGGTAAAAAATTGCCGGGTACGTGGGACGAGGTGCTTCTGGAGCATGCAAACGGCAGTGTCATCTCCCATGCGGTTTTCGAGTATGCTCAATGGGGCCTGCACAGCCATTTTACCAAACTGTCCCTTGCCGACAGCATTTTCCGCAACAATAATGGCGGCATGCGTTTCAGAAGCGGCCCGGTATCCATTAAACGGTGCCTTTTCAGGGATAATTCCATAGGTATCCGTTCCTATCGTGGCAATGGGAGCATTGAGGCGAGCGACATAACCAGGAACGAAACGGGTGTATTTGTCAGAGAAAAAGGCAGTGGTCTGAAAATCAACGGCAGCAACCTGTTTGACAACACCGGCTACAACGTCAGAATCGGCGACTTTAACGACGAAAATGTGGATGCCGCCGGAAATTGGTGGGGGAGGGTATCCCGGCTAATACCATCTTTGACGGCCGTAATGAGCCTGGCATAGGCCTGGTAATTTTTGAGCCATTTCTCTCAAAGCGGGTCAAGACAGGGAATATAGTGCAATGAGAAAATCAGCACTCGCAATTTTGCTTTTGTTGTCCATGGCCAATTTCAGTTATGGTGAAGATATGGCTGCGCAAACATTCATCTTCCGCGGGAAGGTTGTCGATATGGCCGGCAAGGGAGTCTGCGGTGCCGAGGTTTTCATCTACGACAGTCCCAATACCAGGCGCCCCGCTGACTTCATTACAGGATCATCGGATAAGGAGGGCAGCTACGCAATCCAGTTGCCTGCAGGCAGAAGATATTGGGCGGTGGCAAGGGTGCGGCAGGATGGCAAGTATGGTCCACTGTCACCTGTGGCCCAGCATTCAGGCGAACCTGCGGCTATTGATGCCGCTGATGAAGGGCTCGTTGAACGGCAGTTTATCGTTGCGATATACGCCAGGTGGCGAGGGGCAAACAAAAAGCCAGAGAGGATATGGTCAAGGTCAGTGGAAGAGTGGTAGACGGTGAGGGGGCACCTGTCAGCTCGGCGTATGTGCTGGTCAACGCCACAAGGGAGGTGAGCCAGCTGCCAGATTATGTCTCCGGCTGGACCGAGGAAACCGGCCTGTACACCCTTTATCTGCCTCCAGGCGAATATTTTGTCGGTGCCGCCGTAACCTTTCCCACTGGTCCTGGAATGAAGCTGGAAAAACGGTTGCCTGCAGTATCATCCCAATCGGATATTGCAATCGACGTGGTATTAACGGCAAAATAGCTGATGCGAGAAGGAGGTTTTATGAAGAGGTTGGTTGTGCTGGTGATATTTACCCTTCTGGCCGTTATGGCAACCCAAGCCGGGGCTTGCGTCGGCAAGGTGCTCTATATCGGTGTCACCAACTCCCCCAATGATCAATTGCTTGCTGAAATGATCTCCGTCCTTGTCACCGAGAGGACCGGCACCTCCGTCAAAATTCTTACCTTCAAGACCGGGGCCGAAATTTACAATGCGGTCAAGCACGGCCAGGTGGGATTGATCATTGAAAACACAGACCACGGGCTGGAGCTGGTCAAGCGACCTAGGGAAGCCAACGCCAAAACTGCATTCGAGATTGTAAAAAGGGAGCATCGCAAGACATTCAACCTTGTCTGGCTTGAGCCACTGGGCACCTTGACCGGCAATGGCTCCAGCCAGCTGGTTGCACCGGTTATTTCTCTAGAGATTTTAGGCAATCTGCCGGCTCTACCGAAGCTGATCAACAAGCTCTCCGGGATTGTCAATGACAACAGCTATTCCAGAATGGTCAAAATGATAAAGGCCGAGGATAAACCGAACAAGCTGGCCCGGGAATTTCTCAAGGCGAAGAAGTTAATCTGATGCACAGTCTGCTCTGGGGACGAAAGGTTCTGTCTTGCTGCCACCGGGTCTGAAATCACGAATTATCAATGGGCTCTCCTCAACGGAACTGGCAATTGCCCTTTTCGGTGTATTGACCATCGTTGCAATACCAGGAACCTTCACCGAATCACGGGCGATTTACTCAAGCCCACTGTTTGTCAGTCTGCTGGCCCTGATGGCATTGAACCTTATCTGCTGCAGCATGAAAAGGTGGCGCTCGTTGGCCGGATCGACCCTCGTTCTTCACGGAGGGGTTCTGGTTACTCTTTTGGGCTGTGTGATCACCTCCTTTGGTTATGTGGCCACGGTGAACGTTTATGAAGGCACCTTTGTAGACGAGGCCTTTCGCTGGGACCTGAAGAGGGAAGCCCCATTCCACATGCGGCTATGGGTAAAGCAGATAAATCGCCAGTATTACCCGGTGCCGGTCCGCGTCGGTGTCCTGCAGGGTAGCGAAAAGTACGGCCTGTTCACCCTTGCCACCGGTGAAAGTTTTGAACTGCCCGGTTATCGTGTCTCGGTCACGGATTTTGAGCCCAAAAACCTCAGGCTGGTACTTGTGGTTCACAAAGGGGACAGGATCGTCGGCACAACCGACACCTCCGGTAACAGCACGCTGCCTGCCGATTTTCCTTATGCTTTCAAACTTGTCTCCTATAAAAACCCCCAGCTCAAGAGGATGTGTCGATCTTCAGCTATCCAGTGATGACAAGCCCCCTGTCTCGGGAACATCGGAAATCAACGCACCTTTTTCCTGGCAGGGACTCTATTTCTATCACACACAGACTGGAACTGACGGAAATGGCCGCTCCTTCGCAGGCGTTCAGATAGTGAAAGATCCGGCCGGCCTGTTGTTTTCTGCGGCTTCGCAATCATGTGTCTTGGGGCAGTTCTTGCTTTCTGGCGAAGGTTTGCACAAAGATAAATCCCCTGTCGGCCCTTTGCCTTTCCTGCATTGGTCGCTGATACAACATTCCATAAAGGAGGGCGTGTTGTTGAAAAAGGTATTTAGAAACCTGATGTGATGTGGCGCGAGGAAGAGGACTCTCTTTTGGAAGCGAGCGCAGGGCTTGAGAAGGGGAGCGACGTGACAGAAGTGGCCACCTCGCTGCTCTTCTCGGACGGCATCATGATTACTCTGAACCTGATGGGCACCGAAATATGGAAGATCTGCGACGGCAGGACCGTCGAGGAGATCATCGATTCCTTACTGGCTGACTTTGAGGTAGAACGAGCAGTACTGTCTCAGGATGTGCATTCGTTTTTGCAGGATCTGGAGCAGAAAGGGTTTATCTTCTATGGGTGAAATTCAGCTTAAGGCACCGCTTACCATAAACTGGGCAGTCAACAATAACTGCAACTTCGCCTGCCGCCACTGCTATAGCCGCAATGATGCCATGAAAGAAATAGACTGCAGTATGTTATGCCACTGTCTTGAGAAAGTTGCCACGGCTGGTGTCATGTCGGTCAATTTCGGCGGTGGCGAGCCGCTGCTGCGTCAGGACTTGGCGACGATCGCTTCCTGTGCTGCCCAAAGCGGCATGCGAGTATCCATGAACAGCAATGGTTACCTCATCGACCGCAAGAAAGCCCTGGAATTGAAAGAGGCCGGGTTCAGCAAGGTGGGCATCAGCATCGACAGCCACGTCCCTGCCATCCATGACGATTTCCGTGGTGTGTCGGGCAGCCACGGGCGTGCCGTAAATGCTTTGGCATACCTGCAGGAGGCAGGAATAAAGACTTCCATCTCCACAGTTATCTGCAAGTTGAACCACCGTGATGTTGCTCCGCTCATAGATTTGGCGGAAAAACTCCATGTGGAGCAGCTCAACTTCCACAATTTCAAATGTTCGGGCCTCGGTTATTCCAACAGGGATGATCTGGACCTGACACCTGAGGAATGGCAGTCATTTTACGCGGAGGCGATAATGGAAAAACAGCGGGGGCGTAAGCTGGACATCTCCCTTGACGATCCGATAATCGCCTCATTGGGAATGCATGACACCAACAACATGGTCAAGGGGAGTGTCTGCGGCAAGCTGTCCCTGAACATAAAGTCCAATGGCGACATTACCCCCTGCGGTTTCATACCCGTCTCATCGGCAATATCCTTGCCGACGACCTTCAGGAGCTATGGAAGAGCTCATCGGTTCTGGAAAAGCTGCGCAACAAAGTGGCGACGGGCAAATGTGTCGGCTGCAGCGACTACAATGAATGCCTTGGGGGCTGCAGCGCCCGTGCCTTGCGTTGACCGGCGATTTCAACAGTCCCGATCCCCACTGCTGGCAGCCATGAATATCAGTGAGCTGAAAACTCCCATCAGGATTTACTGGGATCTGCCTGCCGACGCTGCTGATAATGATTGTCTCAGTGTCGGTGAGCAGATCATGGCGCTGAAGATACTCAGTCTCGACCTCACCGCTACGAAGGCCACTCCCGGCGCCATTTACCTGCCATTACTGGAATTATTTTCCCCGGTTCAGATTGCCCTTTCTTTGACCATTTCCCTGGCAACCATTACTCCCGCACTTCTGGATCAGATCTGCCATTACCGCCTTAGAAATCTCTATGTGGCTATTGAAGAATCAGCAGACCTTGCCCGAGTTAATCGCCATGATTTCAGAACTGCCGGCGTACCGGTACCAGGGATCTCTTTTGCCGTTGCAGCTGATAATTACCATCAGCTGCCGGAGATATACTCGTTCTGCGCCAATCATGGTTTATCGCTGGTATTGCCCATGCAGCGGCTCTCCTATGGTGGAGGCTATTTTGCCTTGGACTGGCAACAGCGGCAGAAACTCTCCGATGGAATAAAAGAGGTGGCCAAGCCTGACAAAATGCAGGTTGTTATCCACGACCCTTTTTTGTGGCGGGTGTTTTTCCCGACCCTTCATTTCCCGGAAGGGAGTTGCCAGGCAGCCAATACCATGCTTTCCATCACGGCCAGCGGTGATGTTTACCCCTGTCCGTCTCTTCCCGTGCCCTTGGGGAATCTCAAGGAGATGACACTGTCATCAATTGTGCATTCCATGGCAAAAAGAAGCTTGCGGGAGAACTTGATGAAGACGCCCAAAGGGTGCGACGGTGCATAGAGCTGTCGGGTTGCTTTGGCGGATGCGTGGCAGGGGGTATGTTGCCGGCGGTTCCTGGGATGAACCTGATCCGGGTTGCCGGTAGTGCATTTCTGGCTAGGAGTCTGTCGGA
>NZ_BBCJ01000028.1 GCF_001311985.1 Geotalea toluenoxydans JCM 15764
ACTCCTAGTAGGAGTCACCGCACAGGACACTCGCTGTCTGCTGATTATCCCCCATTGACCTTTTCTGCTGATGAAAAAAGTTCCAGAAAAAGCAAAAAAAATAATTGCAAAAAAAAATTAATACGATATAATTATAAATCATTAAATCTTGCTAAGGAAATGATGATGGGCATTCTCGTTCTTTTTAAGGACAATATTTACGATGTCGTCGCCGATGAACATCTGGATGAACTGATAGCTGAGCATAGAATAATCGGCTTCCATCGGTCTACGGAATGGGTGCAGATCGGTCGCGATCCGCTGAGGAGCGCTAAAACGGAATACAGAGCGAAGGAAAGAAGAAGCGATTCCAAATCAAGGGAAACGGCTTCCTCTCACTGAATATATTTTGCTGGCAAGGCTGCAAAGGGGTGTAGGATGAAAACCTTCTATTCCGGAGTGATTTTTTTCTTGGTGATTTTTTTCTCCAACTGGGCATTGGCTGAAATTCATCGGGGCACTGCAGCAGTCTATGAGGGGGGGACATAGCCTCCATCAGAGGTGGTGCGGCAGAGGGAAACAGTGCCGATTTCTTTGAGATCGATGATATTTCACCAGTGGAAAAGCAGAATCACGTTTCATTGATAAAGAAAGAAGCCCGCAATGGCTATGCCCAGGCCCAATATGAACTGGGTTGCATGCTTTTTACCGGGTGGGGCATGGAAAAAGACAGGCGGGAAGCGATCCGCTGGTTTTTGGAGGCTGCAGGGCATCACCATGCACAGTCGCAAAATGCCCTTGGGCTGGCATATTCAAGTGGTGAAGGGGTCAGGCAGGACGATACGGAAGGTGCCAGGTGGTTCCGCCTGGCTGCCGAACAGGGTGATGTGGATGCCCAGTTCAACCTGAGCTGCATGTATTACAATGGCTGGGGAGTGGAGCAGGACAAGCATGAGGCGGCAAAATGGTGCATGAAGGCTGCCGCTCAGGGCGATCCCCAGGCCCAATGCGTCCTTGGGTCCATGTATGTGAGAAACGAAGGGGTAAAACAGGACCTGAAAGAGGCCATGAGGTGGTTCCGCAGGGGAGCGGAGCAGGGGAATCCGGTCGCCCAGCACAACCTGGCCGTCCTCTATGAAGACGGCAAAGGAGTGGAGAAGAACCTACGCGAAGCGATAAAGTGGTATCGCCAGGCGGCAGAGCAGGGGTTGCCCCAATCCCGGGAGGCATTGGCGCTGCTGGGGGAAAAATAGTTGACGCCGGCCGGTGATCATTGAATTTAGCCATTACGTTGCATTTGAAGACAAAAAAGCCGCGCCCTGAAGGATGCGGCTTTTTGCCGGCAAGAGATAAACCTATTTTGCAGGTGCAGCGGGGGCAGCCGGAGTAGCGGCAGGTGTTTCTACCTTCTTCTCGGCTTTTTTGGCTGCTTTTTTCTTAGCCACTTTTTTCTTAGCCGGCTTCTTCACTTCCTGGGCAATGGGCGGATGTCCTGCGGGCAGACCTGCAGGAGCTGCTTCTTTAGCAGGCTCAGCGGCGAAAACTACTCCGGCAAAGGCAATGGCTACGAGTGCTGCAACGACAGATGACAGAACTTTCTTCATGATTTCTCCCCTTACATTAATTTTTTACTTCACAGAGCACATAGCATGCCTGCGTTCCTTTTGCAACTTGTTGTTTCCACTTCCATGGGGCCACATAGTGCCGGAAAAGGTATGAGTAACTTGAAGTTGGCGCCGTACCCCCTGCAATATACCTGAATTCAGCAAAGTCTGAGGAGCCGGTGCTCCATGCTCCGCCCTGCTGGGGAATTTTTCAACAGCCTGCCAAAGGAGTCTTGCCATGCGCGTCTATGCCTGCCGTATCCAGCTCTTCCTGACGGCGCAAACGCTTAAGGAAAAAAGGGGGATCATCAAGAGCGTCCTGGCCAGGAGTCGCAACAGGTTCAATGTAGCCGCGGCAGAGGTCGAGCACCATGACCGCAAGGATATGGCTGTTATGGCTTTCGTCACTGTATCGGAAAGTGGTGTCCAGGCCCGCAATTTGCTGGAGCGCCTGGAAGAATGGCTGGTGGAAGAGCGGCCTGACGTGGAGGTAGCGGCTGTGGAGATTGAAGAAAGGTGATGAGCGTTAATTTGCAATTTATAGGGTGCATGGTAACGTTTAGCAGGCTGTTGAAAAACTATTGCGGGGCCGGTCTGCTGTGTTGCCGCTCACTCGGAAACTCAACGTACATCACGGTACGTTTCGCTCCCTCCTTCACTTGAGCCTTGCATCCCGGGCGACCCATCACGTTTTTCAACAACCTGTCAGGGAAAAGGCCTGACAGGATGAGCACTCGAAGCAAAATGGTCCATTACTGCTAAAGAAACGGGGGAGATGATCATGCCATATGCCGCTAAGGATTACTCAAAACTTATGGGTATGGAAGGTTTCAGCGAGGCCCTTCTCAACAATCACTTTACCCTCTATCAGGGTATGTGACCAATACCAACAAAGTGTTGGAACTTCTGGAGCAGGTGCTCAAGGAGGATAAGGGGGCGACACCGGCATTCGGCGAACTGAAAAGGCGTCTGGGCTGGGAATTCAACGGCATGCGCCTGCATGAATACTACTTTGAGAACCTGGGCAAACCAGCGGGTGAAATGGGACCCAGATTCCGGCAAAAGGTTACCGAAAGCTTCGGCAGCCTTGAGCTATGGGAAAAGGATTTCAGGGCGACCGGCGCCATGCGCGGCATCGGTTGGGCAGTCCTTTACCAGGACCCTGACAGCGGCAGGCTCATCAACTTCTGGATCAACGAGCATGATACCGCCCACCCGTCAGGGGGTAACCCGCTTTTGATCATGGATGTGTTCGAACATGCCTTCATGCTGGATTACGGGCTGAAGCGGGCAGACTACATCGAGGCATTTTTCAAAAATATCAACTGGCAGGCAGTGGAGGCACGGATCAAATAGTCAGCAACAGAACTGACGAGGAGGACAAAATGAAAGCATTGTTCATCAGTGCAGACAATTTTGAGGACTCCGAACTGTTGGTGCCATATTATCGCCTCAAGGAGGCAGGTGTGGACGTTGTCCTCGCCTCCGTGAAAACCGGTCTCATCAAGGGCAAGCATGGCTATGAAGTGCCGGTGGATATGACTCTTGGCGAGGTGAAACCAGCCGATTACACCATTTTGGTCCTTCCCGGAGGCAAGGCCCCGGAAACCGTAAGAAAGGAAGCCAAGGCCCAGGAAATTGCCCGTTATTTCTTTGAGCAGAACAAACCGGTGGCGGCAATCTGTCACGGACCGCAGACACTGATATCCGCCGGTTTGCTCAGGGGGCGAAAGGCCACCTGCTACAATACGGTGGTTGACGAACTGAAAGAAGCCGGAGCCCGTTATGAAGACACGGAGGTGGTTGTCGACGGCAATCTGGTGACTTCCCGTGAGCCTGGCGACCTCCCTGCATTCATGCGCGAGATGATGAAGAAGCTGCACTAGTGTCCGCACGTGACAATAAACACCAAGGAGCCTCCAAATGGGGAAAAACGGATTTATAGGTATGGCCCTTCTATGTCTCGCTTTTGCTTTTAATGCCCATGGAGAAGAAAAAGCCTTCCGGGCAGTTCCCGATAATGATGGAGTCCAGCGGGTTGATGTGTTGGGGGGAGCTATTTCTTCACTCCCAAACATATTGTGGTAAAGGCTGACTTGCCTGTGGAACTGAAGGTCAGGAAGGAGCCGGGAGCTGTTCCCCATACCATTGTACTCCGGGCGCCGGATGCGGGAATTGACTTTGCCATGGAGCTGGATAAGGAACCCAAAACGGTTAAATTTACGCCGACCAAAGTGGGAAGGTATCAGTTTTTCTGTGACAAAAAACTTCCTTTTCTGGAAAGTCACCGGGAAAAGGGTATGTTCGGTATTCTGGAAGTGGTCGCTCAGTAAATTTGAGCGTTCCAGGCAAATATCATTCAGGCGAAGCAGCTGTTTTGCTCCGCCTGTTTTTGTTTTCCCGCCCCTGGTTTCAATTATCCCCTTTCCAAGGCGCTTGAACGGTGCTATTTACTGTTTATTTCTTAAAGCAGTGGAGTTGATCGATGGCTGATAACGATCTGAACCGGTTGAAGATTGACAAGACAGCGGTTGCCGCCGGCAGGCACGGCATAAGCGGCCGCTGGTCTGGATTGTTGGTGTGGTGGCCGTTATTCTCACCATTCTTGCTGCAAAAGGGGTCCTGGCGCCACGGGTGGAGGTGGAAGTAGCCACCGTCTCCCAGATCTACCCATCCCAGGCTTTCACCCTCCTTAATGCCAGCGGCTATGTGGTTGCCCAGCGCAAGGCCGCCGTCGCCTCCAAGACCACTGCTCAACTGGAATGGCTGGGGGTGGAAGAAGGGAGCCGGGTGCAACAGGGGCAGATCATCGCAAGGCTGGAGAACAAGGATGCAACCGCCTTCCGGGGGCAGGCCACGGCGAACCTCAACAATGCCCGGGCGGTGCTGGAACAGGCAAAGGCGGAACTGCACGACGCCAGCCTCAGCTTTAATCGGCAGAAGGAGCTGGTTAACCAGGGTGTGGTGGCAAGGGCCGACTTTGATGTTGCCGAGGCCAGGTTCAAACGGGCAAAGGCCGGCGTTGCCGCTGCCGAGGCCAATATCGCTGCGCTGTCGTCAGCCTTACGTGGTGCGGAGGCCCAGCTGGGTTATACCCTGATCCGCGCTCCCTTCAATGCGGTGGTGTTGACCAAGGATGCGGACGTGGGGGACATTGTCACCCCGCTTGGGGCTGCGGCCAATGCCAAGGCGGCAGTCGTCACCATTGCCGATATGGATTCGCTCCAGGTGGAGGCTGACGTTTCGGAGTCCAACCTGGGGAAAATCAAGGTCGGACAGCCATGTGAGATCACCCTCGACGCACTGCCGGATGTACGTTTTCGCGGCGTTACCCATACCATTGTGCCTACCGCGGACCGCTCCAAGGCGACGGTAATGGTGAAGGTCAAATTTGTCGACCAGGATCGGCGCATACTGCCTGAGATGAGCGCCAAGGTGGCCTTTCTGGAGAGACCGGTGAAGCCCGAAGAGCAACGGCCGGTAACGGCGGTCAATCCCCAGGCGGTGCTGGACAGGGAAGGAGTGAAATCCGTTTTTCTGGTAAAGGGTGATAAAGCAATCAAGACCGCTGTCACGACCGGTCCACGTGTGGGTGACATGCTGCAGGTGACAAGCGGCGTCAAGGCGGGGGATAAGATCGTCCTCAGACCATTGGACAAACTCAGGGACGGCTCGGGTATAAAGACTGCCGAAAAACAATAGATGACCGGTGAGGGGTGAAGCGTGAGGAGTGAGGCGGTAAAAGACACTTTACCGATGGTTGCGATTGACGGCCTGTCCAAGTCCTACCGGCGGGGGAGCCAGATCATCCCCGTGCTGCAGGATGTATCCTTTACCATTGCCGAGGGAGAGTTCCTGGCCCTGATGGGGCCGTCCGGTTCAGGCAAGAGCACCCTCCTCAATCTGATCGCCGGCATTGACAAAGCTGACACCGGAACCATTCTGGTGGGGGGAACTGACATTACCAGTCTGTCCGAGGGTGAGCTGGCGTCATGGCGAGCCGCCCATGTTGGCTTCATCTTTCAGTTCTACAACCTGATGCCGGTACTTACCGCCCTTGAGAACGTGGAACTGCCGTTGCTGCTTACCCATCTCACCAAGAAGGAACGTCGGGAACACGTGGAAATGGTATTAAGTGTGGTCGGTCTGGCCGATCGCATGGATCATTACCCTCGCAACTTTCCGGTGGACAGCAGCAGCGGGTGGCCATTGCCCGGGCCATTGTCACCGATCCCGAAATCCTGGTGGCGGACGAACCGACCGGTGACCTTGACCGGGTGTCTGCGGAAGACATCCTCAATCTCATGGATAATCTGGTCCGGGAATTCGGCAAAACCATCATCATGGTAACCCACGATCCCCGGGCAGCTGAAAAGGCCCATCTGATCAGGCATCTGGAAAAAGGATTTCTGTCGGAAGAGTGAAGAGTGAATAGTGAACCTGGAAGTAGAAACTGGAAACTTATGTTAATAAAGCTCATCATTCGCAATGCCTTCCGCCATAAGTTGCGCTCGCTGCTGACCATTCTCGGGGTTGCCATCGCCATACTCGCCTTCGGTCTGCTGCGCACACTGGTGGGGCTCTGGTACCTGGGAGTGGAGCAGTCTTCCGCCACCCGGCTGGTGACGCGCAATGCCATCTCCCTGGTTTTTTCCCTCCCCATTTCCTACAAGGACAGAATCCGGCAGATAGACGGCGTGAAGCAGGTCTCCTATGGCAACTGGTTCGGTGGCGTCTACATTAATGAAAAGAACTTTTTCCCCAATTTTGCAGTGGAACCCCAAAGCTACCTGGATCTTTATCCGGAGTTCGTCCTCTCTCCCGAGCAGAAGAATGCCTTCCTCCACGATCAGCGCAGTGCTGTGGTTGGACGCAAGCTGGCGGCCAAATACGGCTGGAAAGTGGGAGATCTTATCACCCTCAAGGGGACCATTTTCCCCGGCCAGTGGACCTTTGTCCTGCGCGGCATTTACCGGGGGGCGCAGAAGAACACCGATGAGACCCAGTTTTTTTTCCACTGGAAATATCTGAACGAGACCCTGAAAAGGACCGTGTCGCGCCGGCTGATCAGGCCGGTTTTTACATGATCGGCGTAGAAAAGCCGGAATTGGCCGCCGAAGTCGCCCAGGCGGTTGATGCCACCTTCAGGAATTCCCTGGCCGAAACCCTGACTGAAACGGAAAGGGCCTTCCAGCTCAGCTTCGTTTCCATGACCGAGGCGATCATGATCGCCATCAAGATCGTTTCCTATGTGGTGATCGTCATCATCATGGTGGTGGTGGCCAATACCATGGCCATGACTGCACGGGAGAGGATCGCCGAGTATGCAACCATGAAGACGCTCGGCTTTGGTGGCAGGCACATTGCCGCCATCATCTTTGGCGAATCCATCGTCATTGCCATGATCGGCGGTGTTATCGGCATCCTTCTCACCTATCCGGCGGCCCATGGCATTCAGGAGAAGCTGTCCCAGTTCTTTCCCGTCTTCAATGTTTCTTCCATGACAGTCTACCTCGATCTCCTTGCTGCATTGACGGTCGGTGTCGTGGCCTCCATCTTCCCCACCTGGCGCGGCGCCACCATAGGAATCGCCGACGGCTTGCGGAGAATCGGTTGATGGCCATCCCGTACTTTTACAGCTACCGCAACCTCTGGACCCGCCGGCTTACCACCTTTCTTACCGCTTCCGGCATGGCTCTGGTGGTGTTCGTTTTTGCCGCAACCCTGATGCTGGCTGAAGGCCTGCGCCGGACCCTGGTGGAGACCGGCTCCTTTGACAACGTGGTGGTAATCCGCAAATCGGCTGTTTCCGAGGTGCAGAGCGGTGTGGAGCGCCCCCAGGCTGCCGTGGTCGAAAGCCAGCCCGAGGTGGCAATCGGCGCCGATGGCCGCCCGCTTCTGGCCAAAGAGATTGTCGTGCTCATCAACCTGCCCAAGCGGGGGACAAACAAGCCCGCCAATGTCATTATCCGCGGTGTAGGCCAAAGTTCCCTGCAGCTCAGACCCCAGGTGCGCCTGAAGGAAGGGCGCATGCCCAGGCCTGGTTCCGCAGAGGTTATTGCCGGAGCCAGTATTGCCAAACGCTTCAAGGGGGGAGGACTGGGTGAAACCCTGCGTTTCGGCATGCGCAACTGGACAGTGGTCGGTGTTTTCGATGCCGGCAGCACCGGCTTTTCCTCGGAAATATGGGGAGATGTTGATCAGCTCATGCAGGCGTTCCGCCGGCCCGTTTACTCGTCGGTGCTTTTCAAATTGCGGGACCCTGCTTCCTTCGACGCATTCAAGCAACGTGTTGAAGGTGACCCCCGCCTGACGGTGGAGGCAAAGCGTGAAACCAGATATTATCTGGACCAGTCCGAGGCCATGTCCAAATTTCTCAGCATTCTTGGCATCGCCCTGACCATCATCTTCTCGCTGGGGGCCATCATCGGGGCAATGATCACCATGTATGCGGCAGTAGCCAATCGTATCGTTGAGATAGGCACTGCGGGCCCTTGGCTTCAACAAGAAGAGCATTCTCTCGGCCTTTATCCTTGAAGCTTTATTCCTTGGTCTGTTAGGAGGGCTCCTTGGGTTGTTCCTGGCTTCCTTCATGCAGCTGGTGACCATTTCCACAATGAACTGGCAATCCTTTGCAGAGCTAGCCTTTTCCTTTTCCATGACCTTTGCCATCGCCTGGAAATCCTTGGCTTTTTCCCTGGTCATGGGCTTTGTCGGCGGTGTGCTCCCGGCTTTTCGCGCAGCACGAATGAACATCGTCGATGCTTTAAGATCCAGTTGAGGTCCCTGATGAAACTATCCCAGATCCGTTCCCGCAACATTGCCCTGTTCATGCTGGTGGCTTCGATCATCATCTATGTGATCGACTATTTCATTGTCGGAAATATCCGGGACATCTATCTCGCTTTCTTGGCAATTTCGCCTTTCTCCCATTTACGTGCTGTTCGTCACCCTGATGATCGAGAGAGTTCTCAAGGAGCGGGAACGTGAAGCGCTCAGGCAGAAACTCAACATGGTGATCGGCGTCTTTTTCAGCGAGGTGGGCACAATGCTCATTACCGACTGTTCCTCCTTTGTCAGGGAGCCGGGGGAGCTATCCCAGAGGTTGCGGTTTTCCCCCCAATGGACGGACAAAGACTTCACCCAGGTAAAAGATTTTCTTGACGGCCATGAAATCCGGATGGACAGCAGCAGAGGCGACCTACTGGCCTTGAAATCATTTCTCCTGGAAAAAAAGGATTTCATGCTCCGCCTTCTGGAAAACCCCAATCTGCTGGAGCACGATGAGTTTACCGATCTCCTCTGGGCCGTATTTCATCTCATCGAAGAGCTTGAGGCGCGCAGGTCGCTGAATGCCCTGCCCATAGCAGACATGGAGCACCTGTCGGGGGATATCAAACGGGCCTATAATCATCTGCTGCGGGAATGGGTGGTCTACATGCAGCATCTGATGCGTGATTACCCATACCTGTTTTCCCTTGCAGTCAGGACCAATCCCATGAATCCGGAAGCGCGAGTGGAGATAGCCGATCAAAGCCTGTGATTTCCTGTGGATCATGCTGCCAGCCCTTGATACAACCCAGATGACACCAGAAATGATTTGCATTTTTAAAGGCTTTACTATACATTGACCGCTCCAAAAATTCCTTTATCCCTTCCCCAGGTGACTCGCCTTGACAAAAAAGACTCTGGCAGATTTGAGAAAAGAAATCGATACGCTGGATGACAGGCTGCTTGAGCTCCTTAACGAGCGGGCTTCCCGCGTCATTGAGGTGGGCCGTCTAAAGGCCGGTTCCAAGAGTGATTTCCACGTGCCGAGCCGGGAGCGGGAGATCTACGAGCGCCTTCAGGGGCAAAACAGCGGCCCCTTTCCCAATGAGGCGGTCAAAAGCGTATTTCGAGAGATAATTTCCGCATCCCTTGCCTTGGAAGCGCCAATGAAGGTGGCGTTTTTCGGCCCCAAGGCCACCTTTACCCATATGGCCACCATGCAGCATTTCGGCCTTTCTGCCGAATTGGTCCCCCAGAAGTCCATCCCCGCAGTTTTTGAAGAAGTGGAAAAGGGGCGTGCCCTGTACGGGGTGGTCCCGGTGGAGAACTCCACCGAGGGCATGGTCTCCCATACGCTGGACATGTTCATGGACAGCGAACTGAAGATAAATGCCGAAATTCTGCATGAAATACACCACTATCTCCTGTCTCGCACAGGACGAATCGAAGATATCAAGAAGGTCTGTTCCCATCAGCAGCCCATTGCCCAGTGCCGCAATTGGCTTGCCGAAAATCTGCCCAATGTGCCGGTGGTGGATGTTGCATCCACGGCGGTTGCCGCCAGATAGTCAGTGAGGATTACACGGCTGCGGCCATTGCCAGCGAGCTTGCCGCCTCCATGTACGACCTGAAGATCGTCCGGGAACGGATCGAGGATCAGGTCAACAACTTCACCCGCTTTCTCGTCATCGGCAAGAAAATGGCCGAAAAGAGCGGCGACGACAAGACCTCGCTGATGTTTTCGGTCAAAGACGAGGTGGGTATTCTCTATCACATGCTGGAGCCCTTCGCCAAGCGGGGGATCAACCTTTCCAAGATTGAATCCCGGCCGCTGAAAAAGAAGGCATGGGAATACATCTTTTTCCTCGATCTCATGGGGCATATTTCCGATCCGGCCATTGCCACGGCTGTGCAGGAGCTGAAGGGCTGCTGTCAGTTTGTTAAAGTCCTCGGCTCTTACCCCAGAGCCAAGTGAACCGTCCGTTCTTTATTCTTAAGTTTTAGATTCGAAACATCAGACTGAATTTTTTTGGAGTAACTATGCCGCTCATTCGGCGGTTGGCCATAATCGGTGTCGGTCTTATCGGCGGATCGCTGGCCCGCGCCCTTCGCGAAAAGGGAGAAGTGGGCGAGGTTATCGGTATCGGCAGGGGGGAAGCCAATCTCAAGAAGGCCGTGGAGCTTGGCGTAATCGATTCCTACTCCCTCGATCCCGTGGCAGGGGTTGCCGGTGCCGACATGGTCTTTATTGCCACGCCCGTTTGCTCCATCGCCGGGATGGTGGATAAAATTGCTCCCGGCCTTGGGCAAGGCTGCATTGTGACCGACGGCGGCAGCGTCAAAGGTGAGATTGTCGCCCCCTGCGAAGATCATGCCGGACGGAACTTTTTTCGTCGGCGGCCATCCCATTGCCGGCACGGAAAACTCAGGCGTCGAGGCATCTTTCTCCACCCTCTACCAGGGCAAACGCTGCATTCTCACTCCCACTGACCGGACCGATCGAGAAGCCCTGGCCAAAGTGGCACGCATGTGGGAACTTGCCGGCAGTGAAGTGGTCGAGATGGATGTGGAAAAACATGACCACGTGGTTGCTGCCATCTCCCATCTGCCGCACATGGTAGCCTATTCCCTGGTCAATGCGGTGGGAAGTTACGACCGCTTTGCAGAAAGCATCCTCAAATATTCGGCTGGGGGATTCAGGGATTTCACCCGCATCGCTTCCTCTGATCCGGCCATGTGGCGGGATATTGCCCTGATGAACAGGGGCGCTGTTCTGGAAATGATGGATTATTTCCAGGAACATTTGGGCAGACTGCGCAAGCTGGTGGACGCCGGTGATGGCGACGGGCTCCATGATTTTTTTCTCAGCTCCAAAAAGAGCAGGGACGCTATCCTTTAGCCTCTAAAATGGTACAATTTACACAGTGAAGGGTGACGGTCCGATGTCCCTTCACTTTTCAATTTTTATGATGCTGCAAATAATGTAACAGGAGTGGCAGCTTGCAAATCCATACCTCAAAGCCGGCAAAGGCAGTCCGGGGCGAAATCACCGTTCCCGGCGACAAATCAATCTCACATCGTTCCATCATGCTTGGCTCCCTGGCACGTGGCATTACCACGGTCAAAGGTTTTCTGCGGGGCGAGGACAATCTGGCAACCCTGAACGCTTTTCGTGCCATGGGGATCATTGTCCATGACGACGGTGAAACGTTGAAAATTGAAGGCAATGGCCTCCATGGCCTCGCCGAACCGGCCGATGTGCTTGATTGCGGCAATTCCGGCACCTCCATGCGTCTCATGACCGGTCTTCTCTCCGGGCAGCGGTTCTTTTCCGTATTGACGGGCGATCAATACCTGCGCAAAAGACCCATGAAACGCGTTCTGGAGCCCCTTAACCTGATGGGGGCAACGGTGTTCGGTCGTGCCGGCGGCGATAAGGCGCCCCTGGCCATAGTCGGCACCAGCCTGAAAGGGATTGCCTACCAGTCTCCCGTTTCAAGCGCCCAGGTGAAGTCGGCGATCCTTCTGGCCGGCATGTACGCCGATGGCGAAACACAGGTGACCGAGCCGCACCTTTCCCGTGACCATTCCGAAAGGATTCTCCGCTATTTCGGCGCCGACATCGAAACCTATCCCGGCGGTACAAGGATTCGCGGCGGGCGTGAGCTTGAAGGACGCGAGATCATCGTTCCCGGCGATATTTCATCTGCCGCATTTTTCATGGTTGCCGCACTGATCGTCCCCGGTTCCGAGTTGCTCATCAAGGGGGTCGGAGTAAATCCCACCAGGACCGGTATTATCGATATTCTCCAGGCCATGGGGGGAGATATCGACCTGCAGAATTGCCGTGAAAGTTCAGGCGAGCCAGTAGCCGACATCCTGGTGAAGTCTTCCCGGCTGAAGGGGATCGAGATCGGCGGCGACCTGGTGCCGCGGGCCATAGACGAGTTTCCGGTCATCTGTGTAGCCGCATCGCTGGCCGAAGGGAAAACCGTCATTCGCGATGCAAAGGAATTGCGTGTCAAGGAAACGGATCGGATCAAGGCAATGGCTTTCAATCTGCAGAAGGCTGGTGTCGCTGTGGTGGAGACCGAGAACGGCATGGACGTGACCGGTATGGAAAAGCTGGAAGGTTGCACTGCCGAGAGTTTCGGCGATCACCGCATAGCCATGTCCATGCTGATTGCCGGGCTGTCGGCCAGGGACCAGATCACCGTCAATGATACGGAATGCATAGGCACCTCCTTTCCCAATTTTACTACCCTGCTGCAAGGGGTGACTGTCATATGAACGAGAGCAGTGCCGCCGGCCGTAAAAACGGCCTTATTATTGCCATAGACGGACCTTCCGGCGCCGGAAAGAGTACCATTACCAAGCTGCTGGCTGAACGCCTGGGATATATCCATATCGACACGGGCGCCATGTTTCGTGCCATTGCCCTGAGTGCCAGCCGTAACGGAGTAGAGGCCGACGATGATAGAGGGTTGGAGGAGCTTTGCCGCAGCACCGATGTGGTGCTGAAACGTAGTAATGGCTGCTGCATGGTCCTCCTCAATGGCGAAGATGTTTCCCATGCCATTCGCACCCCTGAGATCAGCGCACTCACCTCGAAAATATCGGCGAGAAAACCGGTGCGCGAGAGCCTGCTGAAACTTCAGCGGCGCATGGGAGAGCAGGGAGGGGTCATTCTTGAAGGGCGGGATATCGGGACGGTCGTATTTCCCGATGCGGAGGTCAAGTTCTTCCTTTCCGCGACCGCCGAAGAGCGGGGCAGACGCCGCTATCTGGAGCTGGCGGCCAGGGAGCAGGTAACCCTTGAACAGACAATTGCGGCAGTGATAAGCCGCGATGAGAACGATGAAAAGCGTGAACATGCGCCGCTACGCTGTGCCAATGATGCCGTAATCATAGATTCCACCCGGCTCAGTATCGAAGAGGTGCTGGAAAGTATGGAGAAGAAGGTGCGGGAGAGGGTGTCAGAGCAGCAGACCTGTTTTACAGATGGAAGGGAGATATGCGGCAAATGAAGATCATTCTGGCCAAGCAGGCGGGGTTCTGCTTTGGTGTAAAAAGGGCAACACAGATAGCATTTGAAGCTGCCGGCAAGGGAGGGAAGACTTTTACTCTCGGGCCGATTATCCATTCTCCCCAGGTGGTGCAGAAACTTGAGGAAATGGGGGTCAAGGCGCTGGAGAATGTGGCAGGGATGGATGAGGGTACGATCATCATCCGCTCCCACGGGGCTGCCTCCGATGAACTGGAAGAAGCAGTACGCAAGCAGCTGGATATTCTGGACGCCACCTGTCCGTTTGTGAAAAAGGCCCAGGAGCATGTGAAGAACCTGTCCAACTCGGGCTATGACGTGGTGGTCGTCGGTGATGCCGATCACCCGGAGGTTCAGGGCATTGTCTCATATGCCACCGGGAAGGTTTATGTTGTCGCTTCCGGAGAAGAGGCCGTAAACCTGCCGAAAATGGGGAAAATCGGTGTTGTTGCCCAGACCACTCAGTCCTTCGAAAACCTGAGGCACGTTGTCGATGCCTGTCTGGTCAAGGGGGGAGAGATCCGCGTTTTTCACACCATCTGCGATGCCACGGCGGTAAGGCAGGAGGAAGCGAAGAAGTTGGCAAGCCAGGTGGACTGCATGGTCGTTATTGGCGGCTACAACAGTGCCAATACAAAGCGTCTTGCCGAAGTCAGCGCCGAGATCCAGCCCAGAACGCACCACATCGAGATGGCCCAACAGCTGGATCCCGCATGGTTCGAGGGGGTGAAGATTGTCGGTATCACAGCCGGAGCTTCCACGCCGAAATGGATTATCGATGAGGTGTTGGAGCAGATAGAGAGTATTGCCAAGGATAAAAACCGTTGAATTTTGCAGCAGATGTGATAAGTTAGCATGATTTTTACAAAGGAAGATTATATCAGGGGGTAGTTCTTACATGGGAGACGACAAGAAAACATTCAAGAAAAAAGATATGCCGATCAGGCGGTTGCATGATACGGATGAGGATGTGGAGCAGGGACACGAGGGACTTGAGGAATTTGCCGAGCTTTACCAGGACAGCCTTCGCCAGCCGCAGGCGGGTGAAATTGTCAAAGGTGTAGTTGTCCGTATCGAGGCAGATTGCGTTCTGGTCGACGTGGGATACAAATCTGAAGGGTGCATCCGCATCAACGAATTCATCGATGAAAGCGGTGAACTCACCGTCAAGGTTGGTGAGGAAGTAAATGTTTTCTTTGAGCGTGGCGAAAATATCCGCGGGCATATGGTTCTCTCCAAAAAGAAGGCAGACTCCCAGGTTGCATGGGAAGCCATCGCCGCAGCAGGTGGTGAAGGCGGCATCATCGAAGGCAAGATAACCGGCAAGGTAAAAGGCGGACTCATCGTAGACGTTGGCATAGAGGCATTCCTGCCTGCTTCCCAGGTGGATATCAGACCTGGCGGCAACCTCGACCGGTTCATTGGTGAGACCTGCAATTTCAGAATACTGAAGATGAACCGCAAGCGCGGCAATATCGTTCTTTCCCGCAGGGCACTGCTGGAAGAGGAGCGGGAAAAGGCACGCAGCACTACCTTGGCCACGCTGGGCGAGGGAGATGTGCTTGAGGGCGTTGTCAAGAACATCGCCGATTACGGGGCATTCGTGGATCTTGGCGGCGTTGACGGGCTGCTGCACGTTACCGACATGTCATGGGGAAGGCTGAACCATCCTTCAGAAGCAGTAAAGGTGGGCGATACCCTCAAGGTGAAAGTTCTGAAATACGACCGGGAAAAAGGGAAGATTTCCCTCGGCCTCAAGCAGACCATGCCTGATCCATGGCTCAACGTGGAATCCAAATATCAGATCGGCGACCGGGTACAGGGCAAGGTTGTCAGCCTCACAGAATACGGCGCCTTCATTGCCCTTGGCGAAGGTGTCGAAGGTCTTGTTCATATCTCCGAAATGTCCTGGACCAAAAGGGTACGTCATCCCTCCGAGCTGCTGACCGTTGGTCAGGAAGTGGAAGCGGTCGTCCTGGGCGTGGATGTTTCAAGCCGTCGCATCTCCCTGGGTCTTAAGCAGACCGAGGTCAATCCCTGGACGGTGATCGGTGACAGGTATCCGGTGGGCACCAAGATCGAGGGGCAGATCAAGAACATTACCGACTTCGGCGTTTTCATCGGCATCGAGGACGGCATCGACGGACTTGTCCACGTTTCCGACATCTCCTGGACCAAGCGGATCAAGCATCCGGGTGAAATCTTCGGCAAGGGGCAGACGATCCAGGCCGTTGTCCTCAACATCGATTCCGAAAACGAAAGGCTTTCCCTCGGCATCAAACAACTGACTCCCGATCCCTGGAGCGAAATTCCGAGCAAATACCGCTCGGGCACCCGCGTCAAGGGCAAGGTGACATCCATTACCGATTTCGGTATCTTCCTGGAGATCGAAGAGGGAATCGAAGGGCTGGTCCACATCTCCGAGCTTTCCCAGGAGAAACTGGCCTCGACCAAAGATTTCGCCGCTGTCGGTGACGAACTCGAAGCAGTCGTTCTCGGTGTCGATGATGTGGAGAAAAAAATCGCCCTCTCCATCAAGCTTTACAGACAGCCATCGACAAGGATGAGCTCGCTTCCTACATGGGATCTCAGGGTGAGGCCACTTCCAACCTGGGTAAGTTGCTCAAGGAAGGGCTGAAGAAGAACGGCGACGAGTAACAGACCCTGAAGTGAATGTTTTGCAGTAATTTAATTGCCGCAAGAGGTGTGTAGATGACAAAGAGTGAATTGATAGATAAGCTGGTGGAAGCAAACAGTGTGTTATCGCGCAAGGAATCCGAGGCTATCATATCCATAGTTTTCGATTCCATGAGTGACGCGCTTAAAAGCGGTGAAAAGGTGGAAATCAGAGGTTTCGGCAGTTTCACCATCCGGGCCCGCGATGCCCGCGAAGCAAGAAATCCCAAAAGTGGCGAATTGGTCAAGATTCCTTCGAAAAAGACTCCTTTCTTCAAGACCGGGAAAGAGTTGCGGGAACGGGTAAACTGCGTCTAGCAGCCATCCTTTTTGGCTAAGTCTGCCCGGATGGCGGAACTGGTAGACGCAAGGGACTTAAAATCCCTCGGTCGCAAGGCCGTGCCGGTTCGATTCCGGCTCCGGGCACCACGTAAAATCAAGGCCTTACGGATTTCTCCGTAAGGCTTTTTTGCGCCTGTACAAGATTTTGGTGCAAATTTGGTGCAACGCCACCAACAATCTTCAAATCTCCTCAACAAATTTTAAGGCCCGTACCTGATACCTTTCTACCCTCATTTTTATCCTGGAATCCTTTTCCTTTAATCTTTGTTTTCATTTTAGGCATTAATGAAGACTTCAACAGGAATCACTGGCTGGAGGAAATCGAGAAGTCAAAGGCGGCAAGAGAGCTTCAGCGTCTTGAGACCGCAAGGCTTTGCCGGGAGCAAGCGGAGAAAATATGGAATGAAGCTAAACCAGCTTCAAACAATCATCCGTACCTACTAAAAAAGCAGGTCAAATCGCATGGCTTGAGAGTTTCAGCAGATGGCAGTCTCATTGTTCCTCTTCGGAAAGATGGCGTGCTGCATGGTCTTCAGTTTATTTCAGCAGGCGGCGATAAACGATTTCTTACGGGGACTGCTAAGACAGGATGTTATTTTGGCATTGGAAAGCAACATGACAAACTGTTGATAGCCGAGGGCTATGCCACTGCCACAAGTCTGCATGAAGCTACTGGATATGCTGTTGCAGTCGCTTTTGATGCAGGAAACCTAATGTCAGTTGCTAAACATCTGAAATTGAATGCCCACATGTCCAGCTTGTTCTTTGCGCTGATAATGACCAGTGGACGGAAGGTAACCCTGGACTCACTAAAGCAACCGAAGCAGCAACAGAGGTCGATGGCTTCGTTGCAGTGCCATGTTTCGGCACTGGAGGTGAGGAATGATATCAATTTCAAAGCCTACTGATTTTAACGATCTGCTTCAGCTGAAAGGACCAACAGAAGTAAAGAGACAGGTAGAGACAGCTTTTGCTGCCATCCCCGAAATTGAAGTTTTAGGTAAAGTTGATACATTTGGTCAAAGCGGATGGGCCGCACCAATTCCACTGCCAGACGATCTGCCACCTGTAAAAGCTCTAGATAGTAGTATCATCCCCCCACCGCTTAGAGGTTGGATACTTGATGTTGCGGAACGAATGGAAATTCCGCCGGATTTTACGACAGCGACTGCGGTAGTGGCTTTAGGCAGCTTGATTGGTCGTGGATGCGGTAGTTTCCCCAAGCAATATGATGATTGGCAAGTAGTCCCCAATACGTTTGGTGGTGTTGTTGGCCGACCGTCGGTATTAAAAAGCCCAGCAGTATCTGAAGGACTTAAATTCTTAGCCAAGTTGGAAGCCGAGTCGAGACAGGATCATCGTGTCGCAATGACCAACCATGAATTTCAGACAGAGGTAGTAAAGGCCACCAAAAGCACTCTTGCAGAAGAACTGAAAAAAGCTGTTAAGAGTGGCAACGATGAAGAAATCGAACGTGTAAGGCTAAGGATGGCTGAATTGCAGATAGATGAGCCGGTAAGGGCAACTGAACGATCTCACGTCGATACGGCATAAGCTTGCTCTTTATATATCGTTTATGGCGGACCATTTTCCTAAATTCTTTTATCGTTGCAAGTTCTTTTGTGACATCAAAGTCATCTGTCATTGCGTTTACCTCGTTGCGTGGTGGTCGATAGATCAGCACGCATTGCAGCAGTGCTGCGTGCAGTCCCAGCCTGACACAGCACGGCTGCACTTAAGGTAGATATATGCGGATGCGCAAGAAAAGTTCAGCCGGGCAGCTTGCGCACAAGTGCTGCGGCAAAAAGTGTTGCTGCAGCTGTTGTGCGTAAGCTACACCGCGTTACGCGGCAAAGATCCGCTCTTCGCCGCTGATAAAGCGGTGGTGAGCGCATTTGGAAACCTCATGGGCCTTGGTCTAAGCCACTGATATTATTAACAACCTAAGTGCGTTTATCCTCAAGTTAGGCCATAAGAACATTGCCCTTAGAAAATGACTTGACAGAAAATCTTACATCATGTAAGTTAAATTTACCTTTGGTAAGAAAGGAGGTTGTATGGATCGGAATGAAGTTGTGAAGGCCCTTATTTCTATTCTTCATGAGGTGCAAACCGAGGCAGGTGAGATTGTAGAGATGGCTGAAGAGATTAAGGAAGCAACTCGACCCATTGGAGGTATCGGCTTCTTTGATAGTCTTACCGGGGTCATTGTTACAGTACGTTGTATAGAGAAGTTCGAATTAAAGGACGATGGAAAATTAATAAGTCTTTTTCAGGGGAAGAAAAATGGTTTCCCTTATGCCTAAGTGTGGGCGAGGTTGCAGACCGAATTATCAGCCTAACCAGCAAGGAGTAATGGTCGAATGAAAGAATCAAACGAATTAAGAAAAATCATAGGGTCAAGACTGGCATTGGCAAGACAACGAGCTGGATTGTCACAAGCTCAGGTTGCCAAAGAACTAAATATACCTCGTCCATCTGTTTCGGAAATCGAAGCTGGCAATCGTAAAGTATCGGTTGAGGAAATGCTCGGCTTCGCTGATCTTTACGAAGTTGATATGGACTGGCTATCTGGCAAAGACGCAGATGAAGTAGATTTAGTGCGGGATAGGTTGCAACTCGCTGCTCGACAGGTGGCAAACCTGAAAACGGAGGATCTTGACAAGGTGATTGATCTTCTCACTTCCCTAAAAATGAAGGACAAAAAGTAATGGATTGGCGTCAACAGAAACAATTGGCCAGGGTGGCGGCGATGGAGGCGGAGAAGACGAGGCGACTCGCAAAGGTTCCGAGTATTGCACCAATCGATCCCTTCGATATAGCATCCCAACGTGGATGCGAAGTACGTTTCCTTAGCTTGCCGTCTTTAGAAGGTATGTATTCTCCTGAACCAAAACCAATTGTTGTCATTGGTTCTGAGCGTCCTGCTGGAAGGCGGAGATTCACCTGTGCACATGAACTCGGGCATCACATTTTTAAACATGGAATGCAGGTTGAGGATTTAAACGCTCAGAAACATAAAGGAAGTAGATGCCCGAATGAATTTCTAGTTGATACGTTTGCAGGATTTTTGCTTATGTCACAGCTTGCGGTGGTGCGTGCCTTTAATGATAGACAAATTTCAATAGCATCAATTCAGCCCGAGCAGATTTATAAATTAGCTAACTTTTTCGGTGTAGGTTATGCGACTCTCTTGAACCACCTGACTTACTCTTTGCAGCTATTGCCAGAGGAGCAAGCACAAAAATTGCTCAAGATTAGAATGGCGAAGCTAGTTAAGGAAAGATACGGTGCAAGTGCTAACAATGAGGTAGTAATCGTTGATTTTAACTGGCTATTTCGTTCTGTCGATCTTGACGTAGGCGACATGCTTGTGCTGCCACAAGAAGCTGAAGTTGAAGAGAAAATGCAGCTGCAGTTTCTGAGGGAAATAGATGAGCAGAATGTTTATATAGCAGTTGCACCAGGTCTTACTCGTTCAGCGTGTTTGGATAGAAATTGGGCGGTTAATGTAAGAGTAGCCCGTAAGAACTATGAAGGGCTAGCTCGATTTAGATACCTTGAGGAAGTGGAGGCAGATGATGATTGACGCATCAAAACACACAATACATGGGGCAAATCTCTCAATCGCCTGGGCTAAAGCTTTTGTGAAGTGCTATGAAACGAGCGGTGGGATTGTAAGTCCAGCAATTGTTCATTTTCCAGCCGTGCTAGCTGATACTAATCTCGAAGTTGATGCTATACGAAAGATTGCTGATGAAAAACTTTGTGACCCGTTGAAATCAATTAAAGGCCAGAGTGTAATAGAAAAGGTTGCTGGAACAATTTTCCCGCAACCAATCTGGCGACTATCTAAGGGAGATCGGGACCAATTCTTCCAAAACTATCTGGACATGTTACCGCACATAAAGAGATGTAAGCCGAATAGAAGAGGAGTTTATTTCGAAAGAATGGTCGCCTACCCAGTAACTGGAAAGAAAACTACAAATCAGCTTAAACATATTATCGAAACCTGGGAGGCAGGCAATCATAGGCACAGCGCACTGCAAGCGGGTATTTTCGACCCGAGAACAGACCATTCAAATTCTCGTCAACAAGGATTTCCATGCTTGCAACAAGTAGCATTCCATCCCCACGGCACCAATGGTAAAGATGGTATGTCAATCGTGGCATTTTATGCCAATCAGACAGTGGTGGAAAAGGCTTATGGAAACTATCTGGGACTGTATCGACTAGGTTCATTCATGGCAAAAGAGATGGGGATAAAGCTCAAAGAAGTTGTATGTGTAGCCTCGGCCCTTAAGCTTAATAACGGACTTGATAAGGCTTCTTGCGAGGAAGAAGTAAAGATGATTAAGGCGGTATTAAAAAATGCAGGAGAATAAGACGGCACCTTTTCCAGGACGCCTATATGTATTCGAAGGGCCTGATGGAGTAGGTAAAACTACTATAATTGACCATGTAGCCGACATACTGCGCCTGTCTGACAAAGAGGTTGTGCAGCTTAACTTTCCAGGCAAGAAAACAGGCACATTGGGAAAGATTGTATATGATTTTCATCATTCTCCAGGCGAATTTGGGGTCGAAGATGTAAATCACAAAAGCCTGCAGGTGCTTCACGTTGCGGCTCATATTGACTGCATCGAACGTGATATTCTCCCCGCTTTAGCATCTGGCAAAACTGTACTATTGGACAGGTATTGGTGGTCAACTGTTGTATATGGTACCGTTGATGGGATCTCTAAAAAGACTTTGGACAATCTGATGCGGTTAGAGAATTCAGTCTGGTGCAAGGTGTTACCAAGTTCTGTTTTTTTATTGACAGCAGATCGGCCATACAGAGAAGAGCTGCCCTCAGACAGATGGATGGAAGTAAAACAAGCATATGCTAGCGTCGCCCGTAAAGAACAGAAAAGATATGAGGTGCAAATTTTAGATAATAACTCCTCTGTTCAGGATATTTCCACTAAGATTGCTGCAAGCATTCTGTCTAAAAACGAACAGATAAACTTACCCTTTAAGGATCTAGATCTTTCGCATCCGAAAACAGGTGTTTCTGACGGGTTTGTGGTGGCTGTCAAATGGCTCCCCACAAAAACAACGCCAGTCTTCGATACTTACTGGAGGTTTGCGGCAGAGAGGCAATGCATATTTTTTGAGAGGATTACAGGAACCAAGGCCGCGTGGACTCAAGATCCTATCCTTCGACTTTACAAGTTCACGAACACCTATCGAGCTTCAGATCGAGTTAGCCAATATCTAATAAAACATGTCATCTATGAAGGAGACCAATCACCTGAAGAGCTTTTTTTCAGGATAATTTTATTCAAGACCTTCAACAAAATAGAGACTTGGAAGCTATTGCGACAAAATAATCTAGACGTGTCCTATAGACATTTCGATTTCGAACGTTATGACTCCGTTTTGTCTGAAGCCCTAGCAAAGAAGCAAAGTATATATTCAGCGGCATATATAATGCTTCAGGATCGACAAGTTTTGGGCAGAGTTTCAAACATCGTAATCATTTGAAACTAATAGAGAAAATGATGACGGATGAATTACCAAAGCGGATTATAGACGCAAACTCTATGCAACAGGTGTTCGAACTATTAAGATCTTATCCTATGATTGGTGATTTCTTGGCGTATCAGTATGCGATAGATATAAACTATAGCGTGCTGACAGACTTTAGTGAAATGTCATTTGTAGTACCTGGCCCAGGAGCGAAGGATGGGATACGCAAATGTTTTTCAGATTTTGGGGGGTTATCGGAAGTAGATTTGATTAAATGCATGGCTGACAGACAGGAACAGGAATTTGATCGTTTAGGGATCGAATTTAAAGGCTTGTGGGGGCGTCGTTTACAACTTATTGATTGTCAGAACATTTTTTGTGAAGTGGATAAATACGCAAGAATCGCACATCCAGAAATACTAGGGATATCGGGGCGGACGAGAATAAAGCAAAAGTTCAAGCCAATTTCTCAGCCTATAGAATACTTTTACCCACCGAAGTGGCGAATAAACGCTGCAGTTGAGCAAATGATAAAAGGTAGAGAACGTATATTAAGCAAAGCGGGAGGCTGTCATGAAGATGCATGTGGCTCCATTCTCACTGAGAGAATTAAAGCTTGAAGTAACTCATACCTGTTTGCTGAGTTGTATTCATTGTTCAAGCATGGCAGAGGCAGAATCAACCCGTATAATGCGGTGGGAGGACTGTAGACGGATAGTTTCAGAAGCAGCAGCTCTTCATGTTGAGGAAATTGCGATTTCCGGGGGAGAGCCGTTACTATGGAGCCACCTGGTGGAAGCTGTATCCCTTGCCACAAAGAATAATATCGAAGTTTCATTGTACACTACAGGTAATGCCCCGAAGGCAAGTTTTCTGTTTCAAGAACTAAAAAGGGCAGGTCTTAAACGGGTAATGTTTAGCTTATTCGGTAAATCTCAGGCTTGCATGAAGCTATCACGCTTGTTAAAGGGAGCTTCTATTCAACAGTTGAATCGGTCAAGATTTGTCTTGATTTGGGTTTTCAAGTGGAATTTCATTTCGTTCCAATGGCGGATAACTACACAGAATTACGTTCAATCACACAATTTGCAAAAAAGCTAGGCGTTTCACGAGTGAGTGTGTTACGTCTTGTACCACAAGGGCGTGGTGTTGCATCTGACCGATTAGAACTCAATATGGAAGCAAATAAGTCATTACGTAATACAATTGTTGATTTAAGAAACGAAGGTTTTGATGTTAGACTTGGATCTCCTTATAATTTCTTGCTTTTAAGAGAAAAGCCAGAATGTTGTTCGGGGATAGACCGACTTACGGTCTCTCCAGATTTGAAAATATCCCCATGCGATGCTTTTAAGCAAATTTCTCCAGAGATGATTGGTGTTGCCAATGAATTCTCAAATTTATCTGGTCACTCCCTTTTGGAGTGTTGGGAGAAATCCCCATACCTTAATAAAGTGCGCGAATATTTAACCACCCCGTTTGCTCAAAACTGTGATAGCTGCAACCAGTTGGACAGCTGTTTATCAGGGTGTTTAGCACAAAAATTTTACTCCTCAGGTGCGTTAACAAAGGCTCCAGATCCTATGTGTCTTTTCGCCTAACCCTCTCTACTTCCTATTCCCTTGATTTGAAGATTAAATAGCCGCTCCGGCTCGTTTCCAGCGCCGGTGCACCCAGTACCATTGAGTCGGGTGTGCTACCACATAATTTTCCACATAGCGTGACAGGGCTTGGGTTTCCTTTTTGATCCCTTCATCGCTCATGTCCCCGCTGAAAAGGTGTTCGGGGTAAAAAGTGAGCACATGTCGTTCTTCTTCACGATGGATGAAGACTGGAATCAGCGGCACGCCGCTTTTCCTGGCAATGATTACCGGAGCCTTGGAGGTCCAGGCCTTTCGCCCTATGACGTCAACCAGGTATCCGTCCTCGGGGAAAACAGCCTGATCAGCCAGCATGCCCACCATCTCCCGCTTTTTCAAGGCAGAAAGAATTCCTTTCAGTGCTCCCTGTTTGTATATCAGTCGGCTGTTGTAGCGTGAGCGCATCTGCTCCACCATCCTGTTAAGGTAGGGATTATCCTGTCGGCGGGCGACTCCGGAAACCTCTCTGCCGAAGAGGCTGCTGAGGGTCAGTGACATAAGTTCCCAGTTGCCGCAGTGGCCACTGAGAAAAATCAAACCTTTCCCCTTTGCTCTGGCCGCCTCGTAGTTTTCCCTACCGCGTATTTCCATATTGGCAATGACATCTTCCCCCCGGCCATGGTAAAGGCGACAGATCTCCATCAACGATCTGCCCAGATTTTTAAATGTTTCCCGGGCCAGTTCTCCGGCGTCTTCGCATTTCGAATCCCAAAGCTGATGGGACTTCATGAATGGAAGCGAAAGATTGATGTTTTCGATTATGACAGCACGCCGTTTTGGGACTATATGGGGAATCAGGAGCCCCGCCAGCGCCCCCAGGCGGTAAGCTATGGAAGCGGGCAGAAGAGCTGCGGCCAGGGTGAGACAATAGATGATAGCGGTTTGAATTGCCCAAAAGATGTGTTTCACGGATGCACCAGCGCCTTCCCGGGCACCTCAGTCGCTGATCTGTGTGAAGATATTACAGGCAGTGAAAGGGGGTACGCAGTATGTTTTTTAAAATTCCTCGTCCACCATACACCACGCACCTAAAATATTGGTCTTTTAATTACAATAAAAGCGGGGAATCCTCAATGAACCCTAATGATTAAGGGGGCGATCACTCCCAAACCCGTGTCAATCTGGTAAATATTCAGGGGCCGGGGGCCATGTTCGGCGGTCCGTCCGCTCCTCCGGGAGGCTCTCCAAAGATGAGGACCCGTGGTCCCCTTTTCAAGGAGTGCAATTTCCCGTCTACGTCATGATTGGGGGATATTGCCCATTCGAACAGTTTCCTGGCCGTATCCATCAGCGGATAGTCAGGAAAGTCATAGTATTCCTTCTGCATATCCTCATCGTAGAGCCCCACACAGCCGTGGGAAGCAGGATAGCCGGGCATGTCGCGGCCATGGATCCAGTATTCGATACCCTCCTCGTTCACCAGGAATCGCAGACCGTAGTGCATGGGATAGGGAATGTCCTCATCTTCGATTGTATAGAGGGACGATTCGTGTCTGCCGCTATAGGCGTCGATGCGGAACTCTCCCGGAGGGGTGATGAAATCACTCTTTCCCGAAGCGATGGGGGATGAAAAGATCAGCACGCCGTTTTCATAGGCACCAAGGAACTGCTCTGTCAGGTCGATGAGAATGAATTTCGGGTCCTTATCCGAGGCTTCGTACGCCAGTTCAGCTGGAACCGGGGCAAAATCCTCTACATCCTCCAATCTCAACGGGATTTTCAGTCTGGTGCCCGGCAGGGCGTGGCGCCGGTCTATGCGGTTGAACCGGGCGACACTCTGCCACCGGTCGCCGAAGAGACTCTCCAGGCTTTCGTTTTTCTTCAGCCTATGGCAGGTCCATGGAATCAGCACATCGCTGGGATAGCTGATTTCGCAGGGAGAAAGCTTTTTCTCCTCTCCGGCGGCAAAGGCAGCGGCAAAGAAGAAGATAATCCACAGTACAAGCCCGGTACTGAAGACCCTGCGCATCGTTTCACCGGATGGCATCATCATGCCTGAACCCTCCTGTCCAGCGGATTCAAATGACCTTGAATGCTCCTCCTTCCACATCCTGTTCAAACATGCATATCCAGTATGAAAGGCAGCCGGCAACGTAGTTTTTCATGACGCGGGTCGGTTTATAAACGATAGAGACCCTGGTGAAATCGGGATAGAGCCTTTCCAAACGGTCAACATAATCAACGGTGCCGATCTCGAATTCATCGGACGAAAGCCTGCTGCTATGCACCACCGCGTGAAACGCTTCATAATCCTTTTGCGACAGCATTGTTCCCCCCTGGCATTGCAATTTGCCGAAACAGGCGTGCATGGAAGCGGGAGCGGAAGTCCCGATATGATAATTATATCGATAAAAAGCAGGTTTACACTGATCTGGCCGAGTGCTTCGGGCTTTATTCATCATACGGATCTGACAGATTGAGCTGACCGTTTAGAGCGGAAGCAGCATCATCCACAGCAATTGTGGATAACTTGCCTTCATCTGTGGATAAGGGTAAAAAAGTATACGTTTCCTCAGGTACTTTTACAGTCTGCACAAGAGATAGGCAGAGGGTGTAAGTTATTGAAATTCCGTGTCAATATAAATGTGTGTGCGTTAAGATTATAATGATATAATGTGATTGTTGGCAACATACGGATACTTACCTGCTTGTGCATAACTACAAGAAAATCAATCAAATAGCTCTTCTTTGAAATCCAAAATCATATAAATGCACGCCAGACGTGCACCTCCAGAGGACTGCGGCGGCTGAAGGTGTGAGTGCGAAATTCCCCCTTACCCCCACGGCTACCAGAATTTCCGCAATTTCTACAGCGGCATTGTCAACGAGTGGGCTTTATACGATAATTCACTAGGTCGAACATGAACAATTATATACGTTCGTATATAATTTTACTTGATTTTCACCGATAACGACCACAATATATACGATCATAAATATTGGGGTTGCCATGAAAATTTCCAACGCTGGGGATATCGGACGGATCATCAAACAGAAGCGAAAAGAGGATGACCTTACCCTGGAACAGGCAGCGGCGGTCTGTGGGGTGAGCTACGTTTTTCTGTCCTCCCTTGAGAACGGCAAGGAAACGGTCAGACTGAACAAGGTGCTGCAGGTTCTTCATTGCTTGGGCATCGAGCTTACAGCTGACACCCGATCCTGGGGAGTATCCGGAGAGAGTAAATGACAACCGCTCTTGTCGTCAGGATTGATAACAATGTCGTTGGGCGTTTATGGTTGGACGAACGGAAGAACTTCTGTTTCAGCTATGACAGCACTTGGCTGGAACGATTTCGTATCCCTTTGTCGTTATCTCTGCCGTTACGGACAGAACCATACCTGGATGATCAATCCCATTCTTTTTTTGCGAATCTTCTACCGGAAGAGAAAATGCGGACCTTGATCGCCCGCAATCTGGGAGTTTCATTCAACAATGATTATGGGCTGCTGGAACGAATCGGTGGCGATTGCGCTGGAGCAGTTTCTCTTCACCCAGAAACAGAAGAGACCTTGCCGCAATCAGCCTCATATCGTGCGCTCTCTCTTGACGAACTGAACACCATTATCAAGGAGTTACCGCAGCGTCCGCTTCTGGCCGGAGAAAAGGGCCTCCGACTCTCGTTGGCCGGAGCCCAGAAAAAGCTCCCGATTTACTACGACGGGCAACAGTATCATCTCGGCTACGGTACCGCACCGAGCAACTACATCATCAAGCCAGCCATTGATGACCTGCCCGGTACGGTCGAAAATGAGGCATACTGCATGGCACTGGCCCGAGCCGTGGGATTGAATGTGCCACCATCATTTATCCATCAGCACGAGGATTTGCAGGTTTTCGTTGTGAAGCGTTTCGACCGCGAGGTTGCCGGTGATGCTATCCGGCGATTGCATCAGGAGGACTTCTGTCAGGCACTCAATGTTCCCCCGGAATTCAAGTATGAAACTGAGGGAGGTCCGTCGCTGTCTGCTTGTTTTAACCTTCTACGGGCAAACAGTACCAGTTCAGGGAAGGATGTGCTTTCCTTGGTAAACTGGGTGCTATTCAACTATCTGATCGGCAATTCCGATTCCCATGGCAAGAATATCTCCCTGCTGCTGTTGTCTGAAGGACCACGTTTAGCACCTTTTTATGATCTGCTGTCAACTCGGGTCTACGCCCCGTATGGCCTAGCAGAGGGACTGGCCATGAAAATCGGCGGTGAGAGCGACCCGCATGCAATTCGCAGAAAGCATTGGGAACTATTCGCCGAAGAAGTGGGGATTAAGCCGAAATTGGTTTTGACCAGGTTGAAAGATTTGTCGCAAAGGATAGTGACTGCCCGTCTGCCTCTCTTCAAGGGAGAGTTCGAGCAATTCCGTTGCGACACGCTCTATCGGCTGATGGAACTTATTGCCGGGCAGTGTGCGGATTCCATCAAGCAGATTGCATAGCAGAAGGGACCCCTTCCACGTTGACAAGACCGGCTACTGTCGGTACACTCCCCCCTGCAAAAAAGAACAATCCCCCTGTCTGCAGGAGATCAGAAATGAACGTCAACACGCGCGTGCTGCGCCGACTTTTGGCCAGCCGCACCGATGAAATCGAAAAAGCCGTTGCCGGTACCGGTTTTCTGCCGAGAACCGTCATGGGCGTCGCCACCTTTCTCTTGGACAACGAGGGCAACACCGACCTGTTCACGGCAAAGCAGCAGGAGATCTTCGACAGATTCATCAAGCCCCTCCTGGAATCCACCCGCAGATAATCGGCAGCTCAAGCTTTCAAAACGAAAACAAGAAAGTGATGGGAGAGAAGGTGAACCAGCCGCCGCAGCTCTATTTACTGGATGGCTCCAGTTACATCTACCGCGCCTATTATGGCATCCGGGACCTTGCCACCTCGGGCGGCATGGCGACCAATGCCGTCTTCGGTTTCACCAGGATGCTCCTGGCCCTCCTTCAGGAAAATCGCCCCGATTATGTGGCCGTCGTCTTCGATCCTCCCCGGGAGGATACCTTCCGCCGGGAAATCTATCCCCTCTACAAAGCCCACCGGGACGCCATGCCTGAGGATCTGGTGCCCCAGATCCCCTACATCAGGAAGATGGTGCAGGCCCTCAACATTCCTGCACTGGAAGCGCCCGGCTTTGAGGCCGACGATGTCATTGCCACCCTGGCGCGTCGCTTTGCCTCGGAAGGTATCCGGGTGACGGTGGTCACCGGCGACAAGGATCTGCTGCAGATCGTGGAGGAGCGGATCGGCCTTCTGGACACCATGAACGACAAGCGTTCCGGACCCGAGGAGGTCCTGGAACGCTTCGGCGTCACGCCGGAGCAGGTGGCGGATGTGTTGGGACTTGCCGGCGACACCGCGGACAATATCCCGGGGGTCCCCGGCATCGGGGAAAAGACTGCTGCCACGCTGGTGCGGCGCTTCGGCTCTCTGGAAGGAGTCCTGGAGTGGAAAAGCCTCGTCAGCGGCAAGGCGCGCCGGGAAAGTCTCCATGCCTACGCCGATCAGGCCCGGTTGTCGAAACGGCTGGCAACGGTTCGCTACGACGTCCCCCTGCAGGTGTCCCTGGCCGACCTGCAGCGGCGGACCCCGGAACTCCCGGTTCTAATTCCCCTGCTGCGTGAGCTGGGCTTTGCTGCCCTGGAGGTTGCCTTCACCCCGCCGCCGCCGGGTGTGGTGGAGCTTTACAGCGACGGTTCGGGAAGGGACTCGGGGCCCGGCGGCTATGGAGTGATCCTGCGCTATGGGGAGCATGAGAAGGAGCTGAGCGGTTTCGAAGCCGCCACCACCTCCCAGCGGATGGAACTGATCGCGGCGATCAGGGGGCTGGAAGCATTGCACAGTCCGCGGAAGGTGCGTCTTTTCAGCGATTCCCAGTACCTGGTGCGGGGGATGAACGAATGGCTGCAGGGCTGGATCCGCACCGGACGTCTGGAGACGCCGGACGCCCTGAAAAATCAAGACCTGTGGCAGCAGCTGGCACTCCTGTCGGGCAAGCATCAGGTGGCCTGCGAGTGGCTGCCGGGCCATGCCGGGCACCCCTTCAACGAGCGGTGCGACAGGCTGGCGAAACGGGCGGCAGCACATGGGGTAGCGCCCGAGGTGCCGGCAATTGCTGTCGAGGACATACCGAAAGAGGAAACGGTGCTGCCGGTGCCGGCAGCTCCTGTCCAGCCGGTGCCCCTTGCGGCTACCGGAGAAACGGAATACGATGCCGATGCCGATGGTCAGCTGCTGCTCTGCTGATGGGCACGGGGTCCCATAGCTCAGCCGATAGAGTAGCTGGCTGCCCTGAAGCAGCAAATGCAGCAAATGATCACGTGGTTGACGGCGAATAACCTTCCGCACCCGCTGATCCTGCCGGCAACTGGTCCAGGTCCTTTATTTAATACCTGTCACGTCATGCATGGCACTATCCGCGGGTGCTACTGCGGAGCAGACGGACCCGCTGTCTGCTCCGCTTTTATGAAGTGTCTTCAGGCTTCCTTCAAGCTGCAGTTATTGCCCGCCCGCCGCGGCCCCACTACCTTCGCGAGCCATCTCGGACATTACACGTTCCATTGCGGTTATGACAGGCTCTGCCGTATCCTTGAGCCTTCCACCATCACTAAGTGCCTTCTGGGCGGCAGGAGTAATTGATTCGATTCCCTTGTTGGTGAGGTCGAGTGAAAGCTGAGTCTGTATCTGTTTGACTTGGGACAGGTAGCCATTGAGCGCATCCTGAAATTGCGTGCTCGCCTTGGGTACTTCGCTATAAGCGCTGTTCAACGCGGCACGGCGCTGGCCACTGGCCTCTCTAAGACTAGGATCGGTATAGGTCCTTTCTTTCTTTTCCCACTCGGCAAGATATTCCCTTTGTTGTTCCTGCATTTTAGCCTGGTCTTTCTCCAACTGCTTTGCCATCTTCTCCGTCTTTTCCACATCGGCTGAATAGGCCTCGAATTTGTTCTTTACGTCGGCCTGACTTGGCTCGATGAGGCTATTCAGCGAAGCCTGAGTTGCGTCCACCTGGGCAAGAGTCTGTTTCAAGCCGGTTTCTGCGGTTTCAACCTTGGCGGTTGTCTTTGTGGCTTCGGTCTTGCCCATTCCCATCGTTGCGCAGCCGTTCAGGCACGCGGTGGTTCCGAGGAGCAGTGTTGTGACGATGATTCCGAACCGGGCTTTGACTTTCATTGTGACCTCCCTTTTTGTGATTGTGGTGGTGGTTGATGCAATGAACGTGGACCATGTGATGCTTTAATCGAATGTTGCCTGAATTAATTGTAATTAATTATACTTTAGCATCATGGGCGCCGTCTGCAACATTTCAGCCTGGAGTAATGACTTGCATGAAGGACGAAAGGCCTTGCAATCGGGCCTTGAACTTTTTGCTGTTCCATTATGGCCTTCCATTTATTGCCGGTTAATCCGGATTCCGCTTCTTCCCATCCTTTTAGTGACCAATGCCATCTCCTTATTATTTGACCATAAAGAATTTATTAATAAATTACTTGAAATTAGTAATCCTTTTTGTTATCAAGGGGGCGGTGTTATTGACTATTTCTTAATGAACACACGGAGGAAGCACTGATGGGAAAACAAAGATTCAAGATATTCATGGCTGTGGTTGTTGCATTGCTTTGTGGGGCAGCCGGGCAGGGCGAGGCAGGTACACCTGTCTTCGGCAACATATCTGGGCTTACCGTACCGGCAAGCTACAAGGTGACGAACCTGGATTTCAGTGCAATCGCAATCAACGACGCAGGACAGGTGCTTTCCAGTGACTGCCGTTTCTATGACAAAGGCAATGTCATAAGTATCTATACGCCGGTGCAGCCGTGCATCGGTGTCGGTCTGAACAACGCCGGCCAGGCTCTTGTCTTTGGTGGCTACCAGAGTCCCGTCACCTACATTTACTCCAACGGGAATCTTACCCAGCTCAACACGGCACCATGGTACTCCCCTTCATGGATTGTCAGACCCGAAGGCATTAACGATTCGGGAAAGGTCATTGCTACTGCCGAGTACAGTGGCTGGCTCAGCTACTCGGTTCTTTTCGACACGGTTAACGCGACCAGTACCAACCTTTCGGCGATGATTCCCGGCGTGGGCTATAATGGCCCGCGAACCATTACCAACAAGGGGGATGTTTCCGGCTGGTACTGGGATGCAAACTACTCTTCAAAGGGTTATGTCATACGGAGCAATATCTTTTCCCAGGTGCCCTACTTTTACCCCGTCATAAATGATAACGGAGTGACCGTGGGGAATCGCTCGGTGCTTGATTCCGTTACCGGCACCAGGTACGAGCACATGTTTTATTCGAAAAACGGGATGGAGGTGGATCTGGGCAATTTCGGCGGTTCCTACATCAGGGCGGAAGCAGTCAACGAGGCGGGGCTGGCCGTGGGATACGGTGCCTATAACCCTACTATCAATGGGTTGAACTACGGTTTTGTTACTGATGGGCGCAAGCTCTATAACCTCAATGACCTGGTCCCGGCCGGAACACCGACGATTTCGACTGCAAGCGGCATCAACGCCTATGGACAGATCGCAGCGGGGGTGATCCTGACCCCGATTACTCCTCCTGTTACCTCCGCGTATCCTGACATTGCCGCAGAAGGTAAGTCTGCAGGCTTTAGATTACGATTTCGGAGTTAAAGCTCTCCATTACTCTCTCAACGGGGAGGCCGAAGTCGTTGAGGCTTCCGGTGCTGCAACCATTCAGCTCGTTCCTGGGGTAACCAACACCGTCAGCTATTATGCAATCGATAACGCCGATAATGTGGAAACGGCCCGAACCATCACCGTCAATCTCGACACCGTTCCCCCTGTGACCACCCCTGTGCTCAATGGTTATGTCGGGCAAAACGGCTGGTTCACATCGGCGGTTCAGGTGGCCCTATCGGCAACCGATAACTCATCGGGGATCGCCAGAACCGAATACAGCCCGGACGGCGTTAACTGGACGGTCTACACCGCTCCGCTCAACATAACTGCCAGCGGCGTCACCACCGTTTACTATCGGTCTGTGGACACAAATAACAACACCGAGGCTACAAAATCCATTGCCGTGTCCATAGATCAGGCTGCTCCGGTTACGACTGCCGCCGTCTCTGGAACCCTGGGCACTAATGGTTTGTACACCTCTGCCGTAAAAGTGGCACTAAGCGGCATCGACACAGCATCGGGTATTGCCAGGACAGAATACAGCGTTGATCAAACTACCTGGACTGCCTATGTTGCTACCGTCGATATCCAAACCGACAGCACCACCACGATATACTACCGCTCGGTTGATTTGGCCGGAAACGTCGAAGCAGTGAAGAGCGTAACCTTTACCATCGACAAAACCGCTCCCTTCATCGGCAGCATGAATCCTGCTGCCAATGCCGTCAACGTCCCCATCGCCTCAAGCATTACTATCATCTTCAGTGAAGATATATCAACGGGAGGGGCATTTGCCGGCGTCGCTCTCATGCGGGGCTTGACCAAGATTGCGACCTTAAATACCGTTTCGGGCAACACTGTTACCATCAAGCCTGTCAAATTGCTTGGCAAGACGGCTACCTACACGGTTACCGTTCCGGCCGGTGCCGTCATCGATGCTGCGGGTAACAACAGTGCCGCCAGTAGCTTCAGCTTCACCACCGGCAGACGCTAGATTTACACGTTGACGGTTCACCAGGGCTTTAATTTGAACTGCAACCTGAAAAAAGGCCCATACAAGATTTTCTTGTATGGGCCTTTTGGTGTGAATCTGTATGATCTTTTGTCGTTAGCATCTTGAGTTTCATCGGCAGGAAATGAAAGGGGGGCGGGATGACCTGCAAAAGGTCAATCTCTGCCCCCCATAAGACCGAAGCGGTCCCTAATGTTTATTCATGGCAAGTAGAAACTCCATAACGCCGAGAAGATTCACCAGCCTCCTGAACAATCTGTTTTTCTCCTGAATACTTCCTGCAGTTCGCAGCTTTTTCTTTAACAACTGAATCTGTTCCTGGACGAGATCTAGGGGATAAAGCGCCTTCATTGTCACCTCCGTGAGATTATAAAGATAAGTTAATCATCCCGGAGCATCTTGTCAAGGCCGCCAGCAGCCGATTCGTACCTTCATTTTTCACTTCTTTGCCGGAAAGACTATGGCCAAGCCCTTGTCATTCCGGTCAATTCTGTAGGAGGGGAAATTGCTTCCGTCAGCGTCGAAAACCATGCGGACCTTGTCTGGGTAATTACCGACCCGTGCCTTTGACAGCCCAAAGCGTCGCAAGGGGATTTCCTTCGCTGCCAGAGGAGTTTTGCTCATGGGCACATCTATTACAAGCCGGGCCGGATTGATCAGGGTAAAGGCTTTGTAGTCATCCAGCCGTGAATTGGCCACAATTTCCAGGCTATTGTTATTGATGCGGATCCCATTGATGGTGCGGGACGGATTGGGCTGCGGCACGACCGGCTGCAGCATGCGTTTGTCAGCTAGTATGGTTTTCAGTGGCTCCGGAGCCGGTGCTGCGGAGCCTTTTTCGACGGCAGAACCGGGTATTGCCGCTGCCAGCGGCTGGGAGACCGGTGTCGGGGCGGGGACAGGGGCAGGGACTGACACGGGGGTAGCGGTGTCAGGGGCTCCGACAGGGGCCGCGGCAGAGTATTCCTGTATTTTATCGTGCATCTGTTCTGGGTGGCTATCTTCCGTATTCCCGGTCACTGCCGCACTGTTCCTGGGCCTGAAGCTGATCATCAACCTGGACCTGTCGCCTGCATCGGGATGAACCGAAAAATCGGCATCCGATTCCAGATTGATCACGATTCTGGTCAGGGAAAAGGTTGTTACCTCTTTTTTCTCAACGGTTATTTTGGATATGAGACCGGAACTGGAGATGACGGGGCTTACCTGGCCAGGATCAACGAGGGCCAGGTCGATAACAACCTTAAGCAGGTCCGGCATGCGGTAATAGGTGTAGGTGAGGGGACTGTCGGCGATGATTTCCATATGGGCGCCAGAACCTGGTCCTGAGACACGCACGTCCTGTAGGGTAGGATTGGATTTGGCGAGAGCAGTGCCGTTAAGGCGGAAAATACGAGAAACATCCACACCAAACAAAGGGACCAGAAGTTTTGCATGATGAATTCTCCAATACATTAAATTAGTGTAACTGTAATAGCCAACGATGATACAGAAAAGGCGAAGCCGGAGCTTCGCCTTGTTCTTTCAAGGGGCTTTATGGTTTTACTTTTACATTTTGTGGCATTTCTCGCAGTCTCCTGCTACCGAGAAGGCATCCTTGGCATTGTGGCATGCGCCGCAGGATGCGCCGTTTTCCATCTGGCCCATGGTGCGTGCTTTGCACCGGCCTTATAGGGGAAAACCTTGGTGTGACAATCTATACATTTGTACATGCCCAGATGGAAATCATGACTGAAAGTTGCGTCCCCAGAGTCGGTCTTGAAGGTAATGTTGCCAGGCTTGAACCCTTTGTGGCACTTGTCGCAATCACTGCTGGAGGAGAAGGCTTCCTTGCCGTTGTGACATGCCCCGCAGGATTTTCCCTTCTCCATGTCTTCCATGGTGAAGTGTTTTGCACCGGCCTTGTATGGAAAAACCTTGGTGTGACAATCCTTGCAGCTGAACATTCCGGTGTGGACTTTATGGCTGAAGGATGCAGCACTTATACCCTTTGTTTTGAAGGTTAGCTCTTTCGGAGTCATACCCTTGTGGCAGTTACCGCAGTTGCCGGCAACAGTGAAGGCTTTGCTGCCGTTGTGGCATGCGCCGCAGGTTTTGCCTTTTTCCATCTGCGCCATGGTCACACGACCTTCTTTGCCGGTTATGACCTTGCCGTTGTGGCAGCTTTTGCATTTTCCCCCCAGCGATTTAAGGTGGGAATTGTGGCTGAAAGCTGCGTCTGTGGCACCTTTGACCTTGTAGGTTATATTGCGTGGTTTTCCTTTGTGACAGCGGTCGCAGGATTTTTCATCGGCAACGCTGAAGGTCTTGACGCCGGAATGGCAGGCGCCGCAGGACTTCGTTTTTTCCATTTCGGCCATGGTGAAGTGGCGGCGCTTTCTCAGGTCAAAGATGGCATTGTGGCAAATTCTGCAGTTGTTGTTGTATTGTTTCAAATGAATGTCGTGACTGAATACGACCGGGTCGGCATTGTCAAACTTGAACTGGACGTCTTTGGTTTCCTTTGCCTGACTGAAAAGCGGGGTGGCCAAAAGAAAGAGAAATGCCAGGAGGGTGAGGCGAAGCTGCATGATGCACTCCTTTATGAGAAATTTTTTTTATTTGAAATTGAGGTTTTTGACTATACACTCTGACTTGTAAATCGTCAATACTATTGTACTCATGCAGACAGGCTGCCTGAGCTTCTATCCGGGGGTTACGCATGAAGATCGTTTTTATTGTCCTGATGTCCGTCTGCCTTTGGATGCCGGCATCACAATCACAGGCTGCAGTTTACCAGTGGGTGGACGACAAGGGGGTCGTTCATTTCACCGACAATGCCGACAAAATACCCTCGAAATATTTGAACAAGGTGAGGGAGAGAGAATCGGTCAATGGTTCGGTCACCGTCACCCCTTCAACTGTTCAGCCAGGCAAACAGCCGGATAGTGGAGATACTGTCGACAGGGCACCCGTCCGTGAAGACGAAGGGGTGTGGCGGTCCCGTTTCAGTGGATTGCGTGAGGAGAAAAAGCAGGTCGAACGCGGGCTTGTGGCAAAGAAGGAAAAACTGGCTACCCTGAGGCGAAAAAAGGCCACTTATGGGCGAGGCAGTGACCGAACTGCTTATTATGACCAATATGCCGAGATTGAACGGGATGAAACGCGGATCAAGGAGTTGGAACAGAGACTTCGAGATCTGGACGCTGAGGCGGGAAGGGCAGGGGTTCCTCTGGAGTGGCGGCAGTAACCTTCTAACGCCGCCTCGGTTTCTTTTCCAGTTCCATATCCAGATGTTTCAGCTGCTCAATGGTCTTACGCAGTTCCTTGTTTTCCTTTATCAGTGAGAGGTTGTGTCCCTTCAGACCGGGTATTTCCCTGCCCAACGCCCTGATCTCCCTGTTCTGGCGTTGGGCCTCTTTGATGACGGCCACAAGCGGCACGGACAACCGCGTCCATGGACTGGATGGATAATCCCGTTGCAGTGTTTCCAGCCTTTTCAAGGACTGCTCCATGTCCTCCCTGACAATGCCGGCTTTCAACTGTATCAGGCTCAGGCGAAACAGGGCTTCGTCGGTTACTCCCGCTACCCCTTCCTTTGAGACCACCTCTCTGAGCCATTTTTCCGCTTCATGTTCTTTTCCTTCATCATACAGCTTCACTGCCTGTGCAAGGCTGCTGTCCCGACCGTGGTGCAGGACTCCGCTTCCTTCCCTGCCGGTGGCGCAGCCGCTCAGTATCAAAAACATCATGAATAGTATCTTCTTCATCTTTTGACCTTGCGCCGATTTATCAGGTAATTACTCCCCGGCATTGATTTGACGTAATCCTTGATTTCGGCGGCGGCTTTGGCAATGGCCACGGCAGAGTCAAACTCCCCTTTTCGGCATATGGTTATGGCAATGGAAATGGTCATGATCGGAAAGGTGCGCGGCACTCCATAGCGATCCATCGCATCGATCGCCCCTCTGGCCAGATCCTCCGGTGTGTAGTGGTTGCGAATCTCTTCGTCGAACATCTTGATGACTGCCTCGCAAACGGGAACCGAATTTTCCATGGCAACGACCATGACGAAGTCGTCGCCGCCGATGTGACCGACAAACGCACTGTCTTCCGCCTTCGCCTTTACCGCCTCGTAAATGATCTCACCGGCCTTTTTGATGACTTCGCTTGCTTTTATATAGCCGTAATGGTCGTTATAGGCCTTCAGATTGTCCAGATCAGCATAGCATACGGCAAAGGGCACGTCTTCCTGCAGCCTTTTATTCAGAATGCCTTCTATGGCTATATTGCCCGGCAGCCTGGTCAGCGGACTGGCGTCCAGGCTCATCTGTTCCAGTACCTTGAGTCTCGCCGCCATATTGATAAAATCCCTTGCCAGCTCACCGATTTCATCATCTGCCTTTATCTTCGGGTCGTAATCGAAATCCCCTTCTGCGATCTTGTGGGTTGCCGTCTTCAGCCTTCTGATGGCGGTGGAGACATTATAGATGAAGAGGCTGGCTACGGCCATCGCCAATGCAAATCCTGTGAAAGAGAGGGCAATGGTCCAGGCGATGGTGAATTTTTCCTTTTCGTCTGCCGCCTCCAGCTTTACCCTGAGCTGGTCCTTTGTATTGTTATAAATGAGGTCGATGGCGTTGAAGATTGAGCGGTAGAGCTTTTGAGCGCCTCCGGGTTATCATTACCCGAAAACAGCCGGTCGGCATTTATTCTATACTCTTCATAGCTCTTTATCAGAGGGTCAACATCCGGCTGCTGCCTGCTTTTTGCCAGTTTTTGCAACAGATCAAGAAACTCCAGTTCCCGCCCACGAAACATATCCGTGAATTCGGGGCTTTTCAGTATCTGATACTTTGCGGCATATCTTTCCTGGGCCTGCATCGTTTCCCGCAGTTTGCTCGTTGCATTCAATATGGCCAGATCCTTCTGGCAATCTCGGTGGCTATATTGTGCACGGAAAAAAGACCGATAATGGCGAAAGCGATTGCTGCGGCAGTAAAAAAAGCCATTGCCGCATAACCGGCAACCAGCCTTTGAACAAGGGTCAGTTTTGGTGAAAATGATTTAATTTTCATGAGCTGATTGACCATGGCTTGGCCATTCTATTGCAATGCCCTGTTTTAGTCAAATCATTAGCTTGGCATAATTGCTGTTGAGAGCCGATTGGATTGAGATAATCGGCTTAGGGCATGTAACTGCCATGTATTAGCGGTTGCGAGTGGTGTATAGCTGTGTTATAAAAAGCCACTTAAATAAATAAATGGGAGACGGCAATGATCGGTCTGGACAGGATAATAGAAAACGCCCTGATGGAGGATATTCATACCGGCGATCTTACCACCCAGGCTGTGATGCGTGAAAACAGGGCAATGCGTGCCACGCTGAAAGCCAAGGAGAATCTGGTCCTGGCCGGTATCAAGGTAGCCGCCCGTGTCTTTCACATTCTCGACAATTCCATTACCTTCGATGCACATTTCGCCGACGGTTCCCGTATCGAGAAAGGGGCCACACTGGCGGAGATCTCCGGCGACGCTTCCTTTCTCCTCCAGGGGGAGCGGGTTGCCTTAATCTTTTGCAGCGCATGTGCGGAGTGGCAACCCAGACTGCTGCCTATGTGGAAGCTGTCCAGGGGACCGGCGCACGAGTGGTGGATACGCGCAAAACGACCCCGGGGCTGAGAATTCTGGAAAAATACGCCGTCAGGATCGGCGGCGGTATTAATCACCGCACCGGTCTTTATGACGGAATTCTGATCAAGGAAAATCATATTGCAGCTGCCGGCGGCATTACCGAAGCGATCAATCGTGCCAGGGCCTATATTCCCCACACATTGAAGATCGAAGTGGAAACGGAGAACCTCACCGAGGTGACCGAAGCTCTTGCAGCGGGTGCCGACATCATCATGCTCGACAACATGGATGTGGCGACCATGCGTGAGGCGGTTGCCATGATCGGTGGCAGGGTTCTGACCGAAGCCTCCGGCGGGGTTAATTTGTCCACGGTCAGGCAGATTGCCGAAACCGGCGTTGATATCATCTCTGTCGGTGCACTGACCCATTCGGTGCGGGCCATGGATATTTCCATGCTCATGGAGGGGTGTTGAAAGGGACAAAGCTCCAGACCGCAGACCTGGATAAACAGACCTTCAACCGGCGAATCCTTCAGATATTCAGGGACAGGAAAGGGGATGTGATCTCTGGCGAAGAATTGAGCAGCATGCTCGGCATCTCCCGAACGGCCGTCTGGAAGCACATCAAGGACCTGCGCAGACTTGGCTACACCGTCCTTGCGGTCCCGGCCAGGGGATATCGCATGGTATCCTCTCCGGAGCGTCTTGTAGCCGAAGAAATAGCTGCAGGACTTCCGACCAAACGGATCGGCAAAAGAATAATCTGCCTCGAAGAGACTGACTCCACCAACAATGTTACCTTCAGGCTGGCCGAAGAAGGTACCGCCGAAGGAACGGTGGTCATTGCCGATGCCCAGACCCGGGGCAAGGGGAGGCTTGGCCGGTCATGGGCATCCCCCAAAGGGGTCAACCTCTATTGCTCGGTAGTGCTCAGGCCATCGATGCCGCCTGTAGCCGCATCTCAGCTGACCTTTCTCTCCGTGGTCGCCGTAGCCAGGGCCATAGAGCTTTCAACCAGCCTCAAGGCATGGATTAAATGGCCCAATGACATCCTGATCAACGGCAGGAAGATTGCCGGCCTCCTTAACGAGATGAGCGCGGAAACGGAAAAGGTGAATTTTGTCGTGCTCGGCATCGGCATCAACATCAACATGCGTCAGGAGCAGTTTCCGACAGACCTCCGTCATCCTGCCAGTTCGCTGTACATCGAAAGCGGAGCAGAGCTGGATCGAAACCGGTTCATCCGTACGCTGCTCAAGGAACTTGATGACCTCTATGATGTCTATCTCCAGCGGGGGTACGGGCCGGTCAGGAGGAATGGCTGTCGCGCTCCCAGTTATACGGGCGCAAGGCCCGGATTGACTGCCAGGATCGGACTATGACGGGAGTTATAAAAGGAATTGACGATATGGGCGCACTGCTGCTCGATCTGGACGGCCGGGAGGAACGTATTCTTTCCGGGGATGTGACGCTGCTGTAATGGGGGAAATGTGCTTCTTGTAATTGACGTTGGCAACAGTAATATTGTTCTGGGAATCTATGACGGAGACAGCCTTGTCAAGGACTGGCGCGTATCTACGGATAAATCAAAGACTACTGACGAATACGGCATCCTGATACATGAGCTTTTCCGATTGGCAGGGATCGATTTTTCCCGCATTACCGATATAATTATCTCTTCTGTCGTGCCGACTCTGACCTGTGTACTGGAGAAGCTTTCCCAGCAGTACTTCGGGTTTAAGCCGTATGTCGTCGGGCCCGGCATCAAGACCGGCATGTCCATCCACTACGACAATCCCAAGGAAGTGGGAGCCGACCGCATAGTCAATGCCGTCGCCGGGTACGAAAAACACCACACTGCCTTGATCATTGTCGATTTCGGCACTGCCACCACCTTTGATTATGTGAACAAGCGGGGTGAGTACTGCGGCGGGGCCATTGCCCCCGGTCTCATGATATCAATGGAAGCGCTGTTTCAGAAAGCGAGCAAACTGCCTCGAGTGGAGATTACAAAACCACCGGCAATAGTTGCTAAAAATACCGTCAACTCCATGCAGGCTGGCATTTTTTACGGTTATGTGGGGCTGGTTGACGGAATCGTGACCAGGATGAAGGGGGAGGGTAAGGAAAATCCGAAGGTTATCGCCACCGGGGGGCTTGCCGGACTGATCGCGCCGGAATCCACTACCATCGAGGAAGTGGACGAGTATTTGACCCTGGAGGGACTGCGGATACTGTACCAGAGAAACCGGGAGAGTTAAGGGAGGTACTGCAGTTTCCCTGCGGCCTCGACTTTAACATTTACCTATTTAATAAGGGGGGCGTATGGGAAAGTATGACACTGCAAAGTTGAGAAACCTTGGTATTGTCGCTCACGGCGGGGCCGGAAAAACCTCTTTAACTGAAGCGATCCTTTTCAATGCGGGCATGATTGACCGACTGGGCAGGGTTGACGACGGTACCTCCACAATGGATTTCGAACCGGAGGAGATCAAGCGCAAGATCACTATTTCCTCATCCCTCAATCACTGTGAATGGAATGGGTATTCCATCCATATCGTCGATACTCCCGGCTACGGCAATTTTATTGCCGATACCCGTTCCTGCATGCGGGCCCTCGGTGGGGCGGTCCTGATCCTGTCAGCCATTTCCGGGGTCAAGGTTCAGACGGAAGAAGTGTGGGAGTGGGCCGATGAATTCGAAATACCGCGTATAGCATTTGTCAACAAGATGGACCGGGAGCGAGCCAGCTTTTTTCGCGCCATCGATGATATGGAAAAGGTGCTCGGGGTTAAAGGCGTTGCGATCCAGTTGCCCATGGGGGCGGAGGATAATTTCAGCGGCGTCATTGACCTGGTAAAGATGAAGGCCTATCGGTATGAAAAGGACCTGTCAGGCAAGTTCACCGAGGGAGAAATTCCCGCCGAATATCTGGACGAGGCAAAGAGGCTCAGGGAGCAAATGGTGGAGACTGTTGCCGAGGCCTACGATTCCCTCACCGAGAAATACCTTGAGGCGGGTGAATTGACAGAGGAAGAGATAATCGACGGTTTGCGGGTCGGTACCCTTCGCTACACCTTTACCCCAGTTCTATGCGGCTCCGCTGTGATGAACATCGGCATAGGCCAGCTTCTGGATTATATCTGCAACTGTCTGCCTTCGCCACTGGATCGAGGCAGCATAGTTGGGACCAATCCGAAAACCGGCGATGTGGTAGAGCGTTCTCCCGACGAGAATGAACCCTTTTCCGCCCTGGTTTTCAAGACGACTTCCGATCCCTACACCGGAAAAATCACCGTTTTCAGGGTTTATTCCGGCACGCTCAACTCCGATTCCGCCGTCTTTAATTCTACCCGGGATTGTACCGAGCGGATCGGTCAGATATACGAACTGGAGGGGAAGAAGCAAAAGCCGATCAAACAGGCTGTTGCCGGGGATATCGTTGCCGTATCGAAACTCAAGGATACCCTGACCGGCGACACCCTCTGTGATCCTGATAAACCCATAGTCTATGAACCTGCAAAACCCTTGCAACCGGTCATTTCCTATGCCATTCTGCCCAAGACCAAAAACGACGAAGACAAGATTCACGGCGCCCTGCAGAGACTCATGGAAGAGGACCAGACCCTTGAGGTCCACCGTGATGAAAAGACCCGCGAGCTGGTCATATCAGGCATGGGGCAGGTGCACCTTGAGGTCACCGTAGAGAAGCTGAAACGCAAATTCAGTGTCGATGTTGAGCTGAAGACGCCCAAGGTGCCTTACTTGGAGACATTCAAAGGGACTGCCAAGGTCCAGGGCAAATACAAGAAGCAGTCGGGTGGGCGTGGCCAGTATGGGGACTGCTGGGTCGAGTTCAGCCCGCTGCCCCGTGGAGAAGGCTTCCTCTTTGAGGATAAAATAGTTGGGGGTGTCGTTCCTCGCCAGTATATTCCAGCTGTGGAAAAAGGCATTTTCGAGGCTTCCCAGGAGGGCTTCCTTGCCGGATACCCCCTGGTCGATTTCAAGGCTGCTCTCTATGACGCTCTTTTCACACGGTGGATTCATCGGAGATGGCCTTCAAGGTTGCCGGCTCCCTTGCCCTGAAAAAAGCCATGGAAACGGCTAAACCGGTATTGCTCGAACCGATCATGAATATGAAGATCACGGTACCGGAAGAGACCATGGGCGATGTCATCGGTGACCTGAATTCGAGACGCGGCAAGGTCGTCGGGGTGGAGCCGAAAGCCAATTCGCAGATTATCAGGGCTGTAGTGCCCATGTCCGAAGTGCTTGCCTATTCGTCGGATCTGCGGTCCATGACCAGCGACCGCGGCCTTTTTACAACTGAATTTTCCCATTACGAAGAGGTGCCGGGGCATCTGGCCCAGAAAATTATCAGCGAGTCTGCAGCAAACCAAAAACACGCGAACCATTAGCATGAGGAGGAATTGTTACAATGTCCAAGCAGTTTTCAGCGGATTCAGAGGAAACCGAACTTAAGGGATCAAAAGGTAAAAGCCAGGCCCAGCTTCTTGTCCTGTTGCTGCTGGTTGCGGTCGGCGGATACGTCTATTTTTTCACCGGATTGATCAAGCCCCGTGAAGAACGCCCACGCCCCAGCAGCCACAGGCTGCCCAGGTGAAAAAGCCGATGCCGCCCCGGCAGGCCGAACAAACGCCGGCAGCTGCTAAACCTGAACAACCCAATTCCGCGGCAGCTCCTGCTCCTGCTCCTGCTTCTGCACCTGCATCTCCTGTCCCTGCTCAGACTGCCGGTGGACAGAAGCCGTCTCCAGTGCAGACTCCGGCCAAACCTGAACCGGTGAAAATCGCAAAAAACCCTGCACCTGTTGTACCGACGGCTCCCGGCAAACAGGCTGCTGCAGTTACTGAAAAGCCAGGCGGCAAAAAGACAGCCAAAGATGCTGCTCCGGCCAAGACGACAGACAAAGTCGCTGCTCCTACTGGCAAGCCGACGACTGTTGCAGGAAAAACTGCTGCTCCCGCCGTGGAAAAGCAGCAACAGCCGACGGCCAAAAAAATCGCCGGTGCTTTCAGTCTGAAAACCGGGGAAATCGTTTTCGCCAAGGATGCAGGTGCCGTGGAGGCAAAGCTGAAAAAGGCGGGCCTGAAGCCTGTAGTACGGCATACCGCCATGAAGCAGGAGCCCATGAACAGGCTCTTTTACGCCGAGTATCCCGACCGTGAATCTGCGGGCGTCGACCTGGAACAACTCCGTGCCAAGGCTCCCGATGCCTTTATCATTCAGGAGGGCGGCAAGTATGTTATCTATGCAGGTTCGTATCTAAAGGAAGCCCGTGCAGCCATTGAGCAGGACCGGCTTTTCGATAAAGGGTTGCGGCTGGTGATGAAAAAGACCCAGGTGAAGATCCCGGTCACCTACATTACCGCCGGCAGCTTCCCCAGCCAGGATGATGCCCGCAAGGCAGCCGACAGGCTGAAGAAGAGCGGAATCAAGCTGGCTGTGGTCAAATCCGGCAAAGTGTCGACCAAAAGGTGACCCAAAAAATCACCTTGAGAATGTCAGCCGCAGCTGCTCCATATGTACGGCCCGATACCCCTGGCGAAATCAAGCTGCAAGCAGCCCGCGGCCAAGTCTCTCTTGGTGCCTCAGACATGGTGGTGCTCCTTTATTTCCTGACCCACGACAATGATGCCGAAGTAAAACAAGCCGCACTAAAGTCCCTGCGAGACCTGCCTGAGGCCGTACTCCATGAGGTGGTCCAACTTTCGGAAACAAACGGAAAAATCCTCGATGTGATCGCCCGGCTCCATTTTTCAAAACTGGCTGTTGCGGAAAAAATCACCATACACCCCAATTGCAGCGAGGCTACCTGTGACTTTCTCGTGGGAAAGGGGGTGCAGGATCTGCGGGGGCGGGTGGGAATGGAAGAATGCGGCAGCCCGGGTGTCGGTGATGTGGATGAAGACGCCGAGACCGCTGACGACGAAGTGATAAACGAAGAAGATGAGGAATTTAAATCCAAATACCAGCTGTCCCAGCAGTTGGGGGTTTCGGAAAAGATAAAGATGTCATTGACAGGTGACAAGGAATGGCGTTCCATTCTCATCAAAGACTCCAACAAGCTTGTCTCCGGTGCGGTGGTGAAAAATCCCCGCATTACGGAAGCCGAAATACTTGCCATCTCCAAGTCGAAGATTCAAAACGATGAGATCATGCGTGTTATCTGCGCCAATAAGGAATGGACCAAGAACTACATGATCAAGAAGGCTCTGGTGGAAAACACCAAGACGCCATTGGCCGTGGCCCTACGCTTCATGGGAACCCTGACGGAAAAGGACCTGTCAGGTCTGGCGAAAAGCAAGAATGTATCCTCGGTTATTGCCACTCAGGCACGCCGGTTCTGCTGAATAAAAGCAAAAAAAGCTAGGAGGACGTCAATGGCTCTGGTGAATAATAACAAGCGGGAAATAAATGCAAAGCTGGTCTACTATGGCCCTGGGCTGTCGGGGAAAACGACCAACCTGAACCACGTTTACGCCAAATTGAAGCCGGAGTTCCGGGGACAGCTGAAGACAATGAATGTTCAGGCTGACAAGATGTACTTTTTCGACTTTACTCCCCCCGGTGACGCCAATGTAAACGGCTATAACGTTCGCCTGCACATATATACGCTGAAAGGCGAGCCTGCCGGTCCCGCTCCCTGGAAAATGGTGCTGAAAGGGGTAGACGGCATTGTATTCGTCGCCGATTCAGCCCCCGAGAGAATGGCCGCCAATCGGGAAAGCCTTCAAAACCTTGATGAATATTTGAGAGGTTTTGGACAGTCCATTTCAGACATCCCTCTGGTCTTTGCCTACAACAAGCGCGACTGCGCCGATGCGGCTCCGGTGGAAGAGATGCAGAGGATGCTGAATTCCCGCAATCGACCGGGAGTTCCTGTTACGGCGAACAAAGGGGAGGGAGTCCTCAACGCTCTGTTGACCCTGGTCAAGATGGTACTGAAGAAGCTGCGAGAAGAAGGTACCGGAGAGAAAAACATCTATGAGCCTGCTTTGCAGCAGTCAATTGGTGCACAAGGCGATGAAGACATCAGCAGATATGCAGTAGAAGATGAACTTGTTACCGAAACCGGAACGGGTTCCCTTTTGCCGGCCAGTGAAGGAGCCGAACCCGAAATCTCCTTTTTCGGTAATGCGGAGATATTGGGTAACGGGCACATGCGCCTGCCATTGGTCATAAGTTATGGGGGCAGGGAAAAAACTGTGACCCTGGATCTGAAACTTGGCTGATCTAATCTGGAGATAGGGAACATGTCTTTGGCTGTTGATGTGGAAATGGTAGTTCGGCTTCTCCTCGCATCATTGTTGGGTGGGATCATAGGCCTGGAGAGAGAGATACACGCAGGCCAGCCGGTTTCAGGACCATCTCCTGGTTTCCCTTGGTTCATCCTCTTTGTGGTCTCTTCCATTGAATTTTACCGGGTCTTCGGCAATTTCAGCGGCACTTTGCCGGTGGGTGTCGATCCGGGAAGGGTTGCCGCCCAGGTTGTAACGGGAATCGGTTTCCTTGGCGCCGGGGCCATAATCAGGGAAAATGCTTCCGTCAGGGGACTGACAACCGCAGCCTGTCTCTGGATTGCGTCTGCCATCGGTATTGCCTGCGGCATTGGTCTTTTCGGCATTGCTTTTGTTGTAACGGTAATTTCTCTTATCAGCCTGCTGCTCCTGAAGAGGATCGAGCGTGTGCTTGCCAGGGATGTTTATGCCACGGTAAAGGTATCCGGTAATGACCGGGAAGGCTGATTGCCGACATGGAAGCTCTGATGAATCAGAACAAGTTGGAGATAACTGCTGCCAGAATCGAGAAGAATATTGAGGAAAAGCTGATCCACGTGGAGTACGATCTCAAGCTTAACAGCCGCAACGAGATTTTTGCCATGATTGATAAAATCGCCCTTGTAACCGGGGTCAAAAAAGTAAGTTTTACCTGATAAGGTTTCACAGGGCCAAGCCGAATTTAGCAAATGTCTTGTATACAGAATATTTACATGCTAATATTCGGCAGTTTTCTAATGAAAGGAGATGAGAATGGCGATCGTTACCATATCCAGACAGATGGGCACTGGTGCATATGCAATGGCCAAGGAACTGTCGAAAAAGTTGAAATATACACTGATTGATGGACCCAAAATTGCGGAGCTGGCCAAAAGTTATGGGTTGGCAGAAGATATTCTGGAGAGGGTCGATGAAAAACCTCCCGCTTACATAACTGCTGAAGACAGGCTGCAGGCTGCAACTTGAGCACCATGGAACTGATTCTGCTGGATGCTGCCAGAAAAGGAAATGTGGTTATGTATGGCAGGGGAGCACAATATCTCCTTGAGGGCATGACCAACGTCCTGCGGGTGCGCATCATAGCACCCTTTGAGGAAAGGGTTGAAAATCTTGCCGAACGCGAATGGATCGACCCTGATCTGGCCCGTGACCTTATCCGCAGGAGCGACCACCAGCGTGGCGGCTTCACCCATTTTTATTTCGACAGGGACTGGCAGAGTCCTTTTGAATATGATCTTGTGTTCAACACCTCTCGATTGTCAAAAAGCGCTATCGTCGAAGCCATTGTTGCTGCGGCCAAGGATCCTAACCTCAAAGAAGGGGAGGCCGACCTGGCTTCCCACCTCGATGATCTTACACTGCGCAAACGGGTGGAGGTTGCACTGCTGAAATCCGGCAAGATCGGTAGCCTGCACTTCAAGATCGAGTGTATGGACGGAGCGATCTCCCTGACGGGCCATGTGCATAACGATGAAGAGCGGGAAGAGGCGGTGAGAATTGCCGAAAAGGTCAAAGGAGTAATACAGGTGGACGATGATCTCCAGGTGATGAATTACCAGCATCACCTGGAATAAATGCGTTTCCATTTATATTGCATTGAAGCTGAAAAGGCCCCTCTCCACGGGGCCTTTTTTCATGTTTGCGATTTTAAAGATGGTGCATGCTTTTCAGGGCAGTTGCCAGGGCATGGGGAATGGCCAACTGTCCACGTCCCGTGCCCATCTCGATACCGCCCTCGATGCCATGGAAGTCGGAGCCACCGGTAGCTGCAAGACCGAGATCTTCGGCAAGCCTGGCAAGAAAGGCAGACTCATCGGCATTGCACATGTTGTTGTAGACCTCGACTCCCTGGAGCCCTTTTTCAGCCAGCTTGCCTATGACAGTGGCAAGTACCTTTCTTTCTTCGCTGATGCTTGTGGGATGAGCTAACACGGCAATCCCCCCCAGTCTTCTTATTTCTGCCAGTGCTTCATCCATGGGAAAATAGCGCTTTGGTTCATCGCATGGGATAAGGTAACGCTCGAAAGCATCCTGCATGTCCTTTGCGTACCCCCTGTTTACCAGCACGCGAGCAATGTGAGGCCTGCCGAAGGCCCCATCAGCCAAGTTTACCGCTTCATCATAGGTAATGGTCTCTTTTTTCTCCTGTTGGAGTTTTACATTGATATTGGCGATGATGGCCTGGCCCCGCTGGTCCCGGGTGGTGCGGAATTCAGCAAGCTTGTCGAGAAATGTCCGGTCCCGGTGGTCAATCAGGTAACCCAGAAGGTGAACGTCCTGGTAAGTGTCGAACTGCACCGACAGTTCGACGGCCGGAATCACTTCCACATTCCGGCTTTGGCCTGCTTCAAGTGCCTCGTCGATACCGGCAACGGTATCGTGATCGGCCAGGGCAATGGTCTTAAGCCTTTTGCTGCAGCCATGGCCACCAGTTCAGCCGGCTTGTAAATGCCGTCGGAATAGGTTGAGTGGATATGAAGATCTATCATTGATTGAAATGTTCCTTTCCTTTTCGCAGAATGCTCTCAAGATATAAACCCTAATCGGGAGAAAGGCAAATTGCATATATTAATACAGTTGCCTTGCTGCTTAGCATACAGTAGAATGCGTCCGATTATCGCAGCTGGGCGATCAGAACTCAATTGAGGTATTTCTCCTATGGCAAAAAAGCAGGGTATCGCATTGGCCCTCGTGGCATTTGTAGTTTACATTGCAGGTGGTATTTCCACCTTTGCCGGTCTTGGCCTGATACTGTTCATGCGAGGGCGGGATCTGTTGGGGCTGGGGGACGGCAGCAGTATAGGCTACCTGTTTCTCTGTGTTGGGCTCTCCTTCTGCATCCTGGGCATTCTCTTCATGCGTATCTTTAAAAACAGAGGCTTGGTTTGAGGGATCCGGAAATTCACCGGGCTGTCACCCTGCTTCTGGAAGCGGTGAAAGTCTGGCAGAGTCCGGCCGTCATAATCGTTTCCCAGCGTCAGGGGAGCCCTTTCAAGGTTTTGATTTCCTGTATTCTTTCACTTCGCACCCAGGATAAAACCACATCGGCAGCTTCAGATCGGCTGTTCGCACTGGCAGATACTCCTGATAAACTTGCTGCTCTACCAGTCGAAATCATTGAAAAGGCGGTTTATCCGGTAGGCTTTTTCCGGGTCAAGGCTGCCCGGATAAAGGAAATCAGCCGCCTGCTCATGGAAAGATACCAGGGAAAGGTCCCTGATGAAATAGAGGAACTTCTTACTTTCAAAGGGGTCGGCAGGAAAACTGCCAACCTTGTGGTAACACTCGGTTATGGAAAACCAGGTATCTGCGTGGATACCCATGTTCACCGCATCTGCAACCGCTGGGGATATGTGGTGACCAGAACTCCGGAGCAGACCGAACAGGCATTGAGGGGTAAGTTGCCCACCGAGTACTGGCTCATGATCAACGATCTGCTGGTTACCTTTGGTCAGAATCAATGTAATCCCATATCACCAATCTGTTCCACCTGTCCCTTGATCGAGATGTGCGACAGAGTCGGGGTAAAAAAGTCCAGGTAAAGGAGTTGCCGCGGATTTTTTAATCTATTATGGCTTGTCTCGGCGGCTGAGAGGTTGTAAACTTCATATCCATGACATGAAGATGTAATTTATTATTGCGGGAGGCCGGTTATGTTGAGAAAGCTTGGTTTTATCGGTTTGGGTACTGTCGGCAGGCATATGGCTGCCAATCTGACAAAGGCGGATTATGATCTCACTGTCTATGACGATGATGCGGAACCGCTAAATGAGCTGGTCAAGCTGGGAGCAAAAGCTGCCGCAACCCCCAGCGAAGCTGCAAAGGGCAAAGATCTTGTTATAGTCATTCTTCCCGAGAGCCATGGTTTGGAAACATTCGTCTTCGGCAAGGATGGAGTTCTCGAAGCTCGATCCCGGCACGATATTGGTGGATATGGGTACCCACTCCCTGGAAACGACCTTGAAACTTGCCGACGAAGCCATAAAACGCAGGGTGATGTTCCTGGAAGCGCCGGTGTGGGGAACCAAGGAGCATGCTGCCAACGGTCTGGTGACCATTCTTGCCGGCGGGGATCCTTCCCTGCTCGGGCGTTGCCGCGAAACATTCTCCTATTTCGGTCTTAACATCATCCATATCGGCAAGATAGGCGATGCCACCAGGATGAAATTCATCGTCAACCTGGTGCAGGCCGAACTGATGCAATCTTTGGCAGAGGGCATCGTCTTTGGCGAGAAGCTTGGCTTTACTGCCGATAAAATTCTCGAAGTACTCGATTCCGGCGGCGTTGCTTCGCCCCTCTTCCATTCCAAGGGGCGCAGCATAGCCAGGGGTGATTTCAGTCGTAATCTTGCTCTCAAATATGTACACGAACAACTTCTTTTGGTTATGGATGCTGCCAGAAAGGTTAATTTGGATCTTCCCGGAGCGGAAACGGCCTGCAAACTCTACGAGCAGGCGGTGCAGGATGGCCGCGGCGAAGAAGACTATTCCGCAGTGGTTAAAGTCTTGAGAAAATAAAGGCACTTCAAGAAACGAAAAAAGCGAGAAGAGGGCGCGACCATCAGTGGCGCCCTGTTTTTTTGCCTAAAACGAAATTTATTTGCTTTAATTTGCCAACACAAATTAATGGACAAAATTAATTGAACTTGTTATAAAGCACCGGAACCGAGAAACAAATATTTACTTCAATGTCAGGAGAGTGGGTTTGCCGTTTCTGGGAATCAGGTTCAAACTTTCTTTCGTTACCTTCCTGCTGGTGACAGCGGTTATAGCGGTGTCGTCTGTGGCCGTCATGGGGATTATGGACAGGTTTCTTCTGGGGGAATTGGTCAAACGCGGCACGTCGCTGTCAAGGGGGGCAGCCAACACTGCAGCTTTCGGGCTGCTTGCCCATGACCGTCTTGTGGTGGACAACCTTGTCGCCAAGCTGAAGGAACGGCAGCCTGATGTTCTGTATGTGGCGGCCGTGGATCATGATGGAATCATTACGGCCCATAGCGATCTAAGGAAAAATGGAGGAAGATACGAACAGAAGACGCCAGCCAGGGTGATCAGCAGGGATGTGGACGGCACCATGGTTGCAGTGAGCAGCAGGGGCGGCAGAGACGTCTACGAGTTCAGTACTCCCATAAGGTTTGCAACCAGAAAGATAGGTTCATTACATCTGGCCATAGATGGCGTCACTTTGGTGGACGCCCGGGGAGATGCGCGCCGAATGGTGGCCCTTGCTTCCGGCCTGATTCTAGTTATCGCCGTTCTGGCTTCATATTATCTTGCCGGGTTTTTTACAGCTCCCATCAAAAAGTTGCAGGAAGGGGTTTCGCAGCTACAGTCGGGTAAATACCAAGGGGCATTGACGGTAAAACTTCATGACGAATTGGGAGAATTGACGGATAATTTTAACCAGATGGCCCAGGTAATCGTACAGCAGCAGGACAAGCTGGAAGAATATGCCCATGGCCTTGAAGAATCTTACCTGGCCACGGTAAAGATCCTTGCCACATCCATCGATGCCAGGGATGATTACACACTCCGTCATTCGACCCGCGTTGCGGCATTATCCGTCATGCTGGGTCAGCAGTTGGGACTTCACACTGAAGAATTGCGGGATCTTGAGGTGGCTGCCCTGGTGCACGACCTTGGGAAAATACGAATTCCCGACAAGGTCTTGAAAAAGGCAGCACCTCTGAACGAAGAGGAATTGGAAATGGTCAGGCTGCATACGCGTCACGGTGCAGAAATTCTCAGCCATTCCCGGGCGCTTCAAAGGTTTGTTCCTGCCGTTCTTTATCACCACGAGTGGTATGACGGTCAGGGTTACCCCGAAGGATTGAAAGGTGCGGAAATCCCGCTATTCGCCAAGATTATTGCGATTGCCGATGCCTATGATGCAATGACCACTTCACGACCATATCGCAGTGGTCTGCCTGCGGCAATTGCCATAAATGAAATCACTCGTTACAGCGGATCCCAATTTGAGCCGGAACTGGTTGATCTTTTTGTTAAATCTTTGGGGCAGCCAAACCATGCCATCCCCCAGTTAATGCTCAGGCTGTCGGCATGATGATCTTTTTCAGGCAAACAATATTCTTGCTTTTATTAATCAGTCTTGCCGCCTGTTCCACCTCAGAAAAGATTCTGCGGCCAGCAGGTGAAAAGCCGCATCAGCCGATACCCGAGCGGCAGGTATCGGCAATGCAGAAGAAGGTTGCCCTTCTTATGGAAAAAAAACTGTATCGCCAAGCTCTGACAACCATTGCCTGCCGGAACCAGCTGAACCAGCCTTCGGCGGGAATGGAAAATGAATTCATTACAGCAATCAATGGCCTCGTGGACACAGCTGAAGAAGCAATGGCACGCGGTGACCATGTCTTTGCGGGCCAGGCATTCAGATCGGCCTTGCTGCTTATCCGGCAGAGCGTTCTTTGCGGAGGAAAGTCAGGTCAGGGACAAGAAAGATAAGAATTCATCTTGAATCATGTTCCAACAGGCTCATGGATCAGGGGCTGCAGGAATACAGACGGGGTGAATTGGACAGGGCTATCAGAACCTGGAAGAGCATTCTTTCGTTCAATGCCGGGCACAGCGAAGCACGAAAAGCTATTGAGACAGCAACAATTCAGAAAAAATCCCTGCAGGTAATGGAAGATTGAACTAATTTTTTTTCGTCAGCAACGCTACATTTTCCACATGGGGTGTTTGCGGAAACATGTCCACCGGCTGAATTTCCCTGGTTTCATAATCAAGACCAGCCAGCAGGTTAAGGTCGCGGGCCAGGGTATCCGGCGAGCATGATACGTAGATGATCTTTGCCGGCCCCAGGGCGGAAGCCTGTTTCAGAACCTGTTCATCACAACCTTTGCGTGGTGGGTTCAGGACTATCAGGTCTACCTTTTTATCTTCCCGCCGTATTTCTTCAATAAGCTTTGCCACATCTCCCGCAATGAATCGGCAGTTGCCGATGCCATTCAGCTGTGCATTCTTTTCGGCATCGGCAACGGCAGCATCCACTGCCTCGATACCGGTCACTTCTTTACATTGTCTGGCCAGAAAAAGTGAAATTCCGCCAATGCCGCAATAAAGGTCGAGAACTCGTTCTGGGCCGGTCAGGGCTGCCCACTCACGAACCTTCTCGTAAATAATCCGGGCACTGCCGCTGTTCACCTGGAAGAAAGAACGGGGTGAGATAAGGAATTTCGTGTCCCCCATGGTTGCAGACAGAACCTGCTCCCTGGTGACAAAGTGGTCCTTCTGCCCCAGGATTACATTACCTTGGGAGCTGTTTATGTTCTGGGCGATGACACTGACTTCGGGTACTGCATTCTTCAGATGTTTCGCCAGGTGATGGAGCTCATTGTAGCTGCGCTCCGCTGTAACAAATATCACCATGGCCTTGTTGGCAGATTCAGAAACACGAATCACCAGATAACGCAAAAGCCCCATCTGGCTTTTCGGATGGTAAATGGGAACCTTGCCCTTTTTTATCCCGACCTTCACCGCCTCGATTACCTTGTCAATGAGAGGATGATGGACGGCACAGCCTGTGACATCCAGAACGTCGTGACTGTTGCGGCGGTAGATGCCAATAACGGGATCGGCAAATTTGCCGGCCACGACCAATTTCGCAGAATTGCGGTAGTGAAGTTGCTGCGGAGACGGGACTACCTCATGCAACACCGCTTTTTCCAGTGTCTTGTGACGACGGATGAATTTGATGACCAGCTGTTTTTTCCATGCCAGTTGAGCCGGGTATTTCATCTTTAGAAGCGCGCAACCGTCGCACGCACCTCTGTCGCAACATGGATGTACCATCCGGTCGGGCGAAGATTTGACGATCTTCCAAATGCCGGCGAAGGTTTCCCTTCTCCCACATAGGTGACCTTGGCACGGATAGACTCGCCAGGGAGGGCACCGGCAATCAGAATGGGCGTATTTTCGTGGCAGGAGACACCGAAACCGTCGTCATTTATGGAGGTTATGGCCACCTCAATCATTTGGCCTGTTTTCAGTTTGCTGCCTTCTTTTTGGGCTTGGGAACTTGATCGGGTATCTTTTTTCATGGGGATACTAAATAGGAAAAAAAATCATCTGTCAATGGTCGATTTCGTGTAGGTAAATAAATATAGTGTGTAGAAAAAGTAATCACCTGGTAAGTGTTTTCTGAGTAATTAATATGCAGCTGCTTTCTGATGCGGCATGGTAAATGATTGAAATATAACCTTAAGTCGGCATTTCTGCTGTATTTTCCGCGTGTGCTCATTTATGGTGCAGATGATGCATAAAATGTAGTCATTTTCGTGGGGCGGCTAATTGCTGACCTCAGCACTCGTATTTCAAATGAAGGAGGAACTGGATGTCACCGCAAATCGATGAAAAGGTTCAAGGAATTTACCAAGAAGTCCTGAAGAGGAACCCGGGCGAAGTGGAGTTTCACCAAGCCGTAGCAGAAGTTTTGGAATCCCTGGGACCTGTCGTATCAAAGCACCCGGAATACCTTGAGCGTAAAATTATTGAGCGAATCGCTGAGCCGGAGCGTCAGATCATTTTCCGGGTACCCTGGCAGGACGACAATGGCCAGGTGCACATCAACCGCGGCTTCCGGGTCGAGTTCAACAGCGCCCTCGGTCCATACAAGGGCGGTCTCCGTTTCCATCCTTCCGTCTATCTCGGCATCATCAAATTCCTCGGATTTGAGCAGATCTTCAAGAACTCCCTTACCGGCATGCCCATCGGCGGTGGCAAGGGTGGTTCCGATTTCGATCCCAAAGGAAAGTCAGACGATGAGATCATGCGTTTCTGCCAGAGCTTCATGACCGAACTCTATCGGCATCTTGGTGAGCATACTGACGTACCTGCCGGCGATATCGGTGTCGGCGGGCGTGAAATCGGCTACATGTTCGGACAGTACAAAAGGATCACCAATCGCTGGGAGGCAGGAGTGCTGACCGGCAAAGGCCTCAAGTGGGGCGGCTCGCTCGTTCGTCCCGAAGCAACCGGCTACGGTGCCACATTCTTCATCAACGAAGCTCTTAAAGTCCGGAAAGAGTCTTTTGATGGTAAAACCTGCCTCGTTTCAGGCTCCGGCAACGTTGCCATCTACACGATAGAGAAAATTCACCAACTCGGCGGCAAGTGTATCGCCTGCTCCGACTCCAATGGAGTTATTATTCACGAGAAAGGGCTCGATGTTGAATTGATCAAGCAGCTCAAGGAGGTGGAGCGCCGTCGTATATCCGACTATGCCACCTTTCACAAAGACGCGAAATATATCGCCAACGGTAACATCTGGGACATCCCCTGCCAGGTTGCCATGCCGTCAGCAACTCAAAATGAGATTAACGGCAAGGATGCCAAGGCATTGGTTAAAAACGGCTGCATAGCCGTCGGAGAAGGCGCCAACATGCCTACCACTCCTGAAGGTATCAAAGTATTCCTCGATGCCAAGATTGCCTACGGTCCCGGCAAAGCTGCCAACGCCGGCGGTGTTGCAACTTCAGCCTGGAAATGCAGCAGAACGCCCAGCGTGATTCCTGGAGCTTCGAGTTTACCGAGAAGAAACTGGAAGGTATCATGGTCGGTATCCATCAGCTCTGCTACGATACGGCTGAAGAGTATGGCGCTCCTGGAAACTATGTTGTCGGTGCAAATATCGCCGGATTCATCAAGGTGGCAGACGCCATGGTTGCCCACGGCCTCGTGTAACGCAAGTATCAGAGTAAGTACAAAGGAGGCGGGGATCAAACCCCGCCTTTTTTGCATCTGTTCAAAAGTTTCCCCCTCCCTCAAAACTCTGCATCGGCCATGTCTCCTCCCTTGACTTTATCCCATTAACTGGCTACTATGCCCCGGTTATGAGAAAAATGACCAAACAGATAACTGTAGGCAATGTAAAAATCGGTGGAGACGCCCCATGCTCCGTCCAATCCATGTGCAGCACCGATACCCGGGACGTGACCGCCACTCTGGATCAAATCCGCAGGCTGAACGATGTCGGCTGCGAACTGGTGCGTTGCGCTGTTCCGGATATGGATGCCGCCGTTGCTGGGCCGCATCAAGGCCGACAGTCCGATTCCGGTTATTGCCGATATCCATTTCGACTACAAACTGGCACTTAAGGTGCTGGAGAACGGCATCGACGGTCTGCGGCTTAATCCGGGCAACATCGGCGATCAGTGGAAGGTGTCCGAGGTGGTAAAGGTTGCGGCTGAGCGCCAGGTGCCGATACGTATCGGAGTCAATGCCGGTTCCCTGGAAAAGGAACTGCTGCAGAAATATGGCCATCCCACTGCCGAGGCCATGGTGGAATCGGCCTGGGCCATGTACGCATACTCGAAGACCTGGCTACGACCAGATAAAGATTTCCCTCAAGGCCTCCCATGTCATGAAAACCGTTTCCGCATATCGTCTCCTTTCCCAGGCAGTAGACTATCCGCTCCATATCGGCATTACCGAAGCCGGTACCATATTTTCCGGCACCATCAAATCTTCGGTCGGTCTCGGTATCCTCCTTGCCGACGGTATCGGCGACACCATGCGTGTTTCCCTTACCGGTGACCCGGTTGACGAGGTGCGGGTCGGGTACGAGATCCTCAAATCTCTCGGCATCAGACAGCGTGGCATCAACTTTGTCTCTTGCCCCACCTGTGGTCGCTGCCAAATCAACCTCATCAAGGTTGCAGAAGAGGTGGAAAAAAGACTGGGTGCGGTGGAGAAATCCCTTACGGTCGCAGTGATGGGCTGCGTCGTCAATGGTCCCGGCGAGGCCCGCGAGGCCGATTTCGGTGTGGCCGGCGGCCGTGGCGAAGGTCTGCTTTTCAGGCATGGCGAGATCGTGCGCAAGGTTCCGGAGGGGGAGTTGGCCGATGCCTTGGTTGAAGAGGTACTTAAAGCTGCAAAAAGTGAAGGGTGAAGGGTGAAGAGTGAAGAGTGAAGAGTGAAGAGTGAAGAGTGAAGAGTGAAGAGTGAAGAGTGAAGAGTGAAGAGTGAAGAGTGAAGAGTGAAGAGTGAAG
>NZ_BBCJ01000029.1 GCF_001311985.1 Geotalea toluenoxydans JCM 15764
CGTAGAGATTTCACATATGGGGGTACCGACCATACTGGTACTACTTGGTCTGCTGATTGGTAAAGTTGCAGGCATATCACTATTCAGCAGTGTTGCCCATCGGCTTGGCTGGCACAGGCCTCACGGCATGGGGGCAAAGGAAACTTTGCTGGTCGGCACAATTGCGGCAATTGGATTCACCGTGTCTCTATTTATCGCAGGTGAGGCCTTTACCGATCCCGCTTTAACTAATGGGGCCAAAATGGGTGCACTATTGAGTATTACCATTGCAGGTCCTGCGATAATTGCGGCAAAAATTCTCAAGATAAAAAAGAGGGCTTGAGCTGAATCTTGTGGTGATAAAAACCTAACCTCTTTGGAACAGACCTTTGAAGACTGAGCAGAACAAGCCCGTGAATCACCACCACAGGCTCAGGCTGCTTAAAATACTGATGATTAACCGTCATACTAACCTTTTCATCCTCGTTTCGTTCCTCTTTGTATTTGCATCGCTCGCCTGAGACATTTATTACTTCTTTTTTCAGAACCTTAATCCAAAATGATTCAAACCACCAGCTTGGTAAGCCAGCGAGGGTCTGGTAAAATTAGCTATGATTAATATGCATTCCGAACGGAGATGGCCGACATGGTCAAGATGATGGACAACCGGTTTTCGACGAGCAGGCAGCACCTGGACCTGCTGGAGAAGGAAGTGAATGGGAAGAACCCAGACCCGAACAAGGTCGTGACAGAGGTTGAACAGATCATCAAGCAGTGCGAAGTGATGAAGATGAAGGGGATAGAGCAGCAGAGGGGATGACGGAGATGCCCATGCAGGAGAAAGCGAAAGAAAAAGATCCTGTTTGTGGAATGGAGGTCTCCCCAGAGACTGGAGCCGGCAGCGCTGAATACGCGGGAAAGACGTACTTCTTTTGCAGTACCGGCTGCCTGAGCAAGTTCCGAGGCGAGCCGGGGAAGTACCTGGACAGCGTCCGGCCAGAGCCGGTTTCGGCGCCAACCGGGGTGGAGTATACCTGTCCGATGCACCCGGAAGTGGTTCGTACCGAGCCCGGCTCCTGCCCGATCTGCGGCATGGCGCTGGAGGCAAAGACAGTGACGGCAACGGCTGAGGCGAATCCGGAGCTCGTGGCCATGACTCGCCGGTTCTGGTTCTCCCTGGTACTCTCCATCCCCGTTTTTCTCATTGCCATGGGAGAGATGGCCTTTGCCAAAACCTTCGACCCTGCCGTCTATGGCCGCTTTGCCGTAATCGCCCAGTTCCTTCTGGCGACACCTGTGGTGATCTGGGGAGGATGGCCCCTGTTGCAAAGGGGGTGGCAGTCCCTGACAAATCGTCGCCTGAACATGTTTTCGCTGATCGCCATGGGCATCGGCACTGCCTACGTTTACAGCGTTACCGCAACTTTTTTCCCGCAGGTGTTTCCTTCCGCATTTCGTGGCCACGGCGGGCAAATAGCTGTTTATTTCGAGGCAGCGGCTATGATCACGGTCCTGGTGCTCCTGGGCCAGGTGCTCGAGTTGCGGGCGCGAAGCAAGACTGGTAGTGCCATAAAGGCTCTTCTCGATCTGGCACCGAAAACTGCCCTGAGAATCTCCGCAGGGCGGGATGAGGAGGTGCCGCTTGCCGATGTGCGCCAGGAAGACCGACTGCGGGTGCGCCCGGGAGAAAAGGTGCCGGTTGACGGTGTTGTGATTGAGGGTTTCAGTTCCGTTGACGAATCGATGATCACCGGCGAGCCGCTCCCGGTTGAAAAACCTCCGGGGACGAACGTTGTCGGGGGCACTCTCAATGGAGCGGGCAGTTTCGTCATGCAGGCCGAGCAGGTGGGAAATGAAACAATGCTTGCCCGGATCGTCCGCATGGTGGGTGATGCGCAGCGCAGCCGGGCCCCGATCCAGAGGCTGGCGGATCTGGTCGCCTCATGGTTCGTCCCCGCCGTCATCCTGAGCGCTGTCATTACCTTTGTCATCTGGAGTCTCATCGGGCCCGAACCGGCCATGGCCCACGCACTGGTCAACGCGGTCGCTGTCCTTATCATCGCCTGTCCCTGTGCCCTCGGCCTTGCCACCCCCATGTCGATTATGGTGGGTACAGGGCGTGGTGCCCTTGCAGGAATACTCATCAAGAACGCCGAAGCACTCGAACGCCTCGAGAAGGTCGATACGCTCGTCATCGACAAGACCGGCACCATTACCGAAGGAAAGCCGAAGCTCGTCTCTGTCATCGTCGAACCCGCTTATGATGAAGACGAGGTGCTGCGCCTGGTCGCCAGTCTCGAACGGGGGAGCGAGCATCCTTTGGCGGCGGCAATTGTCAAGGGAGCCGACGAACGAAGGCTCGATCTGGTGGAGGCGGTAAATTTCCAGGCGATTCCTGGCAAGGGCGTCGCCGGGAACATCTCTGGACGTAGTGTAGTTTTCGGCAATCAGGATCTATTCATAAGCAAGGGACTGGACGCGGCTCCCCTGGCAGGGAAAGCAGAAGAATTGCGGCGGGTTGGACAGACAGTAATGCTGGTGGCGGTTGATGGCCAGCTCGCAGGCACCATAGGTGTCGCAGATGAAGTAAAACCTTCTGCAATGGACGCCATACGTTACCTTCGCAGCGAGGGATTGCGCATCATCATGCTGACGGGAGACAGCCGGGTGACGGCCGAGGCCGTTGCCAGTAAAGTAGGAATTGACCGCGTCGAAGCTGGGGTCTTGCCTGAACGAAAGAGCGAGGTGGTGAAGGAGCTGCAACAGGCGGGACTGCACGTGGCCATGGCCGGAGACGGCATAAATGATGCCCCTGCACTGGCACAGGCAGAGGTTGGCATTGCCATGGGAACAGGGGCCGACGTTGCCATCGAGAGTGCCGGCGTGACCCTCGTCAAGGGTGATCTTGAAGGAATCGCCCGCGCCAGGAAACTCAGTTCAGCGACGATGCGCAACATCCGGCAGAACCTGTTCTTCGCCTTCATCTACAATGTTCTTGGCGTGCCCATAGCGGCAGGTGTTCTCTATCCTGTGTTCGGCCTCCTTCTCAGCCCGATGATCGCCAGCGCAGCCATGACGTTCAGCTCCGTCTCGGTGATCGCCAATGCACTTCGCTGCGCCGGCTCACTTTCGAGGCAGGGTCATGAAGATGGAGCACGGGACCATGATGTTTCTGGTCGGGATTCTTCGGTTCTATCCCCCAAACAAGGTTAAAGCCTCGTCTTACCTTATTCCGCCTTCCTGAAACACTTGAAATGCAGGATAATCTACTTTTAAAATAATTTCCTTAGCCAGCAATCTAAATTACGAGTATTGCCAAATACTGCGAATATTAAATTGTTTGGCAAATGCTCTCGATTCACGACAAATCCGGGGTATAGACAGGAATTGCCACAACAACTATTGGCGCAATAAATTGACATAGTGCGCCAACAAGTGTCTTTACACCCTATACGATTTTCAGCCTGCATGCGCTTCTCTCTGATGCCGCGGGGTGGGTAGTCTTTCGGTGATGATGAGTTACGAGAGGGCCGCGTTAGTGTTGCCGTTTCTGGAGTTCATGTTCGAGATGCCGATTGTGGTGGCGGGGATAGGGGTGAGTGGGAGGTAGTGCTTAACCTGACTCATAAGAATAGGTCGGGAATGCGGGGGGGTGTTTGAATGCATAAGTAGTTGAGGTGGAAGCCTCCGGTGGTATTTGATAGCTTGTGCGAACAAGCTGTCGGACCGGCAAAACCGTCCGAAATCAAACTACCACGAGGAGGCTTCCATGAACGCAATTTACTACATTGGCCTGGATATCCACAAGAAGTCAATCGCATACTGCATCAAGAAGATTGATGGGACGCTTGTCCACCAAGGTAACATAACCGCTGATCGTAAAGCTTTACAGGGGTGGTTGATCGAACTGCCCGCCCTTGGTTCGGTGCCATGGAAGCCACCATCTTTACTGGCTGGGTTTATGACTTTCTTAAACCTCATGCTAGTTTTCTCGAATTTTCTCCATTATTGTATGCCATGAATCTTTCAGGGGCATCCTTGAGTGTATCTCGATGCCCCTTATTGACTTTTTCGGTGATGCTGAGAAATGACCGGACATTGGCTTCCAAAAGTCTGGGGCCGAATTTTTCATACACAAAACGAAGAGCTTCGGCAGGGAAGGCCGTCAGGGCTGAGTCATAATCCTCTTCTATAAAGATAGTCTTTTCGTAGAGCCAAGTTACCCTCCCCGGCGATTATCCTCAAACATCACTACCGGCATAAGATACCTGAGCCGCCAGACCATCTTGATCGGCCGCTCACTCTCGAAACTCACCATATCCACCGGCCCCAGATAGGTGAACGGCACCGTGACATTGTTCCGCTTCTTCTGCCCGCGGGCAAAGACCAGAATCGTGTAGCCCCGCTCCTGATGGTGAATCAGGTTCTGACCATCAGTGTGGTGCTGGGCGGTGTTGGTCTGTGACTCCCAGTGCAGCAACTCCCGACTGATGGGATAATCCGCATACATGGTGCTGGGGGAGAATTCCTTTTCAGTCTTCTGGAAGGTCACCAGTAGGGCATAGGTCTTCTGCTCGGCAAAGTGCATCACTCCAACGCCGGTCTGTCCGCTACTCTCCAGGTTGGCCCGGCCAAAGACGGCTTGAACTTCCCTGATGCCGTACTGGGCGTGCAGCTCCAACGGCACGGAATACCGCAGCTCCGGGGCGCCGGCGACCTCGGTGGTATCCAGCGTCCAGGCCAGTATCTCATCCAGATCGGCGCAGACCGCCGGGTTGGCGGCCAGCCGTTGGAAGGCATCGGCCAGCGAGGCTATCCCTGCTTTCTCCGCCTTGTCCCCCCAGATGCGGTAATAGAGCAGCATGGCCGATGAACCGGCCAACTCCAGCGCCTCGGACACCTGACCGGCCGCAAGCATGGTCAGCACCTGCCGCAGCAGTGTCGCTTCCCGTGGCCCATTGATGAAGACGGCCCGGATCAACGCCTTTTTCAGCCGTGCCAAATCAGGATCAACCGGGATCGGCGCCAACTGGGCCTTGGCTTTCCACTCGCTCCACGACTCCTTGGCCAGCAGCACTTCCGGCTCGTAATCGTGGTAGCGGATAAAGTTGCCAAAGGTCAGCTCCTGCCCGGTCTCGCTGGTAAAGGTCTGGAGCCGGTCCGGCACCTGCACGGCCAGCCGGCCGAGATTTTCCCGGATATTCTCCAGCACATACTGGCGGGAGAGCCGGTCAAGCTGGATGGCGCAGCGGCCGGGAGGTGGGGGAAATCCTGTTCCACTTCCTTGTCGATGGAGAAGCGGTGCCGGGGGAGGAGCGCTTTCAGTTTGGTGTCGATGCGGTAGCGGCGGTGGGCCTGACCGACAAAGTCGAGCACGGTGAGGCAGTCCTTCTCCGGGGCATGGCGCAGGCCACGGCCGAGCTGCTGGAGAAAGACCGTCAGGCTCTCGGTGGGGCGGAGGAAGAGGACGGTGTTGATCTCCGGTACGTCCACCCCTTCACTTAGCTTGTCCACGGTGAAGAGGAAGGTGAGTTGGCCATTCTTCAGCCGGGCCAGCAGGTCGGCGCACCGGTCGGTGTCAATGCCTGAGACAAAGGGGGCTGACGGAATACCCCGTTGGCTGAACTGCTCGGCCATGTATTCGGCATGGCGGATGGTGACGCAGAAGCCGATCCCCTTGAGGCTCGCCACGTTCGGCTCGTAGCGGTGCAGGGCGATGATGATGGCCTCCACTCGCTGGCGAGCGCGGGCCGGATCCAGCACGTAGACATTCTCCAGCGCGGCGGCGTCGTACTTGCCGCTGCGCCAGAACTGGTCGCCGTTGATGGCGATGGGGTCGGCAATGCCGAAATAGTGGAACGGGCAGAGGAGCTTTTCCTCCAGCGCTTCGGGAAGGCGGATTTCGGCGGCAAAGCGGTTGCCGAAATCGGCGGCCACGTTGTCGCCGTCCACCCGCTCCGGGGTGGCGGTGAGGCCGAGAAGAATCTGCGGGGTGAAATGGTCGAAGATGGGGCGATAGCTGCTAGCGGTGCCGTGGTGGGCCTCGTCCACCACGATATAATCGTAGAAGCCGCTCCCCACCTGCTGCCAGAGCTGGCGGGAGGCAAGCATGCCGACAGAGCAGAACAGATGCTCCAGGCGAGTCGCCTGAAAGGGGCCGACCTGCAGTTCGCCAAAATTCTGGTCACGCAGGATGTTGCGGAAGGTGCCTAACGCCTGCTGGAGAATCTCCTGCCGGTGAGCCAGAAAAAGCAACCGCGCCTGGCGCTTGCGCTGGTCATAGAAGCGCTTGAAATCGAAGGCGGCCACCACGGTCTTGCCAGTGCCGGTGGCGGCGATGACCAGATTCCGCCAGCGGTCGTGGGCGCTCCGCTCCCGCTCCAGCGCCTCCAGAATCCGTTCCTGAAACGGGTGCGGGGTGAGGTCAAAAAAAACCGCACGGCAGCTGGTCTCTTTGCTCTTGGCGCGGGCCAAGGCGCTGCGGAACTGCTCGGGCGCTCCGGGTCAAATGGGACAAACTCCCGGCTGTTCCAGTAGGTCTCGAACTCGACGGTGAATTTTTCCAGCACATGGGCCATGTCTTGGGCAGTGACTTTCAGGTTCCACTCCAGCCCGCTGGTGATGGCCGCCTGGGACATGTTGGCCGAACCTATGTAGCGGTGGAGAAGCCGCTCTGGCGCCGGAAATGGTAGGCCTTGGCATGGAGCCGAGTCCGCTCGGTATCGTAGGAGACCCGCACCTGCACATTGGGGAGCTTGGCCAGCCACTCCACTGCCGGGGCATCAGACGCCCCCATGTAGGAGGTGGTGATCAGCCGCACCGGCACCTGCCGGTCGCGCAGGTCTTCAAAGGCCGGCACCAGCAGCCGCAGGCCTGACCATTTGATGAACGAGACGAGAATGTCCACCCCATCGGCGGAGCGCATCTCTTCCAGCAGTTCGTGGGCCAGTTGCGGTTCCTGGGGAGAGCCGGTAAAGAGGCTGCTTTCAGCGAGGGAGGTATGGGGCCGGGGTAGGCCGGATTGATTGTAATTGGGCGGGGTGATTTCCAGCAGTAGCTGCTTGGCTTCCGGGACCAGCCGGCGCTGGTTCAGATGCCCTCGCCCCGGCTCGGCAGCTACCGTGCTGAGAATCCGATTACAGAGCGCCAGCCGCAGCGCCGGGTCGCTCTCTTCCCGCAGCGCCTGTTCCAGCACCTTGGCCACGAAACTGGCATAGAGTGCCGGTTCTTCTTCGGGTTCTATTTTGCCGAAGACGCGCCGCAGCTCCGGCCGCCGGGCCAGCGCTTCCTGCAAGGCTTCATCAAGTAATGCTTCATATATTCCGTGATGCAGCGATTTCATCAGGTGGTCCTGCATTCATCGAGATAGGATTGGATCACCGGCAAGTCAGCCTCAGCCCAATCGAGGGCGTGCAATTTATCTGGTGGTAGCAAGTTAGATCGGCATGTTCATGGAGGACAATATCTCCCGATTCAATGGCACAGACAAATGGATGGAGCGTGATTGAAAACGTTGGGTAATCGTGAGTATTGGCGGAAAGGCCTTTCCCGACGTTCACCTGAATGCCGAGCTCTTCCATTAGTTCTCGCTGAAGACACTCTTCTGTGGTCTCTCCGTGATTGATCTTCCCGCCGGGAAGCTCCCACTTGAGCGGCAAGCTCATAGTGGCGCTTCGCTGGGCGGCAAGAACGAGGCCATCACGCTCGATGATCGCGCAGGCTACATGTAGATGCTTTGGGATTTTCATGAGTTACATTGTCGCCTATTGCAGGTACTGAATTTCAACACAGCCAGCAAAACTTTCTCCAAAATCATCAAGTGGAGCAAATGCCTTTCCCGAATCACAGTCATCAGAAAGACCTTCGTAATAAACTTCATTGTCCGCATCAAGAAGCCGGAAGCTATGAGTCATTTTATCTCTCATGCTCTCGTCGTAATCGTGCGAACGGACGCCGACACTTTTTCCACTGTCTTCAAAATCTTTGGTAATTATCCAGATTGGATACCTCGATCAACTGCAATCACTATGATCCAGCCAATCATGTTTCTGCTCTTTTCATGATACAACAGGAGTAGGACAAAATATGCCGATTACATTTTTTACTTTCCCTGCTACTTTCCCTGCCAAGGCTCTCCCGGCAAACAGGCCACCAGAGAATCCATTACAAAATCAGCAGCTTTATGAAAATCCCACCCGCTGTTCTTCATAAGAAGCGGCCCTATGTCCTCAAGAAAACGGGGATCATGGAATTTTTCTTTGAGATTCTTTTCGAACTCTGCACGGGAAATCCGGTGCCCTTCGTGCTCCATGTACTTTAGAAAGCAGCTGACAATCTGTTCCGGCATTAATTCGGCACAGGTAAAGGCTTTCCAGAGGTCAAAAAGATCACGACCCTTCTTTCGTTGATATAACGCTCTGACCTTGGTCCCCAATAATTCCCCAAGCTGATAGGTCAGGATTGTGGTGGTTCCTCTGAACCAGCGTGATTCGACAGAAAACTCTCGTCTGTCGAGTCCAAGGACAGAGAAATGTTCTCGTGAGTTGATCTCCACCTTGAGCTTTAACGGCAGGCCCTCATCCGACTCCATCCGGTAAGTGAGGGTAACCCTCCCCTCGGACTGTTTCCGCTTCGGAATGCCCAGCCAGGGATTGAGTTTTTCCTGTAACGCATCCATTACAGGACCGATTGGACCCGCCTGGACTTGAACCAGATCGATATCTTCCGAATAGCGGGCTGGTGGCAGATGGAGCTTGAACAAGGCGGTCCCACCACGAAATGCCAATTGTTCAGTAAGCAGGGGATGGTTGAAGATTTCAACCAACGCCCGGCAGATAACAAGGTCCTGCTCCACCTGGTAACGTTGCGGCCAGGGGGCTGCATGTTGCCATTCGGTAATATAGGCGCGATCAATCAAATGTCCGGCTCCACTTCGCTATTTATAAATACCTGCCATCGTGAGTTTTTCTTTGCTCCCTTGATATCACATCCCGGAACCAGGGGAGTCGGCATGAAATGTAAGCCCTGTAGAGAATCAGCAAGCACATTGGCTTTGTCGTTTTCCCCCAATAGTTCAAGGATATAACCAAGGCGCTGTGCCCAGCAACTGGTGACAGTGCAGCGACTTCAGCCAGTTGCCGGATATCGATCTTTTCAACAAGTTCTGCCAGCACAGTGGCGACGTTATCCAGTCCGGCGCAATGACGAACATATCCTATCAAGTCAAGTGCCGTTGCTTCTGGAGTTGATATTTGTATTATTCCGGCGGTAGTGTTTCTTGGTTCGGTTGGGATGACGGCGGCATTTTTTCTAAAGATGAACTCCACCCTGATCTGGCCGCACTCAATCGGACGACGAGCTTTTGCTACAACGACCTGAAAAACCTGTGGACGGTGATGGGCCGCACCATGAAACTCGGCAGCGCTCAACAGGCCGGTATAATAAACTTCACCAAGGTGGTGCATCAGATGAGGAATAAATTGCTGGGGAGGTAGACAGCCGCGTACACGATGTTCGGGTGGGAGGATAACGTAGAACTCTTGATAGGGTACTGCCAGCTCGCCTTTCTTCTTTAATCGATTCAGCGCAGATTTGATTGCCACCGGGGAAGCATCAAGCTTCTCTGCGATTTCGTTAAAAGAAAAGCAGTAACGTCCCTTGGCGGCAAATTCATCGATGAGTTCCAGGTACATTGACTCACTCCATTGTTATCATGCGCAATATATACCTCAAAATGCTGATTTTTGCAAATATGAACTATAAGCCACGATTCATATATGGCGCCTGCAACATATCAATAAGTCACGATGCAAAATACACCATTTTTATTGCACCTCCCTACCCGTGCTTGCACACAAAGCCAAGGTACCCTCATAAAAACCAGAGAAGTTGCCTCTTCGAAATTGACAATCACGAACGTTGATGCCTTCGATTACCCATCTCCCACACCTCAAACTCCGCCGGCCGCAGCCGAAACCGCGCGATATTCCCCTCATGCAGGCCCTTCAATTCGGCATGCACCAGACCGATAAACCGTTGCCGGTCATTCTCCGGGATGTACTCCGTTGTCCACGCGTTGACAAATACCCGCGCGTCCCCCGTTGGTTGAAGGACCACGGCACGAATCACCTCGGTCAAGGCGGAGCGGTACTTCATCCGGAATGGGTCCGGCTCACCCAGCTCTTCCCTGGCGCTCAGGTAGCGCTTGACCGAGCGCTCGTATCCCCAGACAAAAACGTCGCGCAAAAGTTCGATGCGGTTCAGCTCGTAAATCCCCAGGATTCCCTCGACGTAGGCACGTTTCGGTAAGTCGATGAAGGAGAGCGGACAGAGGTTGTTTCTGATAAGCGGGATGTTGGCAGAGAGGCGGGCCACCCGCTTGTTCACATCTTCAAACGGCTGCAGGTAGGAGAGATGCACCAGGGCGAAGAACGATTGCTCGAATGGATCGGTGATGGCAGCCGCCGAATCGAGGACCAGCTGGAAGTATTCGTCAAGAAGTTGTGGGGTGGACAGCGGCGTGTAAACCGAGCCGCCGATGCCGACGCCTATCTGCCGCAACCTGCCGCAGGCCTCCGTATCTGAAAGGAGGTTGTCGGACAGGATGGCGTGGAGGTTCAGGATCGAATACCTGTTGAAGCCGATCTCATCGGCGGACTCCACGAGAAACTCGATGGCCTGTTTGTGATTCAGGATCATTTGGGTTTCCAGCGCATCTTTTCCCTCTGCGGCCTGGCCGAAGGAAATCAAACGTTCCGTATCTAACAGGGAATAGGTATTTCCTTCCAGGTAACTGGATGCCCAGGAAAGATCGATCAGAAGCCTGCCCAGGACCTGTCTGGCCATGGTGCCGGCGGGCAAGGACTCCTGGTGGGAACGGCCGATTCGGTGCAGATGTGCCCGGGTGGCGTCGTCGAGATACGGTCCTGAATTGGGATAGGAGAGGAGAAAATCGCGCCGGTAGCCGACCGGTTCGCGACGCTGAATCGGCTGACTGACATAACCGCGGACTTCGCTACCAGCACAGAGAGGGGGATGAGCGATTCTTCCGGTTCCGCGACCCTGGGAGACTCGGGCATGAACGGCCAGTAAACACGTCCCTTGAATGCTCCGGTGGCACGAATGCGGTTGCTCTCGATGAGGATGCTCAGTCGGCGCAACAGGGAACGCCGATTCATGACGATTCCTGTCGCTGAAAGGGCTTCCTCCAGGTCGGTTATGCCAACGCCATGGGGATACGCCGCAATCCGCTCTTCGATCTGCCTCAGTTCCTCTTCTGCGATATGCTTCGGCACAGCAAACCCCTTCTGTCTCGTAACTTACTTTCGTGACGGAATATAGCCTTATGTGTCACAAAAATCAACATTTGTGACATTAAAACGCCTGTCAGCACGAAGCGTTGACTATGGATTGAGGACTCTAAATCCTCGTGTCGGCGGTTCCATTCGCTCCCTGGGCACCAGTTAAGAAAAATAAAAAGGCTCCAGATACCGACCGGGGGCACTTTGTGTTTCGGGTAACCTTTTTGCAAGTAACCGTCAGTCGTGCTCTTGGGACGGCTGCGGTGGCCATGTCCGTGATCTTTTCCAGAGGTCATGCATTGCCTCATTTGCGTTTGTTCTCTGGTGTAAGTATATTCATTTCCTGGTTTTTTTTGTCCTTGCTTAAATAATTCATGGTTGTAGACTAGCCCCATGAAATGCTCTTTTTGAAGGAGGCCGCCATGCCGTTATGGAAGAAACTCGCCATTGCTGCCGCTGCTTTTTTTACTCTCCTGGTCTTGTTCGTTGCCTTCGTCCTGCCGGGGATTGTCCGCAGCCAGGCTGAGAAGAAAGTCGGGGCACTCACCGGAAGAAAACTCGCCATCCGCCATATCTCCATCAACCCTTTGACCATGCGGGTCAAGGTGGATGGTCTGAAAATGCAGGAGCCAGGTGGTAAAGTCACCTTCGTTTCCTTCAGCAGCGCCTCGGCGCGACTTAGCCCCGCCTCCGTCTGGCGCCGGGCTCCCATCGTTACCGGTATCCACGTCATCTCTCCCTATGTGCGCATTGTCAGGACCGGCGCCAACAGGTACAATTTCTCCGACATCCCGGAACGAATGCCGAAAAGCGAAAAGAAATCATCATCGCCCACCCTTTTTTCCCTCAACAACATTACCGTTACTGGCGGCTCCATCGATTTTGACGACCGCGCTGCAAGAACCCCGAAATTGCACACCGTGCGCAGGATGAATATTGCAGTGCCGTTCATCAGCAATATTCCGTATCTGGTGGATCAATACATCCAGCCGCGCTTTGCAGCCGAGATCAACGGTGCCTCACTGGACCTGACAGGACGGCTCAAACCTTTTCAGAAGGGAATGGAGACCCTGCTGGATGTGAATCTGACTGATCTGGATATTCCTTACTATGCGGCTTACCTTCCTGCCCGATTGCCGATGGCCATAAGCTCGGGAAAATTCTCCTCGAAGATCGCCGTTTCCTACAGGGTCACTCCGGACAAGAAACCGGTGATCGCCATTACCGGAGATGCGGCAGTGGCGCGGCTGGCCATGGCTGAGAAAAGTGGAGGCGAGCTTCTTGCCTTTGATCGCTTTGCCGTAAAGATCAATCAGGCAGACCTGATGGGGGGCAGTTACGATCTCGCTTCGGTCAACCTGGATGCGCCGGTAGTTACCTTGCTGCGAACGGCAGACGGTCGCTGGCCGAACCAGCGCATGATGCCGCCGGCCGTTCCGGCAGGTGAGCAAAAGGCTGAAAAACCGGCGGAAAAGAAGCCTGCACCCTTGGTGCGTATTGCCGAAATCAGGCTCAACGGCGGCATGGTGCGTCTGGATGACCGGCTGCCGCCGGTGGATTTCGCTCCGAAATCCGCGAGCTTACCGCTCTGGTGACCGGTCTTGCCACCAGGGGCGAGGATGCAGCCGATTATGAGATCTCCTTTTCCACGGCCAGGGGAGAGCATCTGGAGCTTGCCGGCGATCTGGCCCTGGAGCCCATGGAGGGATCGGTATCGCTCAATGTTTCTGGTGTTCCCCTGGAAGCCTATCATCCTTACCTGGCAGACCGGTTGACCTCACCGGTAAGCGGCAGGGCAGAACTCAACGCCGAGGCTCCTGGACGAAGGAGGACGGGGTCGTTATCGACGATCTGGGGCTTAAGTTGCTGGATCTTGCTGTCCGGTTCGGCAAAGGTGATGGCGCCCGCATCGGAGAGACAGTGCTGGCGGGGGGGAAGTTGGACCTGAAGAAAAGAACTGCAGCTGTCGGTTCCATTTCATTTCGCAAGGCCAAGATTGCCGTTACCAGGGATGCTGCAGGAAAACTTTCCCTGCTGTCCCTGTTGCGTGAAAACAAGCCCTCTGCCAATGTCAACCCGGTTAAGACCGCGGCAAAACCGGCTTCTCCCTTCCATTACACGGTCTCATCCGTTGCCGGAAAGGGCATCGATGTCTCTTTTCGCGACGAAGCCCGCAGTTCTGCGCCCCGTTTCGACCTGAAGGCTATAGATGTCAGCGCCACCGGCATTACCGAGATTCTGCGGACACCGATCCCGGTGCGGTTTAACGCCTCCTACGGGCGGCGGGGCGAAACTGTCGGCCAAGGGGAATATCACCCGGGAGCCGCTCCGGTACAATGGCGCCGTTCAGGTGAAAGATCTGCCGATCCCCGACTTCAGCCCCTATTTCCCCGATGATCTGAATATCTATCTGGCCGATGGCAATCTGGACTTGGCGGCGACTCTGGATGTCACCAAGGGTGAGCAGTTGACCGGCAGCTTTGCCGGCAATATGGGGCTGAGGAATCTTTATGCCCTGGACACGGTGGATACGGACGACCTGCTCAAATGGGAAAGTTTGCAGGTGGAGGAGGTGCGGGGAACACTGAAACCGCTGGTGGTAAATATCGGCGGTATTTCCCTGAACAGGTTTCTGGCGCGGCTGGTGGTTGACCGGGAAGGGACCATCAACCTGAAAAAGATCCGCTCTGGACCCGCTGCTCAGGCTGCAGTCGCAAATGTCCAACCCGCTCCTGCCACTGTCCGTGCTGCACCAGCCTTACCTTCGCCAGCAGCGGCACTACAAAAGCCTGAAGCGGCTCGCCCCGAAATCCGGATCGACACGGTCACTCTCCAGGAGGGAACGGTTTCCTTTCTCGACCAGCACACGCCGCAGCAGTTCGGCACGACCATGTACAATCTGGGGGGTAGAATCAGCGGCCTTTCTTCGGAGGATTTCCGCTACGCCGACGTTGACCTGCGCGGCGACCTGGACAAACACTCGCCGCTCCAGATCACCGGAAAGATCAATCCGCTGTCCCGTGAACTCTTCGCCGACCTGAAAGTGCGCTTCACCGATATCGAGCTGAGCCCGGTTACCCCCTATGCCGGCACCTATCTCGGTTATGAGATCGACAAGGGAAAGCTCTTCCTCGACCTTACCTACAAGATCGAGAAAAAGGCCCTGAATGCCCAGAACAAGGTCTTCATCGACCAGTTCACCTTCGGCAAGGGGGTGGATAGCGGCAAGGCCACCAAGCTTCCCGTTCGCCTCGCCGTCGCCCTGCTCAAGGACCGCCATGGCGAGATCCATCTGGACTTGCCGGTGACCGGGCGCACCGATGACCCGGAATTCAGCATTTTCGGCGTTGTTCTGACGGTGCTCAAGAACCTGCTGGTGAAGGCTGCAACGGCACCGTTCGCCCTGCTCCAGTCGGCATTCAGCGGGGGGGAAGACCTGAGCAGCGTAAATTTTGCCTATGGTTCATCACAGTTGAGCGTTGAGGAACGGACCAAAGTGGCAAAGCTGGCCGGAGCACTGGAACAGCGGCCGGGGGTGAAGCTGGAAATGACCGCATATGTGGATCGGGAAAAGGATGCGGAAGGCTATCGCAACGAGCTTTTGGCGAGGAAGATGAAAGGAGAGAAATTTGCCGCCCTGGTGAAGGAGCGAAAGAATGTGCCGGGAGAAACTCCGGAAAAGATGGAGATCCTGCCGGCAGAGCATGACCTCTATCTGAAGGCGGTCTATGTGAAGGAGAAATTTCCTAAACCCCGCAACACTTTCGGTTTCGTCAAGGACATCCCGGCTCCCGAGATGAAAAAGCTCATTCTTGCCAACACCCTGATCGGTGACCCGCAGCTCCAGGCCCTTTCCCGTGAGCGTATTGCAGCCGTCCGCACACTGCTCATCAGCGAAGGGAAGCTGCCACCTGAAAGAATCTTCGAAAAGGGGGGGGACATGCTCCACCCGCCGGAAAAGAAGGGACAGCCGTTAAGCCGGGTGGAATTCGGCGTCAATGCCCAGTAACCTTAAGGAGTGTAACGTGCCTCTCCGTTCCACATGCGGCGGGTGTCAGCTCGCCGCTGTAGCTCGTCGCTCACTCCCGATGCCACGACTGCCTTCCTCCGGAAATATCTGAAGAACCAAAATTTATAGATGCCTGCCCTCAATAAAACGAGGTTTCCGCCGATAAGTGTCAGTAGAAACCAGCAACTTATTGGAGGGAAGCAATGGAACGGCTCTGGAACTGTTATCTTAATTTTTCAATCAAGGTGAGGCTGGCCACCCTCTGCATCTGCTACAGCCTTTGCATTATCGCCACAGCCCTCGCCGCCCAGTCGGATTACCTGTCGGTCAAGTACGGCTCGATGCTGCTCTTTATCATAGCCGGCGGCTTTTTCGGCTGGATCAACATCTGGTCCATCAACAGGCCGATTCAGAGATCCATAAGCTATCTGCAGACCATGGCCGCCGGTGACCTGAGCCAGGAGATCACGGTGCTGCGCAAGAATGAGTTCAGCAGAATGTTGACGGCGATGATCGAACTGCAGAGCTCCATGCGCGAGATCATTTCGGGGATCAAGGCTACGGCGGGAGAGCTGACAAATGCATCCTGCCTGCTTTCGTCAACTTCGGCCGACATCGTCCATGGCACCGATGACGCTTCCAGCCAGTCGGACAGTGTTACCTGCGCCGTAGGCGAGCTGTCCATGGTCAGCGTCACCATTCCGGAAATTGTCAGGAGATGGCTGATAAAGCGGCGGCAACAGAAGCGGCCACCAGGACGGGGACAGAGACAGTCGCCGGCATGTCGGCAGTCATGGCAGAGATAGAGCGGATGGTGATCAACACAATGGATGCAGTCAAGGCCCTTGGGGAGAATTCCGAGCGCATCGGCACCATAATCGATGCCATCGAGGATATAGCTGACCAGACCAATCTCCTTGCGCTCAATGCGGCCATAGAGGCGGCCAGGGCCGGAGAACAGGGACGGGGATTCGCCGTTGTCGCCGACGAGGTGCGCAGCCTTGCAGAGCGGACGACCTCTTCCACCAAGGAAATACAGGCGATAATCGCGGCCCTTCAGGGGGATGTGAAAAACGTAGTGACGTTAATGGACAAAAGCGCTGACAGCGTGCGTAATGGAGCCCAGGATGTCCAGCTCTCAACCCAGGCTATCAGTACCATCAGCGAGCAGATCGCTCCCCTTGTGGAAAGGGTTTCCCAAGTGGCGACGGCAGCAGAGGAACAGTCTGCAACCAGCGCCGGCATAACGGAAAGTATGCAGCGCATCTCGCAGATTATTCATAGTGCGGCAACTGGAGCCCACGAAACGGCAAAAGCTGCTGCGGTGCTTGCCAGCTCTTCATCAAATCTGGAGCAGATGGTGAACCGCTTCAAGCTCCAATGACAACCACAACATTCTTTAAAATCGGCCTCGCTTACGGCGAGGCTTTTTTTTATGCTTTACTGAGGGCTGTTAATGGTTTATGCCGAGAAACCTGTTTACAAACGTGTATAATTTCTTTAAATTTAGCCAATTTATAGCGTCTGGCAGGAGAACTCCAATGGAAAATCTGAAAAATACCCCCCTCTTGTCGCGACACCAGGAGTTGCATGCCCTGCTTGCCCCTTTTGGCGGTTGGAATATGCCGATCCAGTATGAGGGGATCATAGCCGAACACAAGTGGTGTCGGGAGATGGCAGGCCTTTTCGATATCTGCCATATGGGGGAGTTTCTCTTCAAGGGGGATATTGAGGCAAGCGGTCTTGAGGAGGTTTTCACATTCTCCGTTAAATCCATCCCCGTCGGCCGCTCACGCTATGGATTCCTCCTCAACGAAAACGGCGGTATTATCGACGACCTGATCGTTTTTCGCCTGGGTGAGGAAGAGGCCATGGTCGTGGTCAATGCCGCCACCATCGACAACGATTTCGCCGTCATCCAGTCGCGGCTCAAGCAGGGGACATCCTTCACCAACATATCGACCGCCACCGGCAAGCTGGATCTTCAGGGTCCCCTTTCCCGGCAGCTGCTGGCGGAAAAGTTCGGGCCTGAACTGGCTGCCATCCCCTACTTCAAGTTCATCAAGACGCGGCTTTTGGGCGTCGATGCCATCGTCAGCCGCACCGGCTATACCGGCGAGTTGGGTTACGAGATTTTTCTACCAGCGGAGAAGGTTGCCGAGCTGTGGGATCTGCTCCTCGCCGACCAGCGGGTAAAGCCGGCCGGTCTGGGAGCGGGACGTGCTCCGTCTGGAGGTAGGCTACAGCCTTTATGGAAGCGATATTGATGAATCGACGACCCCCATGGAAGCTGGGCTTGGCGCTTTCGTCAACCTTGATAAGGAATTCATCGGCCGCGAGGCGTTGAGGAAGCAGCAGCAGACAGGACTATCCAGAGTCAAAGCTGCATTTCAGGTACAATCACGGCGGTCGCCACGGCACCACTACGAGATCTGCTTCGAAGGGGAGACCGTCGGCACGGTGACCAGCGGCGTCTTTTCCCCCATGCTCGGTTGCGGTATCGGTATCGGCTATGTGCAGCCGGAGATAGCAACCCTTGGGGCACAGGTTACCATCAGGCACGAAAAGGTGTCCATGGAAGCCAGTGTGGTGGAACTCCCCTTTTACAAGGGTGGTTCGCTCCGCTCGTAAAATAGATGTCATTACTATTTGAAATAATATGGGAGGATGGCCATGGAAATGTATTACAGCAAGGAACACGAGTGGTCAAGATCAAGGACGGCGTTGCCAGTGTCGGCATCAGCGAGCATGCCGCCCACGAACTGGGTGACATCACCTTTGTCGAACTTCCCCAGGTGGGTAAGACGGTCAAGCAGTTTGACGTACTTGCCGGCATTGAGTCGGTCAAAGCGGCCAGCGACATCTACGCCCCCCTTTCCGGCAAGGTAATCAAGGTCAACGAGGCCCTTGAAGGCACCCCCGAGATTGTCAACGAGGCGGCCGAGGAAGCGGGCTGGATTGCCTGGCTGGAACCGGCCGACCTCAGCGAGGTGAAGAACCTGATGAGCAAAGAGGAATACGACAATTACCTGAAAGGGCTTGCCTGATGAGTTACTGTCCCAACACGCCGGAAGATATCCGGGAGATGCTGGCCGCCATTGGCAAGGGCAGTATCGAGGAGCTGTTCGAGCCGATTCACCATACGCTACGGGCAAAATCCTTCAATCTGCCTGCCGGTATTTCGGAACAGGAACTATTGGTGAAGATGCAGGAGTTGGCTGCTTGCGATCGGCACCTGATCAACTTCATCGGCGGCGGTTATTACGATCATCATATTCCGGCGGTGGTGGACCATCTCTCCGGTCGCGCCGAGTTTTATACCGCCTATACTCCCTATCAGCCGGAATGTTCCCAGGGGACCCTGCAGGCACTCTTCGAGTACCAGACTGCCATCTGCAGACTGACCGGAATGGAGGTGAGCAACGCCTCCCTCTATGACGGCGGTACCGCACTGGCAGAGGCGGCCATGATGGCCCTGCGCATTACCGGCCGGAACCGTGTCGTCATTGATGCCTCCGTCAACCCTTTTGCCCGGCAGATTGTCGCCACCTACATGAAGAACCTCGGGGTCGAGATGGTGGAGATACCCACCAGTTCCGGCAGTGCCGACCGCTCGGCCCTGACCGAGGCCCTCACCAGGGACGTGGCTGCAGTCATGGTGCAAAATCCAAACTTCTTCGGTTCCATCGAGGACCTGACAGCCATTTCCCAGGCTGCCCATGCCAAGGGTGCGCTCCTCGTAACTTCGGTCTATCCCATCAGTCTGGGATTGATCAAGAGCCCCGGAGAAATGGGGGCCGATATCGTCGTCGGCGATGGCCAGAGCTGGGCAATCCCCTCGCCTTTGGCGGTCCCTCCTTCGGTTTCATTGCCACCACGAAAAAATATATCCGCAACCTGCCTGGCCGCATCATCGGCGAGACCATCGACAAGGAAGGCCGCCGCGGCTTCGTTCTTACACTGCAGGCCAGGGAGCAGCACATCAAGAGGCACAAGGCCACCTCCAACATCTGCAGCAACCAGAGCCTCTGTGCCCTGCGTGGCCTTATTTTTCTCGCCAGCGTCGGCAAGGAGGGGATGGCGGAACTGGCCAATCTCAACCGGGACAAGGCTGAATACGCCAAGGAAAGACTGGGCTCCATCAGGGGGGTGAGAGTCCTGAACCGTGGCGCAACTTTCAATGAATTTACTCTGGAACTGCCGAAAGATGCTGCAGATGTCGTGCAAACACTTATGGGAAAGGGCATTGCTGCCGGGGTGCCCCTTGGAGAATACTATGCCGGCATGGCCAACTGTCTGGTGGTGACGGTGACGGAAAAACGGTCCAGGGGCGAGATCGAGGCGCTGGCCGAGGCGCTGGAGGCTTCACTATGAAACTTATTTTCGAACAATCCGTGCCGGGAAGGCGCGGCCTGAAGCTGCCTATAGCCGATGTGCCCAAGGCTGCCCCTTTGCCGGATAACCTGGTACGCTTTGAACCTGCACTACTCCCTGAAGTGAGCGAGCTGGATCTGGTCCGACATTTCACCGGACTGTCGCGGCGCAACTTCTCCGTGGACGGCAATTTCTATCCCCTCGGTTCCTGCACCATGAAGTATAACGCCAAGGTAACCGAAAACGCCGCTGCCCTGTTCGCCGGCACTCATCCCATGACTGCCCTGCTGCCGGAAGGGGACACCAGTGCCCAAGGATCTTTATGTCTCCTGCTGGAGGTGTCCCGCCTGCTTGCCGAAATAACCGGCATGGACGAGGTCAGCTGCCAGCCCCTGGCCGGCGCCCACGGCGAGATGACCGGCATCATGCTCATCGCCGCCTATCACCGGGCCAAAGGCAACAAAAAGAAGTATGTCATAGTTCCCGATTCCTCCCATGGCACTAATCCGGCCAGTGCGGCCATGGTCGGTTATGAAATCATCACCATCCCGTCTGCTCCCTATGGCGACATGGATCTTGATGCCTATCGAGCCGCCATGAACGGGGAAGTGGCTGCGGTGATGATGACCTGCCCCAACACCCTTGGTTTATTCAACCCGCACATCAAGGAGATTTGCGATATTGCCCATGAGCACGATGCCCTCATGTACTATGACGGAGCCAACCTCAATGCCATATTGGGGAAAGTGCGCCCCGGCGATGTGGGTTTCGATGTGATCCATGTGAACCTGCACAAGACCTTCGGCACCCCCCATGGGGGTGGCGGTCCCGGCAGTGGGCCGGTAGGCGTTAAAAAGGCATTGATTCCCTTTCTTCCCGGCCCCAGGATCGTCAAGCTTGCCGACGGCAGATGCGGACTGGAGAAGAACAATCCACTGAGTATCGGCAGGGTGGCCAACTTCTTCGGCAACTTTGGCGTCATAGTCAAGGCCTATGCCTACATAACCATGCTTGGGCGGGATGGCCTGATCCAGGTGAGCGAGCAGGCGGTGCTCAATGCCAATTATATGCTGGCGCGGCTGAAAGAACATTTCGACGTGCCATTCGATCAGACCTGCATGCACGAATGCGTCTTCTCTGCCTCTCGGCAGGTGAAGCAGGGGGTGCATGCCATCGACATCGCCAAATACCTCATCGACCGGGGTTACCACCCGCCGACTGTCTATTTTCCCCTCAACGTCAAGGAGGCGATCATGATCGAACCCACCGAGACCGAGAGCAAGGAAACCATGGATGCCTTCATCGAGATTATGATCGAGGCGGCCAGGATGGCGGAAACGAACCCGGACATGCTCCACGAGGCGCCAAAAACAATGCCGGTCGGTCGTCTCGACGAGACCAAGGCGGCGCGGGAACAGAATGTCTGCTTCGGCTGAACAAAAGCCCCCTTCAGGTTGATCCGGAAGGGGGCTTGTTCATATGTGGGTGAAAGGGGTGGCGAAGGCTCGTCCGTTCCGGCCGCCCCCGAGCTGCGGACCTTGTCTGCCTTCCGCCAGGTTCGTTTTTGAAGAATATTGCCACTACACCGTATGAAATGGACAGAGGGCGGGTGTCCGCTCGCCGCTCGCGGGCAACCTCCACTACCGAACCTCCGCCACCCCTCATGCAATACAGTTGCTGTTCGGCTTTATCCACTTTTTATGGAGGATAAATAATGACCGAGACCAGCCACACCTACCTTGTCACCTGCCCGTCATGCAAGACGGAAAACAGAGTCCCCGCTGCCAGGGAAGGGCAAGCGGGCAAGTGCGGCAACTGCCGCGGCACACTTCCTCCCCTTTACCTGCAACCGGTCCAACTGACCGACCGATCTTTCGACTCCTTCATTTCCAATTATAAAGGCCCTGTCCTTGCCGAATTCTGGGCACCCTGGTGACCGCACTGCCGCGACTTCGCACCGGTGGTGCGGGAGATTGCCAGAGACCTTGCCGGAAAAGCGGCAGTTGTTCAGATAAATACCGAGGAAAGCCCAGCCGTTGCCGCCAGGTTTGCCATAGGCGGCATACCGGCACTGCTCATTCTCAAGCAGGGAAAAACAATTGCCAGCATGAGCGGTACGCGTCCCAAGCAGACGATCATTGACTGGGTCCGAAAAAATGCCGCCTGATCGGTTATAAACGGTGCCACGCGTTGACATGGGGCGTTTTGGGGCTATCATTACACTTTGTTTAATATTTTAAAGTTGAATAAATACGGATCAGCTATGCCATTTCAAATGGAGCACGTATCCCCCCAAACAGACGCAGTCTTGTCGCTGGCGCTTTACACTGCCGTCGCAACCCTGCTTGTAGGGTTCCTGCTGCTGGTTGCCTGGTGGCTGGGGAGCAAAAGACGGACGGTGGTAAAACAGAAGCCTATGAATCGGGTATCTTTCCGACCGGGACTGCCCGCCTGGCATATCCGGTCCCCTTTTATCTCGTTGCCATATTTTTCATCGTCTTCGATGTGGAAGCGGTGTTTATCTTTATCTGGGGAGTAGCCTGGGATGAGCTCGGTTTTCCCGGCCTTGTTCACATAACGATCTTCATTGTCATCCTGCTGCTGGGGCTGGTTTGGCTCTGGCTCAAGGGGGGGCTCGAATGGGGACCTACAAAAGGCGGTTCTAGGTTCTAGGTTCTAAGTTCTAAGTTCTAGGTTAAAAAAGCATACAACATAGAACCTAGAACATAGAACGTAGAACGGTTTCCAAGTCAGGAATGAGCATGCAGACAAACGCCGGCACGGCAGACAACATCCTCCTGACCAACCTGGACGACCTGATCAACTGGGGGCGGGCTAATTCGCTCTGGCCCATGTTCTTCGGGCTCTCCTGCTGCTTCGTCGAAATGATGACCTCATTCACCTCCCGCTACGATATCTCCCGCTTCGGCGCCGAAGTGCTGCGTGGCACTCCGCGGGAGGCGGACCTGATGGTCATCGCCGGCACGGTTTTCAAGAAGATGGCACCTTCCATTCTCACCCTCTACGAACAGATGGCCGAACCGCGCTGGGTTATCTCCATGGGGAGCTGCGCCAATTCCGGCGGCATGTACGACGTCTACAGCGTTGTTCAGGGGGTGAACCAGATCCTGCCGGTGGATGTGTACGTGCCTGGCTGCCCCCCCCGCCCCGAGGCCTTCATGCAGGGGTTGATGCTGCTTCAGGAGAAGATCCGCAACGACGAGAGACCGGCTCGGCCGGTGCTGCACCTGCAGGGTGGAAGCCAGGGGACTACAGCGCCGATCCTCGTGGATGGAATATCCAAATCCCGCGATACCCGCGGTCCCGGTTTGGAAGGAACATCAAAAAGGGGGACCTCGGTCAATCATCCCAAATTCTGGCTGTCCCGCTCCGACGAAATGTGGCGACCTCCGGCAGAAAAGCATCCGTACCCGGATTTTGGGCTTGCAGGCGAACTGGAAGGGGTTTTCGGCGAGCGGGTGAAGGTAGATCGTGAGGCAACCGACATGCTCACCTATCGTTGTCCTCCTGAGCTGGTCCCGGATGTGCTGCGACACCTGAAAAGCCGTAGCGGCAACGCCTTTGCCCGCCTGGAAGATATTGCCGCCGTCGATGATTCATGCAGGCGGCAACGGGAACAATTTCAGGATTTCACAGTCAACTACCACCTGCTCTGCTTCGATACTCCCGGCCATATCCGCATCAAAACGGAGCTTTCCGGCGCGACTCCCCAACTGCCGACAGTGACCGGCATCTTCCCCGCAGCTAACTGGTATGAGCGGGAAGTTTTCGACATGTACGGCATTCACGTTGCCGGTCATCCCAATCTGCGCCGCATCCTCATGCCGGAGGAATGGCAGGGGCACCCCCTGCGCAAGGAGCATCCGTTCCGCGCCACTGAGATGCCCCCCTATACGGTTGAGGATGCACGCAAGTTGCAGCCGCTGCCGGCAGGGGAATTTTTCGAGAGGGTCGACGATGAGACCCTCATTCTCAACCTGGGCCCTCAGCATCCCGGCACCCATGGCGTTATTCGCTTCATCCTCAAGCTCAATGGCGAAGAAGTCACCGATATGGACACGAATATCGGCTTTCATCACCGGGCAGCGGAAAAGATGGGGGAGAGGCAGCACTGGAATCAGTACATTCCCTATACTGACCGCATCGACTATCTGGCCGGGGTGCAGAACAATCTGGCTACGTTAACAGTGTGGAAAAACTCTGCAGCATCACCGTTCCCGACCGGGCCGTCACCATCAGGGTCATGCTGGCCGAGTTGTTCCGCATCGCCAGTCACCTGGTCTGGCTCGGCACCTTTGCCGCCGATTTGGGAGCGATGACGCCGGTTTTTTACACCTTCACCGACCGGGAGAAGATTTTCGACATCGTCGAGATGATCACCGGCGGCCGCATGCATCCCGCCTGGTTCCGCATCGGCGGGGTTGCTGAAGATCTTCCCCAGGGGTGGGAGGCGCCGGTGCGGGAATTCCTGGCCTGGTTTCCCCCTCGGCTGAAGGAATACGAGGACCTGCTCAACGGCAACCCTATCTTTACAGCCCGGCTCAGGGGGGTGGGGGTCATCACCCGTGCCGAAGCCATGGAATGGGGTGTCAGCGGCCCTAACCTGCGCGCCTGCGGCTTTGACTGGGATCTGCGCAAGAAGATGCCCTACGCCGGCTATGACCGTTTTGATTTCCAGGTGGCAGTGGCTGAGGGTGGGGACTGCTGGGCGAGATACTTGGTGCGGTTGGAAGAGATGCGCCAGTCCATGGGCATTGTCCGCCAGTGCCTGGACAACATGCCGGCTGGACGCTGGATTACTGAAGAATACCGGTATGTCATCCCACAGAAACCTGACACCTTGAGCGACATCGAGTCACTTATCCATCACTTCGTCAACTCTACCCGCGGCATCACCCCGCCCCGTGGAGAAACCTATGCGGCAATCGAGGCTCCCAAGGGGGAAAACGGCTATTTCGTAGTCTCCGATGGCATCAATATCCCTTACCGGGTGCGGATTCGGACCCCGAGCTTTCCACACATCCAGGCGCTTCCCATCATGAGCAGGGGATGGCTTTTGGCCGATTTTCTGGCCATTATCGGCTCCATTGATTTCGTGTTGGCCGACGTGGATAGATGAAAAAAAAGCCTAACCCCTCCTGTCCTCTTTAGGCACTGCGGGTCCCCTTAACAAAGAGGGGCGGGGGGTGTTATGAAGGAACAGAATGATTCCCGAATTGCTCAAACAAGAACTTGCATCCCGTATCGCCCATGCTGTTACCCCGCGTGAGGCGGCAGTTGACGTGATGAAGGAACTGCAACTCCACTATGGCTGGCTGACCGACGAGGCGGTTGTAGAGGCTGCCGGTTTGCTGGGCCTGTCGCCGCTACAGGTGGAGGAATTGGCCACCTTCTACGAAATGATTTATCGCCAGCCGGTGGGAAAGCAGGTCATCCACGTCTGCGACTCCATTTCCTGCTGGGCCATGGGTGGGGAAACGATGATGGCTCATCTGGCAGGACTTCTGGGGATAAAGCCGGGAGAAACCACGGCGGACGGACAATTTACCCTGCTCCCCTGTGCCTGCCTGGGTAATTGCGGTGACGGCCCGACCATGATGATCGGTGAGAAAATATACGGCAAGTTGACCGCACCCCTGTTGACCGAGATGGTCGGCTGGTTTCGGGGGGCGGCAATAGAGACGCCGGACAGCCACTCAAGGAGCATGCCATGATCAGGATCAAAAGGATTTACGATCCCCCCGAGGCAACCGATGGCAGGCGGCTGCTGGTTGATCGCCTTTGGCCGCGGGGGCTGGCCAAAGAAAAAGCCCAGGTTGACGACTGGCTCAAGGAACTGGCCCCCAGCAGCGAGTTGCGTACCTGGTTCGGCCACGACCCCGCCAAATGGGAAGAATTTCGCCGCCGCTATGAAGAAGAGCTGCAGGGGCAAAGGGAACAACTGGCAAAGCTGCATGCCGAGTCGGAAAAACGAACGGTGACCCTGCTTTATGCGGCCAAGGATGAAGAGCATAACAATGCAGCGGTGTTGAAGGAGTTGGTCGGCAACGCCTGATGCTGAAATCACCCTCCCCCTTGCCCCCTCCCATCAAGAGGGGGAACTGATTGAAGCTTAAGTTTGGGCATATTGCTCCAAGGCAGCTATGGAACAGGTTCTTTTTCGATATAATCGCCCCGGCCGGGCGGCAACCTTTGCCGAGTATTGCGGCGAGGGGGATTCGACGCCCTGAAGCAGGCGCTGGCGGGGCTGTCGCCGGACCAGGTGCAGCAGATGGTCATCGATTCGGGGCTCCGGGGACGCGGCGGGGCCGGGTTTCCCACCGGCAAGAAGTGGTCCTTTGTCCCCCGCAACCTCCCCGGTCCCCGCTGGCTCATCTGCAACTGCGATGAAATGGAACCGGGAACCTACAAGGACCGGGTGCTGCTGGAGGCCAATCCCTATTCCCTCATCGAAGGCATCCTCCTTGCCTGCTATGCCATCGGCGTCCATCATGCCTTCATCTTCATCCGTCGTGGCTATGAAACGGCGGCGGCCAACCTTCGCCATGGGATTGCCGAGGCAGATAAGGCGGGATTCATCGGCGACAACATTATGGGAAGCGGCTTCAGCTGTGCCATCGATGTCCATGTTTCCGCCGGCCGTTATATCTGCGGCGAAGAAACGGCACTGATGAATGCCCTGGAGGGAAAACGTGCCAATCCGCGTTCCAAACCTCCCTTTCCTGCAGTGAAAGGGCTGTGGGGCGGGCCGACGGTGGTGAACAACGTGGAGACCCTGGCGAATATCCCGGCGATTATCGCGAAAGGTTCCGCCTGGTTCAAGGGGCTGGCGAAAGTGCCCGAGGCGGCAGGAACGAAGCTCTTCTGTATCAGCGGCCATGTGCGGAATACGGTCTGTGTGGAGCTTCCCATGGGAATGACCCTGGGGGAGATCATGGACGGGCCGTGCGGCGGCATGCTGCCCGGCAGGAAGTTCAAGGCCTGCATTCCCGGCGGCGCTTCCACCCCCTTTTTCACTGCCGATCACTTTGCTGTCCCCATGGATTTCGATGCCGTGGCCAAGGCGGGGTCCCGGCTTGGCACCGGCGGCATCGTCGTCTTCGACGAAAACACCTGCATGGTCGGCGTCACCCTCAACCTGATCCGCTTTTTTGCCAGGGAATCGTGCGGCTGGTGTACCCCCTGCCGGGAAGGGCTTCCCTTCGTTCGTGAGGTGTTGACCCGCATGGAGCACGGCCAGGGGAGGGAGGAGGACTTGGAGATTCTCCGGGAGCACGTGAAATATCTCAACTATTCCTTCTGCGCCCTGGCCCCAGGAGCCATGGGCCCGGTGGAAGGGTTGCTGCGCCTCTTCGAGGACGAGATCCGGGAACATATCAGGAAGAGGGGCTGTCCCTTTAAGTGACGCAGTTCATATCCCCCCTCCCTTGATGGAGAGGGGCCTTTTTTAAAAGTCAAACACACAGAATTCAATGCCGAAATTGACCATCGATAACATACCCGTTGAGGTGCCGGCCGGGACCAACGTCCTGGAAGCGGCCAGGCAGGTGGGCGTCTGGATTCCCCACTTCTGCTATCATCCTGCCCTGGGGAGTGTTGGCGCGTGCCGCTTTGCGCCATGAAATTCCTGGAAGGACCGGTGAAAGGGGTGCAGATGTCGTGCATGATCCCGGCACAGGACGGCATGGTTGTCTCCACCACCGATGGCGAAGCGGCAAAGATGCGGCAGATGGTCATCGAGTGGCTGATGATCAACCACCCCCACGACTGCCCGTCTGCGACGAGGGGGGCGAATGCCTGCTCCAGGACTACACCATCGCCGGCGGTCACGGTATCCGCCGCTACCGGGGAAAGAAGCGGACCTTCAACAACCAGTTCCTGGGGCCGTACATCGAACACGAGATGAACCGCTGCATCGAGTGCTACCGCTGCGTCCGCTTCTACCAGGATTTTGCCGGCGGAACAGATTTCGGCGTCATGGGGAGCGCCGGCCGGGCCTATTTCGGCCGCTTTCGGGATGGACAGTTGCAGTCCCCCTTTTCCGGCAATCTTGTCGATATATGTCCTACCGGCGTTTTTACCGACAAGACGGCAAGGTTCCGCGCCCGTTACTGGGATTACGACATGGCTCCCTCCATCTGCCCCCACTGCTCTCTGGGCTGCAATACCATTCCTGCGGCCCGTTACCGGGAACTGCTCAAGACCATGGCCCGCAGAAACGATGCCGTCAACGGCTGGTTCATCTGCGACCGGGGGCGGTTCGCAAAATACCCGGTCAACGACCCGGCCAGGCCACGCGCTCCAGGCATAGACGGTGTGGAGGCAAGCTGGGATCAGGCTCTTGATGCACTTGTCCAGAGGCTCGGGGAGGTTACGGCACTGCACGGCCAGGGAAGTATCGCCGTCGTCGGCTCACCCCGTCTTTCCCTGGAGGGGCTGGTCATGCTTCCCCTGCTGGCGGAAACAATGGGGAGCGGCAACTTCTGTTTCTTTACCGACAAGGATGAGTCAGACAAGGCTAAGGCGGCAGTCGAAAAACTTACTCTAGCCAATTCCGCCTCCATGGCCGATGTGCAGACCGCCGATGCAGTGATCGTCATGGCCTGCGACCTGCTGGCGGAAGGGGCGATGATGGCCCTGGCGGTACGCCAGGCATGGCGCAACGGAGCACGCGTCTTTCTCCTGAAGGCCAACGTGGGTGCACTGACGGCGGAGGTCGGCATTGTTGCCGAGGCGGTGGATTCCCTTTCGGCCATACCTTTTGCGGATTTCAAAAGACCGGTGGTCATCTGCGGTACCGCCCAGGCAGATACAGCCACCATCGAGAAGGCGGCCGATGCAGGCGCTAAAATTTCCTATCTGTTTTCCGGAGCAAACGCCTTTGCCGCGGCACGCTTGTCATTGAAACATGGGGCCCGCGATCTGCAGACAGTCGTTGCCGGAGGAAAAATAAAGGGTATCATTGCCTTTGAGGCGGACCTGGCGGCAGACCTGGTGGAAAAACTTCCCTTTGTGGCCATTGCCGATTATATGCCTTCGGATCTCACCGGGAAGGCCTCGGTTTTTCTTCCCGCCACCACTACCATCGAGATGGACGGCACCTTCATCAATAACGAAGGGCGAGCCAGCGCTTCAAAAAGGTCATTGAACCCGGGCTGCCCATAAAAGGACTCGACCCGGCGCTCCACCCACCCCACATGCACCGGTTGGCGTCACCTGGTGGTGAAGTACGGCCGTCCTGGCAGATCATAGCCGCTCTGATAGAGCTCCTCAGCGGAGAGAAGATAGTAGAACCCCTTGTCGGGCAATGGGAGAAGTTGCGCGATCTGGATGCGGAAAGCGGCGGCCTGAGCATATTATGATGGTGAATTACTGTGAACATTGATTCCTTGGACATACTGCTGATCACGGCAAAGATCGGAGCCGTCTTCCTCGTCATCCTCACCACGGCGGCTATCTGGTCTTTGCCGAACGGCGCATCCTGGCTGGATCCAGGACCGGAAAGGGCCGAACCGGGTCGGGCCCATGGGGCTTCTGCAGCCGGTGGCCGATGTGATCAAGATGCTGACCAAGGAAGACATGCTGCCTGCGGCGGCGGACAAATGGCTTTTTTACCTGGCACCGGCCATGGCGGCAATTCCGGCCATCATGACCTTCGCCGTCATTCCCTTCGGCGCACCGGTGACTCTTTTCGGCCGGCAGATCCCCATGCAGGTGGCCGATCTGCACGTGGGAATTCTTTTTTTCATGGCCCTTTCATCCATTGCCGTCTATGGCGTTGCCCTGGGTGGGTGGGCCTCCAATTCCAAGTACGCCCTTCTCGGCAGCATCCGCGGCCTTGCCCAGCTCATCTCCTACGAGCTTTCCATGGGACTCTCGCTGGTGCCGGTAGTGATGCTCGCCCGCTCCTTTCGCCTTTCCGAGATCGTCAACGCCCAGGCAGGCGTCTGGTTCATCGTTTACCAGCATTGGCATTCGTCATCTTCCTCATCAGCATCATTGCCGAATGCAGGCGCATACCCTTCGACTTCCTGAAGCGGAAGGGGAACTGGTGGCGGGCTTCCATTCCGAATACTCGGGGATGCGCTTCGGCCTGTTCTTCGTCGGCGAATATATCAACATCATCGTCCTCGGCGCCCTGGCTACTACTTTCTTCCTCGGGGGCTGGCACGGTCCACTGCTTCCGCCTGTCGTCTGGTTCTTCCTCAAGACCCTGGCCTTCACCTTCCTCTTTATCTGGGTACGCGGCACCTTGCCGCGGCTGCGCTACGACCAGCTCATGCATCTGGGATGGAAGCTTCTAACGCCACTGGCGCTGGTCAACATTGTGGTAACCGGCTGGTATTTAACGCTTTCCGGGAGCTTCCGATAACCAACCATTTCAGATGTAAAAGGAGGAGATGCGATGAGTGAGAATTTGAATGAAATCGACGACCAAGGACACACTCCCCTGATTGAGGCGGCAAAATCAGGGGATGTGGGGGCAATCAAGGATCTTCTCAGCCGTGGGGCCGATCTCAATGCCAAAAGCAACAAAGGCAAAACGGCCCTTCATTACGCCGCAGCCAACGGCAGGGCCATTGCCATCAAGGAGCTCCTGGCGGCGGGGGCCGAAGTGGACCCACGGGACCGGGAATGGCATACACCGCTGATGCTTGCCGCCATTTACGGCTGCAACGAATGTGTCCAGGATCTTTTGAGTTCCGGGGCGGATGTCAATGCCCGAACCCTGGCAGGCAACACAGCATATATTTATGCAGAAAGCAATGATCATCGGACACTGCCGGGATACTTAAAAAGGTGTTGAGAGCCAAGCCCCATGCCATTGGGTAGCTCCCTCCCCCCTCCGACCTCCCCCCGCTGGGGGAAGAGTTTGCTCCCTCCCCCAGCGGGGGAGGGTTGGGGTGGGGGAAGATGTTAAGCTGAACAAGGAGATTCATGTCTGTCTTTGCGGACATAAAAGCACTGTCGCTCGGCCTGTGGACCACCTGGAAGCACATCTTCCGCAGGCCGTTGACTATCCAGTACCCGGAGGAAAAACGGACGCCATATCCCCGCTTCCGGGCGCGCATCGTCCTCACCCGTGATCCTGACGGCGGCGAACGCTGCGTGGCCTGTTATCTCTGTTCGGCGGCCTGCCCGGTGGACTGCATCTCCATGCAATCGGCGGAAGGCCCCAAAGGGCGGCGCTATGCCGAGTGGTTCCGCATCAATTTCGCCCGCTGCATTTACTGTGGCCTCTGCGCCGAGGCCTGCCCGACCCTTGCCATCCAGATGACCACCGACTACGAGTTCTGCAAACGGGACATCATGGAGATGATCTACGAGAAGGAAGACCTGCTCATCGACGGCTGCGGCAAGGACGATAGCTACAATTTCTATCGCCATGCGGGGATCGGCGTGGTCAACCCACGAGGGGGCAATGTGGATGAGGAACCACCGGTTGATGCACGCACACTTATGCCGTAATGCGGCTTCGCAGATTATCGGCGATAAAAGCTTTAACCACGAATTACACGAATTTTCACGAATAAAAGCGGAAAGGACTGTTATCACTGATTCCGATGTATGTTCTGTAACGAGAAGGATCGACGTTCCTTAAAATAATGCATAAAAATGGGTTTTGAGCATCTATTTGTGTTCATTCGTGTCATTCGTGGCTGACCGGTTTTGAGGGTTTACAATGGAACAGGCACTTTTTTACATACTGGCGGTGGTGACGGTGATTGCCACCATTTTTGCCATTACCGAAAAACACGCGGTGCATGCCATCGTCTACCTGGTGACCTCCTTTTTTGCCCTGGCGGTGATCTTTTTCCTGCTCAGTGCGCCGCTGGTGGCGGTTTTCGAGGTCATCATCTATGCCGGCGCCATCATGGTGCTGTTCATGTTCGTCATCATGATGCTGGACCTGAGCCACCCGGAAAAGATCGGCCTGCCGCGCCTTGCCAACTGGTGGCCCGCAATCTTGCTGGCTGTTGTCATTCTCGGCTCCTTCATTGCCCTGGTCACGGCCCGCCAGCAACCGTTGCCGGGGGCGGTTGCGGAGATAGGCATCCGCGACTTCGGCCGGACGCTCTTCCAGAAATATGGTATCGCCGTGGAGATCATCTCCATGCAGCTGCTGTTCTCACTTGTAGGAGCATTGTATCTGGGAAGAAGGCGGCCCTCACCCCCAGCCCCTCTCCCCGAGGGAGAGGGTGGCCGGAGGCCGGGTGAGGGGGGTGCTGCTGTATGATCGTACCACTCCAGCATATCCTGATTCTGGCCGGCATTCTCTTCGTGCTCGGCCTGGCCTGCACCATGGTCTGGCGGATGAACGTCATCATGATGCTGATCGGCATTGAGATCATGCTCAATGCGGCGATGCTTGCCTTTGTCGCGCGGCCAACCGCTGGGGGGCGGCCGACGGCCAGGTTTTCTCCCTGATGATCATGGCCATGACCTCTGCCGAGGTTTCACTGGCCCTGGCGCTGGTGGTCTACCTGCACCGGTGGCGAAAGAGCGTCAACGCCGATGAATTCAACGACATGAAAGGCTGAGAAATTTGAGACTCTACCTGACCCTCATACTCGTTTTTCCCCTGCTCGGGGGGGTGGTGAATGCAGTCATCGGCAGAAAGCTTCCCCGCCGCATCAGCGAATTTCTCGCCTGTGGCGTGGTCTGGGGGGCGTTCCTCTGCAGCCTGCTTGCCTATGCTGCTTACCAAGTGCCCGTCACCGTCAAGCTCACCTCCTGGCTGACCGCCTTCGATTTCAAGGCCCCCGTTACTCTCTATCTGGACCCGTTGGCGCTGGTGATGGTGCTGATGATCACCTTCGTCTGCGGGCTGATCCATGTCTATTCCGTCGGCTACATGACCGGTGATCCCGATTATGCCCGCTACTTCGCCCTGCTCAATCTGTTCGTCTTCGCCATGCTGGTGCTGGTGCTGGCGGAGAACCTGCCGCTCCTCTACCTGGGGTGGGAGGGGGTCGGCTTCTGCTCCTACGCCCTGATCGGTTTCTGGTACGGGGAGGAGAAAAATGCCGATGCCGGACGCAAAGCGTTCATCGTTACCCGCATCGGCGATACGGCCTTCGGCATAGCCATATTCTGGATGTTCCAGCTCTTCCATACGGTTTCCATCAGCGAACTCAACACCCTCGGCTTTCTCATGCCGGTGGGGGTGATCACCGCCCTGGGGCTCCTCCTGCTCTTTGGCGCCATGGGGAAGTCGGCCCAACTGCCGCTCATGGTCTGGCTTCCCGATGCCATGGCAGGCCCGACCCCCGTTTCCGCCCAGATCCATGCGGCCACCATGGTCACCGCCGGGGTCTACCTCCTGGCCCGGATGTTTCCCCTTATCGGTGTTTCCACCACGGTGCAGGCGGCCATCGCCGTCACCGGCGCCTGACCGCCTTTTATGCGGCCACCTGCGCCCTTGTCCAGCGGGACCTGAAGCGCATCCTGGCCTATTCCACCATCAGTCAGATCGGCTACATGATGCTCGGGGTGGGCTGCGGCGCCATCAGTGCCGCCACCTTTCATCTCCTGGTGCATGCCTTTTTCAAGGCGCTGCTCTTCCTCGCCGCCGGCTGCGTCATAGCCACCCTGCACCACGAACAGGACATCTTCCGCATGGGTGGCTTGCGCAGCCGCCTGCCGCTCACCTTCTGGTCCTTCCTTGCCGGTGCCGTCTGTCTGGCGGGCATTCCCCTCACCGGCGGCTTTTTCAGCAAGGATTCCATCCTCCTGGCGGTCTGGGAGAAGGGGGAAACCCTCTATGGCGGGCTTTATATTCTGGGGCTTGTGACTGCGCTCATTACCTCTATCTACACCTTTCGCATGGTCTACCTGGTCTTTGGCGGCACCCATCACCTCCCCCCCTTTGAAAAAGGGGGGACAGGTGGGATTTATTCTGCAGTTTCACATCAAATCCCCCTCCCTCCCCCTTTGTCAAAGGGGGAGGGATTTGTGCAGCCGCCGAGGGTCATGGAGGTGATGCTCATTCCCCTGGCGATCCTGGCGCTGTGCGGGGGACTGCTCAACCTCCCTGCCTATCTGGGGCACGGTTGGCTGCAGGGCTTTCTCGGGGGGGGCGCTGTTGGTGAAGCTTCCCACGGGCAGGAACTGGCCCTGCAGGCAGTGGCAGCGGTAATTGCCCTAGTCGGACTGGCGGTAGCGCACCTGCTGTACGGCAAGGGGCGCGAGAAGGTTGTTGCCGCAGCCGACAAGCCGGAAAGCGGCATCACCGCCTTTCTCCTCAAGGGTTGGTATGCGGACGATCTTTACCGCCTGCTGTTCGTCCGCCCCTATAAGGCGTTAGCAGGCATATTTTGGCAGCGGATCGACGAAGGAGTCATCGACGATACCCTGGACCGGCTGGCGGAGATCCTGGGACGGGCGGGAAGGGGCCTGGGGTGCTGGACCACCGGCCAGGTCTCCCTGTACATCATTAGTTTCGCTGCCGGGGGCGCCCTGATTCTCGCTACCTGGCTGGGTGGTGTGGTGATGGCGGATTTTCCGTGGCTTTCCATACTAGTGTTTCTCCCCCTGGCCGGGGGACTCTGCCTCTTGCCGTTGTGGCAGCAGGAGCGCCTGGCGAAGTTTGTAGCCGTGACAGCGGCCCTGGTGGAACTGGCCGTCTGTCTTATGCTTCTCCCACTCGCCACGTCAGTCAACAAAACCGTGCCAGGTTTCGCCTTCTTCCTCATGGAGGACTACCCCTGGATCGAACGCTTTGGCATCCGCTATACCCTCGGCCTGGACGGCATCAGTCTGTTGATGGTGCTTTTGACCGCCTTCATTACCGTCATCGCCATACTCACCTCCTGGCGCAGCATAAAGGAGAGGGTGGCGCTGCACTATGCCACGATTCTGGTCATGGAAACCGGCATCATGGGGGTCTTTCTCTCCCTGGACCTGGTTCTCTTCTACCTGTTCTGGGAGGTGATGCTGGTCCCCATGTTCCTCCTCATCGGCATCTGGGGACACGGGCGGCGCATCTATTCGGCGGTGAAGTTCTTCCTCTACACCCTGGCGGGCTCACTGCTCATGCTCCTGGCGATCATCGCCCTTTATCTCATTCACGGCGCCCAGAGCGGCAGCTATACCTTTGCCCTGCCGGCGCTGCTCCAGACGCAGATCGATTCATCAACAGCCGGTTGGCTCTTTGCCGCCTTTCTCCTGGCCTTCGCCATTAAAGTGCCTCTTTTTCCCGTCCATACCTGGCTTCCCGATGCCCATACAGACGCCCCCACTGCCGGCAGCGTTATCCTGGCGGGGCTGCTCCTGAAAACCGGCGCCTACGGCCTGATCCGATTCGGCTTCCCATTATTCCCCCAGGCAGCAAAAGCAAGCGCCGCGCTGCTCTTCATCCTGGCAACCATCGGCATAGTTTATGGTTCGTGGATCGCCTATGCCCAGCGGGACATGAAGCGGCTGGTGGCCTATTCCAGCGTCGGCCACATGGGCTTCGTTGCCTTAGGGATCGCCGCCTGGACTCCAATCGCCCTATCCGGCGCGATCCTGCAGATGGTCAACCACGGCATCACCACCGGGGCGCTCTTCGCCTGGTAGGAATGCTGGACGAGCGGACCGGCACCAGGGAAATCGATGCTTACGGTGGATTGTGGGGGAAAATTCCCATGCTCTCCTTTTTCTTCCTTTTCTTTGCCATGGCTTCCGCCGGGCTCCCCGGCCTGAACAACTTCGCCGGGGAATTCATCATTCTTGCGGGTGCTTTTCCCATCGCCCCGTGGGCCGTTGCCGTCGGCTTCTTCGGCGTGGTGCTCGGGCTCGTCTACCTGGTGCGCCTGGTGCAGGAGGTGCTCTTTGTCCGGGAGCGGCAGGCTTTGCCCCTGCCTGACCTGTCCCTGCGCGAGGGGGCGCTGCTTACGGTGCTGGCGATGATGGCCTTGTATCTGGGTATCCATCCCGGCCCGGTTCTGGAACTGGTCCAGGCGCCGGTGCAGCTGTTGACCGCAGGAGGGGGGCCATGACCGCCTTCGACCTGTGGAGTGTGATGCCACTGGCCATCCTGGCCCTCGGTGCCCTGCTCATCCTCATCATCGGCGCCGTCAGGCCTGGAAGCCATTGCACCGGCCTCGGCGTTGTCGCTACCCTCGGCGCCGCCGTCTGGACCGTCGTCATGCCGCCGATACCCGCTTCACCAACGCTGGGCATCGCCTTTGGCCCCTTTGCCAGCTTCTTCAGTACGCTATTCCTCCTGGCTGCCGCCGTGACCCTGCTCCTTTCCCACCAGTACAACAGGGAACGTGGCATCCAGGGTGAAGAATATCCGGCGACGGTGCTCTTTGCCGCCTTCGGCATGGTGGCGGTCAGCGCCTCCACCAACCTCCTTACCCTGTTCCTCGGTGTCGAGGCCATGACTTTCGCCTTTTACATCCTCGTTGCCATGGACCGGAACAGCACCGGATCGGCGGAGGCGGGTCTCAAATACCTCCTGCTTGGCGCCATTTCCGCCGCCTGCATCGCCTTCGGCATCGCGCTCATCTATGCTGCGGCAGGAACCCTGGAGACGCGGGAGGTGGCCCGCCTGACCCTTGGAGGGGGCTCCGATCCCCTTGCCCTTGCCGGCTGGGGACTGCTCCTCACCGGCATCGCTTCAAGATTTCCCTGGTTCCGGCCCATCTCTGGACCCCCGACGTTTACCAGGGGGCGCCCACACCGGTCGTCGCCTTCCTTTCCACCGCCTCCAAGGGTGCGGCCATCGTTTTTCTCCTCCTGCTCCTCATGGGGGGCATTGGCTTCAAGTCCCTCCATGGGCCGCTCTGGTGGCTGTCGCTACTTTCCATGGTGGTCGGTAACATGGCAGCGCTGCTGCAGCCCAATGTCAAGCGGATGCTGGCCTATTCTTCCATCGCCCAGATGGGCTACGTGGTGCTGGCGCTTTTGACCGGAACGGGGGACGGTTTTACGGCGGTCATCTTCTATGTGGTGGCCTATACGGCCATGAATCTGGCCGCCTTCGGTGCCGTGGCTGCACTCAGCCGGGAAGGGGCGGGGGAGGAGCTCAACGACCTGCGGGGTATGGGTTACAGCCATACTTTTCCGGCGGCGGTGCTGGCCCTGGCCATGCTGGCACTGGCCGGCATTCCCCCCACCGCCGGCTTCATGGGCAAATTTTTCATTTTTTACGCAGCCTTCAGGGGAGGGGAAGTTCCCCTGGCCATCGTCGGCATCCTGACGGCAGCGGCATCGGCCTTCTACTACCTCCGGGTGGTGGTAGCCCTCTACATGCATCCGAAAGGTGCCCCATCAGGTCAAACTTACATCGGCGAAACCATTGCCCTCTCCGCTTCTGCAGCAGCTATTCTCTTCCTGGGTATTTGCCCTGCCCCCCTTCTCTCCCTGATCGACCACATCCAGCGATAACACAGTTAGTTTTTTTACCTGACATGTCCTCAAACATTGCTGGGCGCTTTATTTTTTTACCAAGGGAAAAATTCGTTGACAAAAGGTTGGATATCCAACTAAAGTTGCAGCCATGAATAGTTCCAACATTGCCCATCTCATTGGTACCGTCAGGGAAAAGATCAACCGCTATCTGGCCAGGGAGCTGGAACGCTGTGCCGTCAAGGGACTCGTTGCCTCCCACGGCAGCATCCTCTACCATCTCTTCCGGGAAGAGCAGGTATCCATGAAAAAACTGGCGGAAGTGGTCGGGCGGGACAAATCCACGGTCACGACCCTGGTGGACAAGCTGGTCAACCTGGGCTATGTGACCAAAGGCAGCGGTGATGCCGATCAGCGCTATTCCTATGTCAAGCTGACAGAGGAGGGGCGGGCACTGGAACCTTCATTCAGGGAAATTTCGAAAATCTGCTGGCTGCTGTTTTCAAGGACATTTCCGAGGAAGAACGGCGGGAGGTGGTCAGGATTCTGAGCAAGATCGACCGCAATCTCTGATATTTTTTTGCCCAAATGGTTGGATGTCAAACCGAGTTGCCGTAGCCATGGTGGCTGTCGGCAGTAATTCACCAAAGAAAAGGAGTGAAGATTATGAACACAGTAACTGAATTTCTGACGAAGAACCGGACAGTCTACCTGGCCACCATCGGCCTCGATGGCAATCCAAAGGTGCGTCCATTCCAGTTCATGCTGGAAGATGGGGGCAAGCTCTATTTCTGCACCGCCAACAATAAACCGGTCTATCAGGAGATGCAGAAGCATCCTGCCGTCGAATTCAGCATCTGCGACGAGAAGTTTGCCTGGCTGCGCCTCCATGGCAAAGCCGTTTTTTCCCAGGAGCTCCGGATAAAGGAAAAGGTTCTGGAGGGGAATCCTCTGGTGAAATCCATCTACAAAACTGCCGACAACCCTGCCCTCGAAATTTTCTATCTGGAGGGGGCCGGCGCCACAATTGCCGACTTCAGCGGCAACCCTCCCCAGACCTTCACACTCTGATTTGCACAAAAACGGCCCGGGGCACTCAAGCCCCGGGCCGTTGCCCTTCCAGTTTCCCAATGGAGAGAGTATCAGGCGGGGATCATTTTCCCGAATTCCCTCTCGGCCAGCTTCGGTCCTGCAGCATCATTGCATGGGCCTGCCGAGACATCTCGTCGGGAAATATGTCTTCGGCGCCGGCGACGAGACCTTCGACGATTGCTTGCGCCACCCCTTCCGGAGAGGCCTTGGGGATTTCCAACCCTGCCGTCAGCCTGGTATCAACAGGGCCGGGATAGATGCCGACGACGCGGATGTTTTTCGGCGCCAGCTCGCCGCGCAGACCCTGCAGCAGGGAATGACCGGCAGCCTTGGATGCGCAGTAGGTGCCGTTGGCGGGCATGTTGACCAGGCCTAGAATGGAACAGACACTGGCGATGACGCCTGAACCGCCATGTGCCATCATCGGGCAAAGGCCCGGCACATGGCGAGCGTGCCGAAGAAATTCACCTCCATCTCTTCCCGTGCCGCGTCGCACCTGCCGGCGCCAGAAACCACAGGCCCCGATTGATGCCGGCGTTGTTGACGAGGATCTGCACGTCCGCGCACTCTCCTGCAACACGTGCGATCCCGGCTCCGTCCAAAAGGTCCAGCTGGACCGGCACGACCCGTCCTTCGCCCAACTGCGCCAGGGGGGCGAGGGCCGAGATGTCCCGTGCTGCAGCATACACTTTGCCCGCATCCCGCTCCAGGAATGCTTTGACCAACGCCTGACCGATGCCGCCGTTGGCGCCGGTTACCATTACCACACTACCTTTGATATTCATAACTGCTCCTTTTCCGGAGTCACTTGCCACTCATATTTCCCTGCAGATGATTGAGCATCCGGAAGAGCTGCCGGCGCTCTTCCTGGGACAGCCCCCGGCCTGCGTCGTCGTTCATGGCCTCGGCAGCGGGAGGATGCGTTGGCGCAGTTCCCGGCCACGGTCGGTGATTATGATGGTGAACGCGCGTCTGTCGCTGGTGCTGTCATCCCGCCGTACCAGCCAGAGCCATCAGCTTGTCCAGGATGCGGGCGGTGGTCGGTTGGTCCTTGAAGGTGCGGGTGGCCAGCTCCCGCTGGGAAATGCCATCTTGTTCCGCCAGCCGGTTCAGGACCGACCATTGCTCTGGTGTCAGCCCGAAGGGCTTCAAGCGGCGGGCCATCTCCGTGCGCAGTTTCAGGGCCGTCTGATTGACAACGAAACCAATGGACTCATCAAGCAGGAAGGGCATGTGACTTCTCCTGAGAATAATATGTGTCGATAATAAATGTCCTGACAATGATTGTCAAGACAAGTAATGGGAAAATTAATTCCATTATGGCTGACAGATTCAAATCTTCCATTCCTTTGCCATGCAAACCACAACCGGTGCTAAAAAGGCATCCCCCGGCGCATGCGATCCTGGACAATCTCGTGGATTCGCTCATCGGCGTTATCCGGGGCGATGTCCGACTGGCGGCAGATGTTCCGCACCTGCTTGACCCGTCCGGGATCGGCATATCCCCCAGGCGGAGGAAATATCCTGCCCGTTTTCCCACTTGGAAGAGGATCTGCTGTTTACGATCCATGGCGATGAATGTCCGCAGAACGTCTGCCAGCCGCGACCGGTCCTGGGGCAGGGTGCCGTCGATTTCCTGGAAGAGGTTGTAGCTGTGATCGCTGGTCATGCGGCTGGTGATCCCGTGCAGGTGCTCGATGAGGGTAAGGACCTCCCTGGCGAGGACCAGGTCGGGCGCCCACTGATAGCGGGTGTCGCCATCGGGGTAGAGGGTGATCTTGTCCGGCAGGTGCAGGGTCCGGAAGCGGATGAAATCTGGGTTGATCCGGCTGAGGGCGTCTGCCGACTCCAGGGCGTGCAGTTGCGAGAATTCAGTACCCCCCAGGCCGATGAGGAAATATTCGGAAAGCTGGATACCGGCCGCCTTCACCTTGAGACCGGCACTGATGTGCGTCTCCTTGGTGACCCCCTTGCGGACCAGCTTGAGCACAGTGTCCGAAGCCGTCTCCATGCCGATGTGGATGCGGTTCAGGCCGCAGCGGCGATTTCCTTGAGCATCTCATCACCGATGCGCGCCACACTGTCGGAACGGGCATAGGAGGTGATCCGCTTCACCCCCGGAAATTTCGACCGGATGTGGCGGAGTATTTTCAGGAGATTTTCCGGCCGGATGACCAGACTGTCCGCATCCTGAAGAAAAATGGACTCCATCCCCCCCGCCAGCCAGTTGTATGCGGCATAAAACGCAGGCTCTTCCCCAGGGGACAGGTTCTTCTGAAGGGCGGCAGGCGTAGTGCCCCGGTCCTGCAGCCGGTTGATGAATTCATGGATGTTGTCGATGTCGCGGATGACATCGTCCACTGGGCGAATGGAAAATTTGCTCTTCTTATAGATGGAGCAGAAGGTGCAGCGGTTCCAGGGGCAGTTGCGGTTGACGCGCAAAAGCAAGCTGGAAGCCTCGCTGGGGGGGCGAATGGGGCCTTGTTCAAATCCGTTGTGCCGTTCCATGATCTCATCCTTTGCGCTTGGTGAAGGGGAAAGTAGTATCTATGTAGAGTATTGGGAGTGATTAGTCAAGGCGGGGATGTCACCTTGACGCGGTACATGCCCCGTACCGAATTGATCAGGTAGACATCATGACCGTGAAGCTGGTCCAGGGTGATGATCCCTTCCTCGATCCTCTTCATTTCCAGGAGTGACTGGCGGAAGGTACCCGGCAGCAGACCGCACTGAACGGGCGGGGTATAGAGCACCCCATGCACATCGACCACCACATTGGCAATGGTGGATTCGGTCACCTCGCCATCCCCATTGTACATGATCACATCCTCATACCCGCTGCAGGCTGCGAGACATCGTCGGTACACATCCCGGCAGGTGGTCTTGTGATAGAGGAACGGGTCCGACTTATCCACGCAAAGGGAGCAAGGGCGACCTCCTTGGGTGATGTGTCGCCGGACTGGATCAGCGGCTCGACCTGTGATGTGAACGTGCCGTTCTGCTCCAGGAGCAGCCTGACCTTGTGGGGGCATGGTTGCAGCCGCCGGGAGAGGTCGGCCAGATGCCGGCGCAGGTCATTCTCGGCCATGGGATAATCGAAATATGCCGCCGACAGTGCCATGCGCTTCAGGTGGTGTTCCAGCAGCCGGTATTCTTCCTCAGGGGTCCAGAGGATGGATTCCAGAAGCGAAAAACCAGCCGGGCGCGTCCGGAGCACCGCCGCCTTGGTGCGTGATTCGGCCAGCTCGTTCTGCCAATGGGAATCCCAGACAATTCCCCCGCCAGTGCCGTATTCGACAGCATTCTCTTTTTCGCTGAAAAGCATGCTCCTGATAGCCACATTGAACTGGGCTCTGCGTCCGGGGGCGATAAAGCCCATGGAGCCTGTGTAGATCCGCCGCGGCGTTGTTTCCAGATTGGCGATGATCTGCATGGCCTTGTTTTTAGGTGCCCCGGTAATGGAAGCGGCAGGAAACATGGCCGCAAAAATCTCGGTGACCGAGGCCCGTGTCCGCCCCCTGACCGTGGAGGTCATTTGCCAGAGAGTCGGATACTTCTCCAGGGTGAAGAGGCGGGGAACCTGGATGCTGCCCGTTTCGGCGATCCGGCCCAGGTCGTTGCGCACCATGTCCACGATCATCAGGTTTTCCGCCCGATCCTTCTCCGAGTTCTGCAGGGCTTGTCCCTGGCGACAGTCCTCCTCCTGGGTCAAACCACGGGCGATGGTACCCTTCATGGGCCGTGACTCGATCAGTTCGCCGTCAAGGCTGAAGAAAAGCTCCGGTGAAGCGCTGAGTATCGAAAACGACTTGGTGGCAAGAGCGACGCCGAACGGTGCAGACTTGTCCTGCAACAGGCTGAGGAAGTCATGGATGGTGGCTGCCGACGATGAGCCGCGCAGGCGGTAGGTGTAGTTCACCTGGTAGGTGTCGCCACTTTCGATGTGCCCTTTTATCTGGTCGAAAGCCAAACGGTACTCTTCAGGCGAAACTGTGGCAAGCCAGGCCATCTCGGGCCGGGTCGATTCCGATGGAGGAGGAAACCTGGTTACCTTATGCGGCCCATGGTACAGCCCGAACCAGAGGAGCGGCAGATCACCGTCATCGGGTCGCACCTGCAGCGCAGGATCGAATGCGGGCGCAGCCTCGTAGGCGACCATTCCTGCGGCATACAGTCCGCGTCGGTCGACAGCCTCCTCCACATACCTGAGACAGGAAAGCACTTCACCTACGGCATGAGCCTGTACGATCTCCACAGGGTGCTCGAACCGAAGCCAGCGGCCTGTCGTGCAGTCCCGTACCAGCACTTGGTTATAATTTTCGTTCATGGACGGCTACCGGCTCTTTGATAAAAAACAACGGCTGCAGAAAATCCTCTTGGCTCTTGGTGCCACGGATGTATCTTATGTAGAGTATCGGGAGAGATTAGTCAAGGCGGGGTTGGTTTGAACGGCGGGAGGAACCGTGATCAAAGCAGTTGACCGGGCAGTATTTCTGCTGTACTGTAATCCTGTACATGTCAAGGAGGATCACGACCATGCTGCAGACAACATATACCAATGCCAGAGCCAATTTTGCCGGACTTTGCGATGAAGTTACAGAAAACCGGGAGATTGTCGTCATCCACCGCCGCAAGGGAAGCAATGTGGCGCTGATTGCCGCCGATGAACTGCAGAGCCTGGTGGAAAGCGCCTATTTGATGCGTTCTCCCAAAAATGCCGAAAGAATTCTTTCTGCCCTGGAACGTGCATTGAAAGGGGGAGGAGAAACATCATCACTGAAGTCGCTGCGTGACGAGGTCGGTCTTGAAGAAGACTAAGCTGCGGGAGTCGGTCTTCCAACCCGAGTTTCGCGAGGATCTGCGTTACTGGGTGGAAACTGATCGAAAAATTGCGTTACGCGCTTTCGATCTGATAGAAGCGATCATGCGCGATCCTTTCTCCGGCATCGGTAAACCCGAGCCGCTGAAGTATCTGGCAACCGGCGCCTGGTCCAGACGCCTCACCCAGGAACATCGCATCGTCTACCTGGTCCGTGAAAACCGGATCGATTTTCTGCAGGCGCGGTATCATTATTGATCAATTTGGTTGTTGCGAGATTTAAGTGCACGGCGGCTTTGAACGGCGAGTGCTTTGCGGCATGTTTATTTTTAGTGCCTGACGAGCTGTGAGCTATGGCGTCTTCCAGACCGCGCCTAATGCTTTCAAAAGTTCTCCCATCTTTATGCCTTCCTCAGCTGTGCCGCCAGTAAGATTACTCTTTGTCAAGCCTGCATTGTCTGGGGAAAGAGGTAAAGCACCCCAACTCCTACTGGTCAAAATTACCATTTACAAAGCTTGACCCTACTCCCCTTATGGTATTTTAAGCAAACGCTCGCTCCGCCAAACTCGAACGACTCTGACCCGGTTCTCACCGAGACGATAAACAATGCGAAAGGGAGGATAAATAATTTCCCTTAAATGAGCAACCCCGAACTCCGGCACAATACGACCGGCTTCGGGGAAGTCGGCAAGCCGTTCCAAATGGGAAACTACTTCCCTCAATAGCCGCGCGCCCACGTCTGGAATCTGCTGTTCAGCATACCACTCTCGGATCTCCTCAAGATCATTGATCGCCGAGGCTGCAAATGTGATGGTGTGTTTTCGTGGCATGTTTCAGCTTAAACCAAGATGTTTTTTGACATCTGAGAGGTTCATTTCCCGCCCTTCTTCCAGGTCCATCAAACCTTGAACTACGCCACGTAAAAAGGCCCGCTCTTCTGTTTCTGTCTCGTAGTCCTTTAGTGACTGGACAACGGCAACACCTCGCCCTCTATTGGTTAAGAGCACAGGCCGGTGGGTTTTATCCACCTGACTTATGATTTTGCCGGGATTAACCTTCATATCGCTTAGTGGTACGATATCTTCGGAAAATTTAGTCGATGTTTGCATGGTTTTGCCCCCTTAAGAGACCAGTTTATAGCCTCAATAATAGCACCAGTTAAAAGTACTGGCAATCAGTTTAGAAGTAAGGAATATCCCATATATGTAAATTCAGAAGGATGTTCATTTATAATGGGAAAGGAAATGCCCCCGCTTGCACATTTCCCCTGGTCTGTGAAACTGTTGTTATCTGCAAAAGGGAGACGAGTATGGGCAGAGACAATCTGATCACTATCTTCATGTGTGGCGACGTCATGACCGGCCGGGGGATCGACCAGATCCTTCCCCATCCCGGTGATCCCGCCATCCATGAACCTTATATGAAAGATGCACGGGGCTATGTGGCACTGGCTGAGGAGACCAATGGATTGATTCCGAAGCCGGCCAGCTTTTTCTATATCTGGGGCGACGCCCTGGAAGTACTTTCTTCGGTGGCCCCGGACCTGCGCATGATCAATCTGGAAACCAGCGTCACCAAAAGCGACGATTACTGGCAAGGGAAGGGAATCAACTACCGCATGAGCCCGGAGAATTTGCCGGCCATTACCGCTGCCCGCATCGATTTCTGTTCTCTGGCCAACAATCATGTCCTTGACTGGGGCTATTCCGGGTTAACGGAGACCCTGGCAGTTCTGGACAAGGCCCATGTGAAGCACGGCGGTGCGGGGAAGGACCTGGCCCAGGCACGGGCACCGGCAGTGTTTGATATTGAAGGGAAAGGCCGGGTGCTGATCTTTGCCTGCGGCTGCACGTCCAGCGGCATTCCCATCAACTGGGGGACTAACGATAAAAGAGCAGGGGTGAATCTACTGCCTGATCTTTCCAGCAGGACGGCTGGCCGTGTGGCAGAAATGGTGCGCCGGGTAAAACGTCCGGGGGACCTGGTGGTACTTTCCATCCATTGGGGGGGAAACTGGGGCTATAGTATTGCTCCGGAGGAGAGGCAGTTTGCCCACCGCCTGGTGGATGAGGCGGGGGTGGACGTGATCCACGGCCATTCCTCCCATCATGTGAAGGGGATGGAGGTTTATCGGGGCAAGCCGATAATTTACGGCTGCGGCGACTTCATCAATGACTATGAGGGAATCCATGGCGAGGAGAGGTTCCGCGGCGATCTGTCGCTGATGTATTTCATAAGCATGGACCCGGAGAGCGGCAGGTTGGCCCGGTGTTCGATGAAGCCGATGCAGATGCAGCAGTTCAGGCTGAAGCGGGCTTCCACCAGGGATGAACTATGGCTGAGAGACCTGCTGAACCGGGAAGGGCAGAAGCTGGGTACACATGTGGAGCGGGAGGATGGTACCTTGATATTGCGCGGGCAGGGGGAGAGCAGCTGATTCCCCCTGCCGGTTCGTTAAAAAATGGGCACCAGTCCATAACCCTTGCTCTGGTAGCCGATCAGCGAAATGAAGCCGTTGCCGACAAGTTTGAGACCAGGTAGCAGCTTGTCTACAGGGACTTTGAAAACGCCGGTGGCGATTTCACAGACTTCCATCCTGACCCCTTTCCTATCCAGTTCCTTCACTGTGGCGGTGATCGATTTCAGGAACTCCTGGTGTTTGGCCGCCAGTTCCGCTTCGGGTGCCGCCGTGAGGAAGCGAACCGTGGGGCCGATAAAAACGACCACCAGGTCGGATTTTACCTTCTGTGCCGCGAGGCTTTTGTGGGTCTCATTGATGAGATTCAAGTAAAGGGCGGTCTTCTGCGGATTATCAGTATCCACGAGAAATATCCCCTTTCCCTGCTTCACTCCTTCAAGGGCTGCAGCATCATTGCTGTGACCAGCCCAGGCATTCATGCTCCCCAGCAGGGAAGCGACCAGGACTAGTGCACTTGTTGTCAGTGTGATACTTTTTAGTGCCATTAATTTACTCCTTTCTTTCAATGGTGTTAGTGGCCTGCGGCAGAGCCAGCAGAGCGCGGAAAGTGTCGAAACAGGTTCGAATGGGTGCATCGCTTTTGCAAAGCCTGGCGAGCATGATGGCTCCCTCGGTTGCCGTCACCAGGTGCTGGGCAAGAGTTTCAGCCGCCAAATCTGTTCTGACCTGGCCTACCTTTTGTCCTTCGGTTATGAGTTGCTGCAGTTTCCTGGTCCAGTCCTGGAACACCAGGTTGACGAAGTTGGCCAGCAGTTCGTTGGAATCGGCCATTTCCAGGGCGGCGTTGCCGAAGATGCAGCCGCCGATGAATTCATGGCTATGGTGTAATGCGATGGTCCCGGCAAAGTAGTTTTCCAGAGCGTCAGCCGGTGTCGCGCCGGTCGTCACCGTTTTCAGGAACTCCAGGAGCTGCTCCCGGGCACGCTGCAGAACCAGCAGAGCGATCTCTTCCTTGCCGGTGAAATGGAAATAAATGGTCCCCTTCTTTAGGCCACTGGCGACCATCAAGTCGTTGATGCTGGTTGCAGCAAAGCCTTTTTTCTTGAACAAGGCATATGCTGCATCGATAATCTTTTCCCGGCTCTTATCACCTTTTTCCGACATGCGGCTCCACCTCCGCTCGATAAACCGACCGACCGGTACATTATGTCAGGTAGTGGGGCATGTCAAGGGCAAAAATGTCTAACCGCTGCAGTGGTTATCGTTGGCGGGCAAAGAGGGGCATTGGCGGCAGGTGAAAGAGCGCCGCAACTGGGGTGGCGGTGAAAAAATACAGGAATCAGCGACGGGAGCGAGAAGTATTCGATGATGGCTGCAGTAAGCGCATCAAGGATGTATTCGGCCGGTTCAATATCTATGGCAATGCCAGAACTAAAAGCAATTTCTCTTATCGGCCCGTCGGTAACGTGGGCTGTTGAAAAAAGTCGGGGCCATAAGGAAGGAATTTAGAATATTGACTCTATAATAAAAAACCTTTAATTGGTGCTATAATTGATCTGCTTGTATTCCAATTAAAGGAGATTCAACATGAAAAGGAAAAACCTGTTTCTGCTGGTCCTTTTTGCATCCTTTTTTTCAGCTGGAATAGCCTCGGCATATCCCTTCACTTCTGACGATATTGCCCATTGGCCTGAGCTTAGTGATGCGGCATATCATAACAATACCATGCCCCAATTTATGGGTGCTTATGCCGGTCCCACCTATTATACCTTTGCCGGTCATGACAAGGCGAAAAACGATTACAACGCGACGATCTATATTGATCCCACCAGAGATCTTGAGTACTATCGTAAAGAAAACTCACCCTACCAGACCGGCAGGGCCTATTACGCTGAGTACGTTTCCGGTAACATATTTGGCAACCTGAGCAATCTGGTGACCCGGGCAGGTGACAACTTTGATTATCTTTTGGGTGGGGGTATGGAAGTTTTAGAGGGGCACGACAGGACGCGTTTTGGTTCCCCCGAATATCATGCCTACGACACTTATATTTTCTCATCACTTCATGTGGGTGATTGGATAGACGTTACGAAAGATTGGGACCCCGATTATCGTATTGGTCTACAGCTTGTCGATGTGCAGACGAGTACAGCTCCGGTACCTGAACCTGCTACCTGCCTGCTGTTTGCCAGCGGGCTGGCTGGTTTTGGATTATTGCGGAAGAGAATCAAAAGTTAAGCCCCGACAATAATTTGCCATAGCCGAGTGCTCAGCCATCACGCTGCTCGCCGCTCATGGAAAAAATCACCTGAGTAACAAGCCTTCAATCGGATTAACGAATGAAGGCTTGTTGTCTTTAAACAACATACGTTACCAGCTGACTTGATTGGTCGGTATTTAATTGTTTCGGGAATGGAAGTTAGCGTCGAGAGGCGAAGTATTCGATGATGGCGGCGGTAAGTGCATCAAGGGTGTATTCGGCCGGTTCAATATCTACGGTCAGTCCCAACTCGCGGCAGGTCTTGGAGGTAATGGGGCCGATGGAGGCGACGGCGACACCATCCAGTAGCTTGAGCAGCCGATTTTCCCCCACCATGGCGGCGAGATTCTGGATGGTGGAGGACGAGGTGAAGGTGATGCATTGGATGTGTCCGGCTTCAAGGGCTTCCAGAGCTGAGGTCGGAAGCTCCTCCGGTACGACGTTGCGGTAGGCGATGGGGGCAATTACTTCCGCCCCCATTTTCAGCAGTTCGGAAGGTATCACCTCGCGAGCCCGGTCTGCCTTGGGAAAGAGCACGCGGCTTCCCTGGATTTCCAGCTTGCTGAAGGCTTCGACAACTCCTTCCGCCTTGTAGTTTTCCGGGACAAGATCCGCCTTGATGCCGTGGGGAGCGAGAGCGGCAGCGGTTTTCGGCCCGACGGCGCAGATGCGGCAGCGGCCGATGGCCCTGCTGTCCAGTCCCAGCTCGTCAAGGCGGCAGAAAAAGTATTTCACGGCGTTGTACGAGGTGAAAATCAGCCAGTTGAAAGTGGGTAGTTCTGTGATTGCCCTGTCCAGTTCGCTGAATGTTTCAGGCGGAATGATCTGAATTGTCGGGCATTCGTGGACGGTGGCGCCGTGGCTGGCCAGGAGTCTGGAGAATTCCCCTGCCTGGTCTGCGGCGCGGGTTACCATGATGCCGGTGCCGAACAGGGGCCGGTTATCGAACCAGCGCAGTTTTTTCCGCAGGTTGACCACTTCTCCGACTATGGTGATGGCCGGGGCTTTGAATGATGCCTGGCGGGCCTTGTCGGCGATGTCGCCCAGGGTGCCGATCAGAACTTCCTGCTCGGTCCTTGTTCCCCAGCGGACCAAAGCCACCGGAGTTTCCGCCGCTCGGCCATTGTCCACCATCTTCTGCGCGATCAGGGGAAGGTTCTTGATCCCCATGTAGAAGACGACGGTGCCGCTCCCCAGGGAGAGCCGCTCCCAATCCATGTCCGATGCTTCCTTACCCGGATTTTCGTGGCCGGTGACGAAGGCCACCGAGGTTGTGAAGTTGCGGTGGGTGAGGGGAATACCAGCATAGGCAGCGGCGCCGATACCTGCCGTGACACCCGGCACGATCTCAAAGGGGATGCCGGCAGCAACCAGGGCTTCGCATTCTTCGCCGCCACGGCCGAAGACGAAGGGATCGCCCCCCTTGAGCCTGGCAACAACCTTCCCTTGCAACGCCTTCTCCACCAGCAGTTCATTGATCTGCCATTGCTCATGGTTATGGGCTCCGCCGATCTTTCCGGCATAAATCAACTCCGCCCTAGGGGCGGCATTTCCCAAAAGCGCCGGGTTGGCCAGGTAATCGTAGAGGATGACCTGGGCTGCAGCAATGCATTCACGTCCCCGCACGGTAATGAGGCCGGGATCGCCGGGACCGGCGCCAATGAGGTAGACGTAGCTTTATCAATTTTAGATGGGCAAATATTAGTCATGGCATATCTTTCGTTCAAACCGGGAAAGCATATTCACGCGGAGACGCCAAGACGCAAAGAACGACAGGAAACCCTTGAGCTTTTCTCTGCGTCTTTGCGCCTTTTGGTGACGGCTGGTTATGGTTTTCTTCAGCGCAAACTGCAGTAACGGCAGTTAAACTGGTATTTCCTTCTCCCGCGATACTTCCCGCTGATAAACCTCTGCAAGAATGGCATGGCCGCCGTCGGCAAGGAGCTGCTCGGCCAACTTGATGCCCAGTTTTTCACATTCTTCTGCAGGCCCGCTGATGGTGCCCCGCACCGAGGTTTTGCCGTCCACGGAAGCGATAAAGCCAACCAGTTTCAGTTCAGAGCCGGTCACTTCGCCGAAGGCGGCAATAGGCACCTGGCAGCCTCCCTCGCAACGCCAGAGCAGGGCGCGTTCTGCCCTGACCGCAAAGGCGGTGGCGGGGTGGTTGAAGAAGTCGATGGTCTTTTTCACCTCTTCATTGTCCAGGCGACACTCGATTCCCAGTGCCCCCTGGCCGATGGCAGGGATGGACAGCTCGGTCGGCAGATATTCTGCGACCTTTTCGGTAAAGCCAAGCCGCTTCAGTCCGGCGGCGGCAAGGATTACTGCATCCAGCTTCTCGGTCTCCAGTTTGTTGATGCGGGTTTCCACGTTGCCGCGGATGATGACCATTTCCATGTCCGGGCGGACTTTGAGGAGTTGGGCCTGACGGCGCAGGGCGCTGGTACCGATCTTGGCCCCCTGGGGCAGATCGGCGAATTTGATGCCGCGGGAAATAACGGCGTCACGCGGGTCTTCACGCTCGGTGATACAGTGGAGGCCAAGCCCTTCCGGAAATTCGGTGGGGACATCCTTCATGCTGTGCACGGCAATGTCGATATCGCCCCGGAGCATGGCCTCTTCGATTTCCTTGACAAAGAGTCCCTTGCCCCCTACCTGGGCCAGCGGCACGTCAAGAATCTTGTCGCCAATGGTCTTGATCTTCACCAGCGACACTTCCATGCCCGGATGACGCTTTTCCAGTTCGGACTTGACCCAGTTTGCCTGCCAGAGTGCCAGCTGGCTGGCGCGTGTGCCTATTCTCAGTTGTTTAAGTGCCACGGAAATCTCCTTTTCTATCTATATCTTCTCATCATCAAATGACAGTCGCTTATCCAGCTATTCAGCTATTCTTCCAGCTCCCCCAGTTCCATTTCCTCATGGGGGGCGGTTTCCAGATCGAACAGGTTCCGCAGCGCATCCACATAAAGATCGTTGCGATTGCCCTGGTCGCTCCGTTTCAGGACACTGGTCGGCTGGTGGAGCAGCTTGTTCATGATGGCATTGGTCAGGGCTTCCAGCCGCTTTTCACCTTCGGGTGGCAGGTCCTTCCAATTGGCCATGGTCTTTGCCAATTCGGCTCGGCGGATTTCGTCGAACTTGGAGCGAAGGGCAACGATGGTCGGGGTGACTTCAAGGGAAGAGAGCCACTTGAAGAACTGGCCGATCTCTTGCTCGACGATGGCTTCGGCCTTCTCCGATTCCTTTTTCCGCTGTTCCAGGTTGGTGGCGACAACGCCGTTTAGATCATCCACGGTGTATAGATAGATGTTCTCAATGTCGTTAACCTTGGGATCGATGTCGCGGGGAACTGCAATATCGATGAAAAACATCGGTTTCAGCTTGCGGCGGCGAATGACGTCTTCGATATCCTTTGGCTTGATGATGAAGTGGGGCGCACCGGTGAAGAGAGGATGATATCGGCTTTGTGCAGCTGGTCGAAGAGGTCCTCGTAGTTGACTGCCTTGCCGTCGAATTCTTCGGCCAGCTTTAACGCCCGCTCGAAGGTCCGGTTGGTGACCATGACGCCGCGCACGCCGGTGTTGATAAAGTGCTTGGCCGCCAGCTCACACATCTCCCCGGCGCCGATGAGCATGACTGTCTTGTCGGAAAGATCGCCGAAGATCTTTTTGCCAGCTCCACGGCGGCAAAGGCCACAGAAACGGCTGAGGAGGCAATCTTTGTCTCGGTGCGTACTCTCTTGGCCACTGAAAAGGCCTTGTGCAGGAAGCGATTGAGAATGATGCCGGAACTTTTGTATTCGGCGGCATAGCGTAGGAGGTTTTGATCTGGCCAAGGATCTGCGGTTCGCCGACTACCATCGAGTCCAGGCTTGATGCCACCCGGAAAACATGGCGTGTTGCCGCCTCGCCATGATAGCTGTAGAGGTGCGGCTCCAGGGTTTCCAGGGGAAAGTTGTGATAGTCGGCCAGGAACCGCTTGAGGCGGGCGATACCCCCGGCAATGTCACGGGTGGTGGCGTAGATTTCAACCCTGTTGCAGGTGGAGACGATCACCCCTTCAGTGATATCCGGAATGGATACCAATGCGTGCAACGGCTTCTCCATCTGGGTCGGGGAAAATGCAACTTTTTCCCTTATCTCAACTGCGGCTGTTTTGTGGGACAGCCCGACAACGATAATGTTCATAGCTCGATCTGCCTCTGATTCCACAAATGCCCACTGGAGCAGCGGGGCATTTGCCAATTTCCCTCATTTGTAGCTGTGAAGCCCCGACAACAAGAGATTGACGCCGAGAAAGGTAAAAAGCATGATGAAAAAGCCGAAGATGGAGAGGATGGCAGCCTTGCGCCCTCGCCAGCCGGTGGTAAGTCTGCCGTGCAAGAGAGCTGCATAGACAAACCATGTGATCAGCGACCATGTCTCTTTCGGGTCCCAGCTCCAGTATGTGCCCCAGGCGGTTTCAGCCCAGATCGCCCCGGTTATGATGGCGAAGGTGAGCAGAGGGAAGCCGAAAGTGAGGCAGCGGTAACTTATATCGTCCAGGGTATCCAGGGAGGGGAGCCGCTGGAACATAGCACCGAGCTTTTTGCTTTTCAGGAAGTGGGACTGGATCAGGTACATGATGCTGGCGCCGAAAGAGACGGCAAATGCGCCATAGCCGAGGAACGCAACAATGGTATGCACGGCGAGCCATTTGCTTTTCAGGGCCGGATTCAGCGGCGTGATGGCTGAAGGAAATGTGGTGGATACGGCCAGAAGAATCAGGGCCAGAGGGGTAATGAAAGAACCAAGGACAAACATTTTGTACTTGCGTTCGAAAATGATGAAAATGCCGATAACGGCCAGGCTGAAAAAGGAGAGGGACTCGTGCAGGTTGGTGATCGGCGTATGCCCCACCTCGATGAAACGATTGGCGGTGAAGGCCAGATGGGCAATGAACCCGGCGGAGATGGTCCAGTGTGCGGTACGCCCCAGCAAGTTCTCAGGTTTCACCAGGTAGATGAGATAAATGACGGTGGCGACAAAATAGATGCCGAGGGTGCAATAAAAGAGCAGGGCATTCATTGATGGTCCTTTTCTTCCTCCAAAAGATGGCTGATGCTGAATTCCGAACCGAAAATCTTGAGGAGAAGATGGTCCAGTTGGTCGTATCGCCGTTCTTTGATCATTCGAGGAAGGTCATGGGCTGCCAGTTGGCTTAGAAGCGCCTTATTGTATGCGCTGTTGCCCTTTGCAGTCAATAGCTTTTCACGCAGAATGCCCAATAGCCTCAGGGTCTGCTCATACTCCGGTCCAAACGACGCTTCCAACTGCTCGCGGATTTTTTTTGCCATTGCCGGGCTTTTGCCTCCGGTGGAGACGGCAATCACCAGGTCGCCCCTGGTCATCACTGCCGGCATGATAAAGCTGCTCAGTTCAGGATCGTCGCAGACATCAACAAGAATGCTGCGATTTTTTGCCTCATCGGCTACTGCCAGATTGACGGATCTGTCGCTGGTGGCGGCAATGGCAAGAAATGCTCCGGCCAGATCGCCATTTTTGTAGTTCCGTGGCAGATGCTTGATGAAACCGCCTTCGCTCAGCTTTGCCAGCTTGTCTGACAGGGCGGGGGTAATCAGGGTGATCAGTGCACCTGCTTCAAGCAGCTTGCAAGTCTTGCGCTCCGCGACCTTGCCGCCGCCGACAACGGTTACCATCCTGCCGGCCATATTCAAATTTATGGGAAAAAAGGACATGGGAATATACTATGGATGAGCGGCGAAATGGAGTCAATAGCCAGTGATAGAAAATAATGATCGAAGGTACATGAACCGCGGAACCGCATGCCGCCTGCAATTACTCCTTGATTTTTTTTTCGCGTCGGCTATAGTTATAGCACTTTTTGCATGTATTTTACCGATTTAAATCCAAGGAGAGCAATCATGGCCAGCGAAAAAGTACTGACATTTACCGACGACAACTTTGAAGCAGCGGTGCTCCAGTCGGAGATCCCTGTTCTTGTAGATTTCTGGGCTACCTGGTGTGCCCCGTGCAAAGCCATCGCCCCCCTCATCGATGCCATCGCTGAAGAATATGAAGGCAAGATAAAGGTCGGCAAGGTCAATGTTGATGAAAGCCCTGGCATGCCGGGCAAATACGGCGTACGCGGTATCCCGACCGTCATTCTCATCAAGGACGGCAAGGTTGTTGATCAGGTGGTCGGTGCTGTGCCCAAGGCACAGCTTGAGGCGCTGATCAAAAAGGCTCTGTAAAGGATTGCTATGAAGTTACGCAGTATCCGTTTCGTTTTACTCGCCATGTCGCTGCTTTTATCTGCTGCTCCGGTATCCGCCGCCTTGCAGAAAGGACAGCCGGCTCCCCCAATCAATGTGGTGACAACCTCCGGCCAGCCGGTATCGCTGGCCAACTACAAGGGACATGTGCTGGTCCTGGATTTTTTCGCCACTTGGTGCTACCCCTGCAAGGAAGCCATTCCCCATCTGTTGAATCTGAATCGCAAGTACGGCAAGCAGGGACTGCAGATCCTCGGTATGAGTGTTGACGATGGCAGTGATAAGGTGGTCAAGGCATTCATCGCCGAAAAAAAGATCAACTATCCGGTTGCCATGGTTGATGAAGATCTCCAGATAGAATACGGGCTACGCTCGGTGCCGACCATATTTGTCATCAGCAAGAAAGGGATCGTTGCCGAAAAGTTGCAAGGCTATTCGGAAGAGGTCGGAAGGACTCTGGAAAATACTATAAAGAGGCTTCTTGTCGAATAATCCCTGGGACGTTATTCAAAATTCACAAAGGGCGATGCGTTTGTATCGCCTTTTCCATTTTCATGCAGATGCTTCCATAGGGACTCAGCGACGGTGGCGGAAATGCCCTGGACCTGGCGCAGCTCTTCCAGCGTTGCTTCACTTATCTTTTTCAGGCTGCCGAAGTGGCGCAGGAGTTCCTTCCTCCTCTTAATGCCAATGCCGGGAATCGCTTCAAGCTGCGAAGCCAGCAGCTTATTGCCGCGCAGTTTTTTGTGGTAGGTCACGGCAAAACGATGGGCTTCATCCCTGATCCTGGCCAAAAGCAGGAGCGGTGCGGAGTTCTGCCGCAGCACCACCGGATTTTTTCGGTTAGGCAGAAAGACCCGCTCATCTGACCTGCTGATTTCCGCAGCGTCCATTTCCCGGTCAACCCTGCTCTTTGCCAATCCGGCAGCTTCCACATCTGCAATCTGCAAGTCGCCCAGTACATGGGTGAGAACGTTCAACTGGCCGATTCCTCCATCGACGATGATCAGGTCCGGGTAGTCGTCGGGAGCTGTTCCAGGCTTGAATCGCCTGGAAAGCAGTTCTCTCATCATGGCAAAATCGTCGGACTGGCTGACCCCCTTGATGCGATAACGACGATAATGTGCTTGTCAGCCTTGCCGTCCACAAAGGCAACCTTGCTGCCGACCGCCATCTGTCCCTGAATGTTGGAGATATCATAACATTCGATGCGGCGGGGGAGTTTATGCAGATGGAGGCGTTCTTTGAGTGTCTGGAGAATGGCCTCACCCGATTCGGCCGCTTTTTTTCGTTCAGCGGCCGCCGTTTCCGCATTTTTGATGGCAAGTCTTACCAGTTCCAGTTTGTTGCCCCGTTGGGGCACCGTTATGGATACCCGCCTGCCGCGTAATTCGGAGAGGAGCTCTTCCTGTGGCAAGGGATCGGCGATGGCAATGGGGAGCACTATTTCCGAAGGATGAATACCTCCTGGTTGTAATATTCGTTGAGGAAAGAAGCGATCCCTTCACGATCGTCCATTTCCCAGCTGAATGAATAGTTCCTGCTGCCGGTGAGGGTGCCGCCGCGGAGAAAAAGAAGGGCGATGTGCAGTTGCTCCCCCTCCCGGTAAAAGCCGATGACATCGGAATCTCCCCCTTGGGCAACCACCTTCTGCTTTTCCACCGTAACCTCGATGGAACGGATCAGATCGCGGAACCGGGCGGCTTTCTCGTACTCTTCAGCGGCTGCTGCGGCACTCATCCGCTCCCTGAAAATTTTCAATATTTCCCGATTTTTCCCTTCGAGGAAAAGGGCGGCGCCTTCGGCCAGGGCCATGTAGTCTTCCCGGGAGATCTTGCCGTGGCAGGGGGCGGAGCATTGCCTCAGCTGGTAAAACAGGCAGGGACGATTTCGCCTCCTGCAGGTCTCCATTGGGTAGTGACGGAGGGGAAACAGTTTGTAGAGATGCTTGAGCACGGCCCTGGCATCGGAAGCGGATGAATATGGTCCGAAATAGCGGGCTCCGTCGCGGGTAACCTTGCGGATGATGGACAGGCGAGGAAAGTCGCTGGACATGTCCATTCTCAGGGAAAAATATGTCTTGTCGTCCCGGAGATTGAAATTGTACTTGGGACGGTACTTTTTGATCAGGGTATTTTCAAGGATCAACGCTTCCTTTTCCGTATCGGTGACGATGAACTGGATATCGGTGACCCTGGCCATGAGGAAGCGGATCTGGTAACGGGAATCACCCGATGCGGCAAAGTAGGAGCGGATCCGTTTGCGCAGATCCCTGGCCTTGCCCACGTAGAGGACTGCTGCCTCGCATCTTTCATAATGTAGACGCCGGGTGACGATGGAAAATGGCCGATACTGTCAATTTCTATCATAAGTTGTAAGTATAGAAGCAAAGGGGAACCGTTTCAAAGCTTTTCTAGGAGTCTGTCGGACTTAGGGATCGAA
>NZ_BBCJ01000030.1 GCF_001311985.1 Geotalea toluenoxydans JCM 15764
GGCAGTCTCAGCCGCAGCATCAAGAAAAAAATCAGGCTTGCGCACATCCAACTGCTGAAAGAAGATTTCGTTCAGCTCATAGTCGTAGTTTTGTCCGGTATGAACCAACACATGGTCCAAGTGCCGGTCCAGTTCGGCAATTACACGTGACAGCTTGACAATCTCCGGCCTGGTCCCCAACAGGGTGATCACTTTAAGCATGGAGTTCTCCCTGGATATACTCAAGGCTCAGCATCAGCTCTTTCACCTCCTGGACATCAAGTCGCCGGGTGTTATGGGAGGTGTAATCCTCCTCCTTGGAAATGCATACTTCCCCTTCCACAAAATATTTGTTGTAATTGAGATCCCTGGAGTCGGCGGGAATTCGGTAGAATCCCCCCAAATCCACAGCTCTCGCCATCTCCTCCCGGTTTACCAGCGACTCATAGAGTTTTTCCCCATGGCGGGTGCCGATAACCCTGATCTCATTGTCTGCATTGAAAATCTCCTTCAGAGCAATGGCAAGATCCATTATGGTAGATGCGGGGGCTTTCTGGATGAAAATATCCCCTGATACCGCATGCATATAGGCATAGAGCACAAGATCGACCGAATCCTCCAGCGACATGAGAAATCTGGTCATATTGGGATCTGTTATGGTTAAAGGTTTCCCCTCCTTGATCTGCTTGACAAAGAGCGGGATGACAGAACCACGGGACGCCATGACGTTGCCATAACGGGTGGCGCACAAAACGGTGCCCGTGCCATCCGTTGACCGGGATTTCGCCACCATCAGTTTTTCCATCATCGCCTTGGAAAGGCCCATGGCATTTATGGGATAGACAGCCTTGTCCGTACTGAGGACTACCAGATTGCGTACCTTGTTGGCAATTGCTGCGTTCAGGACATTTTCGGCCCCGAGTATATTGGTCCGTACGGCCTCCATCGGATAGAATTCACATGAAGGGACCTGCTTCAGGGCTGCAGCGTGAAAGACAAAATCCACACCTTTCATGGCAGAGTCGATGCTGTCAAAATTCCTCACATCGCCGATATAGAACTTTACCTTCGGACTGTTGAGGGAGATCCGCATATCCTCCTGCTTTTTCTCATCCCTGCTGAAGATACGGATCTCGCCAATTTCTGTATTCAGGAACCGATGCAAGACGGCATTGCCGAAAGAACCGGTACCACCGGTAATCAGTAAGATTTTGTCTTTGAACATGAGCACTCCTTTTGCTGGTTCAACACCATAGGTGTGGCGCCTCATTGTCTCCTGGCATAGTCGGCCCAATTCCGCCACATTGCAGACACCATTTCAGTCCAGGAAGGGGGAACATAGCCGGTAGCATTCCTGAATCGTTGTGAATCAAGGGAACGGTCGCAGCGGAATTCATGAAAAGGTTCGATTTCCACATCCTTTTTATATTGCTTTGCCACCAGCTGCAACAATTCATATTTGGAGACCGGTTCGGATGAGACTTGGTAAAGTCCGTTCAATTGTGGGTTGGGAATAACGAACTCGGCGATAATACGTGCCATCTCAATTGTGGGAAAGCCGGTATAGATCGCCTTCGTGTAGCCGTTTACACGCCCCTCCCGGGCTAAAAACCAGTCAATGAGACTGTAGCATCCCTTGAGTTCATGGCCAATGATGGAGGTGCGAAGGGTAAGACAATGGGAATCATCAACCTCACCAAGGAATTTGGTCCGGCCATACAGATCAGTGGCGTCGGATGTATCACTCTCCGTATAGTTGCCCTTGGCGCCGGAAAAAACACAGTCCGTGCTGATGTGTATCAGCCTGCTGCCGGCGGCCTTGCAGACAAGTGCAAGCCGGTGAGGGAACAGTGCATTGATTGTAAGTGCGGTTATGGGATCCTTGGCCGCTGCTAACTGCTTGATAATGCCGATACAGTTAATGACGACATCCGGCTTCACGTCAGCCAATGCTTTCAGAATAGAATCAGGATTATCGGCATCCACGTTACCGATGATCTTCTCCCTCAAATGTGCGGCGACACCATCAAGACAACCATGTGCGCGTATTGTGGCACGAACATCCAGTTCTTTCCTTTTGGACAATTGCTCAAGGAGAGTGTGGCCGAGCATGCCGGTAGCGCCAAGGATCAATATAATGGTACGTTTCATTGTCCGCCTCTGCTGTAATTCAAAACTGTTATGCCAATGAAGCCTTCTTCAATCCGTTTCCTGATCCTTTGGCTTACGGCGTAGTTTGGGTGACTGGTCGTTCTGAGCCACATGTGGTGTGACCTTGAGCGGCTCAGCTCTTGACAAAGTTCTCAGTATCATCTGTTGACAGTGGCCCGCCCTTGGGCTTGTGATGTTAATCTTTCGGTCAAGCCGGCCAGATTCTGCCGGATCAGATCGGCAATGACACCTGCCTTCTTTTCCCAGGTATTCTCTTTCGCTTCCATTTTCAACAGTGTCAGGTACGCCTCATCATTGCGCAAGGTCAATGCCAAGTCAAGCTTGGCAATGAAATCATCATCGTCTTCGCCAATCAGCACAGAGCGGTATTTCCTGCATTCCGGCATGCCGGTCGTCACAATCGGTTTGCCCAAGGCCATGTATTCGAACACTTTGATGGGTGAAGTGGATTCTGTAATTTCGTTGATTTTGAAAGGTATGACTGCAACGTCAAACCAGCAAGCATAGCGGGGCAAATCCTCGTATGGAACTGGACCGATCACTGTGATATTGGAACACTGTTGAAGGTCATATTGTCCCAGGGATGTGTCATAATCCCAACCAATTAATAGTATCTGGTAGTCCGGCCTCTGCCTGGCAACCCGCAGCAACAGGTCATAGTCAAACCAGCTGGCCAACGCACCAAAATAGCCAATGATGGGACGGCCGACGGCAACAAGTTCCTTAAGAATCCCAGGCAATGCATCATGTTGAAATTCACGTGAAAAGTGGTCGAAATCAACACCATTCGTTACCAGGGCGCAATTATTTGACCGATAGCGCAGAACTTCCTGATAGAGCTTGTCAGCCGTAGCGATGACCATGCATCGCTCATCACGCAGGATGTTGTTGTGTTTCTCAAGAGTGTGTGCTGGGATGGTAAATCCTGAGACCTTATGGCTGATTTCGTCGATGAATTCATAGAGAACAAGATTCCCGCGGTTGAGCTCTTGGTCGACAAAATCCCAGGTGGTTCGATTGTCGCTGGAATACAGATGAACAATGCGTCGTGGGCGCGTCTTACACAGCTTTTTGAACCTATTGGTAAGATAGAGGCTGTCACTGATGCGTTCAAAGCCCTTGACATCATCATATTGCCTGTTATCTGTGCAAAAGAAATATAAAAAGCTCATTTGAGCCAATTGCAGGGCAACGTGTTGTGGACGTTGATATAAAGGGATGTGCCAGTTGACAAGGGGAGGAAAAATAATTATCGGCCTACTGTCTCCAGCAAAAAGATGCTGTACATATTGCCGTTCATTCAATCTCGGAATCTGGCAGTTAAGAATTCGTAACCAGCTGAGGGAAGCGGACCACGCCGCTTTTCCGCCTTCTTTTCTCACTAGATGCAAAAAGGTAAAAAGCTGCCGTAATACCGGCAGCTGGTTAACTACTTGTGCTATTCTCCCAACCACGAATGCCAAAACTACTTACACTCGTGCATACTGAGCACCTTAGAAAAAAGCTGCCCATAACGGTGTGCCATCTGCTCTACATTAAGATCACCAATAATCTTATTCCTGGTGTTTGAACATTTCCTCCGCCATTGCTCGGGGTTTTCAATCATTTCCATCATTGCTTTCACCATGCTCTCAAGGTTAGCTGGACGTTTGTCATATGCTATCATTTTAATGCGCTGGCTGTTAAGGGTATTGATACTAGGATAAGGATTTGGCACAATGATGCCGATGTCATTCTCCTTGATTAGGTCCCTCGCAGAACCAGTATCAGAAAGTATTAGTGGCAAACCAAAATACATTGCTCCATGATCGCATTGCTCCAGCCCTCCTGCAAAGAAGGCAGCAGGAAACAATCTGCCATACCAAGCAGCCGCGCCAATTCCTGGCGTGGAACAAAATCTATGATACGCAAACAAGCTGCTAGACCCTCATCCCTTATACGCTCCATAACGAATGCATGATACTCCAGGTCCAGCACATTCCCAACCAGCAGCAGTCTGGCATTTGGCTTTATCGTTATCAATTCCTTTAGAGCCGAAAGCATCCCGCCTTGGAATTTTGTCGGAGTAAACGATGAAACGTTGACGAAGATAAAGTCGCTTTCCAAAAAACCGTATTTCTGTCGCATCGGAAGCTTGGCATCGGCCAGATCGCTCACATCTATTCCGTTCGGGATCACTTCAATAGATTCCGCAGCAATTGAAAAGCGTTGCCGAAAATACTCTTTAACCTGGCTCGACACTGCAATAAAAGCAGACATGTTTTTATATGCCTTTTTCCGCGCCTTGAATTCTTGATTAGTCAACCAGGTGTAACTATTATGTACTGTATAGACTATTGGAATACGAAGTCTGCAAAAAGTCTCATAGTAGCAGGTGCTGTAGTGCAAATTGGCAACATCTATTTTCCGCTCTTGGAGAATCGCCTGCAAGCGGCCCTTGTCATTCCCCACTGCCACAACATCATGTCCGTCACTAACAAGTTTGTTCCCCAGGTATCCGAAATCCCCGCTGCAAATGATTAGCGTTACTATGAAGTGCGAGCCACTGAGTGAACGCACCAAATTGTAAACTACCTGCTCCAACCCACCTTTATCGAGGGAATCCACAAGGATAGCCAAGCGGAGAGGTCTATCCAGCACCTTCGCCATGTGCTGTGAACGGCCAGCGACGGCCAAATGCTTGGTACTCCAAGGCCACCACCTATGGAGAAAAGTCCGCATCAGCCTATCCTCTTCTCAAGATTCCCGCAATAGAGCGAAGGATGCCGGTCAGCCTCCAGCTTAGCGAGTCGTGGAGTGCAGATACTGTTTGGCTACTGCTTTGCCAGTTTGTAACCATTTCCTCGTAGAGAGTTTGCAGAAAACTTGCTATCACAGCCTTCTGCTCCTGACCCGCAGCTTTTTCCATCAAGTCGAGCAAAATGCGGAAACGCTCCCGGTAGGTCTGTTCCAGTGCATTATGAATGGTGTTAGCCGAATGCACTCTGTAGTCAAGCAGTGTGCTATCAGCAAGGAAACAAATATCTGTCGGCGAAGAAAAAAACGAACGAAGGACAAAATCATAATCATGGGCATAGCGGAATGGACGAAAACCTTCCATCTCTTCCACCAGCTCCTTTTTAAAAAAGAAATTTGAGGTGGTAACCGTAACATTTCCCAGGCGCAGTGTCTCAGTAAGCGACACGGTTTGCTTGTACACGTTGAGCAAGCTATTATACCAACGGAGTGCCGGTGAGTTCCTGTGTGTTACCTCGTTGCCATGTTCATCCACCAGTCGCAGGAGGGTGAAAAAAAAACGGGCCTGTGAGCATTCTGCCACATCTAAGAGCTTTGCAAGGCGGTCGGGATGATAAATATCGTCAGAATTAAGAATGCTGATGTATTTCCCTGTGGCGAGGGCAATGCCGCGGTTTATGGCATTGTAGGCGTCGGCATTTTTTTGGGAATAATATCGAATCCTGTCATCTGAGAATCCTCTGATTACACCTTCCGTACCATCGGTCGAACCATCATTGACAACAATCAGTTCATAGTTTGAATACGTTTGTGTAATCACACTGGCAATTGCTTCGCCGATATATGCCTCGTGATTATAGGCAGGCATGACTATGGAAATAAGAGGAGTGGCCATTCAGTGAGTTTCTCTATCCTGTGCCTTATTATGGAATTCCTGCACCCAGCTCAATTCAAGCGGCGCTCTCTTGCAGAGATTTAGTAAATTCCAGGTTTTTTTTATTCCCACTTCTAATGACGTAGCAGGTATCCAATTCAGTTCGCTCCTGGCACGGGAGACGTCAAGATAAATGCGGGGAACGTCAAAGCCTCTCTGGGGTGATCTGCCTTCTAAGTGACGACTGAAGCCGTTTTTTTGTCCTGATTACATGGAGAGATCAGGTCCTTGTGTGGGCATTGGTTTCTCTCGAAGCTTTCTTACTGCTTTTCGGCAGCATTTTATCATAAAGCCACCTAAGTGGGGCAGTAATACGCCATGACAGGGATGCATACAGCGCCCTCAAGACCCGATCTTTGTCTGCCAGTTCTTTGTCTTTGCCAACCAATTGCAGGTCCTTCAATTCCAGCTCTTTAAGCAAGGGATGCCGTGGATCAAGGTATTTATCGACTAAAAACTCCTCTTTCGCCGCCAATAGAGCCGAAACACGTTCCAGCCACAGCCCATTCGACGTCATCTGCAGCAATGAATCTTCTTCCCTCTGCAACCAGAGGACGATAATCCATCACTGAAAGAAGCACTTGGCGAGTTGCCTCCAGATAACCCAGCCATATCTTTGGTCAGGTTCCAAATGGCATCCCTCACCCCACTCATTCCATGCATTAATAAAAACCAGCTGCTCTCCAATGTCAAAATTATTTCTGGTGTAGTGGACCGTTGCGTTCAGCCAATGTGCATATTTTTCAGGGCTCGAGTTCACAAAAATAAGTGAATCTTGCTTCCTGGCAGAGTTATCCCAGGCAGGAAACACCCCGCGAAACCTTTTATATGCTGGTTTGGGTCTGCTCAACATGTTAGCCATGCACTCATCGTAGTTGAAAACAAGAAGGTTCTCATCAATCGGATGTTGCGGCTGGCTTATTTGCCCCAGGTCAACAATTCTATTACCACAGTTCTTCCAGTTAGGTGCGAATTCCATCGCCGCGTCAAAGCCGATGTCAGCAGGGTCAGGTTCGGAACCATCGAGACCGTGCTCCACCCTTACCAGATAAAGCTCGCCAATACCTGCTCGAACCATGGCCTCTCGCCAGATACTGGCCGTCTTTTTCGGGTCAGGGAGCAGCGACGTACGATAAACCAGCAACAGCGGCTTTCCGTTGACGCGGATATAGCGTTTATCGGAGAAAGCAGGAATCAGATCATTGATGAAGTCAAGGCTGTCTTGATCGCTATAGTGCTGCGCCATCAACAGGTCCTGATCTCTACCATCAGCGCCGGGTCCAGTTTTCATTGGCCCAGCAGAGGCAAAAGGGGAAATCCGGCTCACCAGAGTTCATTACTTCATTAAAGGGCCTTTCCAACAGACGTTTACCATTGAACCAGTAGTGGTAGTAGCAGAAACCATGTATACCATGTTCCCTTGCCAGTTCAGCCTGGGCTATTCGTGCTTCAGGGTCTCTAAGATCATAATAGCCCAGTTGACCTGGCACATGGGGCTGGTAATGCCCGGGAAAACGTGGCCCAGCCTTACGGACGTTTGTCCACTCGGTGAAACCTTCCCCCCACCAGGCATCATTCTCCGGGATGGGATGGTACTGGGGGAGGTATAAGGCTATTAAGCGGGTATCTGTATTTTTATCAATTCTCTTCAATTAGCTTCACCGTTTAATCTACGAGAGGTCATATCGCAATATTTTAAATTACGCCAGCGGCCGAGAAATAATAAGCTGCCTCGACGGCAACTAACCAGCAGCATGTAATTCTTTTACGGTGAATCTATTGGATGCTGCCATCACCACTTTCAGCGGGCTTTATCGTCATCAAAACTTCTATAAGATCTGCTCTTATTCCCAGATATAAATTGTCCATTCTAACGATGTGAGTAAACAAGCCACATGCGTCGAAAATATGTTTGCAAATATCATATCCCCAATCAACTGTCACAAGAGAACCTTCTTCGCTTACAGGATTCCCGTGGTACTGTGGTGGCTTAGTAAAGATGGCTTCACCATTCTTCCCAAAAGTGGCACGGAGCTCTGATGGACGGTTTTTGTTTACAAGGGGGACAGTAAAAACGTGAGCACCGCCAGGCTTAAGTGTCCTGGCTATCTCTGCAAAAGCTTTTGAAGGCGTGAACATGTGCTCCATTACATCCTGAGTTACATGAAGATCAATGCTTTCATCATCAAACGTCAGTTCTTCAAGGCTTTCGCATCTCACCCCATTGATGATTTGGCCCAGCGGCTTCCCCGGAAAAAACTGGTTGATATGTATCCTTTGCATTCTCGGGATAACCTTGCACTGGCCCCACGATTTACAGGAGAAGACTCATGTATAGCAAGGTCTTTCCAATTCGGGAAGAAATCGTCGATGACAGCCATCAAAGCCCGTTCCCGAGGTATGCTATTACAATTGGCACATAGATATTGGTCTCTAAACCAGTTCCCATTGGCCACAAAGGTCACACTGGAGGTACATGTAGGGCAGAACCCTTTATTCTTGAATACGTATTTCCTATCAAAAAACATTGCTCTTCCTTCAGTGTTGCCTTTAGTTGAGAAATGTGCTTAAAACTGTAGCAGCTTTTTCGGTACTGAAGTTACTCCTGATATATCTAAGCGATTCTTTACTTATATCACACCACTTGTTCACATCAGAATATAAGGATATTACTTCATCAGCAAAATCGACGTCACTATCCTTAGGGCGTAAGAAAACATCAATCCCTTGGATTCCCTCAATGCCGATGCTGGTTGAGACAAGCGGTATTCCTCGCTGCATGGCCTCAATAGTTTTCCCTTTAACTCCAGCACCGAATCTTAAAGGTACTACTATCATTCTTATTTGTTGATACAACTGCTCTAATTCATCCTCACTCACTTGGCCGCAAATTTTAATAGATTCTGAGGCAAGGCGAAGTATTTCCGGTGGCGGGGCTGCACCAACCACATAAAAATTGAGGTCAGGGACTACTGTCAATATCTTGGGGAATACGTTTGCCGCAAACCAGGTAACTGCATCAACATTCGGTGCATGGCCAAATCCTCCAACAAACATTATGCCTTTTCGCGAGTTGAAATCAGCCTGACCAGCGGGAACATTATCATAAAAGAACAATGGCACTGTCACAACGTGCTTATAGGGAAAATCTTTGGCAACAATTTCTCTTTCCACGTTGCTGAAGGTCAAAATAACATCTGAATTTACGAATATTTCATGCTCCATCTGTTTGTATTTTTTTGCCTCCTGCAGAACCGAATCATCCTTTTCCAGTTCGAATCTTCTTTGTAGTCGCAGATAGTGCAAATCGTGCATTTGGTAGATGATTTTCGCTCGCGTATTTTCGCGAACGTAATCAATAAAAACTAGAGTCGGATCAGGCTTGTTAAAGAATACATAATCTATTCTGCCCGTATGTTCGGTAAACCACTGCCCCCAATTCTCCTTATACCAATCGCCATCTAGCGTCTCAATGCCAACTCTGTTCAGCGCGGCAGTATATTGGTCACATCTTCTAAAGTCTGCACCAATAAATTTTACATTATATCCCATGCTAACGAGCAGTTTGAGGTACATGAAGTTGGTTCGAGATCCGGCAAACATATCAAAGTGAGGCACTTCATAATCAATGAAAACAACAGTTTTTTTGTCTCTACTCCTATCGCGAGCCCAGAACAAATCCGATATGCCAGTGCCATGCCCGTTAACCAGCACATCCGCCCACTTTTGGCGGAAAAGTTCCCTATTCTTCACCTGGTTCTGTTTTATACCTTGGCTAATATCGGTCCCGTGTGAAATTCCCTCAAAATGTACGACAAGAGATTCTGGCTGATAGACAACCCGGTAACCTGCTTTCCGAACACTAAATGCAAGATCTGTATCTTCGTAATATGCAGGCGCAAACCGAGGATCAAAGCCGCCAATACGTTCCCACAGATCACGCCTGATCATCATGCTGGCACCGGAAACATAATCCACGTCCTTGACGTACTGATACTCAGGCTTCTGAGGATCGTCCATTCTCCCATAGTTCATTGCCGATGCATCATACCAGACAATCCCCCCTGCTTCCTGGAGTTTGCCATCTGGATATACAAGTTTAGACCCAACCAACCCAATGGTGCTATCAGACTCCATTTGCGACAACAGATGCCGTAACCAATCCTGCTGAACATTGGTATCGTTGTTCAAGAAAACAATATATTTGCCTCTGGCAATTCGTGCAGCTGCGTTGCAATTAAGCAAAAAACCAATATTTCGCTCATTCCTATGAACAATGACGTTAGGGACGTGATCAGATACATTCGCCGTTTCATCATCAGACGCATCGTCTGCAACTATAACTTCATATTCAATATCTAAAACATTTTCGGTTATTGAATAAAGGCAGGACTGCGTATAGTCCCACTGGTTGTGGACTGGAATTATAATAGAAACAAGAGGATCTGCTGAGACGGGAATCGCAAAACGAACGTTGATATTGCCATAATAAAACTTTAGGGGCAAGGGCGGTTGGGCCAGTAGCTCATGTTGAGCTAGCGGCATTAAACCGGACCGTAGTCGGTAGACAGTATCCAGTACCTTTCGCAAAGGAGCCGTCACCTTCCAACTCAGCGACGATAACAGTGACTGGATTACGTTTTGCTGATCAGCAAGTTGCGTCTCCACCCTCGCCAGATGGTGCTTCATGGACGCAATCTGCCGGTCCCGCTCCATAAGTTGCCGGTCCCGCTCCATAAGTTGCCAGGCCCATTCCACAAGCTGCCGGTCTTTCTCTTCTAGCTGGTTTCGGACATGGCAATCGAAATTCAGGAGTCTTGTCGCATAGCTATTGAGTACATGCGGAACCGCTTCTGCGCCACCATGTTTTAGAATCAGCTTTATGGCCTCGATGTCTGATAAATGCGATTGAATTGTGGTTTTAGCTTCCGGGTGTTTAATATTAATGGAGAGCAACTTTTCTGTCGTAGCAAATGCATACTTTTTAGCGATTTTAAGCCACAGGTCCAGGTCCATTGCCAGTTGCAGTTTTTCATCAAGTGGCCCGCACTGCTCCCAGACATATTTCTTAAAAAAGCACGACGGCTGCCAGAAAAACTTATCGAACCAGCAGTATAATGTTTCCGATGATACTTCTTTTGGGCTGGAACAGTTGTAAATTGTGCCATTTGCATCTACATATTCACCAGCGCCAACAATGGCTCCTGCATCCGGATTATTGATATACATCTCGGCAACTGCTTGCAAGGAGCCTGTCGTGTAGTAGTCATCTGAGTTCAACCACCCAAACAGATCTCCTGTTGCGTGCTCAAAGCCCTTATTGATGGCGTGGCTCTGCCCGCGGTCTTTTTCACTTACCCAGTACTTCAGGTGTTTTTCATATTTCCTGATTAACTCGACGCTGTTATCAGTACTGCCACCGTCAATAATGATGTACTCGAGTTTGGGATACTTCTGTTCCAAAACAGACAATATTGTTGTTTCTAGAAATTGTCCTTGGTTAAATGAAGGTGTGACAACTGAAATTTTTGGTCTCACTTCTTCACCCTGAATTTTCTTGACATTTTGCGAATAGTTTTTATAGCTTCTTTGAATCTGCGAGGAATTGCAAAATGCCTTTGTTGCTCTTCAATCGTCTGCAGCTTGTTCTGCCTTGCCACGCTTAGATTCTCCCTTTGATACAGAAGGTCAACCAGCTGATTGAATTGAGTTGTATAAAATTTTAGCAACTCAGCCTGGTGATAATGATCCTTAGCGGGCGTTGCGTACTTGTTCACATTCGCTGGAGAAGAGAAATGGCTAATTTTTTTACTTCTGGATTTGATAAAATAGAGGCTGAAAATGCTCAAAGGCCCAAGGTCTCTTTGTGACATCGAGTTTCGAACTGCAGAAAGAAGATCTTTATCGATGGAGTCAGAGAATCCTGCCTCATTCAAGTATCCAGCGAAAAGACGTCCCATCTTTTCAAATGTGTTTTCAGACCATTTAGCAGGATGATTGACATGGAAGGCAAAAGGGGTAATGAGCTGTACGATCTGCACCCCTCTAGTGAACAAGATGACAGGTAGCCAATAGTCCCACCAGGGCGCCCCCAGACAGAAATCAGTCTTAGGTATCAATTTGATAAGGGAGCGATCGAAGAAAAAGAAGTCAAAACCACCAAAATATTCTTCGCCGCTCAGGTCTTGCATACAGCTGATGTCAGTCCTGGGACCAAATAGTAAGTTGCCATTTAAGGCGCTGGTGATGAACGAATGAAAATCATCAGTACCAACTAAGTGAATGTCAGAATTGACAATGCCACAGATCTGTGCCCCAGACCGATTTAAAGCTTCAAGTACGTCATCTATAAAAACTAGCGGTTTTCCTACAATAGAAGACGCATCCCTGTCAGCAACAATAAATCTAACATTTTGGAACTGCTCTTGCAGGTAAGCTTTTTCTTTAGCATTGTTAACGGAAATGACAGAAAATCCCAGAGCTTGCCAACTTGATACCGCGGATTGCTGCATCTCAATATTTGATGGGCATATACTAGTAGCAATTGTTATCTGAGCCATTTGCTTACCCATCTAGCGATGATTTGCTTGGAATCTTTTGAAAAATCGCTCAGCTTCTGCTTGAACCGAAAAGTGGCGGGGCCACGTTCCTTTACAATCTCTTTTAATTTCCGCACTTCTTTACTAGCAAATTCCGCATTAGTTCTCTCATTACAGGCGCATTTAATTATTTCAATAATATCGGGCAATATGGAAGGTGCTGTATTAAGAACTTCATTGCCGATGTGACTTCCGCTAAGAACCGCATTAACTGCTTGCATAACTTCGGTTGCAGGCACAAAGCGCATACACGGAGCAGTTCCAAAAAGGCAATTCCAGTAACACCCAAAACATGGCAATTCAGCAGTTACAGATATTGATCTTGTACCAGTTGGGAGAAAACGAGGATATGTCCCCCCGCCAAACACAGCAACTACTGGTACCCCTAAAGCTGAAGCTAGGTGCATAGGGCCACTGTCATTCCCAAAATAAATTGCTGATCGGGCCACCAGAGCAGCAAGAATGCCTAACTCACCATCTCTACCCAGCCAATGGTATACCGGATACCTCGTTGCGCAACCAGTGTACACAATGTAGTCACGGCTATCGTTTCATTGTCATGAGCAGTAACAACTGTCGGAACCTGCCATTTTTTGAAGATTTCCTCAATGACCAACGCATAATTCGCTAAGGGCCAGACTTTGTTTTTTTGATTGAATGTTCCGGCTGGCATGCAAACAGCAAAAGGCTTTTCGCCAAGTCCAGATCAGCAAGTATTGTCGAGCCTGCTAATGCATCAGTGGGCCTGATATTAAGTTTTGGTGGGTGAATTTCTCGATCAGAATCCAGATGCTTCAACAGGACTTGATATTTAAATGTCTCGTGACAAAATTCATCGACAACCACAACATCACGACAGGAAGAAAAAGACAAGGGCTTCACATTAGGCGCGCCGAAAACAATTTGTCTTGTGGCTTCAAAATGAGAAAGCAACGAATTATCCAACCATGTCCGATTTAAGGCGCCAGCTATAATGAGGTCGAAGGAGTAGTTTTTTAGCTGACGCAAAAACTCAAAGAACTTCTGTTTTTGTTTTTTGGTAGGTTCTATATAGGCGGGTTCATCAACATGAAGCATTTCAGATTCAGGGTATTAGGAAATAAATGGGAAATTTCAAGATAACTGCTTCGCACAAGCAAGTATATTTCTGTGGCTGGAAATAACTGGCGAAGCTCAGTGATAAATCCTGCAAAAAGAATGATGTCCCCAAAAGTATCAAAACGTGGAAGAAGAATGCTTCGAGGTTGATCTTTGGCGGCAATAGAATTAGTTGGCATTTTATTTGGCTGAAATCTATTCCATGTTTTCATTCAGAGAAGTGATGAAAACAGTGGATAGATTATTTTCTGAAATAAATTCTGGCGAAATATCGTAGAACTTCCTCACATTCTCTTGTAGATGCAGTTTTGTTCCAGATGCAATTAAATTAGAAACATTTGAAATGATGGCTCGTTGCAAAGCCTTCGCCGCACGAGATTGGATCTTGCTCCAGAAGTTATCTTCTGTATCTAATTGAACATAGTTATGAAAGCCGGAATCATGAAAAACAATTGCGCTAGGACAAATTGTCACTGCCCAGGAAAAAAAAGCTGCTGCTTCATGCAAGTTAAGAGGAGTCACCAGAAATTTTAGTCGAAGGATTACTTTGGTCTTATCTATTCTTCTTGCCAGGTCGCGAGTGTAGGAAACATCCAGTCCCATTATGGTTTTGTAGGTCTCGGGCTGAAACCCGACAAATGATATGGAGACAAGTTTAAACAATCGTTCTATCGTGTCTAGATTCTTCCCGGTGGGTGCACCTCCATTTGTAACCAATCTCAGGACAGTATCTTGATGCATGCTTTTGACTTTCTCAAGCCATGAAATTGATCGCGGCTGAACCAGAATTTCTCCACCTTGCACGGAAATATATTTTGGCCGTAGGAGATCCACCAGCGCTGTTAATTCCTCATAAAAATCATAATCACCATTCCAATCTGGAGCATTCACACAGCACATCGCACACTTAGCTTGGCACTTTAATGATAGCTCTAGATGGAGGTGCTTTATTAAGGGCAGTTCACCTTCGTAGGCACGACGATTAGCTTTCCAGAAACACCGACACCCGTCGCCATCGAAGTTAATAATTTTCTGGATTATTTCCTTATCGTGCAGAGATCCAATCCGCCATCGTGGATTGCCCCAAACAGCACAACAGGGGAATACATCTCCATTGTGTTTAATGAAAAGTGAATCAAAGTGACAAGGAAATTGGGATTCCGTTGGCTGATCATGACGAATTACAGGGGCTTGAGCAGAAGGCTCGTTGGCTTCAAATGCCCCAGAGGTATGTAGTCCGGTTCGGAACCAATTTTTTAGCTTTGATAAGAGCATAGGTATCTTAGATGTAGGCAACCGCTGACTGCTTTATTCCTTCTTTGTAATCTTTGCAATTACATATAATTCCGACAATGTCATGTTAGCCCCATCATCAGCACATGCATGCCTCAATGCCCAAAAGCGCAGAAGAGAGTTACGGAGAGCGATAAGTTTTTGGGACCAGCGATATTTTGCAAAAGGTTTGGAAAACCACTGTAGCTCAAATTTATAATATTTGTCCCTAGCTTGAATATCAGTATAAGAGTTTGCGTCCCACCGCTCGCATGTCGACATTTTAACCACTGTGTACCCGGCTCGCTGCAAAAGAGCAGCCATGCCAGCGGGAGTAAGATGGTATAGGTGAGCTATTGGTGGTTGCGCCCATACCCACTGCATACCTAGTTTCAGATATCCTGCTGAACTAAAATTAGGAACAGCCAGAATCAAATGTCCCTGTGGTTTTAAAAATTCTTTTACCTTTGTCAAAACGTTTAAGGGATTGGACACGTGCTCGAGAACATGAATGGCCACCACGGCATCCCACGCCGTCTGCTCAACACAGTGATCATTCAGGTATGGGTCAAAAGTAGTAGAATAAAAACCAGCTTCTGTGGCTGCTTTTGCGAAATATCCAAATCCCCCACCATAGTCTAAAACTCTTTCCCCAAGGAATGGGCGATATTCTTCAATCCTTATGCGTGCATCACGCATCTTGGCCCATAAATGATCTGCAAACCAGCGAAAGTCATAACAGTCGTTGTAAAAGCGCGATATGCAATCATCACTTGGAATGGGGAAAGTCATCACTGTACCACATGCCTTACATTCTTTAAGACAATACGAAACCTCCCAAATCTCCTGGGACCAGTCAGAGTAATTGGTTATGTTGCTTTTTCCGCAAATGGGGCACGTCGGCAATTTGCTACCTCGAACGACTGGCATTTCTTTTTATCGGCGAAAACGAAGGTTCACATGTTTATGAATAAAATTCTTAAGTCTTAAAGTCAAGCTAGGTCTGGTAATTCCGGAGTCCTCTTTCTCATGTTTATATTGATCATTCCTGTCAAATTGCTGTGGGGTTTCCAAAGATCGATATAAGTCGAGGAGACCAAGCACGATCCTACCTTTTGGAGACGAAAGCAGATGCCTTTCAACTGAAGCAGTCTCTATTCTGTTTAAAGGTGATTTACTGGCAAATAGCCACATGTCGTACTCAAAAATTTGTTTCTCAAACTGAAAATATTTGAACCCAGCCTGTAGAAGTAATTTTTGTACAGATTCTTTGGTAAACAAAAACAAATGCTCATTTTCCTTTAGGTGGACCAAGAAATTCGCATTTTGATTCTTTAACCTCTCATAGCCCTGCTCAAGCCCCCAACACAGTGGCGTTTGGAGTGCTAACACCCCATCGTCCTTGAGGATTCGAGCAATCTTCGTAACTGCAGCAACAGGATCTAATAGGTGCTCTAAAACATCAAATATACTCACGACATCGAAAGAACTTTCCTTAAATTTTAAAGATTCAAAAGCACCACATTCCATAGGAATACCGAATGTTTTATCTGCTAACTCGCAAAGCCAAGGACTCATCTCCGTTCCAATAGCATTGAAACCAGCCTCCTGCATTAGGAAGACTGATCGCCATGACAACACCCGAGTTCAAGGGAATTGCCGGGGGGTAGCTTGTAGTGAAGTATATCGCGAAGCCAGTATATATCACGTTCAACTAAATCAAGGCGCGCGCGCGCTATGATATCAGGAGTTCCTAGCTGAACCACATGCTTAAGCCAATAATCCTTGCCATATAAAGTCTGCCCCTCATCAGTACCTTCATAATACTCATCTTCCATTCTCCCTGTGCTAATTAAGGTGGAACACGCAGGGCAGGCAAGATATTTTTCTGAAAAAGGTACCAAAGATGCATTCCCGCACCAGCATATTTGTGAAGCAATGAAAACAGGTTTTTTAACTTTTTCTTTTTGCATAGAAAACAGCTCCTGAGCCAACTGTAGCACTTTTTTCAGCCACTAGTAATGCCTTGACGATGTCACCGAGGACTTCGGGAAAGTGAGGTATTGACTTAAAAGACTCATGCAGTTTTGCGCCAAATTCTTTTCCTGTGTCTGGTTGATGCCATAAACAATCCACAAAAAGGTCGAGCCTGCTTACTAGCTCTGGCATTATGGGGGTATGCTCCAAAACATTAAACCCAGCACTTTCAATTCGAGATACCCATCTTTCTGGAGGAAGCGCTGTAACTAAGTGATGGTATGACGAATAATGATTTATTATAGATGACCCTCTAGCAGGGCCATCTAGCAGCGATGCAATATCTGCCAGTGTAACCCATTCTAAGAACTTGTCTGTGACAACGCTCAAAAGGAAAGCGCCGTTTGGTCTCAAAACACGTCTAACATTTGCTAGAACACTATCTAGGTCGTCCATGTGCTCAAGTGAACAGTTTGCAAAAACAGAGTTGAACGAACTGTCAGCAATTGACATATTTGCCGCTGACGTTTCTAGTACTGATGTGTAAACACCTGAGGCAACCGCACTATCAATTATTGATGAGTCTATGTCTATTCCCACGACATCTTTTATTGATGGCCATACTAGCTTAAAATATTGCCCATCGCCACATCCTAAATCGAGAATAGGGCCTGGTAATTTATAACGCCTGTAAGCCGCTAATTCCCATGCTCTCCAAATGCTCATAGAAGGTGCAAATGGATATAAAGTGGAAACATCGTGGTATGCATTCATCACTTCGTCAATCGAAAGTGGTGTCATTTTTGGATGTTCTCTGCTTATTAAAGACCGTAAATTACCAATCGTTATTAGTTTCATAACCAAGCCTAACAAGTAGATCACCTGCTATTGATTTAAAGGAGTTCTTGTTTTTTTCAGTAAAATGGTTAGCCCAATCGCCTGATACGCCCTTTCGAACAAAAGTATTATGAACAAAAGCTTTATCCAAGCTCTTTTTAAAAGCCTCCTTGTTGTTGGCTGCAACTGCATCGCGTACAGATTGTTCACTACAAGAATATCCCAGCGCAGCAAGAAGCGCTCTAGTTACTTCCTCTGGACTACTGAGCAATTCTTCGTAGCGACACTTCAACACATTCTGCTCTAGCCAACTTTCTACATAAGTTGCCCACTCCTTTGCAGTTTTTTCCACATACTCATCCAGAGAAAATTTAAAATTTGAGATTATTCCGTTATTGACACAGAAGTCCTTTTCAAAAAAATATTTTGAAACTACAACATCTCGACCATCTCGGAGCATGTGGATATAATTAGCTTCAAAAGGATGAAGAGCAGAACCAGGTAATTCATGACTTTTGATGACGCAAGTTTTTGTAATGCCTAGTTCTTCCAAAGAGTTATACCAAGGGTGCTTCCTAATCTCAAAAGCAGACGAATATTGTTCATTCTGAACATATATATCGCGGATAGGGATTGACAATGCATGTCCTATCATTGACACAAACCAGGATGCACCAGATTTGGGGAATTCTACCACCACAATTTTATCCATTGAAGTCTTACCAGCTGTGGTTTTTTTCATATCCTGTGGCGATGAGCAAATCTCCATACCTCTCTTTAAACCTGATTTTAATTCTTTCAGTAAAGTAATTAGACCAGTCACCAGCTACTCCCTTTCTTGCATGGGCATCAATATCTTCGCAACCACTCGCCCTTCCCCCAGTGATTTGCTCAAAGCGACTTCCTAGCACAACCTTTTCTAACAGGTCATGTGAAACATCAAGTCCACACTTATGTAACAAAATGTCACTGAATATCTCCACATCATTAGTGAGCAAATCCTCGTATCTGATCAAGGGCTCTCCCAATCCCAACCATGAATGTTGGATCGCTGCACTCAGATGTAACCAATTTTCGATCAGGAATAGTAGGCCATTCTCAAGATTCATTTCTTCAAGTACTTTGCGATAGGATAAGATCCCCGATGAAATTACTGAATGACTTATCTTCAAGCTAAAGTACCCTGAAATTAAGGTATCCCGCAGGTCTCTTATCACTATAAAACGATACCATTGCTTCGGGAGCGAAACTTTTTCGAACTGTTCTCTGGTGACGTATACTGTCGGGTAGATTTTTCCGGGTATTATATTGTCATTCAGAAAATGCGCTACATTGACTTTTGAATCAATGTATCTCTCAGGAGAAATGTCGCGAAGAATCTTTTTTACCCATTGAGACCCAGCTTTCCAATGTGTTACGTGAAAAATAGTTGGCATCTCCGTCTCCGAGTGCGTTAATGTTCCTTTCTTTACCATTGATATAAAACCTGTACCCTTTAGATTGCATATACCCGCGTGCAAGGTACTGAAACTTGCTCCGCGCTTTGGACCATGAACTACTGAAAAACTCGTTGCGTTCGAAAGATTGCAGAGTCGGAGACTTTTGGATTGTATGAACTGAGGATCCTCATACATTCTCTGTTCATAGTCACGGTTACTGATTGTGGCTAGTCCAACGTCTATTGTATATTCTCCTGGTGCTATATCTAAACAAACCTCAAATTTAAACCTGATCAAGCTACTGGCAGGCACCTGTTTTGGAAGTTGGATTGTATCATAGTGTAGCGTGTTCTTGCCATGTACCATGATGTTCTGATCGTTTTTAATAAGAAAGCCGCCAATAGGGACCTCTAAGGTTGAGTTTATTTCAAATTCACAATAAATAATTAAAGTGTCACCGGAATAAAAGAATCGGGATGCCGAGCCATTGTTGTTACACAATGCAAGGCGTGTGCATTTATAACTGCAGTCTCCAACTGAATCGACAGCAGAAACATCTAGGAATTGTTCAGAAGCTGGCCAGAGATACTCATGTTCTTCAGGACTAAACTCATCATCAGCTACATCAATATGAGCAGCAGCCTTCTTATACTGAACCAATCGTTCCTGCTGCTGAATTAGCAAATATCGTTTTGCAGCTTCCGCTGCCCCACCTATGAATTCAATGGTGTTATTGTTAAGCAGCAAGGCTCTCTGACAGAATTGCACCACATCCGCCATGCCATGCGTAACAAAAAGAATGGTGACACCATGTTGTTTAAGCTCTTGTAATCTTTTGTAACATTTCTGCTGAAAAAAAACATCGCCAACAGCTAGAGCCTCATCGACAATGAGGACATCGGGTTCAAAATTGATAGCGATGGAAAATGCAAGTCTAACAAACATTCCACTAGAGTATGTTTTAACTGGTTGAGTGACATATTCACCGATATCAGCAAAAGCAAGAATCTCATCTAGCCTTTCACTCAGCTCCTGGCTGCTATAGCCCATGAGCGTGCCGTTGAAGTAGACATTCTCTATTCCAGTCATTTCAGGGCTGAACCCAGCACCTAATTCAAGCAATGCAGAAACCTTTCCTTTTACCATGACACTGCCTGACGTAGGTGTCAGCACTCCGGTCAATATCTTCAACAGAGTGGACTTCCCTGAACCATTTTTACCTATAATGCCGAATGTTTCTCCTTTTTTTATGTGAAAAGTTATATCGTGAAGAGCACGGAAGTCGTGATGGTACTTTTTCCGAAGAGGGTGTAATGCCTCTTTTAGGCGATCTAAGGGTGAATTGTAAAGCTTGTATGCCTTGGACAAATTTTCGGTACTTATTGCGATTTCATCTTCTATCAATCTAATCCCCTGATCAGACTACTATAAAATTCCCGAGCATCTAGCATTATAGGCGCAGTAAAAAATGTTACAACAACTTTCTGAAGCACTTGAACATCAGAGTATATATGGGTTGGATGGGGTAGGAGCGGGGTCGCCCCCGCCGTCCTCGCACATCACCGTGCGTACGGTTCCGTACACGGCGATTCATGAAGCGTGTTGAATTCGACGAAACTGGTTCATTAGGGATACCAGCCCCAGTTTTTCAAAGTAGGATTTCGGAATAGCTAAACGCATGTGCACGGCCCCTGCATTCCACCAGGGGCCGCGGCCGTTTGTGGCAGATTTCCAGGCGTTTCCCTCCGATAACCCTCGCCGCATCAGGTTCTTTGCTCTTGTATAAGGTCGCTTCCACTGCTTCCAGAGAATCCGCCGCAGCTTTCGCCTTAGCCATCCGTCAAATTCTTCAAAGATGCCTTTTACTTCGGAGTACCTGAAGTAGTTCAGCCAGTCCCTTACTTTGGGGTTCGTCTCCTCGATGGTGGTTTGGATGTTTCAAATTCCGCCTCGCGACGGACACCCTTGACGTCCGGCTAACGGTTCCCACCATCAGTCCGTAGAGGACTTGCACCTCCAAGTCAACAATCAGCCACGACTGATTGAATGGCGCTTTCGCGCCACGCGCCATGCCTGGCGCACAACAACAAAAGGGCGGTTGAATTAGCTTCAACCGCCCTTTCGCGCATACATGAAGGTTATCTTAGTACACAACCATCAGAACACCAGTCGCAGTCCTGTAAAATGCGCCAGCTGTCAACCCCCCAGCTGTAGCAGCAGCGTTGTCAGCATAGGTAGGAAGTCCGACAACCTGCAGTGCAGAGGTCGGAGTCAATGTACCGAGACCCATTTTCCCGTCGTAGGTAATCCTGAGTTTAGGAGAAGCGGTAACAGCACCACCGACAGTTGCTCCTTGATTCAGATACGCTGTAAAACCAGCTGCACCCGAACCGAAGAATACAGATTTACCATCAGTGGACTTCTGAATCCATGCACCTGCCTGAAAAACTGCACCAGATGAGATATAAAAATTGTTCTCTGCAACTGAAGTAATGTAACCACCATTATCCGCACCCGTCATAGAAAAATGCAGCTGGGATGTATTTGCACCGCCCTGATTAGCAACATCAGCAGAGTACTTAGGAGTGTTATAATTAAATCCAGTAGGTCCGCTGTCCGTCGTAACTAAGACATTAGTAGTTCCACTCAATGGTTTAACTATCAGCTTATCCGTCGCTCCTGCCACTGAAGCCATCATCAGCCCCGAAACTGCAACCACTGCAGCCATTGCCAACATTTTCTGCCGTAAACTTTTCATGTTCTTTGCCTCCTGTTTATGGGTCTTTGACTTATGGTATGTCTCTGATTCGAATATGCTGCGTGCTATTTAACCAGTTATTTCTCTATTTGGCGGGGATCATTTTTCCCTTTTTTCAGGATCATTTTCCTCGCGCACACCTTGCGTTGCATCAAGAATGAGAAGCTATGCCGCTATAAATAAAGCAAGCATTAAAGAAAGTAAAGATTTTTTAAAATATGTATTCACATTAAAGTAGCGAATATACATAAGACGAGGGTATTGATGCAAGATAAGGACCAAAAAATCAAACGGAAGGCGGAAGACGGAAGACGGTTGTTTCAAGGACAGCAATTGGAACTTCATCAATATTGGATATCGCGAAAATAAAAGTTCATCCGTTAAATAGCAGGTTGCCTTTTGCCCATTAACCGGAAGGTAGACGGGAGCCATGGTTCAACAATAAAACCCACTGCAACAGACTAAATGTTATCCGGCCACCTTCTTGATGTATGATAGACCCGTAACACCTGCACCAAGCCATCCTTCACCCGGTAAGGAACAATGAAAGGGGTATCGGGAATAACAAGTTCCTTGGAGCCCGGGATGCGACCAGGACGACCAAGTCCCGGCTGTTCCTCAAGAACAGAAACCATTTTGACTATTTTAGTTACCACACCTATAGCTGCAACTGGATTGTCCGCGGCAATATAACTTTCTACTTCGTCAAGATCAAGAAGCGCCTGTCTAAACCACTTTATCCGCAAGCTTGGCCTCCCACTTTGCCAGGACATCTTTATGATCAACCCATTCGGCATCGGAACTATCGGCCTCATGTAAGGCGGCCTCAATGCCTTTAACCTGCCACTCGTTTACCTCCAGGTACTGTTCCAACGCCTCCTCGACGACGTATGACTTAGAGCGTTTGGTAGCCTGCGCCAAGGCGTCGATGCGCATCTTGGTTGTTGGCTTGATACGAACAGTTATATTAGCTGCTTTCAGCATGGCTACCTCCAGAATATGTAAGACATGTGCTTACACTGTATTCTGTTGTAAGACATCAGTCAAGCGCGCATTCACCATTCACCATTCACCATTCACCGCCTCTACAAAACATCCGCAAAGTGCGGCCGCAGCCTCCTGAACACAACCGCCCCCAGCACAAAAATAATGCCGGTCACAGCCCAAAAATAGAGGGTCAGCACATAGTGGCTCTCCCAAAACCAGGTCTTGTAGATGAAACTCTCCCGGTATCCTTCCACCAGGTAATAGACAGGGTTGAGCTTGACCAGGTTAGAGTACTTATCGGGGAGGATCTTTGCCGACCAGAATATGGGGGTGACCCAGAAGGCGAATTGCAAAGCCATGGCTACCAGTTGCCCCACATCCCTGAGGAAAACCACCAGTGAGGATGTAAGCCAGGACAGGCCAAGAAGCAGTATTATGGCGGCGAAAAGGTAGTAAAAAACCTGCAGGCTGTGAAGGGAAATTGGCAGGCCATAGAGAAGGATCATGATAAAAACGACCAGGATAAAGAAAAAAGTGGATTACCAGCGCGGAGAGAATTTTGACTATGGGAAGCATGCCGATGCTGAAAGCCATCTTTTTAAGAAGAAAGCTGTTGTCGATGATGGACATGGTAGCGCTCTGCAAGCATTCACTGAAGAAGAACCAGGGAACGATGCCGCACATCATCCAGAGGACGAACGGATAATTGGCCTGGGGCTGTGACTTGAAGCCCACCTGAAAAACGAACCAGAGAATAATTATATACACTGTCGGGTGAACAAAAGCCCAGAGCATCCCCAGGTAAGAGCCGAGGTACTTGGTTTTGAAGTCCCGCTTTGCCAGCTCGATGATCATGTGCCGACGCGACCATAATTCGGAAATAAAATTACTAAACATCTTCAATGCTTGCATATTTCTCCCTAATTCATGTTCGATGTTCGATGTTCGAGGTTCGAGGTTCGAGGTTCGATGTTCGAGTTCGAGGTTCGAGGTTCCAAGTTAGAGGTCGTCACCCATCACCCATCACCCATCACCCATCACCCATCACCCATCACCCATCACCGCCTTTACAGCAGTACCCCCACTTCCTCCATCTTCTCCACAATCTGCTTGGCGGCCTTCTTCAGGTCGTCCGATTCGAGAAAGCGGAGATCGGTTTTTTCCGGTGTGACTCCCCCGGCAAAGGACATGTGCACGGAAATTACCTGGTGGGGGTAGACAAGGGTGCTGATGATCTGGTGATCTGCCTGGGCAAAGGTATTGGTGGTCGATACTACAATCTGCCCGGCTCGCAGCAGAATCTGGGCAACTTCGCCGAATCGCCGGACCATCTCCTCCTTGTCTTGTTCGGTGACGTCGGAGCCAAGACCGAGAAGCAGGTTCTTCCCGTCAAGGAGATACACTTGACGCCCGCCATCGAAAAGCCGGCGCTCCAGGTGGCGGGCAAGGCGGGCCTTGCCGGTGCCGCTTTCTCCCGTAAAGAGGATAATGCCCGGGTTATGCCCGTTCCGTTGCACCCGCTCGCCAAGTTGCACTTCTCCGCGGCGCCAGGCAATGTCGCGCTGCCTGGCCTCCCGGCGGAATGTCTCCTGGTCGTTGTCCAGTACCTGGGTGACGATGCCCCCACCACAGACATCATAGCCATCCACGACGACGAAACGCCCGGTGATGTCGCAGTCGCAAAAGCAATCCAGCGCCAGAGGTTTTTTAGTTCTTATGGTGACTTCGGCGACATCATTCTTTTCTATCTGCTCCTTGGCCATTACCGGGTCAAGGCTGCCGGCATCGATGATACGATGGATTTCGGCCAGCTCCATTTCCACTTCCTTTGTTGCCAGGCGAAGCAAATAGGGGCGATTGCCGACCATGGGATTTTTGCCCATCCAGAAAACATTGGCACGGAAGAGGTCGGTTACCTCGGGCAAGGATTCCTTCAGCGAGGCTACCTCGCCACGCTCGACAAAAATCTGTTCGTCCAAAGTGAAGCCGGTAGACTTGCCGACTCCGGCAGAAAGAGGCAGATGGGGAACATTGAATGCCTCGATGGTTTTGACCACCGCCGTCTTGTTGGAAGGGGAAAAGACCAGACTGTCGCCGACTTTCAACATTCCGGCAGCAACCCGGCCGGCAATGATCCGGCGGGCATCGAATTTATAGACGTCCTGCACCGGAAAACGCAACGGCAACTCTTCTCCACCGGGCAGTTTTTCGAAACGGCCGAGAGATTCCAAAACGGTGGGGCCGTCATACCATGCATGGCATCACTGCCCGTAACCACATTATCCCCGTTTCTGGCGCTGGCAGGAATGAACTGACACGGTATGACATTAAGTTCTTTAAGGAAAGCAGAATATTCGGCGACAATTGATGCAAAAACTTTTTGGTCATAAGCAACCAGGTCCATTTTGTTTACGACTACGGCTATCTGCCGGATCCCCAGCAAGCTCAGCATGTAGCCGTGACGTTTCGACTGCTCCGCTACCCCTTCGGCTGCATCGATGATAAGAACTGCGGCCTCCGCCCTTGCTGCACCGGATATCATGTTCTTGAGGAATTCTTTGTGGCCGGGGGCATCGATGATTATGTAGTGCCTGTTGCCCCAGTTGAAAAAGGTGCGGGCAGTGTCAATGGTAATTCCCTGCTCTTGCTCTTCGAGAAAGGCATCGAAAAGAAAGGCATATTCGAATGTCTTTCCCTGCTGCTCGCAAATTGCCCGTACCTTGTCCAATTGGCCGACAGGAAGAGAATCGGTATCGGCGTAAATGCGGCCGAGCAGGGTAGACTTGCCATGGTCCACATGGCCGACGAAAACCACTTGTAAAAATTGGTGATTGGTGGCTGGTGATTGGTGATCGGTGATTGGTGGCTGGTGATTGGTGATCGGTGATTTTTCACTTTTCATGATTTGCTCGCAGTTTTGTGATCATTACGTTCAGCTGCTTGCGGACAATCTGCAATTCTTCCAGTTGAGTTTCTATCTCTGTGGAAAAACCAAACCTCTGGGCAAGTATAAGCTGCGTGTCAAGCTCTGCCGCTGACCCGGCAGCGATATACAGAAATTGAATGTATTCTCTTGAGGTCTGTCGCGCAGCCCCTTCAGCAATATTCGAAGGGATGGAGATAGCCGAACGCTTGATCTGATCAACCAAGCCGAAGCGTTCATCGGCAGGAAAAGACCTGAGCAATCCATAAAGAGACACCACCAAAGACATTGCTCGCTGCCACACCTGAAGATCTTTATGACTTTTAGCTTTAAGCGAGTCCCCAGACATACTTCCACCCTCACCAATCACTTCCACCCTCGCCAAACCAATCACCAATCACCGCTTGTCACCAATCACCAATCACCGCCTCTACATGTACCCGTCCTTGCGCAATTTTTCCATGCCGCGATCGGCGTCCTGGGCGCGCCCGGAACGCTCTGCAACTTTGGTATTGCGCAGCTCTTCGATGATTTGATCGACATTTTTCGCTGTCGATTCAATTGCGCCGGTGCAGGGGGCGCAGCCAAGGCTGCGATAGCGGCTGCCGCTACCCTGGTCGAAATAAAGGGGGATCACCGGAATGTTTTCCTTTTTTATATATTCCCAGATATTGATCTCGGTCCAATCCAACAGGGGATGGATTCTGACATGGGTCCCCGGCTCGAACCTGGTCTTGACTGATCCCATAATTCGGGCGGCTGCTCCCTGAAATCCCAGTCGTTATTCTTGTCACGTGGAGAAAAATAGCGTTCCTTTGCCCTGGTACCCTCTTCGTCGGAACGTACGCCGACAATGACACCATTGTACTTTTTATCGGCAAGGGTGCGCCGTAGCCCCTCAGTCTTCAAGGCAGTGCAGCATTCCATACGCCCCAGCGCAGGGTTCATACCCTTTTCCAGAGCTTCCTTGTTTTGCCCCACCACCAGGGTCAGCCCCCATTCCTCTGCCAATTGATCACGGTAGGCAATCATCTCCTTTATCTTATAGGAGGTATCGATATGCACCAGCGGTATCGGGCAGTGACCGAAGAATGCCTTTCTCACCAGCCAGAGCATCACCGTCGAGTCTTTGCCAATGGACCAGAGCATACAGAGGTTGTCAAAATTCTTGTATGCTTCGCGCAATATGTAAATAGATTTATTTTCAAGTTCTTCCAGATGCGTCATCTTCAACCCCTGTAAACAATTCGAGGTTCGAGGTTCGAGGTTCACCAGTCACCAGTCACCAGTCACCAGTCACCCGTCACCAGTCACCGCCTAAAAACCCCCGTTCCGTAACGAATGCAAGCACGGCCCGGACAGAGTCTTCCACACCATAACATGCAGTATTGACAACCAACTCGGGCCTAAAAGGCACTTCATATGGGCTGTCGATCCCGGTGAACTGCTTAAGTTCTCCTGACCGTGCCTTGCGATAAAGCCCCTTCGGATCGCGGCTTTCACATACGGCAAGGTCGCAATTGACAAATACTTCGATAAACTCGGCAGGTTCGAAAAGTGCCCGAACCCTCTCCCGGTCTTCCCGGTAAGGAGAAATAAATGCTGCCAGAACAATAATGCCGGCATCGACAAAAAGCTTGGCAACCTCCCCGATACGCCTGATGTTCTCCCTCCGGTCAGCCTCGGAAAATCCAAGGTCGCTGTTGAGTCCGTGGCGTATATTGTCGCCATCCAGTATATACGTATAGCAGCCTTTCCTGAACAGTTCTTCTTCAACGGCATGGGCAAGCGTAGATTTGCCTGACCCTGAAAGTCCGGTAAACCACAACACCAAAGGCTGGTGCCCATTGCGTTTAAGATAGTCACTCTTGGTCAGTACCCTGTCATGCCAGGTGATATTCAGCTTGTTTGCCCCCATGCAAATCTCCTGCTTTGAATGTGGTTAAATCCTATCAGAAAAAGGTAAAACACAAAAAGTTAAAAAATTTCCGGCTTTGTGGTTGTTTATTGGCAACCCGGTGACAGATGATATATAAAAACAGCCCAAGCAAAAAGGAATTTAATAATTTTGAACCCGCCATCACTCTCAGGTTTTTGGTTTAAAGTTTGCATACTTCACACTGATCGCTCTAATTTTAGCTTACAATTCCATACACAATTACCATAGAAATATCGTACCAGACGAGGAGGAAACCATGTATTTCAGACTTCTTACAGCCCTAGCAGGCATGCTGATGTGTGCGGGTTACGCCGTGGCATATCCATTTGCTACATCCCCAACCCCAGTGAAAACACAGTATCCGTTGTTGATACCAGTGGAAACAATTTTCTTGCCCCGAAAATATCCCTCGGCACTGGCCAGTCCCCATTTGGCGTAGCTGTCAGTGCCAATGGAAAGCGTGTCTATATCTCAAATAAAATAAGCAAAAGCATATCGGTAATTGATGCACTCACCGATGTAAATAATCCAACGGTCGTCACTACCATCAGCCCGCTTGCTAACACCCCCAGCGGTATAGCGATCAATCCCGCGGGAACGCGGCTTTATGTTGCAAATTATGATGCCACTTCCCTTACCGTTCTTGATATATCGGCACTGGCACCCGGTACCGTAGTACCGACAGTGCTTGCCTCCCCTGCAGTAGGCAATGCTCCTGTCGGTGTTGCCATGGACCCCGCCGGCACCTTCGTCTATGTTGCCAACTCCGGCTCAAATACCGTTTCGGTAATCGATACGGCAAACAACCAGGTTTCCGGCCTTCCCATAACGGTCGGCTTAAATCCCACGGGCATCGCGGTGGCACTGTCGGCAGCACTGTCAAGATTTTTGTTGTCAATCAAGGTTCCGATAGCGTTTCTATAATCGATGCTGCGACAAGGGCTGTTGCCACTGTCCCAGTCCCGGTTGGGGCATTCCCATACACGGTCGCAGTTGCACCGGACGGAAGCAAAGCTTATGTCACCAACACCTTTGGTGACAGCATCTCGGTCATCAACACAGCCGACAACAGTGTCACCACTCCATATCAGCTTCCCTTGGGATATTCGCCAATGGGTCTCGCCATAACTCCTGATGGGACAACTCTGTATGCTGTAAATAACACAGCGGCTCCTGCTCCAGGCTTTAATAGCCTGGGAAGCCTTTCATCCATCAATTTGTTCAGCAATGCAATCACCAACCTCCCCAATACCTTAGGAAACCCTTATTTTTTCAACTCCCCGGAAGCTCTGGGTAACTTCATCGGCCCCCAACTCTACACCGTTACTGCCACATCCGACACCAACGGCACCGTCGCTTCAACCGATGGCAGCAAAATCACCAGCGAAGCCAATGGAAATACATTTACCCAGATAGTCAGCCCTGGCGACAGACCGGCGTATGTTCTTGCGCCAAAACAATATTACCGGGTGAATAACATCGCCATCAATGGCAATATTATCGATTTCAGGACCGATACCAACTACAATCAAACAACCTCCACCTATACCTTCAGCCCTGTCAATTCCGACCCCTCGATCGATGTTACCTTCATCAAGGACTTCGACTACGTCTCAGTCACGAGGCCTGCAGATACAGTCACAGCGAATGGTGCGATCACCAGCACCCCTGCAGGCATAAACTGCAGCGCCTCGACTTCTCCCAGCCTCTGTAGTGTGCTGTTCCAGGAAGGAACCATTGTAACAATCGTGGCAACACCCAATCCAAGTAAATACTTTGTCAAATGGGTCGGGGACAGAGATAAAAACGGATTGCTGATCAACAACGGCGCACTCTGCGATGGCCTTACTACTCCAGCATGCGCATTTCCCATGACCACCTACGCCCACTTCACCGCTGTCTTCTCCGACACGCCGGTTAATGACGTTGTTCGTATGCTGTCACCGGGGACCTCCTTTTATCCCACTATTCAAGGCGCCTTTAACGCTGTCACAGCACCGACAACAGATATACAGCTTGCCTTGGCAGATTTCACCGAAAGCCCGAATCTTAATGTGAGCGGTGCAGCATTCAAATTGAGCGGCGGGTGGAACGCAGACAAAACTTTCACGGCGCAAGGGCCAACGCCCTCCACCATCACCGGGACCCTTACCGTTACCCAGGGCACTTTAACCGTAGACAACATTGCCATTAAATAATCACTATTATTGCAGGACTCAAAAAGGGCAGCCATTAAAAATGGCTGCCCTTTTTGTTTCACCATTAGCAGTGATCTATGCTTTACTCTTTTTCAATAGCCCGCGATACAATTCTAAAAGAGTCTCCCCCCTCGCCCGCCATGAATGTTTCTGGACTGCCTTTTCCCTGCTTTTTTCCGACAGCTCCTCAATCATGGGAGTGTTGGTTGCAAGCATGGCTATTTTAACAGCCAGATCTGACGCATTGCCGTAGGAGCATAAGCACCGGTTTCCCCGAGTATCTCCCTATTCACAGGCGTGTCGAAAACAATGGTCGGCAGCCCGCAGGCCATGTAATTAAACAGCTTGCCATTGGCCTCGGAGAGCGAAATTTTGGGGGAAACAGCCAGATCGCATGCTGACAGGTATTTTGGCGCCAGGCTGTAATCGATTCTGCCGGTAAAGCGAATGATGCTGTCCAAGCCTGAATCCTTGGCCTTTTTAACATATTCCGCTTCAGGAAATCCCATGACCAGAAAAAATAACCGGGTGTTTTGCCCCTTGAGTATGGAAATGGCTTCAAGGAGAATATCGATGCCCTGATATTCATTGAGAAGCCCGAGAAAGCCTACTATCGGCACATCCTGCGGCAGGTTCAGCTCGATCCGACAGGCCATCTTAGAGTAGGGACGGAAATCATCCGTATCCACGCCATCGATGAGCGCCTGAACCCGATTGGCCTGCATGTGCCAGTCATTCACAAGCGCCGAGGCACTGGGGCTGGAGCTGGTAACTATGAAATCAGCAAGATTATTGCTTGTTCTTTCCAGACCAGCAAAAACTTTATGGAGGAGAGATTTTTTTTTGATGAAACGATGGGCGGATATTTCAGCGGTCAGGCTACCCTGATAATCGAAAAGCAAGGGTACCTGGAGCCATTTTTTGAGAAAAAAGCCTACCAACGCACCCTCATGGAGATGTGCATGAATCAGGTCGGGAGAAAAAGTCCTGGCAATGCGCATGGCCTTGAACAGCAGGAGGATGTCGAGATAAGGCTTTTGCCAGGAAGGGCCGGCTTCGACTTTCTTGTACCAGGGAATTCTGCAGGCTCTGTATGTGGGTATTTGACCGAGATCGCGGCCCAGATGGTAGGTGACAATTCTGACATCCACCCCCAGTTGTCGCAGGGCTTTTGCCTCTTCGTAAATCCGCACATGACAACCCCTGTCGGAAAAATACGGTGTAGGGGCAAGCATGATGACTTTGATCGGGTTATCAGGCAATGTTGACTTTTTCTTTAACAACATAGATGGGCTTGGATTGGGCCTCATAATAGGTGCGGGCATTCAACTCACCCAAAAGCCCCAGGACGATGAATTGGACCCCCATGAACAGCAGAAAAGCAGTCAAAATCAGTAAGGGGTTCCGGTTCATGCTCATCTGTTCGAAAATTTTCATATAGACGACGGCAGCACCACTCATCATCCCGGCAAATAACGCATAAATCCCCCACTTGCCAAAAAGCTGTATTGGTTTGGTCGAATAGGTAAGAAGGAATTTAACGGTCATCAGGTCCAGTATGACGCGGGTGGTCCTGGATATTCCATATTTACTGACGCCATGTAGACGAGGATGATGGGCAACCGGGAGTTCTGCGACCTTTGCCCCGACCTGAGAGGCAAGCGCAGGAACGAATCGATGCATTTCCCCATATAGATTTATCGCATCAAGCACCTCCCGGCGGTAGGCCTTCAGGGTGCAACCGTAGTCATGCAAATGAACCCCTGTCATCTTGGAGATGAGACGATTGGCAATAAGTGAAGGCAATTTGCGGTTGACGAAGGTGTCACGGCGATCTTTACGCCAACCCGAGACAACGTCAAACCCCTCATCGATCTTCTTTACAAGGCGAGGGATATCTGAAGGGTCATTCTGCAGGTCTCCGTCCATGGGGATTACAACGCTGCCACTAGCAGCATTGAAGCCTGCAGCCATGGCAGCAGTCTGGCCAAAATTGCGTCGAAACCTGATGATTTTCACAAAAGGTTTATGGGCGGCTACTGCTTTTAAACGATTAAATGATTCGTCTATCGAGCCGTCATCCACAAGTATAAGTTCATAGGAGAGTCCGCTTTGATCAAGAGCGGCGAACACCCTGCGGCATAGCTCGGGAATATTTTCTTCTTCGTTATAAATTGGTATGACTACACTCAAATCCAAGAAATGCTCCCGTACATCGATCAATTTGCATCCATGTTCTTCATTCTTGTTATTTTCACTTCACCGGAATCAGCCGCTGCTTTATGGAAGCGTGGCAGAACCAGACCTGCGATTAAACCTGCGCCATAGCTTAAATGCAGTGAGGGAAAAAGGATTACTTTGAGCCAAGCAAATCTGTGCTCGTTCTTTGGCCCTTCCAGGAATGAAAACCACAGGTCAAGGACTAAGTAAACCACCAATGGAGCTGTATATAATGTTCCAAAGAAAAAAGGCGTAAATAGCAGATACAAGATAAACAATGATGGCCCGAAGGTAAAGATTTTTATCTCCTTGCTGATGCGTACCTGCTCTCCCCTGCCCCGCCCATAGCCAAAGATCTGTTTGATGAAGGCAGGGTAAGAAGCTCGCTGACTGCGAAAAACTGCAAGGTCAGGATCATGGAGCAGCCGTTTTCCTGCTTCTTTGAGCCTGTGCAGCAATTCGTTCTCCTCGTTGGGATAAAGCCTTTCGTCCAACCCGCCACTCTGCATGAATACGTCCCTGCGAAAGCTGAGGTTGCACAGGATAAGTTCGCTGTCGTCAGTTTCCCGCATCATTCCGTTTTGCCGGTAGCGATTGCGATTACAGCCACCGCCGAAAAGCGAGATAAATACTTTACCGATCGCCTTTTGCAAAGCCGAATCCCCGTCAGGGGTAAGTGAAGGGCCGCCGACAGCTGCCACAGCAGGATCCGCCAGGTAATGAGAAGCCAGTTTGGCCAGACAATGTGGTTCAACCAGCGAGTCATCATCAAGGAAGTATAAAATGTCTCCCGTTGCCTTGGCGGCAGCATGATTTCTCTGGGTGCTGGGTCTGCGGCCTTCTGCGACAAATATCTCGAACAGTTCGGGAGGATACTCAACACGGGCGAGGTTCCGTAAAGCCTTGACGGTTCCAGCAGGCTTTACCGGAATGATTATGGATATTCTCAGAGATTCCATGTTGAATTTGGAATGATTTTCATCCTTTGTTCATATCTAAAATACTTTTTTCAGATTGGCTTCAAAACGTCTTTCCAACCTGTTACCGTTACCATTCTGACGGCCAAGGCTGTAATCGAGGGTTGCCTGTATCAGGTTGAAATTGATGCCTATAGTGGCATTATATATGCTTTGGGTGGCATTTGTCTCTGGCTCATAGGTGAGGAGTGAATATTTTGCTCTACCTGCAAGAAAAAGCCTGCTGATAGGGTAATACCTGAAGCCGCCAATCAGGCTTTTGGTGGTCCTCCTGAGGCCTGTACTGTACGACTGTCCCTCGTATTCAACGCCCTGATTCAGCTCGAGAATACGGCGGCTTATTCCATAATCGGTATAGAGGAAATAGTTGGTGCTCTGCCTTAAAGTGAAGCTGCTGTATTTTGATCCGTCACGGTCGTTAATATTGCCGTAAGAATAAGAGACCGAGTTGTCCAGAGAACGGTCGGGGGAATAAGAGATATGTCCGTTACTGCCGAATCCGGACAATGAACCACTGGATAAGGTGGATGTGGTATAACGTGTCGTCAATCTTGCAGTGAGGCGCTTGTCGGTGAAATCGATGGTATTGGCATACTCCGTACCATGTTCCGTCTTTTTGCCCTTTGCCTGCAGTAAATCATCAGTGACGGTAAAACCCACCTTCAAGCGTGCTGCTGGTTGCCAGTCGGCTTTAACCATGGTCCGATAGCGTGTATAGCTATCGTCAGGCACATTAAAAGATGAGACACCAGTGCCAACGGAGCTGCTCTGGGTGTTGTAACTCTGAGTGGTCAGGTCGTCGGAGCTATTGCCACTTCCTATGGTGATATTTTCTTCCAATTCAAATTTCCATGAATTGGTAGGGGTGTAGACACCTTTTAAATCGAATACCTGTGTCATCGAGCTATTTTCGCTTGCATTAATTGGCTGGTTTTTCGCGAGGTGATGTTGTAGCTGCCAATAATTCCCACCTTGGTCGAGAATCTTCTGGAGCTGGCGACCTCAACACGTGCATCCAGGCTCAACGTCTTACCTATGTCAGTGTGCTCGTAGCTTTCAATGGCACCTGTATGCGCAAGAGTAAAGGCCTCGCGTTTGAAGGTATTTATTCTATAGGAGACCAGGGTGTCTGAGGTGTCATAGTCCTGAATAAGACTTACCTTGCTTTGTTCGGTACTGACCCGGACCCGCCAGTCCGTATCAGGACCGGCATATCCAGACACGTAAAGGGGAATTTTTGTATCGTAGGTAAGCCCACTTAGGTCAAGGGTACGTCTGAAGGTATTGAAGGACCTGGCTTCCCAACGGCTCCTGGATGCAATGCCGAAAAGGTTGAGCTCATATGATTCATAATTGTCGTTGTATTCCGTATGCTTGATGAACTGCCCATCAGCAGAAAGCTTTATCCAGTTGGAGAAATCGACCCACTTGCGGTCCATGTGCTGGTCTATGGTGCCAAGAATCACCTGCGTCTCTTTGAAATCATTGGTTGACCGGAGATAATCGATGTAGTTTATTGTTCTGACATGAAACCAGTTGTCTTTTTTGTTGAGGCTGACAAAGGAAAGCTTTTTCATCCTGCTGTCAATGGGCGACAAGCTGTCCAGGTCCTTGATGATGTTATCGCGATAATCGATATAAAGACGCGGCATCTGGGCAAAAATGCTCGAAGATCCCTGGCTCATGGTCTCTTTCAGACCTATTTCCGCATAAACCCCACTTTCGATATTTGTTCCTGCAAAAACCGAATTGGTTATCCCCGGCTCAATCAAATTTGAAGCGCCATAATAACCGATGGTTGAAAAGCTTGCCCGCTTCAGATCATGGCTGAACGCTCTAAACTTGATCGGCAGTTGCTGCGGGGACAAGATCACGTCGCCGCGGAAAAGTATATGGCCGGCGCTGACCGATGATGATTCCACCGAGGTCTGCAGCCCTGAATATTCCTTGATCTTGGAGTCGACGGCGGCCCATTCATAGCCTAAAGAAACTCGGTATTTGCCCAGCCGGCCATTGGCAAGGACATCAGCCTTGGAATACAGCAGCGAATAGCGCTGCCTGAAAGCTGAAGCGTCCATAGACCTGGCTCCATTGACATCGGCCCTGTAGTCCACGTAGCCCAGCTCTGCTTCACCGACGAAGGCCGCCTGGGCCACAGGCAAATACACGTAACTGCTTGCCAAAAGAAGCCCCAGCACGAGCCGAAGTCGGCAAGACTTCACCCTGTTGAGCAGATTTTTATAAGACATTGATTTCATAACAACTCTGAGAGTTATAAACAGTTGCCATCTTTATCTGTAGCATTTTCTGCAATTACTATACCTTGCCGGCTTTTTTTGACGCAACTAAAAACACCGTAATAGCCTTATTTTACAGATGATTAAGAGTTATGGCCCACTAATGCACAGAGAAGCAACTTCGACTAGCCATTTAGCCCAAATCAGGCAGCCAAAAAACAGGCCACCCCTAAACTGGAGATGGTGATTCAATTCGCCAAACAAACAGGCAAGTTTGAGGGAGTAGGCAGGTAACCTGAGAAAGGTGCCGCAAGCGAGCAAACTGAAGGGGAAATTCATAAGACAAAAAAAGAGGAGGGGTTACCCCCTCCTCCTCTTGGCTCAACACCTCAACTTACTTCAGGTGACATGCAGTGCAAAGAGCACTTTTGCCCATGCTTCCACGGAGGAAAGGCACGTTTGCAGGGTCATGTACGTTGTGACAGGTGTTACACTCCACGGTGATGCCTTTGGCCAGCGGGAGTTTAAGGCCGGCAGTCGCACCAACCACACCGCCAGCTTCTACAGCAGAAAGAGTAGCAGTGGTGCCGCTGTACTTGGTGTTATCAAGGTAGTCCTGATACTTGATATTGATAGGATGGTCGTTGGTCAGGTCTGTACCAAGGTTAGCAGGGTTGGTTCCAATTGTGTCACTGCTTGCTGAAAGAGCAGTTACATCTTTCGGTTTGTTTACAACGGCCTTGAGGCTGCTGCCGTCATGGCAGCTCATGCACATGAGTGAGGGGCTGTCAGATTTAATCACTCCTTTTTGGCCACTCTCAAACCAGGAGGCCTGCTCGGCCCAGACACCGGATGTATACAGTTTGTAGCTTGTTGAAGTGGCGCTGTTCCTGTTCCACAGAGCCCGTGTCTCTTTGGAATTGTGAGGGGTGTGACAGAAAACACATACCTGCTGGGTGTTGGTGTTGTACACAGTCTGTGGGCCACCGGTCGAGAGGTCGTGCTTGCTGGCGACAACTGATGCGGCCATTGCACTACCGGCCATGGTCAGTACTGCTGCTGCTGTCAATAAAACTTTTTTCATCTTGATAATCCTCCTCTTTCATTTTTTTGTTGCTTGATTTAGATGCCTGGGTAAAACGACTGCTGTGATACTTAGTTCTTTCACCTTCCTTTCGTTATTGAATGAATGCGCCTGATGCTTGAAAAGCAATATTAGATTTGATTTAACATATAGCAACTTGCGTGCCAGCAGAGCAACCACCCCTAAGAGACTGTTATTGCTATATTTTCGATCCAACAAGACTTGACGATCGCGGCGCACTCATCGTTCAATAACGTTTTACCCAGCCATATAACTGCAAACTAAAAAGCGGTTGACAAGATCACTTGGCAACAGAAGAAGAGGAAACCGCTGCAACAGGGTTCTCTTTTTTATACTTGTCATTCATGTATTGAAAGATCTGGAAGCGGAGATTCATTTGATCTACCACATAGATGGTATCTTTCTGATCGATGAATATGCCGATGGGGAGCAAAAAACCGCCGGGGGCGACCTTTCTTTCAGCGGAGTAGCCTCCCCCGACAGTCAGCAGGTATTCCCCGGTTTCCGAAAAGACATTGATCGCATTTGCTCTGCCGTCAACGGAATAAAGATGATTTTCAGAGTCCGCAGCTATTCCCTTGGGCATCTGCAGTTCGCCTGGACGGTCTCCCCGCTGGCCTATGATCTGAAGCGATTTACCCTCCGGGTCCAGCAGCTGCAGCCGGCAATTCCTGGACTCGGAAACGGCAATGTTACCATTTCTCAATACGGCAACCCAGGTGGGCCCATAAAATTCCCCCGGTCCTGAACCGAGTTTGCCGATGGTTTTCATGTGTTTGCCATTGAGATCATAGACCTCAAGGTTGTGAACAACAGGGTCTGCCACAATGAGCCTTTTACGATCATTATCGATTGCAATGCCAAAAGGGCGCTTTGTGTCTTGCGTCAGGTTGATGGTGTTGATCAGTTTCTCGTCCCTGTTGAAAACGAACACTTTTTTAGCACTCGCATCGGAAACGTAGATATTGGCGTTGTTGTCCACGGCAATGCCCATGGGTTCTTTCATCATGGATTGCAGTTCCTTATCTTTTTCGGCAAAGACATGGACCTTGTTCTTGTTAAAATCATAGACGACGATCTGCATTTCGGATGGGTCGGTGATGTAGACGGTGCCGGAGCTGTCGGACGCTATGCCCATGGCACGGTTAAACCTGATCGGCTCCTCTTCGCCAACGATGTTTTTAAAAAACTTTTGGCTGCCCGTTTTGGGCAGATCATTCTCCGAACGATATGCTCCCAGCCACTCGATTTTTGGATCGTCCGGAAGGGGCGGCCAAAAGACGCGGTTTTTCGCGACGGGTGCTGACGCACAGCCGGCGATGATGCTTGAAATCGAAAGGTACAGCAAAACAACGACTACTGCTTTTACACTTTTCATACAAACTCCTTTTACCTTTACAGGATCGGATTATTTATTATGGCAGACCTGGCAGAGCTGCATCCTGTCTTCGACATTGTTCTGGAAAAAGAATCGGGCCTCTCCCCCATGGGGATTATGACAAGAGATACAGGAAAGATCACGGCCCGAGCCTGGTTTTGAGGGATCAGGCTTGTCTTTTAGCGGGTGACCCGCCCCGTCTGTCAGCCTCACCACATGGGTTTCCTTGCCGACAGATTCATGGCACGAGAGACACAGTTCGTTGATGGGTAGCCGCAATTGGCTGGTGAAGTTGCTGCCGTGGGGGTCATGGCAGATTTCGCACATTCCGGCTTCAATGGGACCGTGGAGGAATTTTTTCTTTTTGAACTCACTCGCCTTATCGGCGTGGCATTCATTGCATAACGCGGCATCGCGGAGCATCACGGCATATTTTGGTATTCCCTTGAGGTTGTGGCAGTAAGCACAAGAAAAGGTTCCGGCCGGACCATGCACAAAATTGGTATTTCCCATTTTCTTGTGACAACCATAGCATGGATTTTTTTTGTCCATGTTGGTGTCCAGCTGTGCTGTAGTAGGATTCATGTCATGGCATGGGCTGCAATATTTTTCCAGTTCAGGTACGTGCATGACATTCCGCTTATATTGGGACGGAACATTTGCGGCAGGCTTGTCGATGAAAAAAATTTCCGTTGAGGCCGCTTCAATCTTTTTCTCACCATCATACCCCTCAACGATAATCTCGTTCTTTCCACCATCCCATACCGGCTGTAGTATTACCAGGTCCTGAAATGCCTTCTTGTACTCGGCGGATCCGATCAGCATCGTATCACTGGCCAGGCCGTTAACAGTTACCTTGATCCCGGAAATCTGCGGGTTGTTCATTTTAAGGATCAGGTAATCAGAACGTTTGACAAGGGTTTTCGGAGAGGGATAGATAAAGGTTATTGCCGCGTCAGCGGAAAAACCCGCAAACAGAACCAATAACGCCGCAAAAAAAGCTGGTTTCCCTTTCAAAAAACATCTCCTATTACCAAATATGTTGCAACCGTAACCTTGATGTCAGAATTCATTGGTTTTTGTTCTGTCATAGGATTTGGGCTTGTGACAGCCAACGATACATGTGCCTCCGGTAGAAGTCTTCTGGAATTCAATGGGTATCTCCCATTTTCCAAAACCCGGAATCTTTCTTTTGATTAATTTTGCCTGTTCTGCTGCATGTGCATCATGGCAGGTTTTGCAAGACCGGCTTTATCTGTTTTGTTGACATGCAGATAATGCAGATTGCGGTCTCCGTCACGGAAGTCGGTCAGGCTGTCGGTCCGCCGGTCAAGGATCATCTCCGACGCATGACAGTCAAAACAAAGGGCAAAATTGTCAGGGTTGAAGGCAGATAAAAATTTTCCTGGAAATCTTTTCGCAGGTGCTTGCGGTATGGTGAGCCGTGGGAATCATGACAGGCAAGGCAGTTACCTTTCCTGACCGGGGCGTGGACCGACTTGCCGGACATGGCCGAGGCATCGTGGCAGCTCAAACAGAGTGCAGGAAGGCCCATCTTCAGAATAAAAGGATTGTCGGATTGATGGGGATCATGGCAAATAAAACACTTACCCTCAACAACAGGTCCATGCATGTATTTTTGCTGGAATTTATTCTCATGACAGTTCAGGCACTGGGCAATGCCTGTATCCTTGAGTAGCTTGTCGTTTGGAGATGAATGCGGTGTATGACAGAAAATGCAGTCGCCTGATGCCACCGGACCATGAACATTTTTGGCGGTGTCCAATGCTTCGTGACATTGACTGCAGAGCTTTGAACCATCGCCGACAAGAACAATGGCCTCTTTCTGTTCAGGATGCCGTTTGTCCTGGGCAAGCTGATGACAGGATGAGCATTCACCCGCAGCAAATGGTGAATGCCTTACGCTGGCTTTTTCCGAATCACTGTGACAGCGCCGGCAGTCGAGGGGTTCAGCTCTCAGGGTACCGGTACCCAGCAAAGACAACAGTATGGTCAAGGCAGACAGGAACGTAGGCCTGTATTTTATACGTATAGGTGTTGTCATCACCATTTTAGCTATTTAATCCATGTGCGAGTCAGGTGGCTCAGGACGGAATTTTCTTACTTGCCGTAACTATGCAGGCCGGACAGGAAAAGGTTGACGCCGAGATAGCAGAAAATGGTAGCGGCAAATCCGACGATGGAAAGGATGGCTGCCCTTCTGCCGACCCAGCCTCTGGTTATGCGTGCGTGGAGGAATGCGGCATATACGAACCAGACTATGAGTGACCAGGTTTCCTTAGGGTCCCAGCTCCAGTATGTGCCCCAGGCATAGTTTGCCCAGGCAGCGCCGGTGACGATGCCGAGGGTCAAGAGGGGAAAACCGATCATGATCGCCTTGTAATTCAGGTCGTCCAGAACTTTGACGGAGGGAAACATTCCGATTACCCCTCCTGCCGGTGAAGAAGCCGACGAATCCTCCTGTTTTTCACGAATGAGATACATGATGGAAAGGCCGCAGGCTACTGCAAATGCAGCATAACCCAGAAAACAGGTGACTACATGATACAAAAGCCAGTTACTTTGCAGAGCAGGCACCAATGGCTCTATGCCGCTGTCAAGGCCAAGCTGGGCCCAGGCCATGCCTAACAGAGCAAAGGGTACCACGAAAAAACCGACAGCCTGTATTTGTACTTGAAGTCGATGATCAGAAAAATAAGGATGATGGTCCAAGCGAAGAACACTACCGATTCAAAGAGGTTGGACAATGGAGCATGTCCGCGTCCCAGGTCGTAGGATTCCTTCCAGCGGAGACCGATGGCGGTCGTCTGGACTATAAAGCCGAAACCTGCAGCAATGGTACCGGAAAGCCCTATGCTTTTGTTTTTAGTGGCAAGAAATGCCAGAAATAGCAACGTTGAGAGCATGTAAGAAATTGTCGTAACGTTAAAGAGCATGGAACTGGACATTCGATCTTTCCTCCGCTGTGGCTACAGTTGGGTTTTAGAGAGTAATGTATTGACTTATTTAATACTACTGTCGAGCTTGGCAGCCAGTTCCTGGAATAAAAGCTCAAATCCTGCAGGATTCTTACTGGCAGTCCCCCCTAACGTAACACGACCATTGGCGACTCTGATCCAGATGCGTTTATGTGACATGAAGAACGCCATGCAAATGCCTACCACCATCAGAGAGCAACCAAGCCAGACCACCCATACCCCTGGATCCTTGGCAACCTGTAGTCCGGTATAGAACTTTTCGTCTTTGCCGTCAAAAGTGAAGATGAGGTCACTGCCACGTTTTTCATCGAAATCGCGGCAAGCGGGATTAAGCAGCACTATGGCGTATTCTTTTTTGCCGTTGGGGCGGGTAATCTCCAGTTTGGCCCCGGGCCCTGAACAACCGGGGAAGTCACTGCCGACCTCAGGCGCTACACCGATGATCTGCATGAAACCACCATCAGGTAGCGGTACCCGGTCTTCCTCGTGGGCGATCAGGGGCACAGGCTGCCCGCCATTTCGGCTTCTGACAGAGAAACGATAAAGTGTATCGCCGGCAGCCCCGTAGGAAGACTGATAGAATGTGATGCCTTTGTAGGTAAGCGGGTCGTTGACGATGACTTTTACATTTTCATAGTCTGGAACAGGCTTGCCGTTTTCAAAAACCGTGAGGATACTTTTGAATTCCTTTGGCGCACCGGTATCGTAAAACGAAACGGCAAATTTTTCACATCTGACGGAGAATCCCAGTGGGATGTTCTTGCCTGACCGGCTCTCAACAGAATCTACGCCGGTACCTTCGGCGATGTTGACATAGGCCTTGTACCCGAAAAAGGAGCCGATAAGCGCGCCAATGAATATAATAATAATGCTCAGATGAACTACATATACGCCAAGACGGCAATAGGGGCTTTTTTGGGCGAATAAGTGATATTCGCCGCCAGCCTCGGTCACAGTCGGCTCAGCGAATTCGGCTTTGAGAAATGCCGCCATTTTGTCCTTCATGGCTGGAGCGCTGCCTGGAGCTTTGATTTCGTGGGTATGGGAAAGCGATCTTTCGAATCCCTCATCCATGACCAACGTCGGTTCGGAAACAATCTTCCATACCCGCGGCAGCCTTTTGATGGAACAGGCAATGAGGTTGACCGTCAAAAGATAGAGAAGCAGAATGAACCACCAGGAGTGGTACATGTCGAAGAATCCAAGCTTCTCATAGAGCTGCATCTTAAAGGGGGTGATGGTCTGAAGGTATTCCTGGGGGACCGGCGCCTGGGGAATGACCGTGCCGATAATGGACGTTAAGGCAAGGCCGATAAGGAGGAAGATGGAAAGCTTCAGTGAACAGAAAAAATCCCACAACGTTTGTGCAAATCCGCGATTGTTTGTTGTCAAGGCTGTCTCCTGAGTTATTTATGATCATCTTCGGTGGGAAAACCATAACCGACAGGGCAGTATAAACTAAATCATCAACCGCGGCAAAATAAAATTTGATTAAGCTCCGCCTCGAAACTAAAAAAAGGGATGACAAGCAAATGTCACCCCTTCTCGATCACCCGGTTTAAATCGCGCAACTACTTCTTGTGGCACTCCCCGCATTTGGTCGGGCCGGCCTTCTTTGTTTCGTGGCAACCTTTGCAAAGCTTATGAGCGGCATCCTTGCCGAAGCCTTCAATCTTGCCCGGGCCCTTCTCGTGGCAGGCCTTGCAGTCTTTCAGGGACTCCTGGTGCTTCTTGTGCTCGAAGGTTACATTACCATTCTTTGCAGGCAGAGAAATGGTATCTGCTGCCATGGCAGCAACTGCACAAGTAAGGGTCAGTGCAACCGCAACAAAAATCTTTTTCATTCGAGTCACCTCCTTCACATTAAAATAAAAAACATGCGAAAAATAATACAACCAACCGGTTATTGTCAAGGCAAATCATTCATTAAAATTAGCAGTAATGTCTCAACAAGTTACGCCGTCAGCAATCTGGCGTCCTTTTCCTCCACTTCATCGGCCATGCTCTGCCGGAAGACGGCCAGCTTCCCGGCCAGTTCATTGTCTGCCAGCGCAAGTATCTGCACGGCGAACAAGCCGGCATTTTTCGCGCCGGCTTTGCCGATGGCCATGGTCGCCACGGGTATCCCTCCGGGCATCTGGACCGTTGAATATAATGCATCAACGCCATTGAGGGCGCCGCCAGGCATCGGCACACCTATGACAGGCAGAGTCGTCTCTGCAGCCACCACACCGGCCAGATGGGCAGCCATCCCAGCGCCGGCGATAATGACCCTGACACCACGCCCCCTTGCCTCTGCAGCCATGAGCCGGTTTTCTTGGGAGCACGGTGCGCAGATGAGATGCGCATCTCGTGGGACACGCCGAACTCTTTCAATACTTTGGCTGCTTCCTCCATTACCGGCAGATCAGATTCACTTCCCATGACGATTAAAACAAGAGATTTGCTCATTATTCGTAAACTCCCCGTTGATTGACGTATCAGATCAGGTTCCCCATCTGGATTTCAGCTCAATTTATTTGAATCACTTCTCCGAATTGAATGGCTGCCTCGTTGACATGGACCAGAAAATTTTCATTTCCTGCTGTTATGCTGTATTTACCAACTGGAGCCACGCCTGCGGCAGCGTTACCCGTTGTCGCATAAGGGATGATAAAGGTAAACTCACCATTGCTTCCGGCTATTGTTTCTTCGCGGTAGGTAAAGGGTCTGCCCCCCTGACTACCGAGCAGCAATTTTAGTGAAATGTTTTTACCGGGCTGGGCTCTGCCCTTCATGACGGCGCCAGGCACCAGCTCGAATATTTTGTAATGGCTGACAAATCCGGCATAGGGATCCACAAAACCATTTGCCGATTCAAATACCAGACGGTATTTACCCAGCGCGTGTTCCGTATTCCCTCCCACCCGGTAAGCCGAGCCATTCTGAATGTAAAGCCTGTAATACATCGTAGCCAAAGGGTTAAAAGTCTGCCCGGAAATTGTTGAATTGCTCTTCTTGATGCCAAATTCAGCAATTGATTTCAGGCAGGGAAGATTTCCGGTGACTTCATTGAGAAAAAGATAGCGAACCTTGTTCAGACGCAGGATATTTTCTGCATCCTCCGGCCTGGTGCTGGTCAGGAAAGATGCCGATTCGAAAAGGCCATGGGTCTCCCAGCCAAAATTTGTCGAGACTGTCGGTCGTCTTGCAACGTAGTCTATGTATGCGCCAAGGCTCCAGTCAGATAGTACGCCGTATTCCGGAACCTTTTCCGCTGAAAGGAAAAAGGAGGTAGCCGGTGTATTTTCACGAAGCCAGGCAAGGGAAGCCATAAGGTCCGATTTCTCACGGTCGGGCAGGGTGATATTGGGAAGGTCCTTGATATAAGCTGCAGAAGGCTGATCAGTAACAATAGTAACAGGCATGCTGAAGCATAGGCGTAGTACCTTTTCAAAAATGTTGAAGCTCTCTCGGTCCAGCAAAGGAAAAGTAACCCTGCTGACAGCGCAGTGGCAAGTGCAGCCAGGTGAATATATCGCTCGCGAAAAAAGGGAATTAACCAGAGCACCCCACCCCAGACGATGAATACCGAGTAGCGGAAATCCCTGAAGCTGCTGTTGCGCCACCGAATGAAGGACAGGATTAAAGCAGCAGGGACAAGCCAATAGAGAAAACTCATGGTTTCAGTGGCATGGCGGAGATCAAATTTCCCGGCAGGGAAAAGCATCGGGCGCAGCTCTGAAATGGAATCCAGCCAGGGATCTTCCCCGCCGATGACCGAAATCCCCGACAGCAGCTCAAGAAGAAATTTTTTACCTCCTGGAGCAAGTACTAAAAAAGCGGCAATGACCGCGATAACAGTGACCGCATGAAACTTTATTTTCGTTGTCTGCAGGTTGCCTAAAAGGTGGAGACACCCAGCAAATGAAGCCAGCAAAATGACATGGAACCACGAAATGATGCCGAAACTTACTCCCTGTGCAGTTCCCCACAGGTCGAAGGAGCACACTGGCAAAAGCAGCAGAGTCGCAAAAAGGCAGGCATTGCGCCCATATCGGGACAGTTTTTTTGCGTCCCGGCCAGAGACTCTTTCGGCTATGATCTGCACAGCGAGGGCCAGAAAAAAAAATTCCCCAGAAAATCACCGAGCCGCGCCAGATCAGGATGGAAAACACCATCAAGCCGCCGGTGCCCAAACAATCGATACTTGTCGGGCTCCCCTCGTCAAGATGTTCAAATGCTTTGAGGAGGGAGATCACTATTGCCAGGCAGACCATCGGTTCGGCAACATGGTGATCAAGCTCCGAAACAAGGGAATAGATGATGTGGCCCGGCAGCAAAGCAGTAACGCCTGCAGCAACAAAACCCGCTCTGCTGCCGAAAAATCGCACGCCTGCTGCATAAACCATAAAAATTGTGAAAAAGGAAAGAACCGGAGGAAGCCAGAATCCCAGCGTATGAGCCGTATGGACATCCCCCCGAACAGCAGCACAAGAGCAGAAATGAGATAATCAAAGACCGGTGACCAGATCTGGCCGGTACCGAGGGGATAGCCATAATACGAATCAAAGCTGGGAACGGCTGGAAAGCTGGTCATACCCAGGGTTATACGCCGTAGATGGTCATAACTGTCAGGGCCATAGAACAGATATTGGCCGTCCAGGCCGACAAAGTTCTTCCAGGGCAAGGAACGTAGCAAAAATGCTGTCAGGGCGAAAAAAAACAGAGCGCCCGGAGTCAGCCATTTTGACAGCTTTCCCTTGCTTTTGCTTTCGGCGGGCTCATCTGTAGCTGTGCCGGCTGGGTTGTCATTTTCTTTGCGTTCCAGTGTACCACCCTTAGCGAAACCTGTAACAGTTGCAGATGTTTCCCACCGAGATCAGCAGACTTATGCAACTACCTGCCGATAAGTGCCTTTCTTCCGATATCCTTCCGGTAGTGAACCCCACGCCAGGAAATGGTCGAAACCCCTGAATAAGCCGCTCTATAGCCTCTTTTACCGTAGAACCCAGGGCAGTAACACCCAGCACCCTGCCGCCATTGGTAATCAACCTGCCATTGTCCAGGGCCGTGCCGGCATGAAAAACAAAGAGATCGTCAGCATTGGCAACGTCAAGACCCGTAATCACGTCACCCTTTGCATAGTCACCCGGATAGTTCTGCGCGGCCATTACCACACATACAGCAGCTTTATCATGCCACTCGATCTGCACATTACTGATGTCTTTTTCGGCAACTGCCATTAGTACCGGTACGATATCCGATTTCATCCGCATCAGCAATGGCTGGCATTCCGGATCGCCGAACCTGGCATTGAACTCCAGGGTTTTGACATTATCGCCATCGATCATCAAACCGGCGTAGAGCACGCCGCGATATGGCCGCCCCTCGGCCGCCATGCCATCCACAGTGCGCCGCATCACTTCTTCCATGGCCTTTTCATGGATCGCCGGCGTAACCACGGGAGCCGGCGAATAAGCCCCCATCCCGCCGGTATTGGGACCGGTATCGCCATCGTAGACCGCCTTGTGGTCCTGGGCGCTGGCTAGTGGAATGATATTCTCGCCATCGGTGAAGGCAAGAAATGAGGCCTCCTCTCCCCTGAGAAACTCTTCTATGACAACTCGTGAGCCCGCTGAACCAAAGGCGTTGCCGGAAAGCATATCCGTTACGGCTGATACAGCTTCATCCGTGTCTGGGCAATTATCACCCCTTTCCCGGCAGCCAGTCCGTCAGCCTTGACAACAATGGGAACACCTACTTTATCGATGAAGGCTATGGCAGGCTCGACCTCTGTAAAAACCTCGTAAGCTGCCGTTGGCACATGATACTTTTTCATCAGATCCTTGGAGAACGCTTTACTTGCCTCGATAATGGCGGCATTCTTACGCGCCCCGAATATTTTCAGCCCGTACTCTTCGAAAAGATCCACTACTCCCAGTGAAAGTGGCAGTTCCGGTCCGACCACGGTCAGATCGATTGCCTCCTTCCTGGCAAAAGCAAGGAGTCCCGCCAGGTCGTCGACCTTGATCTGTACATTCTCTGCAATGGTGCCGATTCCCGGATTCCCAGGGGCACAATACACCTTCTCCACAAGCGGCGATTGGGCTATCTTCCAAACCAAGGCATGTTCACGTCCGCCACTTCCGATAACTAGAATTTTCAATTAAGCCTCCCGTCAATTGACCAAAGTACTGTGAAGAAGGTAATCAGTGCCTGAAATGGCGCATGGAAGTAAATACCATGGCCATGCCGTGCTCATCGGCTGCAGCGATAACTTCTTCATCCCGCATGCTGCCACCCGGCTGAATTACGGCAGTGATCCCAACCTGGGCTGCGTTATCTATCCCATCGCGGAATGGGAAAAAGGCATCTGAGGCCATCACGCACCGGCGACCTGCAGGCCGGCATGTTCCGCCTTGATTGCGGCTATGCGGGCAGAGTTGACCCGGCTCATCTGGCCGGCGCCGACACCGATGGTCATGCCGTCCTTGCCATAGACTATGGCATTTGACTTGACGAATTTCGCCACCCGCCAGGTGAAGAGGAGGTCGATCATCTCCTTTTCCGTCGGCTGACGCTTCGTTACCACTTTCAGTTCACCATGGAGGGAAAGGTCGGTTTGCTGGACCAGCAGTCCGCCGTTGACCCTTTTCAGATCCAGCCGGGCCAGGGATTCGGCCTGCCACTGTCCGCACTGGAGAAGGCGCACATTCTTTTTTGCCGCAATGATTTCGCTGGCCTTGGCCGAAACCTTGGGAGCAATGATCACCTCGACAAACTGGCGATCGACAATGGCCTTTGCCGCAGCTTCGTCCAACTCGCCGTTGAAGGCGATGATGCCTCCGAAGGCCGATTCGGGGTCTGTCTTGTAGGCACGGTCATAGGCGTCGAGCAGATTAGCGCCAATGGCAACGCCGCAGGGATTGGCATGTTTGACGATGACGCAGGCCGGCCCCTCGTTGAACTGCTTGATGCATTCCAGAGCCGCGTCAGTATCGCCGATGTTGTTGTAGGAAAGTTCCTTTCCCTGCAACTGTAGTGCAGTGGCTATGGATGCCTCCTTCACGTCGCGCTCCACATAAAAAGCAGCCGACTGGTGCGGGTTCTCGCCATAGCGCATCCCCTGGGCCTTTTTGAACTGAAGAGTCAGGGTATCGGGATATTCTGCAACACCTTCCCCGGTCCTGGCGCCCAACCAGTCGGAAATGGCCCCGTCATAGGCTGCCGTATGCTGATAAACCTTCACTGCCAGCCCGAAGTTGGTTGCGGAAGAAACAGCGCCCCCACTCTGCTTCATCTCGTCCAGCACTTTGCGATAATCGTTATGGTCCACCAGCACAGTCACATCGGCGTTGTTTTTTGCCGCAGAGCGGAGCATGGTCGGTCCGCCGATATCTATATTCTCGATGGCGTCCTCCAAGGTACAATCCGGCTTGGCAACAGTCGCCTCAAAGGGGTAGAGATTCACCACCACCATGTCGATAGGCTCTATGCCATGGGCCTTCATGGTAGCCACATGCTCCGCGTTGCCACGCATGCCGAGGAGACCGCCATGGACCTTGGGATGCAGGGTCTTCACCCGGCCGTCCAACATTTCAGGAAAGCCGGTAAACTCAGATACGTCCTTGACTGCAAGCCCGGCTTCGCGAAGGAGTTTGGCGGTGCCGCCGGTGGAGAGTATTTCCACTCCATACCCTGCCAGCTCTTTAGAGAAATCTACAATCCCTGTTTTGTCCGATACGCTGATCAGCGCGCGGGAAATTTTTGCCATGTCATGCTCCTTTTTTAAAATTTTTAGCGTTAAAAATAGAAAGAAAAAGCGGCAGGCTCGGTCTGTCGCACCTGAATATTAGATACAAGCAACCGTGACAAGCTGCACTTTATTGCTTCGGGAAATTCATGTACTCAAAAAAATTTTTCTCAAAGGCAGGGGTACCAGACAAGGGGATAACTTTGATCGCCTCAGCAAGTTTATCAAGAGAGGCAAAATCATCTGCGGCAAGGATTGCAGTTTCCACACCATGCAATGCCCCTTCATGGACAAAGCGACAGTTTTTTACCATGTTTTCACTGAAAATTCCAATATTTTTTAGGTCTTGAGAGGAAAGCACCACCCCAAAGGAGCCGGTCAGAATCACTTGCTTCAGATCCGTTTTATTCAGCCTGCATGGGACAGCAGTACTTCGATTCCTGCACTGATGGCACTTTTTGCCAGCTGGATCTGGCGAATATCGTTCTGGCTGAGGTAGATGCAGCGGTTTGCATCACGATAGAGAACGAAAATATTCTCCCCTTGCCGTTCCTGAACATGGTTTGCCAGATTGGAGGGAATTTCCTCCGGCGCCAACAGACGGCCGGTCTCATCAACTACCCCCTGCTCAAGCATGGCAGCGAGAGCGGCGATGGCCCCTGATCCGCAGATTCCGACCGGACTGCAGTCACCGATAACGTTGATTTCCGGTCTGCCTTTGTCCAAGTTGACGCGGTCGATGGCACCAGGCAAGGCGACCATGCCACAGGCAATATTACCTGCTTCAAAGGCGGGACCGGCAGCGGCTGAGGTGGCAAATATCTTCTCTCCTGCTGCCAGGGCAATCTCGCCATTAGTGCCAAGATCGAGATAAAGACAGGGATTATCATCGGTTTCGCCTTCCGTTAATGCACCGAAAAGAAACGCGACCAGATCTCCTCCCACATACCCCCCCGGCATGGGGAGTATACGACAGTCGACATCCAGTGCCCACCCCAGCTGTGTGGTGCGCAGCTTCATTCCCGAGGGGAAGAGGGGCCGGTAGGGAGGAAAGGCGAGTGAATTGACGGGAAGGCCCAGGAGGAGGTGTTCGATAACTGAATTACCGGCAGCTGCCATGCTGGCTATATCAGCGGCATTGACACCGGCTTTGGTGCACAGCTCCGTAGCAAGGGACTCCAGCTCTCCATTGATGAGCCTGGTCATTGCCTGTGATTCTTCATCGGAACTCAGCGCTGCAGCCAGACGGGTCACCACATCAGCGCCGAATTCGCGCTGCGGGTTCAGGCGGCCCGCTGAGGCCAGCCGCTCCCCGGTTACCCGATTCAAAAGGGACGCGGCAATGGTTGTCGTCCCCACGTCGAAGGCCAGGACCAATTGTTCAGATGATTTCAATGGGGAATTCTCCGCGCGGCAGCACCTCGCCGATGCAGACGGCAAAACAGTCGCTCTGGGCGGCACGGGCTAGAAAATGCTCCGCAGCTGTGGAGGCAAGGGAAATCAGGAGCCGCCAGAGGTCTGGGGATCAAAGAGCGGCAGAAGCTTGTCTCCCAAATTTCTGCCGTTGCCGACAAAAGGCTGGTAGTAATCGCGGTTACGGTAACAGCCCGCCGGAACCAGGCCGTCAGCAATCAGTGCACCAACAGGGGAGAGGACCGGAACGCTGGAAAGTCGGATGCCGATGGTTACCCCTGCGCCACGGGCCATTTCGCAAGCGTGCCCGACGAGGCCGAAACCGGTAACGTCGGTGGCGGCATGGGCGCCGCATTCCGCCATCAGCTCTGCGGCAACCTTGTTCAGCCTGCACATCCAGTCCGCAGCTTCTTCTGCATCTGCCGCAGAGATCATGCCCGCCTTTATTGCCGTGGATATGATACCGGTACCGAGCGGCTTGGTCAGGATCAGCTTGTCCCCGGGCTGCGAGGTGGAGTTCCTGATCACCCGGTCAGGATGGATCAGCCCGGTGACAGCCAGGCCGAATTTCAGCTCATCGTCTTCCACCGTGTGGCCGCCGACAAGGCATGCCCCAGCCTCTACCATGGCATCCTTGCCCCCGGCCAGAATCTGCGCAAGAATCTCGCCCGGCAGGTCGCAGGCCGGGAAAAACGCCAGGTTCATTGCCGTCACCGGCCGCCCCCCCATGGCGTAGACGTCGGAAAGGGCATTGACGGCGGCTATGCGGCCAAAGGTGAATGGATCGTCCACCAGTGGTGTAATGATGTCAGTGGTCTCCACCAGTGCCAGATCATCAGCAATGCGGTAAATGCCGGCATCGTCGCAGTCTCCGCACCCACCAGAAGAGCCGGGTCATCCGAATGCAGAAGACCGGCCAAAGCTTTCTCCAGGCCCGCCGGGCCCAGTTTGGCCGCTCAACCTGCCGCTTTCACCATATTGGTCAATTTTATCTTCTGCTTGGTCATTGATTGCCTGTTTTGTGATCTTCTAGATATATACGCGCGGCACCCTCTTGCTGATCCCGCAAAATATCTCGTAGGGAATGGTGCCCGCCAGCTCCGCCAGCTCTTCCGCATGGATGCAGTTGCCCTGGCCGTCGCAGCCTAACAGGATTACCTCGTCCCCCACCTGAATGCCCTGGATGTGGTCACATCGAGCATGATCCAGTCCATGCAGACGGTGCCAGCCACCCTTGCCCGCTGGCCGCGGATCAATGCTTCACCTTTGTTGGTCAGGCCGCGGTCATACCCATCGGCATAGCCTACCGGGACGCTTGCCACCAGGGTTTTACTTGCTCACATAGCGACGGGCATAGCTTATGGAGGTATCCGGTTCAACCCATTTCAGCATGGCAACCCTGCTTTTAAGCCGCATTACCGGTTTCACATCTATTTTCCCTTTGAAGTCGGCTGAAGGCAAGGCTCCGTAAAGGACAATACCCGGACGCATCAGGTTGCAAAAGGGTAAATCCCGGCTGAAGGCAGCGGCACTGTTGGCAATGTGCACATAGGTGGGAGAGAAGCCGACTTTCTTCGCTTCCTGCAGCACCTGGGCAAACCTTTCCGCCTGCTGTGCAGTATAGCGGCCGCCGCTTTCGTCCAGTTCGTCGGCTGAAGCAAAATGGGAAAAAATACCCTCCAGCTCGATATTTTTCAGCCCCCGCAATTCCCGAAGGAAAGCCGCGGCCTCGGCAATGGTTACGCCGAGCGCCCCATGCCGGTGTCGACCTTAAGATGGACCTTGGCCTTGCGGTAAAGTTTTCGGGCTGTTTCATCCAAAGCCTTGGCCTGCTCCAGGCTGAAAACCGCCGTGGAAATGTTAAAGCCCACGCATTTCTTTTCCTGGCCCGGATAAATTCCTCCGAGGATCAGGATGGGGCGATCGATGCCGCTTTTGCGCAGCTGGATCCCTTCTGCCAGAAAAGCAACACCGAAGGCGGTAACTCCAAGGGATTCCAGTTCCAGGGAAATATCCATGAAACCGTGGCCATAGGCATCTGCCTTGACCACCGCCAGCAGGCCGCAACCCGGCCTGGCCACCTTTTTTACCTCAAGAAAATTGTGCCTGAGAGCGGATAAATCGATCTCGGCTATGGTAGGGCGACTGTCGATAATCAGTTTCAGACTCCATCTGCCGTAATTGACTAATTGCCTAATGGGGCGATGGAAGATTTTCTAGCACGTATCTCCGACACTGTAAAGATGAATTGCTTTTCGTCGGAAACGGCTCTTTTTGTACCTGCACAATCCATCTTACACCCGCAATAAATCATTGACTAAACAGCAAATATATTTTAGGTTATGTGACTTTTGTATACATCCAGAAATAGCAAACAATAGAATGAGTTTGGCTGACGCTGAAATCATTTGTACTGTCCGGATTTTCAGGCGCAGAAAAAGTGGCCAGACATAACCGATTTACCTCTGAAAAGCCGCGACCTTATTGCCGCGGCTTTTCCTGCTTTGCCCCGGCTTTTACGTTCGTAGCAGGATGTCCATGGAAAACAGAAAAGATTTTCTCCGTCTTGTAGTCGATCGGGACTTTAATAACTCCCCCATCAGAGGGGTGTATCTGATTACCGATGAAGGAACTCGGCTTGCCGAACGGGTGAAGGCAGCATCAACAGCGGTGTCAGCGTCGTTCAATATCGGAAAAAAACAGGTGAGCCTGGCGAAAAACTGTCCATCGGCCTGCAGCTGAAAAAACAATGTGCCGAAGCAGGCGTCACCTTTCTCGTCAATGATGATCTGGCGCTGGCCAAGGCCCTTGACGCAGACGGGCTTCATCTTGGCCAGGAGGACGGCAGTTCGCTGGAGGCACGGCGGGAGCTTGGCCCGCGAAAGATCATCGGTGTATCCACCCACAACCTGGAAGAAGCCCTCAAGGCTCAGTCCGACGGTGCCGATTACATAGGTCTGGGCGCCATGTTCCCCACCGACAGCAAGGAGATCAGCCATTTGGCCGGCCCTGAAGCATTGCCGGCAATAAAGGAACGGGTGAAACTGCCTGTCGTTGCCATAGGGGGTATCAATCGTGACAACGGCAGTCAGATAGTCGATAACGGCGCAGACGCCCTGGCGGTTATTTCGGCGATCCTGGGGCACAGGGAGCCGGGCCTGGCAGCTGCCGAACTTGCACTTCTTTTCAACCGCAGAGCACAATTCCCCCGCGGCAATGTCCTTACCATCGCCGGCAGCGACTCCGGCGGCGGGGCCGGCATTCAGGCCGACCTGAAAACCATCACCCTTCTCGGCTCCTATGGTGCGTCGGCAATGACTGCCCTCACAGCCCAGAATACCCGCGGAGTCGCAGCCATCCATGGTGTGCCTGCAGAATTCCTGGCGCAGCAACTGGATTCCGTTCTGTCCGATATCCACGTAGACGTGGTAAAGACAGGCATGCTTTTCTCCGCAGACAACATCGGCATCATCGCCGACAAGCTGCAGCAGTATGGCAAGAAGATCATCATCATAGATCCGGTGATGCTGGCCAAGGGTGGAGCAGAACTCATCGACCGGGAAGCATTGGCCGTCTTCAAGAAGAGACTTCTCCCGGGCGCCTACCTGCTGACACCGAACATTCCGGAAGCTGAGAAACTGACAGGCTTCACCGTAAGCTGCGAGGATGACATGCAACGGGCTGCAAAAACCCTGCACCAGATGGGGGCCAGGAACGTACTCGTAAAAGGAGGCCATCTGGCAGAAGGAACTGCCGTGGACATCCTTTTTGACGGAAAAACTTCAGCCAGTTTCCGGTGCCGCGCATTCTCACCAAAAACACCCATGGCACCGGCTGCACGTTGGCCTCGGCCATTTCCACCTTCCTGGCCCAAGGCGAGCCGCTGCCGCAGGCGGTTGCCCGCGCCAAGGAATTCATCACCGCTGCAATAAAACTGGCCCACCCTTTAGGTAAAGGACACGGACCGGTAAACCATTATATGGCGGCACAAAAGGTCCGCTGTCAACAAGGCGTGCCATGTCAGGAGTAACTATGGAAAAGACACAACTGGAATCTGCCCGCCAGGGCATCGTTACCAAGGAAATGAAGGAAGCAGCCCTTGCCGAAGGCGTTTCCCCGGAATTCATCCGTGACGGGCTGGTTGCTGGAAATATCATCATCTGCCACAACATAAAACATGGCAATGGCCGCCCTCTGGCTGTAGGCAAAGGGCTCCGCACCAAGATCAACGCCAATATCGGCAGTTCGGCCGACGATCTGGATATCGCCAAGGAACTGGAAAAGGCCAGGGTCGCTGTCAAACACGGTGCCGACGCCATCATGGATCTTTCCACCGGCGGACCTGTGGACGAAATAAGGCGCGCCATCATAGCCGAAACTACTGCCTGCATCGGCTCGGTGCCTCTCTATCAGGCAGCGCTGGATGCTGTCCGGACAAAGAACAAGGCCATCGTCGACATGACGGTTGACGATATTTTCGAAGGAATCATCAAGCACGCCGAAGATGGCGTCGACTTCATCACCGTGCATTGCGGCGTCACCAGAAGCACTGTGGAAAGGATGCGCAACGAAGGCAGAATCATGGACGTGGTCTCCCGCGGCGGCGCCTTCACCATCGAGTGGATGACCTACAACAAAAAGGAAAACCCGCTCTTCGAGCACTTCGATCGTCTGCTGGAGATCACCAAGGCCTATGACATGACCCTCTCCCTCGGCGACGGCTTTCGCCCCGGCTGTCTGGCTGATGCCACCGATCGCGCCCAAATCCATGAGCTGATCCTCCTCGGCGAACTGACACAACGGGCCCAGGATTTCGGCGTCCAGGTGATGATCGAAGGCCCCGGCCACATGCCCCTAAGTCAGATCGAGGCAAATATCCAGTTGCAGAAGCGGCTCTGCCACGGCGCACCGTTCTATGTGCTTGGCCCGCTGGTCACGGATATCGCCCCCGGCTACGACCACATCACCAGCGCCATCGGCGGCACCATCGCCGCTGCCGCCGGCGCCGACTTCCTCTGCTATGTCACGCCGAGCGAGCACCTCCGCCTACCCACCGTCGACGATGTCCGCGAGGGAGTCATCGCCTCCCGCATCGCCGGCCATGCCGCGGATATCGTCAAAGGGGTCAAGGGCGCCATGGAGAAGGATATCCAGATGGCCCGCTGCAGGAAGAAGCTCGACTGGGAAGGGCAGTTTGCCTTGGCCATCGATCCGGAAAAAGCCCGGCGCCTCCGCGCCGAATCAGGGGTTGCAGAACATGGCGCCTGCACCATGTGCGGTGAGTTTTGTGCTTACAAGGTTATGGATGACGCCATGGAAAAACAGGCGGCCAAGGCCAAGTAAATGACCGTATGCCTGCAAATGGGTTGACTTGACGCAGGAATTGATATAATAGAATAGCTCGATTGGCCATCTTAGCTCAGTTGGTAGAGCAACTGATTCGTAATCAGTAGGTCGACGGTTCGACTCCGTTAGATGGCTCCAGAATAAGACAAGGGGTTTACAGCGTAGGCTGTAAACCCTTTTTGTTTGCTCGGGGTTCCGAGTTTAAGCCTCCCACGGGAGCAGTTTCCTTAGTGCTGCCAGGTCGATAATGGTCTTTTCCATGGCGCCTCCTGCACTATGCAACACCGTTAGGAGT
>NZ_BBCJ01000031.1 GCF_001311985.1 Geotalea toluenoxydans JCM 15764
CCCCCCCTTTATGTTCTCCGGAGAGGGAACTTAATGCTCCCCTCCCTTTATGTACCCGCAGCATAAAGGAGGGGCTGGGGGAGGGCCGCTTTCAGCTTACCTTCAGCACCACCGAGGCGGCGGTGTCGCCGGCGGCGCAGCCGGAGAAGAGGAGATACCCTCCACCTTTTGTGGCCAGTTCCTCGATTCCTTCGATCATCAGCCTGGCGCCGGTGGGGGCCTGGGGATGACCATAGATGAGGGAGGAGCCGTAGTTGTTCATGGCGTTCACATCCATGCCCAGCTCCTTGGCCATGGCCAGGTCATTGGCGGCAAAGGGGTTGTGGGTCTTCACCGCCTTGATGTCCCCGACCTTGATACCCGCCTTGTCCAGGGCCATCTTTGCCGACGGAGCGACGGCAGCCGCCATGTGCGCCTTTTTAGTGCGGGCGTAGCCGAAGGAAACGAGCTGGACCTCGATGCCGGGGTTGGCGCTCATTTCCTTTGCCTTCTCCCGGGTGGTGACGCAGATGCCGCAATTGCCATCGGCGGGGAAGGTCTGGGCGCCGAAGGTGAGGACGCCATCGGGCAGCACCGGCTTGAGGCCGGCCAGTCCTTCTTTTGTGGTGGCCATAACCCCTTCGTCTGCTTCCAGGGTAATAGTCTTCTTTTTCGAGATCTGGACTTCCACCGGGAACATATAGCGTTTCTGGAACTCCCGGTCGCCGGCCAGGGCCTGTTGGTACTGCTCGTAACGCCTGAGGGTCAGCTCGTCGCACTGCTCGCGGGTGATGCCGAAGTCCTTAGCCACGTTCTCGGCGGTGCGGATCATGGCTTCCCCGGCCCAAGGATCTTTGTTCACGTTGTCCATGAACCAGTCTTCGGCGATGGGCTTGCCACCGGGGCCGGCTGGGTTCGGCCAGACGGCATGGGGACCATTGGAACAGCGGTCAGCCATAAGGCACCAGCTGTTACCGAACATGCCGGTTTCGACGCCCATTCCTGCCTGGTAGAGGGAAAAAGCGGAGGTTGAGCAGGCCTGGGTGATGAGTACGCCGGGAGAGCTTTCTGCCCCCATCATTGCCGCGGCCCACGGGCCGCTGTAGAACCACTGCTGCTGATAGACGGTGCTGCCGACCAGGACATATTCAATAGTCTTCGGGTCCCACCCCTTGCTCTCGAAAAATCTCTTGGAGGTGGCAGCGCCAAGAACGATGGAATGCTCGTTTGCCAGGGTCCCCTGCCACTTGGCGAAGGGGGTGCTGTAGTAACCGCGGTAGGGGATGTAGGCTTTGGTTAACATGTGTATCTCCTTGCTGTTTGGAATAACTTCCCACTGATGGGGAAGCCGTCATGAACGGAATTAATGATCACTGGCGTCGGCCATGCCGTAACCTGTATTCTGCCGGATATACAGCTCATCGAACATCTCCTCTTCCCGGCGACTGCCGAAGAGGAAGGTGCCGGCGATGGCGGCCAGGAAGCCGACCGGCACCGAGAGGATGGCCGGATTCTTCAAGGGGAAGAGCGGTGCATCGAGACCGACCAGGGACTTGCCGTCCTTGTTCTTTTCATAGTCAGCCCGCGCCTTCACCAGAGCCTTCGAGTCCTTGTCGGCCAGCACCATCGGATGCCTGTTTCTTCTCCAACTGCTCGACGATTTTTTTCGCGTCGGCAGCGATCTTTTTCGGATAGGTCATGGTGGGAGAAACCAGGACGACGCCGATGGCGAAAATGGCGCCGACGCTGAGGCCGGTGACGATACCCCCGGCATTGAAGCGCTTCCAGAAGAGGGCGAAGAGGATCACCGGGAAGTTGCTGGAGGCGACCACGGCAAAGGCGAGCACCACCAGGTGGGCGATGTTTTGCTTTTCGCAGGCGATGCCCAGGACAATGGCAATGGCGCCGATGAAAAAGGCGGAGATCCTGGCAATCTTCATCTGTTCCCGCTGGTCGGGCTTGCCGTCCTTGAGGACATTGACGTAGAAGTCATGGGCGACGGCGGCGGAGACCGCCAGGATCAGCCCGGAAACCACGGCGATAATGGTGGAGAAGGCAACGGCACAGACGAAGGCGAGGAAAATGTCGCCGCCGAGGGTACCTGCGCCGCCACCCACAAACTGGGCGATCATCGGGGCTGCCATGTTGCCTCCCTTATCGACAGCCGTGATCTGCTGGGGGGTAATGAACAACGCGGCGCCAAAGCCGATCATCGTCACCATGATCATGAAGCGCCGATGAGCACCATGGAGATGACGACGCTTTTGCGCGCTGCCTGGGCGTTGGGAACGGTAAAAAAGCGCATCATGATGTGGGGCAGCCCGGCAGCGCCGAGGGCGAAGGCTATGCCCAGCGATATCTGGTCCAGCGGGTCCTTGAGGATCAATCCCGGCTCAAGGAAGCGCTGGCCGTAATCAAAACCGGGCTGGGGAGTGGCATGCTTCAGCAGTCCGCGGACATGCTCCTGAATGGCCGGGCTGGAAGCTACCGCATCATAGAAGGCGAAGAGATTGAAGCCGAATTTTCCCAGCATCAGCACCGTGATGGTGACACCGCTCAGGACGAGGAGAAATGCCTTGATTATTTGCACCCAGGTGGTGGCCTTCATGCCGCCGAAGGTAACATAGAGGATCATCAGGCGCCGACGCCGATGACGGAAACACTGTAGGGGATGCCCAGCAGCAGCTGCATCAGTTTGCCGGCGCCTACCATTTGCCCTAAAAGATAGAAGGTGGAGACCACCACCGCCGACAGGGCAGCCGTGCCGCGGACTACCTTTGAAGCAGATCGCAGGGAAAGAATGTCTCCCAGGTATATTTGCCAGCATTGCGGCATGGCTCGGCGATGACCAGCAGGATAGTGACAAAGGAGAAGAAAGGTCCCACCGCATACATGAAGCCGTCGGCGCCGAAAACGGAGGTAATGCCGGCGATGCCGAGGAAGGTGGCGGCCGAGAGGTAATCGCCGGCAATGGCCCAGCCGTTCTGGAACCCGGAAATTCCACCGCCGGCGGCATAGTAGTCGGCGGTGGTCCTGGTGCTTTTTGCTGCCCGGACGACGATATAGCCGGTAAAGAGGATGATTGCCACAAACATGGTCAGGGTAATGGCCTTGTTTGTCTTTACCTCGCTTGCCAGAGGGGCGGCGGTTCTGGTGGTGACCGGGTCCTTTGCGGAAGGGGCAACTGCTGCTGAAAGAGGGACAGGCCCGGCGCTTGTGGAAGTGGCTACCTTTGCCGGCTCATGGGACGGCGCGGCGTAGCAGAGCGGAGCAATGGTCATGCACAGGATCAATGGAATCAATAAACGTTTCATGCCTGACCTCCTCCGTTAATATCTGCCAGCACCTCTTTTGTCAGTGGGTCGAAATAGGTGTTGGCCCGGTGGGTATAGATGATGGCAATTGCCCAGGTCATGATAAATTCGAAGAGGCAGAAGAAGTAGGTTACATTAAGCCGACCCAGAAGCTTCATCTTCATGAAATCCGGCGCATAGCCGGCGCAGATGGGAAGCAGGTAGAACAAGATGGAGCCAATGCACCACAGGGTGAGGAGAAAGGATTTCTTTCTGCTGTGCAGCTCGATAAATTTCGGCATGTTTGCCAGTTTTGCCCAATCTTTGCCAATTGCTGTCATGAATAACTCCTTCTCATAAATTCAGCCCATTACAGTATTGATTGCTTCTTCCCCTGGTCAGTCCCAGTTTTCCAGCTTCATGGTCCCTTTTTCCTCCAGGTTCCGGTACATCTTGAAAACCTTATGGAGCATGTGCGGCTCATGGGCACTGTTACTGGCCAGGCATTCCTTCAGCGCACGATGGAAATAGTCCTGCAAGAGCGGCTTGTACTCGGGATGGGCGCATTTATCGATGATCCTCAACGCCCTTTCCCTTGGTGACAGGCCGCGCAGGTCGGCAAGACCCTGTTCGGTGACCAGGACGTCCATGTCGTGTTCGGTATGGTCCACATGGGTTACCATGGGCACCACGCAGCTGATGCCGTGGAGGTCCGCCTGGGATGGGCGGGTGGAAGGAGTGTGCATGATGGACAGGTAGGCATTGCGCATGAAGTCGCCGGAGCCGCCGACCCCGTTGAGCAGGCGCGAGCCGTTGACGATGGAGGAATTGACGTGGGCGTAGATGTCGAACTCCACCGGGGTGTTCATGGAAATGAGACCAAGGCGTCGTACCGGCTCGGCATGGTTGGTGATCTGGATGGGCCGCAGCAGAGTCCGCGATGTATATTTGTCCCAATTGGCCAGAAGGCGCTTGATACCGCTGTCCGACAGGGAGAAGGAGGCGGTGGTCACGTAGTCGAGCTTTCCCGAATCGAACATGTCCAGCAGGTTGTCCTGAAAGACCTCGGTCCAGACATTGAGGTTCTCGAAGGGACTGGTAAGCAGCCCGCCAATGACCGCATTGGCAATGGAACCGACGCCGGACTGGAGCGGCAGCAGGTTTTTCGGCAGCCGGCCGTTTTTCACCTCGAACTGCAGGAAATCGATGATGTGGTTGGCGATCAGCACCGAATTGCCGTCCGGCGCCCCCAGGGGCCGTCCCACCGGGTCTCTGTAGGACTCGACTATGGCCACGATCTTGTCGGGATTGCAAGGAATGCTGGTGGTGCCGATCCGGTCTTTTACACTGAGGATGTTGTAGACCTGCTTGTTTGGGGGGAGGGTGACGCCGACGCAGTCATGGAGCCCTTCCAGGGAAGGGATCTTGCTGTTGATCTCGATAATGATCTTGTCTGCCCGCTCGACGATTTCGGCAATGATGCCGACCGCCAGGGTCGGCACGATGCTCCCGTCTTCGGTGATGCAGCTCGCTCGATGATGCCGATGTCGATCTTGCCGCCGTTGTCCAGGGTGTAGTAACCATAGCCGAAATCCTGGGCATACATTGACAGGTAGCGGTCGCCGTAAGCGATCTCGCCGGCGTTGATCGCCTTGCGGATGGCATTCCCCTGCTGATGTGGCCAGCGGCGGCCAAGCATTCCCAGCTTCGCCCAGCGGTCATCCACATCGGTGCCGATTGAGGCGCCGGTGTAGACGTTGAACTTCATTTTGCCGATACCATGTTTTTCCACATGGTCTGCCAGCAGTGCCGGAACGGTTTTCGGGTGCCCTTCGGCAAAGCCCGAAAATCCCAGATACATACCATCCTTGAAAAATTGGAGCGTATCTTCCGCATCCATAATCTTGCCGAAAAGGGCAGGATTTCGAATTCGCTTCAAAAACTCGCTTTCCTGTTTAACCGCCAGTTGGTTCATTTCTCGTTCTCCCATTTACAGGTGACATGGAATATTATCATTATGCAAACACTGTTTTGCACAATGCATTCCATTGAGAGATCTTGTTAAAATGATGGCTGCAAACAGCGTGATATTGGTGAGTTAGAAGATAAAATAATATTTTGTAAGGCAAGGGTAGAGGTGTATCTACGAAATATCGGATGATGGTGCAGACGGCAGAGGTCTTATCCTTATGGCAACGGGAGGTAACTGTGTGAAAGCGGAAGAAAATCAGGCGGGCAAAAATAACCTCCGATATTTCGGAGACGTTACGATATTTCGGAGGGTGACAGGCAGCGCTTGATACCCAGCTTTTTCATTCTCGATTCCAGGGTGGTCGGCTTGAGTCCCAGAAGTTCAGCAGCGCCGCTCTTGCCGCGGATGCGCCAGCCTGTTTTTTCCATGATGGAAAGGATATGCAGCTGTTCCACCTCTTTAAGCAGTGCTGCCCTGGCTATAGTTGTCGAGGTACCGTCAGGAATATCAATCTCAAGGACCGGGCCGTTGCTGAGGATCATGGCCCGTTCCACCATGTTGCGCAGTTCACGGATATTCCCCGGCCAGGTGTAATGCACCAGTGCATCCATGTTTTTTTTCGGCACCCGCTCGATGGCCTTGCCGAAAGCACCGGCAAATTCCTTGACCATGGCCGAGACGAGCAAAGGAATATCCTCCTTGCGCTCCCGTAGCGGAGGGACCGAAATGGGGAAAACGTTCAGCCGATAGTAGAGATCCTCCCTGAATCGCCCCTCCTTGACTTCCCTGGCCAGTCCCGGTTGGTGGCGGCAATGACGCGGGTATCGACGTCGATGGGCCTGGTGCTGCCGAGTCTTTCAAACTGCCCCTCCTGAAGAACTCTGAGCAGCTTTGACTGAAGGTCGAGGGGCAGCTCCCCGATTTCGTCCAGGAAAATGGTCGAGCCGTTGGCGGCTTCAAAACGTCCAACATGCCTTGCCGCGGCTCCTGTGTAAGCCCCTTTTTCATGGCCGAACAGTTCGGTTTCGATCAGGGTGGCCGGCAGGGCGGCGCAGTTCACCTTGATCATGGAGCGTTCCCGGCGTCCGCTCAGGTTATGGATGGCGCGGGCCAGCAGTTCCTTTCCCGTACCGGTTTCCCCCAGAAGGAGGACGGTGGAGTCGGTATGGGCCACCTGTTGCAGTTGCCGCAGCACGCCGCGGATAGCCGTCGATTGGCCGATGATATCGTCCGGCTTGTACTCGATGTCGATCTGGTCGCGAAGATAGATATTTTCAGCTTCGAGCCGGTCTTTCAGGGTCTTGATTTCCGCCAGGGCGTGCTGAATCTTCTGATCCGCCCGTTTCCGCTCCAGGGCATTGGCAAAAATCTCCCACAGGATGCGCAGGCGCTGAATGAGATCGTCGGGCCAGGCCCGGATGACGCTGTACGAGACAAAGGTGATGAATCCTTCGACCACACCGCCAACGCGGGAGGGAATGAACATGATCGAACGGATGCCCCCCCGCTCGCGACAGTATTCCTTTTCCCGCCGAAACCTTTCCGGCAATTCGTCGATGTCGGAGATCTTGAAAATCTCACCGGATTTGACCAGGGCGTTCCAGACCGGCACCATCCCGGGGGGGAGCACGGCGAGGGGAGCTTTGATGCCGGGGAGTTCATAGGAATGGGTGCAGATCATCTCGCCGGTGTCGGGATGGACCCTCCAGACGGTACTGCGGTCGAAACCGAGGAAGTCGACAATCTTCTGCAGTCCCTGGACGATCTTGCTGTCAACTTCACTGACCGGTACGTTGATAAAGGTTGTGGAAAGTGTCGAGAGAAGCGATTCGAATTGCAGCCGCTCAATCTGCGCTGCTTCTCTCAGCTTCTGCTCCGTAACGTCCAGTACGACGAGGCTGACACCCAGCACTTCGCCATCATCGGCGTTAAGGGGGTAGCAGCGGACCTGCCAGGTGTTGTCCATTGTCGTGTGGGCTGCGGCGGTGCTGTGTATGTCTACCGCCAGTTCGAAGAACGGCCTGTTGTCCCTCATGACGCGGAACAGAATGGGCTCCATGGCCAGGGCGATCTGCGGGTTTATATCTTCGATGCTTCTTCCGGCATGTTGCTCGACGGGCTTGCCATCAATCTTTGCCAGCTGCCCATTGACGTGTATGAAGTGCAGCTCCCTGTCAAGGACGGCAAAACCAAACTGCAAATCGGCAAACAAATCTTCAAGCTCCCGGAATTTTTCCAGAAAGAAATCAGATGCGCTCTTCATTCGTCGGCCTTTCACTTGCATGAGTGAACCAGTCCTTTGCGGATATATAAAGTCGTTCTACATCAAACATGGTGTGGGTCGTGCAATTTCAGCTTGTGCCATTTCCTGCATTATGATACCAGTTTAGAATAAAAGCAAACCGTTTTATATTTACTCCCTTGCCATCCGAGCGAGGAAGTCTCGCTGAAGTTGAAGCTGTATATCAGCAGTAGGACATACTATGACAGAGCAACATGTTGCCGTTTCATCCCCGGCGCCCCTGACATTTCCCTATGACGCCCCCCAGTCCAAGGCAGAGCTGGTAGATATCAGCCCGGAAATCAAGTGGCTTCGCATGCCCATGCCCTATGCCCTCGATCACGTGAATATCTACCTGCTGCAGGTTGGGGGAGGGTGGCTGATAATAGATACCGGCCTCGATTCGACTGAGGCGCGGGAAATATGGGAGGAGGTATTTTCCGGGCCGCTGCGCGGTGAGAAGGTGGTGGGCGTATGCTGCACCCACTATCATGTGGACCATCTAGGATTGGCAGGTTACCTGACGGAGCGGTGGCGGGTGCCGCTGTTCATCACCTACGAGGAATACTTCACCCTGCGTGGCTGGCCCGACCTGGTAACGGTGCCCTGGCAGCACGCGGAATTCTTCCAAAGAGCCGGCTTCCCGCAGGAACGGCTGCAGGAGACCCTGGTGATGTTTCAGTTTTTTCCCGAGATTTCGCCGATGCCGCCGTCCTTTATCCGTTTGCAGGAGGGAAGCATTCTTCCAATTTGCAAGGACTGGCGGGTCATTATCGGCCGGGGGCATTCACCTGAACATGCCCTGCTGTTCTCTGGGGATCGTGGAGTTCTTATATCCGGCGATCAGCTCCTGCCAACCATCACCACCAATGTATCGGTCAGCGTCATGAACCCGGAGGACGACCCGCTCAGCCACTGGCTTGTTTCCCTCGACCGTCTCGCTGGGATTCCCGACGAGGTCCTGGTGCTTCCCGGGCACGGGCTCCCCTTCCGCGGGGCGAGGAAGCGGGTTGCGGAGTTGCAGAGCCATCATCAGCGAAGGTTCCAGGTGATACGGGATGCCTGTTCCGACAGGGAGCTGTCTGCCTATGAGCTGGTGCAGGTCATGTATCCCGCCCCTCTTTCCGATTTTGATCTGCAACTGGCACTGGGGGAATGTCTTGCCCATGTGCGCTATCAGATTGCAGGCGGGGGATTGACGGTGAGGCTTGATGGGGGCGGGGTCAACCGTTACAGAACACTTTGACGGAGCAGTTTGTTGACAGTAAAAGGGTAAAATGGTACTTTTTTACATGTTTGAAATAGGTATACTTTAAATCACCTAAAGGAGAGATCGCTATGGGCAATCTCCAGTTTCATCAATTCCGCGGCACCGAGGGTTATGTGGCCTCCAGGGCGCTGCAGGACGTGGTCAATGTGGCCATTGCCCTGGAGCGGCCGCTTCTGCTCAAGGGGGAGCCGGGTACCGGCAAGACGCTCCTCGCCCATCACATTGCCGAGGCTCTTGACATGGAAATCATTCTCTGGAATGTGAAATCCACCACCAAGGCCCGTGACGGCCTCTATACCTATGACACGGTCCAGCGCCTCAACGATGCCCGCTTTGGCGACGGCGATGTGAAGGACATCCGCCATTACATCAAGTACGGTCCCCTGGGGCGGGCCTTTGCCAGCGGCAAGCGGGTGGTGCTCCTCATCGACGAGGTGGACAAGGCGGACATCGAGTTTCCCAACGACCTCCTCTTCGAGTTGGACGAGATGCGCTTTCACGTCCTGGAGACCGATGAGTGGGTGAAAGCCGACCAGCGGCCGGTGGTCATCGTCACTTCCAATTCGGAAAAAGAGCTGCCGGATGCCTTCCTGCGACGTTGTGTCTTTCACTATATCGACTTTCCGGACGAGGCACAGATGCGGGCCATTATCGAGGTCCACTTCCCCGATCTTGGCGTGGAACTGATGGCCAAGGCCTGCAAAATCTTCTTTGGCCTGCGCGAGGTGCCGGGGCTGCGCAAACGGCCATCCACCTCCGAGCTTCTTGACTGGATCCGCGTTCTTTTGGCCAGTGGAGCAAAACTGCCCGAGGGGGATGTCCCATCCCTGGAATCGGTGCCGTTTCTCGGTGCACTGGTCAAGATGCAGGAGGATACGGAGACCCTTTCCCGTCACGCCAACCGACCGGCCGATGTGCGTACCGCGGGCCGCCGCTTTTTCAGCTGATGTTTCTGGCGCTATATCATTCACTGCGGGCGTGAAGGTACCGGTCAGCCTTACCGAGTGGCTTACCCTGCTGGAAGGGCTGGCGAAGGGGCTGCATAATGACAGCCTTGAGGATTTCTACTATCTCTCCCGCAGCCTGCTCGTCAAGGACGTGGCCTATTACGACGCCTTCGACCAGGCCTTTGCCTACTGCTTTAAGGAGGGAGCCCTACCCGACGACCTGGCAACCAGGGAAAAGATCCTGGAATGGCTGCAGGACCCGCGAATGCCAAGGCCCTTCTCCCAGGAAGAGCTGGACCGGCTCAAGGCGCTCCCCCTGGATGAGCTGTTGCGGCAGCTGGAAGAACGGTTGCGTGACCAGAAGGAGGCGCACAATGGGGGAAAAAAATGGATCGGCAGCGGCGGTACGAGTCCTTATGGCATCAACGGCAGCCATCCATCGGGCATTTCCTTTTCTGCGGAGCGACAGGGGGGACGGGCGGCGCTGCAGGCCTTTGCCCGCCGCTACCGGAACCTGCGCAATGACCTGACCCTGGACGTGCGCCAGATCGGTGTCGCCCTGAAAAGGCTACGTGATTTGCGGGATTCGGGCGCAGAGGAGATCCTGGACATGGACGCCACCATCGACAAGACCTGCAGGAATGCCGGAGAAATCGACCTGATCTTCGGCCGTGAGCGGGAGAATCAGGTGCGCCTGCTCCTGGTGATGGACTCGGGGGGCTCCATGGAACCGTACCGGGACCTTTCCGAGCGGCTCTTCTCGGCGGCCCACGGGCTCAACCATTTTAAGGACTTCCGAGCCTTCTACTTCCACAACTGTGTCTATGAAAATCTCTATACAAACCTGAATACGGACGAATTCGTGCCGACTGCCGAGGTGCTCCGGGAGTACGGCAAGAACTACCGCCTGGTCATCGTCGGCGACGCCGCCATGTCCCCCTACGAGCTGATGACCCCCCACGGCACCCTGGAGCGCTACCGGACCAGCAACGTCACCGGTCACGAATGGCTCTGCCAGCTCTCCGACGCCTTCCCCAAGCGCGCCTGGTTGAACCCCTCCCGAAACCTACTGGAACCAGTACGAAACCGTTCCCACCGTTGCCGGCCTATTCCCCATGTTCCCCATGACCCTGGAAGGGCTGGGGAGAGCAGTAAGGCAGCTGCACTGACGCTAATCCCATCTTCCTTCCCGAGTCTCTGTCCGGAGCAAAACTTTTAATAACGTTGTTGCTTATTTAAAGTTTCTGGCGTAATTTTAAATAAAAAAATTAGTTGTTAAAGGTTTTGCTTATGCGCAAGAGTGATTTAAGTCCAGAGCGGCGAGGGTTACTTGTCCCTGTCAAGGAGTATCCCGGCAGCTTTGCCCTGGTTCCCCCTCCCACCCCTCGTGCCCGTGATCTGGTCGGATTACAAGGACTGGAGGATAAACTGGTCAGGGCTCGCGAGGCTCTTAACACATTGCAACGGTTATCGGCGGTGCTGCCGAATCCGGATCTGGTTACAAGGACTGCCGATCGCCGGGAGGCGGTCAGAAGCAGCCAGATTGAGGGAACCCAGTCGGGAATCAACGATCTTCTTTCATTCGAGGCGACCGGTAGCGATGAGGGCTTGCCACCGGACGTTCAAGTAACGAAAAATTACGTATATGCACTTGAGTATGGCCTGGAGCAGGTACGGGAGAGCGGTGTTACGGCGTTCAGCTGCAGGCTCATCAAGCAGATTCACGTCCGGCTGATGGAAAAAGTTACAAGTTTTCAGGGAATTCCCGGAGAGTTCAGGGACAGGCAGAACTGGATTGGTGGAGGGTTGAAGATCGATCAGGCAAAGTTCGTTCCCCCCCCTGCCGAGTACATAGACCCCTGTATGGAGGACCTTTTCCAGGTGCTGCATTACACGCCGGAGGAGGAAGATTTCTTCGAATTTTCCATCATCACGAGGATGGCTGTCGTTCATGCCCAGTTCGAAACGATCCATCCCTTCATCGACGGCAATGGAAGGGTCGGGAGGATCCTCCTCCCACTGATGCTGGCCGCCGAGGGCCTGCCCCCGGTGTACCTGGCAGGTTACCTGAAAGAGAACCAGCGGGAATACTACGATGCACTGGCAGGGGTGCAACTGCGCGGAAGATGGGCAGAGTGGCTCCGTTTTTTTTCAGCCGGTGTGGAGGCCGCTGTTCAAGAAGCGATAGATACCTCCATTGGATTGGACGAGATAATCAAGAAATGGGAAGCGATGGTGGCAGATATGGGACTTCGACGACAGTCCGTCTTGCATAGACTTCCCAGACTCATGGCCGGTACACCTGTCCTGACTGCAAACCAGGTCAAAGAGGCTCTCAACATATCCTTCCCGTCGGCAAGTGCGGCCTTAGCGAAGTTCGAAGAAATTGGAGTTTTAGTTCAACGACAACAACATCGGCGCAACAGGTGCTTTTATGCGAAGGAAGTCATAGAGCTTCTTGACCAGGCGCCCAAGGCTTGGAGATGACTGGGGAACCATATTCCATGGACAGCTTTTGATCACCAGATACCAAGCCTAACCCAGTTGCCCCTCAAGTGTCCTTGACCCCGACCCTTTTGCCCCAAGTGGGTACCATATAAAGCAGGTGAAAGTTTTAATAATTAGTGATATCTTCGTCAACGATTATTCCGGAAACCTGGTATTGATATTGCCAGTTTGCTGGTGCAGGAAGGCTATTAACTGCTACTACTGGAAAAACAAATTGTTGGACCTGAAAAGCTTCAACGCACGCTCATGTTTATAGATGTATAAATTCGGCAAGAATGGCGAAAAAGGCAACCTTTATAATAATAGAAACCCAGAAGTTTATAGATGTAGAAATTATTTATACATTTATAACTTCCTAACTGCTCAATAGCGAGTTGGCATTAAAAAACATAAAGAGGACATTTAAAGATGAAAATTAATTTTGCTGAGTTGATGGCCCAACGGACTGACGCGGAGCTAATTGAGATTGTATCCCGCAAGACCGCAGACTATTTACCCGAGGCCCTTGCAGAGGCACAAGCTGAACTGGAAAAAAGAAAACTATCAATAACTCAGATAAATTTAGCAAATGAGTCATTGGACGCTGATGATGCGGCTAGAAAGGCAAAGGCTCTTATCCCGTTGAGCATTCGATTGAAGCTTTGGGCTTTTTTCATACCCAAGCCTGGTAACTTATTAATAGCTAAAACTTTTAAAGCAGAGGGGCATTTAAAAAAGCACGCGGATGTTATCAAATGGACAAGCTTAGGGGGCTGTTTTTACGTAACATTAATCTCACTGCTCTTCCTGCTTGCGAAGTTTGGACTCTTGAAGTAGCCCCTGAAAACAAGGCTGCAATGTCTCAGATTCGCAAGTCTTGGGCGAGAAGATGAATATCAATAAGTCATAATTCGAGGCAATGCGGGCGATCCTCTGTTCTTAGAGGATGGTCACAGGTATCACTTTTACAGGATTCTCCAGGAGGGATCTGCACGCCTCCAATATCGCATCCATGCTTTTTGCCTCATGACTAACCATGTCCACCTTCTCCTTCAGGTGTCGGACATTCCGCTCTCCCGGCTGATGCAGAATCTCATGCTGCGGTACTCGACGTGGTTTAACAGGAAACATCAACGTATTGGTCATTTATTCCAGGGAAGGTACAAGGCCATTCTAATCGATGCCGATGCTTACCTGTTGGAGCTGGTCCGGTATATACACCTGAACCCTGTGCGGGCCAGGATGCTGAAGCTGCCGGATGAGCATCCGTGGTCTGGACATCGGGCGCTACTGGGGAAAGAGGTATTGCCGTGGTATAGTACCGATTACGTACTTTCTCTTTTTGACGGCGAACTCATGACGGCATCGAAAAAATACGCAGAATTTGTCCATGACGGATTACACGAGGGGACCAGACCCGAATTCGGGTGCGGAAGTCACGAGGGGAGGCTTTTGGGCGATGATTCGTTTGCAGATGATGCACTACTGCGTGCGAAAGAGAAGCTCCCCAACCGCGTGACGCTGGACGCGGTAATATCGGAAGTTTGCAGGTGTTACGGCATATCGGAATCTGAGCTCGCCGCAGCAGGCAAGACCCGCTCCGCAAGTGAAGCACGTGCAGTTGCGGCTTATGTTACACGAGAGATCCCACATCTTTCATTGACGGAGCTGGCACAAAGAATGAGGCGGGAGGTTTCCGCAATCAGCCAGGCCGCGCGGGAGGCTGGGAGAGAAGGAGGAAGTGGGTCGTAAAGTTCTGGCAAATCTTCAAATGTCAAACATGACCCCATAGCCCCTGACCCCATAGCCCTGACCCCATAGCCCAATGACCCCATGCCCATGACCTTATCTGAAAGGAATAATGACCTAATGATGAGAAGAAGAGAAAAGGAAATTAAAGATGAAACAACGCTCAGGGCTGTTATTCGACAATCGTTAGTGTGCCGACTTGGACTGTGCGATGGTTATCGACCATATGTTGTGCCCCTCAGTTTTGGATATGAAGATGGGTATTTATATTTCCATGCAGCACACGAAGGAAAAAAAATAGAGATAATCAGGAGAAACAACTCTGTTTGCTTTGAATTTGATGCCAATGCTGAGATTGTTGAAAGCGAAGAGGCATGTGATTGGGGTATGAGATACAAAAGCGTGATAGGATTCGGAAAAGCGGTTATCGTTGATGATGTTGAAGAAAAGCGCAGAGCGCTTGAGATTATAATGAAACAGTATTCAGAGAATTCCTTTTCCTTTTCAGACCAGTCAGTTGCAAGCACAACAGTTATACAGATTGAAATTGAGAGTATGAGCGGGAAACAATCTGGATATTAGCACTGCATTCAGATAACCAAGCGCAGCAGCGGTGAAGAGAATGTAAATTGAACTGGGAAAATCACCGGGGTCAGGGAAAATCACCGGAGGAAAATCGGGGACACAATACGCTTTTTTGATGCTGTTGGAGAAGGTTTCTTGAATACAAATACTTTTATGTGAAGCTTATGCTTTCCACCAGTTTCCTCAAGTCCTCAGGACACTCAATCTTCTCTTGAAAGATAGCCGGCATGGTCCGTAATCATCCCGGGCGCCCGGCTATTAACGCTTCCTTGTGGCGCTCCAGGAGGGGGGTCTTCTGCATGGTCCGCTCATCGATGAGGACGAGGACTGATTCCACCGTGGCCAGTAGGGCATCCTGTCCAGCAATACGGAATTCGGTGGCGAGGGTGAAGGAGGTGGTGCCGATGTGCCTGGTCCAGACGGCAGCCTCGATGACATCATCGAAACGCGCCGGAGCTTTCCATGCGGTGGTCTGCTTGACCCATTGGAAGCCATATGTGCCGCTGCTGAATTCCTGGCGCAGGCCTAAGGCGCGCATGAATTCGGAGATGGCCACGGCAGTGTATTCCCCATAGCGGGCGTTGAATACAACCCGTTGCATATCACAATCAGCATAGCGGACCCGCAGGTAGTAGCGAAAATGGCTTGTCATGGGAATTCCTTTTCCGGGATTCGTTCTTTGAGATCGGCCTTTCCCGCCTGGCGCACGATGTAATAAAAAGGTGTGCAGGCAAGGGTCAGCAGCCCCAGTGAAAGATACACGTTGGCGTAACCGAAGGCAAGGATACTTCCTCCCAGGAGGTAGGCCCCCAGACCGACTCCCCCGTCCAGGCAGGTGAAGACGGTGGCGGTTACCTCACTGGCCCGGTGTGGGGGTGAGATTTGTATCGCCAGGGTCTGGATGGCGGGCACGGCCATGCCGTAACCCGTACCGATCAAGCTGCAGCCCACAGCATGCCTGCAGTAGACTGGATGCAGCCCAGTAGAAGCAGACCGGCTGCCATGGATACAATGGCAGGGTAGATTGTGGCATCGGGTCCGAAGCGATCATACATACGCCCGGTTATAAGCCGGGTGGCAACGGAGACGATCGCCATCACCACAAAAAAATAACTGGCCACGGCCGGCAGTTGCAGTTCCGCAGCATAGACCGCGACAAAGGTCAGTACCCCGCCATAGGCCATGGCAATCACCAGAACGATCAGCGATACCGGAACAGCCTTACCCTCATATAAACCTTGAAAAGAGAATCCTGGTTGAATTTGCGGTCGCTCGTCGGGGATTTTCATTGAGCAGAGAATCAGCATGCCCAGCAAACTGACCAGGGCACTAAAGACGAAAACCGCTTCATATCCCGAAGCCTGTGACAGGCTCAAGCCGATATAGGGACCTATGGCGCCACCGGCCAGCACCATGGTTGTAATATAGGCCAGTCCTTCACCTGTCCTCGACCTGGGTATCAGGCGGCTGCCCATGGCCTGGATGCCGGTATTTGCCACGGCAAAGCAGGCTCCGCTGAAAAATCTGATCAGCATGACCCCTGTCACCGTTGTGGCCGAAAGATAAAGGAGGTTGGTCGCCACGAAGAGAAATCCACTTGCCAGAAGCACGCGGCGGCTGCCGAACCGTGCTTCGAGCCGGGCTGTCTGGGCGCGGAAGAGGACAGCGGCAATAAGAAAAATGCCGTTGACGGCACCGGCGGCCTCCATTGAGCTGTGCAGCTCTTTCAGCAGGTAGACCGGCATGACCGGAAGGTACAGGGCAAAGGGGATGAAGAGAAAAAACATCCCCAGGGTGGTCAGGGTAAAGGTTCGCGACCAGAGGATTTCTTTTGTACCGGTGTGTGCCATAAGTCCCGCACTTCAGCCTGCCTGGATGCTGGTCAGCAGCTGCGATTGATAAAACGATCAGCCGAAGTCGCCATGGAAAACTCGCTGCGGATCATGTTCTGCAGGTCGTCGATGATGCCGATGGCCTTTCTCAACCGTTCCCGTTCAGGTCCCGGGAGTTCGTGTGGATTGATATAACAGGCGTCATCGATGATTCTTTTGCGCAGCCTGTTTTGCTGCAGAAGTCGATGGCCGGTGATGACATGATAGGCGTCGGCCAGCTCGCTTGCCATCTGGTCCGTCAGGCGACCTGTGTCCCTCAGCCGGTCGATCCTGGCCGGGGTGGAAGTCTCCTCTATACCCACGTGGACCGCCAGCAGCCGGATGCACATCACGAGCGGCATCCAGGCCATGACCTTGATATTGAATTCTCCCCGGTGCAGCCCGTCGGCCTCGACGACAAATCGCCTGAGGAACCCTTTGGACAGCCGCATGGAACTGACGACTCTGGCCATGTGCCTGATGGCCTGGGGGTTCTCTCTCACCCGTGACCGGACCGATTTGCCGAAGCCAAGGCCCAGATCACGGTCGCCGCAGATGAAGCGGACGTCCATCAGGGCGATGAGATTGACGATACTCTTTTCCCAGTCGCTCCTTTCCAGGCGGAGCATGTGGGAAAGTCGGCTCTCCCATTGCTGCACGGATCCACGCCATGCCTCATTGACCGGCATGATGCCGCCGCTGCATCTGCTGATGCCGACTGCCTCCAGTTTATTCACGAATACCGAGCCGAGTCTGGCGAAGTAATCGCCTGGCTCCTCCCCCATTTGCACGGATATGACTTCGCCAGAGCCATGGAGAAAGAGGTAATCCTGGTCCGAAAACAGCAGTTCTTCCCTTCGGCCGGCGCTGCCGACCGCGAAAAGCGACAGGGGGGCCTCGCAGTAGGACCCGGCGAAATAGAGCTCCCGGCGGGCCAACTCCAGCACCCGTTCTACAATCGCTTCCCTGGCGGCCGTACAGATCTCCTGAACCATCGGTGCCGAGCCTGTGGCTAGGAAAAGGTCACTGGCCACGCCGACCAGCTGTTCATTGATGGAACGCAGGACAGCCAGCTCTTCTGCAGCGGTAGCCATGGCAACCAGTGACCTAAGCTCGCCTCGGGCTATATCGATGCTACCCTGCAGCGGTTCCAGTGCCCCCCTGACCTGGGCCAGGAACTCCTCCCCCAGGGAGATATCCAGTCGGGACAGCCGTTCGCGCACTATCCGGTCCACCTGGGACAGGGACAGCTCCGTTGGGAGTCGGTCCACATTCACCTCATCGTTTTTTCATCAGGCTGTCTGTATCGTAAGTGTCACAGCCTCAATTTCAAGACATGGGTGGCAGCGTCTGCAAGAGAGCCGGTCATGGCAGTGCCTTGAACGGCAGGAGATGTGATCAGACGAATACGGGCGGGGCTTGAGCCGCCGCCCGTAGACAGACAAAATCAAATGCCCGTTTCCAGGCAGACAATCAATCATGATACTTTTTGAGCAGCGCCCTGGCATCCTTCAACAGGGCCACGCCGTTGCCCCCTTTGGCATTGACCTCCTTGATCCAGTCATTATCCACGTTTTCGCAGGCTTTCACCCAGCGCTTGTATTCGGCATCGGTCAAGACATTGAAGGTGTTGCGGCGCTCGACTGCGATCTTTCTCGCCGCCACCGTAAAGCTGTCGAAGGTCCTGCCCGCCCACTTGGATGCTGCAAGGCCACTGTTGTTGTCGATTACCTTCTTTAATTCGGGAGACAGACGGTTGTACTTGGCCGGGTTCATGGCGAAGGTGAAGATGGAGTAGGCATGCTTGGCCTGTCCGGGACCGGTTTCCGTGTGGGTTTTGCAGATTTCCTGCAGCTTGAAGGCCGTGGTTACCTCCCAGGGGATACTGGCTCCGTCCACCACGCTTTTGGCAATGGATTCGGGAACGGCCGGCGCCGGCATCTGCACCGGCACTGCGCCGAGCGCCGTCAGGGTCTTGGAGCCGATGCGGCTTGGTGCACGAAGTTTCAGCCCCTTCAGGTCTTCCAGGGTCTTGACCGATTTCTTGCCGAAGTGCATCTGGTTGCCGTCATGCAAATGGGTGAAGAGCAGCTTGGTGCCTTTGAATTCATCCTGGGCATTTTTCTGGACATATTCCCATAAGGCCTGACTCCCGCCTTCGGAACTCTTTGCCATGAACGGCAGTTCGAAGACTTCGGCCTTGGTGAAGCGTCCCGCCTGATAGGTGGGCAAGGTCCAGACGATGTCGGCTACCCCGTCACGGACCTGGTCCAGGAGTTGTGCCGGGGTACCCCCCAGCTGCATGGAAGGATAGATCTGGCACTTGAGCTTGCCACCTGACTCCTTGCTTATTTTCTCGCACCAGGGGAGGAGTATTTTTTGATGGAAATTGGAGCTGGTCGGCAGGAAATGGTGCACCTTAAGGGTTACCACGTCCGATGCGGCACCGGCCGGGACGGATACAAGCAACGTGGCGGCAATGGACAACATGATCAATTTTTTCAGCTGTTTCATGACAGGCCTCCTCTTTGGGGTCAGGGTTGGAACGTATGTACCAGGTACAGGGATATGATGGGGAAAAATAGCAACAGGGCAATGCGCACGAAATCGGAGAACAGGAACGGCATCACTCCCTTGAAAGTTTCCGTAAGGGGAACGTCCTTGGCCAGGCGGTTGATGATGTAGACGTTCATTCCCACCGGCGGGTGCACCAGGCCGATCTCTACTACCATCAGGGCCAGAATGCCGAACCAGATGGATTTGTCTTCCGGCGCCAGACCCCAGTAATTCAATCCCATGACGATGGGATAGAAGATGGGAATGGTGAGCAGGATCATGGCCAGGGAGTCCATGACGCAGCCCAGGAAGATATAGATCAAAAGGATCATGATCATGATGAGAAGGGGAGACAGACCGCAGTTCTGCACCCAGGTCGCCAGTTCGGTCGGCATCTGGGAGACGGCAAGCCCGGTGTTGAGCATGTCGGCGCCGAGCAGCACCAGGAAAATCATCGCCGTGGCCTGGGCGGTGCCGACCGCGCTTTCGATTACCCCCTGCAGACGCATGCCCCCGGTGACGACGGCGAGAATGCCGCAGGCAGCAGCGCCGATGGCAGCTGCCTCTGTGGGATTGGTCCAGCCGCCGTAGATGCCGACGATGACCACAACAAAGACAATCAGCACCGGCGTTACCAGCATCAGGCTGCGCAGGCGCTCCGACCAGGGGACGCTGGGGCCGGCCGGACCGGCGGCAGGATTGATGGTGGTGAGAATCCTGACGACGATCATATAGCCGAGCATGGCGATGATGCCCGGCAGGACCGCGGCCATGAACAGCTTGCCGATGGACTCCTGGGTGAGGATGGCGTAGATGACCAGCGGCACCGAGGGGGGATCATGATGCCCAGCGTGCCACCGGCCGCCAGGCAGCCGGTGGCGAGCGAACCTGAATAGCCGTAGCGGCGGAGTTCCGGAAGGGCAACTTGTCCCATGGTGGCGGCGGTGGCCAGTGATGAGCCGCAGATGGCGCCGAATCCGGCACATGCGCCGATGGCCGCCATGGCGATTCCCCCCTTGCGGTGCCCCATAAATGCGCTGACGCAGCGGAAGAGGGCGTTGCTGAGGCCGCCATGGGTGGCAAATTGCCCCATCAGCAGAAACAACGGGATCACCACCAGGTCGTAATTGGACAGCCTGGCATAGGCGAGGTTCTTGAGCGTGGCCATGAGCGGCTGAAGCTCGCAGCCCGAAAGAAAGAAATAACCGCCGGCGCCCACGGTGAACATGGCAATGCCGATGGGAATGCGGATGACCAGAAGGCCCATCATCACCGCGAACATGAGGAAACCGATCTGCGTGCCGCTCATAAGGACCTCCAGACGGCCAGGCGCAGCTGGTGGATGCTCATGTAAAAGCCGGCCACGGCCAGCAGTACGAAACCGGGTACCATGAGTGCCTGGGGGATCCAGACGGGCCAGCTGAGGATGGCCGAAGTTTCCCCAACCTCTTTCAGTGCCAGGGCTCCGGCGGCAGTCCGCCAGGCGATCAAGGCGCCGAACAGGCCGACCATCAGCGAACCAAGGCAATCGAGAAGCGCTACCTTGTGCGGCGCCATTTTATGGGTGAAAAAATCAACTTTGATGTCACCATGGATCAGGTGACAGTAGGCAAAAAAGGTCGACAGGGCCAGTGCTGCACACATTTGCAGGACTTCCACGTCTCCGGGTACGGCAAAGCTGAAGAGCTTGCGGCCGACAACGGAGACCAGAGACATTATCACCAGTCCCATGAAAACCAGTCCACCAGCAAGGGCAAGGGCACGCGACAATCTCAATAGCAAATTGCCGAAAGGCCCGAAACTGTCGGAGGTGGTGAAAGGGGCGTAGGATAGAGGTTCTTCGCGCATGTACTTGTTCCTCCAAGTTTGCCTGGTGATGGAAAGGCTTCGACCTTACACTTACACCATGGTCAAGCAGCTGATCTTTGAAATTCATCTGCTAAATAATGTTTAAGCTGGTAAATCGGCCCCGGGTGAAGTCTTGTGGGACATTGCTACGAGTACGGAATCAAGATGAAGCTCTGGCGTTCTTTTCACAGGGGGAGTCCGTGAAAGTGGGGGCACCCTGTGCAGAGTGCCCATGGTCATCACATTTCAAGCATTAAGAGTTTTAAAAGAAATAATAGGCAGCGAAACGGACAATATTGTTCTGACCGCTGGCGGTGGTAGCTGCGCCGGTGGTTGTGGCCATATACTGGGTTTTGTTGTGCTCGAATTCGGTGGCCAGCCTGATTGCCGCATTCAGATCATAGGTGATGTTGGCGTAGATAAGCTCGTTATACCGCTCGACTCCGTTTACGGCGCCCTGGCTGAGACCTATGGTGGCAGCGGAAAGGCCGTTGTAGTTATCGGAATTAAGCACACTGCGGCGATTGTAGCCACCGGTGATCCCCATATCCTGGGTCGGATAGAATTTGAGCTGGCCATAATAGCCGTATCCCTTGGCGCCGGTCAGGTCAGGTTTAGATCCGACAACCGACAGGGCAGTTGCCCCCTGCATGTCCATCCCTGAGGCGATGTAGGCCTGGGTCTCAAGGGACATGGTCATGGCCCGGTTTTTACCGTCCTTGGACTTGAGGAGCGGGACAAAGCCGTAGACGCCGTAGCCATACACATCAACCTGGTGGTTCCCTGCGATTTTTTGCCTGCCGCCAAGGCCGAACAGGCCAGCCTGAAGCGGACTCATGCCGAGGCCCATGAATCCGGGCGAAACACCGAGTGCTTTGCTGGAGAACATGATTTGTCCGGCTGCGTTAACGATGCTGCCGTAACCGCCAGTTTTGGAGAATGAGGCGGCAGCGACCGAAGCGCTGTCCTGGCCCGGGTTCTGGAGGGAAAGGACCAGCTTCAGGGAGTTGTCTGCGTTCAGATTGTATTTCTGGGTCAGGCGGATCTGGGGTACCCGTGGGTTGTTGGGAGCGCCGGTTGAGCTACCCTGGGAGAAATCGATGGTATCGGCTGCGGCCGGGCCGAAAACATCCCAGAACTGACCGAACAGCACCTGGGTGTTGGCCCAGTCCAGGCTGCCGTAAGCATGGCGCAGCCTGAAGTTGGGGTTTTCGTTCGTTGTGGCGGCTGAACCTCCGCCATAAAAGTCTGCCTCGACAAGGGCGTTGGTTTTTGCCCCCAGAAAGGTCGGACCCGCTACCTTGAACCAGAGCCGGGACTGCTTGGCGGTAAAGATCGATTCATCCTTGCTGCCGTTGATGGGGAGGTTTTGAAAAGCTACCGGACTGCGGGGACCGACGGCATTGGTGTTATGGGCATAGTCGAGTTTGACATAGCCGCCGACGGAAAGATTGAACTTGCTCTTTACCGGCGAAGCCATGGCGCCGTAGACACCTGGAGCCACTTCGCATGATGGTGAATAATCACAGTTGTACGGGGCTGTTTCTTCCGCCAGGGCGGGTGCTGCAAAGAGCAAGAGTGTTGCTGCCGACAAACCTAATCTTTTAATCACAGTTGCCTCCTTCATTGCATCAGTGTCTAAACGTCACTGTGGTTAATAAACTGCCTCACCAAATTTCTTCTACTGCTCCCCCTTCGTGTCAATTTCCGCCAACCAGATCGTTCATCTGTGCAGGGCCTCCCTGCTTCATGACTCCATAACCTCCTTTGCTACCGACAAAGCCAAGGACTTCAATCGTGCCCACCGCTTCACCCGGCGCCAGTCCAAGTCCTTCAACGACAGTTCCCCCACGGAATACCTTCAGTTTCTGTCCGATGTTGATTCCTGCCTCCCGGCCCAGGTTGAAGTAGACCTTGTCCTTATCCACCGCTACGACCAGTCCGAAACGGGGAATGAGTGCGGCCGGGTTGCCGCCCGGTGCAACTATGCCTGCCTCCCCGGCTGGTACAGGCGTCGAGCCCTTGATGGCCTCATAGCCTTGTTTAGCCAGCTCGCTTCCCCGGGGTACGCCGCTGTCCACATAGCTCCGCGGAACCCAGATGGTTTCGGGGGCATTGGGGGACATGGTGAAGGCAGGATTGGCCACCTCAACATAGTCACGCCTGCTGGAGGAACCGGTGTTAGTACCGGCACAGCCGGCCAGAAACAGCAGGCAGAGGGTGATCACTATCTTGTTCAAAGTCCGCATATCTTTCTCCTGTTAGCGCGTGTCGACACCAATCGGTCAGGCTGCCTGGCTATAGACCATGTTGCGTAGCTCAAAACGCTTGATTTTTCCGGTGGCGGTCTTGGGGAGCTCCTCGAGAAAGCGGACCCACCGCGGATATTTATAGAGGGCGAGGGATGATTTGACGAAATCCTGCAGTTCCGCTTCCATGTGCGTTGCGGATTGATCGGGCTTTTTCAGCACCACGAACGCCATGGGTTTGATCAGGTTATTTTCATCGGGAGCGCCGATGACGGCACACTCCAGAACGGCAGGATGCTTGATCAGGCAAGACTCCACTTCGTTGGGGGATACCCAGATCCCACCCACCTTGAGCATATCGTCGGAGCGCCCGGCACAATAAAAGTAGCCCTGCTCGTCCTGGTAATATTTGTCACCGGTATTGACCCATTGTCCCATAATGGTCTGGCGGGTCTTCTGGTGCTTGTTCCAGTAAAAGGCGGCGGCGCTGTCCCCCTTGACCAGCAGGGTGCCGATCTCTCCCGGCGCCACGTCGGTCATCTCCTCGGAAACGATGCGGGCTTCATAGCCGGGAACTACCTTGCCGGAGCTGCCGGCATGGATGTCGCCGGGAAGATTGGAGATGAAGATGTGGGCCATTTCGGTAGAGCCGATGCCGTCCAGAATGTCCAGGTCAAAACGGTCGTTCCAGCGATTGATATAATCTCCGGGGAGTGCTTCTCCTGCCGAAACGCACAGCCTGACATTATTCATGCTTCCTTCCGCTTCCAGCATCTGGCCATAGAGGGTCGGCACGCCGAAGAAGAGGGTGGTCGATGGCGATGAATGGTGCCGTAAACCTGATCGGGGGTTGGTCTTTTCGGCAGGTAGATTGCTGTGGCGCCGACGCCGAAGGGAAAGTAGAGGCCGTTACCCAGGCCGTAGGCGAAGAACAGTTTTGCAGCGGAAAAGCAGTAGTCGTCTTCTTTGATGCCGAGCACCTGCTTGCCGTAGGTTTCGGTGGCATAGACCATGTCGTGCTGGAGGTGGACCGTGCCCTTGGGCGAGCCGGTGGAGCCGGAGCTGTAGAGCCAGAAACAGGCGTCATCGCTGCAGGTGGGCGCCGTTTCCAGGTGAGTTGACTGATTGGCTGTGAGTTGGTCCAGGGAGAGATCACCGGCAGGCGCTTCACCATTGGCGACGATGATCTGTCTGACAAAGAGCAGGTTGTTGCGGATCGGCTCGATCAGTTCCAGCAGCGAGGAGTCCACAACCAGCACCCGTGCCCGGCTGTCATTGAGATAATATTCGAAATCCTTGGAGCGGTTCATGGTATTGAGACAGATGGGGACGCGCCGATCTTGATGGCGCCGAAAAAGGCCTGGGGATAAATTTCCGTGTCCAGGAGGAGCAGTGCGACCCGTTCTTCCATGCGGACATCGAGGGATTTGAGGGCGTTGCCGAAGCGGTTGACATTTTCCTGGAGCTGTCCGTAGGTGAAAGCCCGCTCCTCACAGAGCACTGCCGTTTTATTAGCGCGTCCTTCGCGGATATTGCGGTCAATGAAATAGTCGGCCGCATTGAATTGTTCCGGCAGATTCAGGTTGTAAGGCATGATGCACCTCCTTGGATGTCGATGCTGATTTAGTAAAATAATGTTTTGCAAATTAGGAACCCAATAAATAAAAACAGGGAAATAATTATTGCAACTTTGCGTAATAAAAGAATAAAACAAGATATTATTTTTCTGTTACCTTGTTTTACTAAGTTGTAAATAATGGCGATGTGTAAAATTTTGATCAAGGGATGTAAAGAAATGATCAGGTGAAAACGACCGGGTGGATATGTGGGCCATATGATCTCAGGGGGGGAGGAGGAGTTGCTTGCAGCTGGCATACACGGGTTTTACCCGAATCTGGAAAGAAGGAAGAACATTGTTTTAAGGTGTGATGATATATGTGGCGACAGGCAGGGGGATTCTGCTGTACAATCACAGGGGCCACCGGTTTATTGTTAACGGGCCGACTTGTGATATATAAGGATACTGCCGTTTCACGAGGTCTGGGAGATAGTGTGGACAGTGACCAGGGGGGAGGGCTGATGAATGGCGATATTTTGACGAAGTACGGACGCATGGCGATAACTCCCGATGAGGCGGTTGCGCATATTCGATCGGGCTGGCGGGTGTTCGTGGGGTCGGGCTGTGCTGCGCCCCAGGAACTGGTAGCGGCCCTCTGCCGTGGGGCTGACCGGTTGAATGATGTGGAACTCATCCAGCTGCTCACCTATGGCGATGCTGCCTATCTCCAGGAGGAATTTGCCGGCCATTTCCGGTATAACTCTTTTTTTATCAGCAAAAAGGTGCGGCAGGCGGTCTGCGAGGGGAGAGCCGATTACACCCCGATTTTCCTCAGCGAGATCCCCGAACTGATCAGGAGCGGCCAGCGGGGGAACCAGGCCATGCTGCTGCAGGTCTCGCCTCCGGACAGTCATGGCTACTGCAGCATGGGGGTCAGCGTGGATATCCAGCGCGCAGCCCTGGATCGGGCACAGCTGGTCATCGCCCAAATCAATCCCCGCATGCCCCGCACCCACGGCGATGCCCAGGTGCATCTGAGCCAACTTCACCACCTGGTGGCAGTGGACAGCCCCATTCTGGAATTGGAAATCCCCGAACCGGACGAGGTGGCCCTGCAGATCGGCTACCACATTTCCCGGCTGGTGGAGAACGGCAGTTGCCTACAGATGGGCATAGGTACCAGCCCCGGCTCCGTCCTGAAATTCCTTCACGACAAGCATAATCTGGTATTCATACGGAAATGTTCACCGATGAGCTCATTCCGCTCCTGGAAAACGGCAACATCACCAACAAGGCAAAGGCGGTGCTGCCGGGGAAAACCGTCACCAGTTTTGTCACCGGCACCCGCAGGCTCTACGATTTCATCGATGACAACACCGCTATCGCCTTCCATCCATCTGACTTCGTCAACGATCCCAGGGTCATTGCCCGAAACGACAAGGTAGTGGCGATCAATGCGGCGCTTCAGGTGGACCTGACCGGCCAGGTCTGCGCTGACAGCCTGGGATACCGGTTTTACAGCGGCATTGGCGGCCAGGTGGATTTCATCCGCGGCGCGGCCATGAGCCGGGGGGGCAAGCCGATCGTCGCCGTGCGCAGCACTGCTGCAAACGGCTCCATCAGCCGGATTGTCCATTGCCTTGACGAGGGGGCGGGGGTGGTGACCAGTCGAGGTGATGTGCATTACGTGGTCACCGAGTACGGCATTGCCTATCTGCACGGCAAGACCATCCGGGAACGGGCACTGGCGCTGATTTCCATCGCCCATCCCGATTTTCGCCGGGAGCTTTTGGAGTTCGTCAAAAAGAAACAATATGTCTACGAGGATGAGCAGGTATGGCAGCAGGCTTTGGACCGCTACCCTAAGGAGCTGGAAGAGCAGAAGTTGTTCGGCAAGAAGCGGCTCTTGGTACGGCCGCTCAAGGCTACGGACGAACGGGCACTGCAAGAATTTTTCTACAGTCATTCGCCGGAGACAATATACAACCGTTATTTCGGGCCGAAGCAGCAGCTTGCCCATCTGGAGGCGGCAAAATTATGCTGCGTCGATTACCAGAGCCGCATGGCACTGGCTGTTTTTGAGCAGGAAGATGAAAATGTGGAGAAGATTGTCGCCGTGGCTCGCTATGCGGCCAATCCGCGCAGCAACATGGCGGAAACGGCAGTGGTAGTCCATGAGGACTATCGGCGGCTGGGCATGGCCCGCTACCTGCTGGCCCAGCTGGAGCGCCATGCAAAAGGACAGGGAATCAAGGGGTTTCAAGCGGAGATACTATCGGGCAATGAGGCGATGCTCGCCTATCACAGGCGGCTGGGGCATCCGCTGACCTATTCCAGGGAATCGGACACCTATACCGTCGAGTTCGATTTCGAGCGCTAGTGCCCCGTGCTGTTAGTTCTCAGCAACAATTTTGAGGGATTTTGATCCCGGCAAGGCGCGGCGACACAGGCCCAGCTGGGCCCAAGTCGAGGAGCCGCAGCATGGCAGGGATGATCTGCTAAGGTTGGTTGCGGAAGGGGAGAGTCAGGACGAGGAGCCTGCCTTTTTGCCGGCTTCGCTACGCAGATGCATATTTTTCAAGGCGGCGGCCAGGGTGATGGTTTCCAGTATCGCCTTGGTCACATCATCGATTTCGTTGGTGATGCTTTGCAGCTCAGAAATAATAGGATCGGCGGCCTTGTTCCAATGGGGAAGGTCGAGCTCCGATTCCATGGTTTCGAAGAGCTGGATGATATCCAGGAGGGTCGTGCGGTTCGGGTTGCCGGCAAAGCGGTAGCCCCCGCCGACGCCGCGCATGGCTTGAACCACCCCTTTGTGCACCAGGTTCCGCATAACCTTTGCCAGGTGATGGGTGGAAATATCGTACTTCTCGGCGATATCGGTAGTAGAAAGCTGTTGTTCCGGGTCATCGGCCAGTTCAAGCACCGCTATAAGCCCCAACAGGCTGGCTTTATTCAGTTTCATATCAGGTGTGCTCCTGTTCAGACAAGGTTGATGGATTGCCTTCAATCAAGCTGCTTTTCCAGTTCGATGTAGCGGCCGGTACGCAACCCCATGCTTCGAAGAAAAGACAGGGTCAGTTTCTGGTCCAGATTTGCCATGGTCCGGACCGTAGAGACACCTGTCTTTTTCAGGCGACTGCATATCTCATCCCACATCTTCTTGCCCGTTCCCTGCTCGCGCACATCGGGAGATACTGCCAGGGCGAAGACCCACCCGCACGGCGGCGAGCCGAACTCCCAAGCCCGTACCTCGCCAACTATGAACCCAATGACCGTGCCGGCCTTTTCGGCCACGAGAAAAATACGGTCGGCTCTTCCTTTTACCACATAGTGCTCGAAAATCCCTTGCCAATAATCGGCCTTGTCCGCATCGGGAGTGGTCCGATCCAAAGAGATGATGGCTTCGAGATCGCTTGGCAGGGCATTCCTGATCAATAGATTGTTGCTCATATAGTCGCTCACTTCTGCAATGTCTGACAGGCTGTTAAAGCATTGGTCGCACCTTCGAAGGGAGGGTGCCGGCTTTAGAAAATTGTTAAACGTCCGGTAACAGGCATTTCGTATAACTTGGTAATTAGGTACCATAATTACCATTGAATGGCAAGCGGTTTGAGAAAATATCTGAGCAACGGTAACAGGAAGGGCATAAAGAAGAAAGGGGCACCGGTTTAATCCCGCTCGCTTCACTCGGTGTGGACGCTGTTCGGGAAAAATAAAAAGAGAAAGAAAAAATGCTTGACAGTAAAATGGTATTGTAGTACCAATTTACATAAATAATGTAACGTTGTTTTGTAAATCGATGTTGCAAGCAACATAAAAATAAGGGGGAAAGATAATGGCCACAACAGATGAGATAATTGCCAGAACCGCACCGGGACACCTGATCGATCATAACCTGATCGACCGTGATGTGGAGAGCCTCTGCGACGGCATGGTCCGTTACGAGAAACGCCCGGCCAAGCGCCACGACGGCAGCGTCGCTGAAGGAATCTACAATGCCTGGATCATCTTCAACAACCCGAAGCAGTACAACTCCTACACGACGGAAATGGTCAAGGCGACCATCCTCGCCTTCCGCAGAGCTTCCGCCGACCGTGAGGTAAATGCTGTCGTGTTTACCGGAGTTGGCGACAAGGCATTCTGTACCGGCGGCAACACCAAGGAGTACGCCGAGTACTATGCCGGCAACCCCCAGGAGTACCGTCAGTACATGCGGCTCTTTAACGACATGGTCTCCGCCATCCTCGGTTGTGACAGGCCGGTGGTCTGCCGGGTCAACGGCATGCGCATCGGCGGTGGCCAGGAAATCGGCATGGCCTGCGACTTCAGTATCGCCCAGGACTTGGCCAATTTCGGCCAGGCTGGCCCCAAACATGGTTCTGCCGCCATCGGCGGCGCCACCGATTTCCTCCCGCTGATGATCGGCTGCGAGCAGGCAATGGTCTCCGGCACGCTGTGTGAGCCATTCTCCGCACACAAAGCAGCACGACTCGGTATCATTGCCGATGTGGTACCTGCACTCAAAGTTGGCGGAAAACTTGTAGCAAATCCCACCGTTGTCACCGACCGTTTCCTTGATGAATATGGCCGTGTAGTTCACGGGGAGTTCAAAACCGGTGCTGATTTCAAGGCTGGACAGGCCAGATCAAAGAAGGGGAAATCGATCTCACCATGCTGGATCAGAAGGTCGATGAGTTGTGCGCCAAGCTGCTGGAAACCTTCCCGGAATGCATGACCAAGAGTCTGGAAGAGCTGCGCAAGCCGAAGCTTCAGGCGTGGAATCTCAACAAGGAAAATTCCCGCGCCTGGCTGGCATTGAACATGATGAACGAGGCACGAACCGGCTTCAGAGCCTTCAATGAAGGCACCAAGGAGACCGGCCGTGAGATCGACTTTGTCAAGCTGCGCCAGGGATTGGCCAAGGGCACTCCTTGGACCGAGGAACTGATTGAGAGCCTGATGCCGGCGGTGAAAAAATAACAGCGATATGTGCGCCCGGTACCCTCTTTCACTTGTTGGTAGCGGTGCCGGCGCAAAGATAGAACAGATCTTCTAAAAAATAGCTCAAAATAAAATAACGTTTGACATAAAATAAGCATTGTGGTACTAAATTACTTAAAGAACGTAAACGAGGCATCCTTCCTAGTCGGAGCCCGTATCAAGGTAACCTGCGAGGGGTAACAATATGAGGTATGCAGAAACAGGGTATGTATTAGAAGTTGATCTGACCAAGGGAAGCATCGAGAGAGTGGCGACAGATCCGAAAGACACCGAGCTGTATCTGGGCGGATTGGGCACCAATGCCAAACTGCTCTGGGACCGAGTCCCTCCTGAAGTTGATCCTTTTTCGCCCGACAATCTTCTCATATTCGCTGCGGGCCTTCTGTGCGGCACGCCGGCTACTGGGTGCAACCGGACCATCGTGTCCACCATTTCCCCCCAGACCCGGCTGATGGCCTTTTCCATGATGGGTGGTTCTGGGCTCCGGAACTGAAATATGCCGGTTATGACAAGGTAATCCTCCGCGGCAAGTCCTCCGACCTGGTCTATCTTTACATTAACAACGACAAGGTGGAGATCCGCGACGCCTCCCACCTCAAGGGCAAGGGGGCCATCGAAACGGCGGAGATCATCAAGAAGGAGCTGGATGAGCCGCGGGCCCAGGTGGCGGCCATCGGTCTGGCCGGTGAAAACCGGGTCTACTATGCTTCCATCGAGCAGGGCCGCTCCAGTGCCAGCCGTGGCGGCATCGGCGCCGTCATGGGGGACAAAGGGGTCAAGGCGGTCGTCGTGCGCGGCACCAAGGATCTTTGTGTCGCCAAGCCACAGGAGTATATGGATCTTTGCAACGAGGTGCTCGATTACATCAAGCACCGGGAGGAGAACCCGATCCCCGACGTCATGCCCATTCTGGCCGGGCTGGGTTCGCCCCAGGAGATGAAGGTCCATGATGAGAAGTGGCATACGGAGAACTTCAACTGGGGAAATGCCCGCACCCGCCGCAAGGATTTCTGGACCGAAGAGGTCGATCATGCCTGGGCGGAGACCATGGAGAAGGCCCGGACCCGCCTGATCAGCTGCTATAACTGTCCCATGAAGTGCGGCGCTACCATTTCCATGGAGGGGCTTCCCACCTACATGATGAAATGCTTCACCAAGCTCACCTACACCATGGCTGCCTATTCGGACCTGGATTTCGGCTTGAGGATCGCCCAGAAGGCTACGGAATACGGGCTGGACGGTTTCTCCGCTCCCCAGGTCATGGCCTTTGCCTTTGAACTGTTGGAAAAGGGCATTCTGACAGAAAAAGACTTCCCTGGTCTGCCCGAGGACAATGAGGAGAAGTTCTTCTACCTCCTGGACAAGATCGTCCGGCGGGATGGGATTGGCGATGTGTTGGCCAACGGCACCTACTGGGCGGCGCAGGAAATCGGCAAAGGCGCCGAAGAATACGCCCACAACAACATCAAGAAGCATGAGCAGCTGCCCCTCAAGCTCTCCATGCTCAACCCAATCTACTATCTCATGTACTGCACCGGTGAGAAGATCAATATCACCCAGATCGAAGGGCAGTTCCCCCAAGCGCCGTATCCGAAGCGGGAGCAGCGTGAGGAATTCGTCAAGGATTGGTTCCAGGTTCCCGACGAGAAGTTCAAGCAGATTTTCCTGGACTGGGAGCCGCGCGGCGAAAAGTCCATGCCCCACTACCCGACCGTTGACATGTGCTGCGACATCGTCGACTGGCAGGAGCGTATGCACTATATCGACGATGCCCTGGGACAGTGCGCGGGTCTCTCTTCGTTCCCCCTCAAGCCCCCGTACCATATCCACAACTACCCCAAGTTCATTGAGGCAGGGGCCGGCATCGAGATGGATGAAGAGAAGCTGACCCTTGCGGCCAAGAGATACCGGACCCTGGTACGGGCCATCAACATCAGTAGGGGTATGAGAAGGATCGATGAGACGCCGCCGGCGAACCACTGGAAGAACCGGTTCCCTGAGCTGGAAAAGGAGTTGCTGGATTCGTACTATAAGCTCAAGGGGTGGAATGACGACGGCATCCCCACCAAGGAAACCCTGGATGAACTGGGGCTGGGCTTTGTCAGCGAGGAATTCGTCAAGCGGGGCATCCTGACCAATTGACGGCCGGTTCTGCGGCAACAGAGATCTTAACGTGGAGGGCGAGAACCTTGAACAATGATACGAAAACAAGAACAGTCAAAACCATAAATATCGATGCGGATAAATGCAACGGCTGCCGGGCCTGCGAGGTCATCTGCTCGGCCTTCCATGCCATGCCCAAATACAGCAGCAACAATCCGGCACGGTCGCGGGTCCGGGTGGTCCGTGATCCGCTCAGAGACATCTATGTCCACTGTATGCGGGCGAGTATACGGAATCCGAATGCATCGGCCGGGACAAATACATAATCGACGGCAAGGAGTACGATGAGTGCGGCTTTTGCCGGGCTTCCTGCCCGTCCAGGGACCTTTTCCGGGAACCAGATTCGGGACTGCCGCTCAAATGCGACCTCTGTGACGGCGAAGACGAGCTCTCTGTGTCAAGTGGTGTCTGGTCGGCGCCCTGAGCGTCACCGAAAGGGAAGTGGCCGTAATACCGGAAGAAGAGAAACTGGGCGAGATGGAAATCGGCCTGGAATCGTTGATAAGCAGGTTCGGCATCGACAAGGTCGCCGATACGGTTGCGCAGAAATCCAAAGAGAAACGCTAACCAGAACAGGATGGGTGCTATCGTGGAAACCGTAACTCCATACAAAGAGATTATCGATGTCATAAAAGAAAAGGGTGGCGATTCGCTCAAGTACTGTTATCAGTGCGGTTTGTGCGACTCCGTCTGCCCCTGGAACCGGGTACGCAAGTTCAGCATGCGCAAGATCGTCCGCCAGGGAACATTCGGCCTGACAGAGATCGAGCAGGAAGATATCTGGCGCTGCAGTACCTGCGGCACTTGTCCCAGCCGCTGCCCGCGGGGAGTGAACCAGATCGAGGCCGGTGTTGCCATGCGCAAGGTCGGTGCTGAATACGATGTCTATCCCGGCCATGCAGGTACCATCCGCAACGTGGTGGCCAGCCTGACCTCCGAGGGGAACTCACTGGGGGGGGAACGGACCAAGCGGGCTGAATGGGCAAACGGTCTGCCGGTCAAGACCTATAAGGATGGGATGGAAGTTCTCTACTTCACCGGCTGTTACCTGAGTTACGACCCGAGAATGAGAAAGGTGGCTGCCGCGACGGCCCAGATTCTCAACAAGGCGGGGGTGGAGTTCGGCATCCTCGGTGAAAAGGAAAGCTGCTGCGGGGAGAGCATCCGCAAGACCGGCAACGAGGAGCTCTTTAAGAAGCTGGCCAAGGAGAACATCAAACACTTCATCGACAACGGTGTGAAAAAGGTGCTAGTTTCCTCGCCCCACTGCTACCACACTTTCAAAAACGAGTATCCCGAGTTCATGGTGCACTTCGAGGTGGTTTTCATCTCCCAGTTCATCGCCCAACTCATCAACGAGGGACGGCTTACCATCAGCAAGGAATTTGCAAAGAAGGTCACCTATCACGACCCTTGCTACCTGGGACGCCACAACGGCATCTACGACGAGCCGAGGGAGGTCCTGCAGAAGGTCCCCGGCCTGGAACTGCTGGAGATGGCCGATTCACGGGAAGCCAGCCTTTGCTGCGGTGGCGGCGGCGGCAGGATCTGGATGGAGACCCCGAAGGAAGAGCGATTCGCAGACCTGAGGCTCAGGCAGGCGGTCGATGTGGGGGCCGAGGTTCTGGCAACTTCATGCCCATACTGCATCACCAACTTTACAGACAGCAGCCTGGATCTGGCGGAGCATGAGGCAGTCGAGATCAAAGATCTTACGGAAATCATCCTGGAAGTGATCTAACCCCCCTCAGTCCCCCCTTGTCAGGGGGAGGCATAGAAGTCTCCCCTGACAAGGGGAGATTTAGAGGGGTTAGCGATTTAAACGGTTAGAGTTGACAAGTCAGAACAACCGAGCATTGAAAAGCACTCAAGTCGAAGGATAAACTTCTATGAATACTGAAGACAGAAATATTGGCGATGTACTGATTGTCGGTGGAGGGATCAGCGGTATCCAAGCCTCGCTGGATCTGGCCAATTCAGGGTTCCGGGTTTTTCTGGTCGACAAATCGCCGGCCCTTGGTGGAAAGATGTCCCAACTGGACAAGACCTTCCCCACCAACGACTGTTCCATGTGCATCGAGTCTCCAAAGTTCATCGAATGCGCCAGGAACCCGAACATCGAGATCATCACCTACACGGAAGTGGACCGGGTCGAAGGTGAGGCCGGGGACTTCAAGGTGACCCTGACCAAGAAACCGCGCTACATCTCGGAGGAGAAGTGCACCGGTTGCAACATCTGCGTCGACTACTGCCCGGTAAAGATTTCCGACCCGTTCAACCAGCACCTGTCAGAAAACAAGGCCGTGCATATCTACTTCTCCCAAGCGGTGCCCCTGGTCACATACGTTGACCCGGAAACCTGCTTATATCTCAAGGAAGGGAAGTGTCAGATCTGCGTTGGCGCCTGTAAGACCAATGCCATCGATCTCCATCAGAAACCGGAGACCATGGTGGTTGAAGTGGGGGCGATCATCCTCTCCCCCGGCTACGAAACCTTCAATCCCAAGCTGCGCGGAGACTTCGGCTATGCAGATGAAGAACGTGGTCACCAGCCTCGATTTCGAACGCATTCTCTGCGCCACCGGTCCCTATGAGGGGGAGATCCTGCGTCCTTCGGACGGCAAGCACCCCCACAAGATCGCCTGGATCCAGTGCGTCGGTTCGCGGCAGGTGAACGAAGGCGGGAACAACTACTGCTCGGCGGTCTGCTGTGCCTACAGCCAGAAACAAGTGATCCTTGCCAAGGATCATGATGCCGACCTCAAGGCGACCATCTTCCATAACGATGTCCGCGCCTACGGTAAGGATTTCGAGCGTTTCCATCAGCGGGCGGAGCGGCTGTCCGATGTTCGCTTCATCCGCAGCTACGTGACGGTGGGACGGGAGATAGAGAGCAGCAAAAACGTCACCATCCGCTATTCCACCCTGGATGATGGGGTGAAGGAAGAGGAATTCGACATGGTCGTCCTCTCGGTGGGGCTTAATCCGCCGAAGGATGTGGAGATGCTGGCCCAGAAGATCGGCATCGAGCTTAGCGACCAAAAGTTCTGCAAGAATAACCCCTACAACCCCATCGAGACCTCACGGAAGGGGGTCTTCGTCAGCGGCGCTTTCCAGGGCCCGCTGGACATACCGGAATCGGTCGTCACCGCCAGTGGTGCAGGTGCCCTCTGCGGACAACTCCTCTCCTACCGGCGCCACAGGTTGGAGCGGGAAAGGGTCTATCCGCCGGAGAAGGATGTCTCCAAGGAGGAACTGAAGATCGGAGTTGTCGTCTGTTACTGCGGCGCCAACATCGGCCGGGTAGTCAACATTCCCGAAGTGATCGAATATGCCGCAACCCTGCCCAACGTCTCCTGGGCCGGTGAGAACCTCTTCGCCTGTTCCACGGAAAACGCCAAGCAGATTTCCGATGCCATCGTCGAGAAGGGGTTGAACCGGGTGGTGCTGGCGGCCTGTACACCCAGGACCCACGAGCCGCTCTTCCGGGATACCTGCCGTGAAGCGGGACTGAATCAGTATTTCTTCGAATTTGCCAATATCCGCGAGCACTGCTCCTGGGTCCACTCCCGGGAAAAAGAGGCTGCCACGGCAAAGGCCAAAGAGATCGTCCGGATGTCGGTGGCCAGGGCCGCCCATCTGGAGCCGCTCCAGGAGTTCCAGCTGCCGGTGGATCACACCGGGCTGGTGGTCGGCGGCGGAGTTGCCGGCATGACCGCGGCGTTGAACATGGCCGAGCAGGGCTTCGAGGTCTACCTGATCGAGAAGGACGACGATCTTGGGGGTATGCGCGCAGGCTCCACTATACCCTGGAGGGACTGGACGTGCAGTCCTACCTGAAGGAACTGGTGAAGAAGGTCTACCGGCATCCCCAGGTCCATGTCTGGACCGATGCCACCATCACCGAGGTCACCGGCTACGTGGGGAATTTCGTCACCAAGGTTGTTTCCGAAGGGCGGACCAGGGAAGTGAAGCACGGGGTGGCGGTGATCGCCACCGGCGCCCAGGAATACAAACCGACCGAATACCTGTACGGCACCAGTGACCGGGTCCTGACCCAACTGGAGCTGGAAGGGGAGATCGTCGACAAGACCGACAAGGTGACCGGCGCCCAGAGCGTGGTAATGATCCAGTGCGTCGGCTGCCGCCAGGCGGACCGTAACTATTGCAGCCGCGTCTGCTGCAGCCAGGCCATCAAGAACGCACATAAGCTGAAAGAGATCAATCCGGAGATGGAGATCCAGATCATCTTCAGGGACATGCGGACCTACGGACTCAAGGAGACCTACTACCGCGAGGCTTCGGAGAAAAACGTCAAGTTCATCCGTTATGAGGCCGATACCAAACCGGTGGTGGAAGCTGCCGGAAATGGGTTCAAAGTGACGGTGCCCGATCCGGTCCTGGGGCAGATGATGGAGCTTGAAGCGGACCTGGTGGTCCTGGCCGCAGCGGTCATTCCTTCCCCATCCAGCGCCGATGCCGGGAAATTCTTCAAAGTCTCCAACAACCCGGACGGATTCTTCCAGGAGGCCCATGTGAAGCTCAGACCGGTTGATTTCGCCGCCGACGGGGTCTTCCTGGCTGGAACGGCCCATTATCCCAAGCATCTTACGGAGACCATCAGCCAGGCATACGGCGCGGCCGGACGGGCCGTGGGGATCCTCTCCCGTGAGACAGTCATCGCTTCCGGGGCCGTCTGCGATGTGACCGAGAGCGATTGCGTCTCCTGCGGGGCATGTATCACCGCCTGTAAATACGGCGCCATATCGTTCCACGATACACCCCAAGGGAAAAAGGCCAGGGTTGAGCCGATTCTCTGCAAAGGAGATGGCCTCTGCAATGCCAAGTGCCCGACCGGAGCCATATATTTGAAGCACTACACTGATGAAGAAATTTTTGCCCAGATCGATGCGGCCCTTCCGGCCCATCAGGAAGACCATTTATGAAAGGCAGGGACTACTGCCTGAAAGGAGGAAACAATGGCTGCCGGATTTGAAGATAAACCCAGAGTTGTCGGCTTTCTTTGCACTTGGTGAGCGTACGGCGCTGCCGACCTGGCTGGAGTTTCCAGACTGCAATATACAACTGAAACAAAGATTATCCGTGTAATGTGCACCGGCAGAGTCGATCTGGCCTTCGTGATCCGGGCTTTCTCCAAGGGAGCGGATGGGGTATTTATCGGTGGGTGCTGGCCTGGTGAGTGTCATTATGTCACCGAAGGAAACTTCGATGTATTGAAGAATGTACATATCGCCAAGAAGCTTTTGGAACAGATCGGGATCAATCCTGACCGGCTGAGGCTTGAATGGATTTCTGCCTCGGAGGGGATGCGTTATGCCGAGGTGATGAATGACTTCGGCAAAAAGCTGAAGGAAATGGGACACTGGGCAAGGGGGAAGGAATAGAGGAAAGTGCCCTGAAGCTCAAGCTGGAAGCCGTCACCAAACTGGTTCCCTACATCAAACTGGTGGAACGGGAACGGCTGCGGCAGCGGTTTGATACGGAGGAAGCATACAGCCTGTTTTTTGCCAGTGATGAACTGAATAGGCTCTTTGCCGAGTTGGTGGGTAATAAGCTGGCGGTAAGTCAGATCACCCTGCTGCTGCAGGATAAGCCGCTTTCCACCGGCGAAATTGCCCAGGCTCTCGGTCTCAACGCATCTGAAGTATCACGGCACCTGAAGACCTCCACCATGCACGGGTTGATCAGGTTCGACGAAGGCTGAAGCGCTACGCCCTGGCTCAAGTGTAACGGTGGATCAAACGTAGGAACAATAAGAGGAATGGGACCATGGATATCGCCAAAATAGATCAGATCATTGACAAGCACAACGGTGAGGAGAGTTCCCTGATCCAGATCCTGCTGGATATTCAGAGCGAACATCACTGGCTCCCCAAGGAGGCGCTCAACCGGGTAGCCGAGAAGCTGCAGGTTCCCATGAGCCGCATCCAGCACATAGCCACATTTTACAAAGCCTTCAGCCTGGTGCCCAAGGGGCGCCATGAGGTTCATGTCTGCATGGGCACAGCCTGTCATGTTCGAGGCGCCCAGCGTGTCCTGGATACGGTTCAGGACGCGACCGGCATCAAACCGGGGGAAACCGACGCAGAACTGAAGTTCAGCCTGGAGACAGTCAACTGCCTCGGCTGCTGCGCCTTGGGCCCGGTAATGGAAGTGGACGGCAAGCACCATGGCAATATCGCACCGTCCCAGATCGCATCCGTGTTGAATAACTGTGATTAAGGGTCAAATTATGACAAGGTTAAGCTCACCAGAAAAATTGGAATGCGCCAGGAAGGAAATAATCTCCAAGATAGATCCGGCCAAGCCTTGTATCTCAGTCTGCGCCGGTGCCGGCTGTCTTGCCTCGGGGGCGGCAGATGTCATTGCCGCTTTCAAGACGGAGCTTGAATTCCATAACCTGACGACGGAAGTGAACACCAAGGGAACGGGCTGCCCCGGCTTTTGCGAGCGGGGGCCGATCGTGATGATCTATCCGGAGGAGATCTGCTATCTCCGGGTAAAGCCCGAAGACGTTCCCGAGATCGTCTCCCACACCATCAAGGAGAAGAAGGTGGTGGAGCGCCTCCTCTACGTGGACCCGGCGACAGGAAACAAGGCGACCAAAGAATCGGACATTCCGTTCTACAAGAACCAGCAGCGCAATATCCTCAGCGAGAACATCAGGATCGATTCCAAGAGCATCGATGACTACCTGGCCATCGGCGGCTACTCGGCCCTCTCCAAGGTTCTTTTTCAGATGAAGCCCGAGGATGTCATGGCCGAAATCAAGAAATCGAACCTGCGCGGTCGTGGTGGTGGCGGCTTCCCCGCCTGGCGCAAGTGGGAGGAATCCCGCAATGCGCCCGACCCGATCAAGTACGTGATCGTCAATGCCGACGAGGGGGACCCCGGGGCATTCATGGACCGGGCGCTTATCGAAGGTAATCCCCACTCAATCCTGGAGGGACTGATCATCGGCGCCTATGCTGTCGGCGCCCATGAGGGATTCATCTATGTCCGCCAGGAATATCCCCTGGCCGTGGAGAACATCAACCTGGCCATCAGGCAGGCTGAGGAGCGCGGCCTTGTGGGCAAGAATATCCTCGGCTCCAATTACGATTTTACCGTCAAGGTCCACATGGGGGCCGGCGCCTTTGTCTGCGGCGAGTCTTCGGCACTGATGACCGCCCTTGAGGGGCGGGCAGGCGAGCCAAGGCCCAAGTACATCCATACAGCCGTCAAGGGGGTCTGGGACCATCCGAGCGTGCTTAACAACGTGGAAACCTGGGCCAACGTGACCCAGATCATCAACAAAGGGGCCGACTGGTTTACACAGTTCGGAACCGAGGGGAGCAAGGGGACGAAGATCTTCTCCCTGGTGGGCAAGATCACCAATACCGGCCTTGTTGAAGTTCCCATGGGCGTGACCCTCAAGGACATCATCCAGAACATCGGCGGCGGTATTCCCGGGGGCAAGAAGTTCAAGGCCGTGCAGACCGGCGGTCCTTCCGGAGGCTGCATCCCCGAGGCTCAGCTGGATCTGGTGGTCGACTTCGATCAGCTCACGAAAGCGGGCTCGATGATGGGCTCCGGCGGTATGATCGTCATGGATGAAGATACTTGCATGGTGGATATTGCCCGGTACTTCATCGACTTCCTCAAGGATGAATCCTGCGGCAAGTGTACCCCGTGCCGGGAGGGGATCAGGCAGATGCTCAAGGTCCTGACCAACATCACCACCGGTAAGGGTAAAGAGGGGGACATCGAGCTTCTGGAGGAACTGGCAGAGTCCACGGGTGCCGCTCTGTGCGCACTGGGCAAAAGCGCCCCCAATCCGGTCTTGAGCACCATTCGCTATTTCCGGGATGAATACGAGGCCCATATCCGGCATAAGAAGTGCCCTGCACTTTCATGCAAGGAACTGATCGCCTTTCATATCCAGCCGGACAAGTGCAAGGCCTGCGGCACCTGTTTCAAGCAGTGCCCCGCCGAGGCCATCGAGGGGGGCAAGAAGCGGATTCACATTGTCGACCAGGATAAGTGTACCAAGTGCGGAACCTGTCTTGACGTCTGCCCGAAACAATTCGGTGCGGTGCGGAAAATTTCCGGGGAACCGGTTCCGGCCCCAGTCCCTGAAGAAAAAAGAGCCCTGTGAGAGAAAACTATGAGCGAAATCCACTTGCAGATCGATGGAAAAGAAGTTGTCGCCAGTGAAGGAATGACAATTCTGGAGGCGGCGAAGACGGTGGGCATCTCCATCCCCAGCCTTTGCCACTCTGAAAAGCTGGAGCCTTACGGCGGATGCCGGATTTGTACCGTGGAAGTTGAAGTCCGCGGCTGGCCGAAGTTGGTCGCCGGCTGCATCTACCCGGTTGAGAAGGACCTGGTGGTAAGGACCAAATCGGAGAAGGTGAACAAAATCCGCAAGGTGCTGATAGAAGAGATGCTGGCCCATGCTCCCGACGCCGAATTATTGAAAGAGCTGGCCACGGAGTACGGAGCGGACAAGGATCGCTTTGAAAAACATCCCTCCTTCTGCATTCACTGTGGCCTGTGTGTCAGGTACTGCGCCGAGATCAAGAAAAAGAACGCTGTCGGTTTCGTCGACCGGGGTTCTAACCGGGAGATCAGCTTCATTCCCGAGATTGCAGCCAAGGAATGCTGGGACTGCAAGGAGTGTTTCCCCCTCTGCCCCACCTCGGCGCTGCAGGCGGCATACGTGCTGGCCGAGTCGCTGATGACTCCGCCGGAGAGTATGGGCTGTTCCTGCAGTAGCGGGCAAAAGGGATAGCCGGACCCGCTGAACCCTTGCAGTTGACCGGCAATATACTGGTCAGGCCTTGAGAGGAGCCGAATCGTCCGGTCTTATTTCAAGGCCTTTTTTTTTACCTCCAGCTCACCCCCTGCTCACTGGCGTTCGCTTCCCCCCTATGGAATAGGGGGGATTGAGGGGGGTGGACTTATCCTTCCGCGATTGGGCTCGGCCTCCGTGAGCGGCTTCGCTTCCTTCATGGACACCAGGGACTGGGCCGCCAGCCACTGATAGAGCAGGGTTCCTTGCGCCTTCCTGTTGATCTCTTCTTTTTCCAGCGGACGGATTTCCCTGGCGGGCATCCCCCCGATCAGCATGTTCGCACCGGTCGTCATGCCCGACTTGACGAAAGCCATGGCGGCAACGAAGGAATTCTCACCAATGACTGCGTGGTCCATCACTACGGCGTTCATGCCGATCAGCGCATTCCTGCCGATGGTGCAGCCGTGCAGGATGGCCCCGTGGCCCACATGGCCGTTTTCCCCGACGATGACATCCACCTCTGGAAATGAATGGATGACGCAGGTGTCCTGAATGTTGGCTCCGGCGCCGATGACGATACGGCCGAGATCGCCCCGCAGGCAGGCGCACGCCCCGATGTAGCAGTTCGGCCCGATGATCACGTCGCCGATGAAGACCGCATCGGGATGGACGAATGACGTCGGATCGATTACCGGGATCATTCCACCCATTTCATATACTTTTGCCATGGTTATTATCCTCCGAAAAGCCATTAGCCCCATTCCTCGCGATGCCGGAGAAATGGGGCCGTTTTGGGTCACCCTGTAAGATAACTAGCCATATCAGCAAGTCATTGAAAAATCCAGGTTGTTCAAAAATGGCCAGGTCGTCGCACCCGCAGAAAGCCCTGCGGAGGCGTAGCAGCGCTACGCCGCACAAGGTGGCTTTCGAGGACGGCGGCGAGATGGCCGTTTTTCAACGACCTGCTAAGCTAAGGGCTGCAGCATCTCCTCAGCGGTGCCTATGACATACTTGGACATGTCCAGGGGCTTGGGGTTGCGGGGGTCGCTCCAGTCGTAGAATCCCTTGCCGCTGCTGGCGCCGTACTCTCCGTTCTTCACCATCCGCATGAGCGTCAGGGGCGGATACATGCGGGGATCGTTGGACGCCTGATACATCTGCAGGGCCACCCGCAGCATGGTGGGGGCGGTGACGAAATCATGCAGCTTGAAGGTCCCCTGGGGGTGCCCCAGACTGGTGTACAAGCCGGTATCCCCGTCCTCCACCGTAATCTTTCCCTGCTCCAGCAAGCGCACCGCATCCAGCATCTGGGGCACGAGCAGACGATTGACCCAGAACCCCGGAATGTTCGGCGCCAGGAACGGCGCCTTTTTCATGTTCAGCAGGGTCTGGCGGGTAAATTCAATGGTCTCGCTGCTGGTCTTGGCTCCCGGCACCACCTCGACCCCCGGCATCAGGGGGACCGGATTCATGCCGTGGGTGACGATGGAGCGATCCGGCCGGCCGCCGGCCTGGGCCATGGGGTCGATGTCGAGGCTGCTGCTGTTGGACCAGAACACCACCGATGGGGGAAGCTGGGGCAGGTAGTCGGCAAGCACCGAACATTTCAGCTTCAGATCTTCGAAGATCACCTCCAGAAATACGTCACAACCCTTGGCTGCATCGATAAACGCTCCCTTCTCGTCGTGGACGCGTATCTTTCCCATGGCATTCGAAACAAAGTTCGGGTCGTCGTGCTTGAACTTCTTGGCAGCGGTGGCAGCAAGCTTCTCACAGCCGGCGACCGTCCCGGCCAGTGTCTGCGGGCTGGCGTCGTGACAATGTACTTCGTGTCCGTTCATGGCGCATTGGGTAATCCAGCCGCGTCCCATAATTCCCGTACCCAGAATGGCAAATTTCATAATCTTCCTCCTCCAGTGGATTTACAAATCGGCAACGTGATCAGTATATGGTGCCGCATCTAAATCGGTAATTAAGCACCATAATACATATTTTATGCCAATATGGCCACCTGTCAGCTGACGAAATGCCGTAACCTTGTAACATTACGGAATCGAAAGGTTATTTTTGATGGCTGGGGGCAGGTTGGACGCTGGGGGAGTGGCAGTCGGAAGGGCAACCAGGCGCTCATGTGAAACAAGTTTGCCTGCTGAGGGAAGATAAGGGAGAATTTGCAGCGTTTTCTTTCACATTGTAAAGAAAGAATGGAAAGAAACTTTCACCTCAGCGTTGTTTTTCCCAGCCCATAGGTTCTTATTTTTGCCCGCAGGGTCGGCCGGGAAATCTGCAGGGCCTGACAGGTCTTGCCCAGACTCCATTCGTAGGATTCCAGGGCGAACAGGATATGGTCGCGCTCGGCATCGGCCAGGCTCTTTACCGAGCGCTCCGTGGCCGGCTGGTAGCGGTCTCCGTCCAGGGACGCTGCCAATTCTTCCTCGGACAGTACCGTCGATTTGGTCATCAGGGCGGCACGGGTCAGGGTGTTTTCCAGCTCCCGCACGTTGCCAGGCCAATCGCGCTTCATCAGTTCACCGATCGCCCCTTCCGACAACATCCGGGGGCGCAGGGCGGTGCGTGCGGCAATCTTTTCCAGGAGAAACCGGGCCAGGTCGGGAATATCGGAACGCCTGTCCCGCAGGGGGGGCATATGGATGGTGACGACCTTGAGCCGGAAGTAAAGGTCCTCGCGGAAGGTTCCCTCGGCGACCATGGCCAGGAGGTCGCGATTGGTGGCGGCGATGATCCTGGCGTTGGACTGGATGGGCGCTACTCCCCCCACGCGCACGAATTGCCCCTCCTGCAGGAAGCGCAGCAGGCGGCTCTGCAGGTGCAGCGGCAGTTCACCGATCTCGTCGAAAAACACCGTCCCGTCGCCGGTCAGTTCGATACGCCCGGCGCGGGTCCGGTCGGCCCCGGTGAATGCCCCTTTTTCGTAACCGAACAACTCGCTCTCCACCAGTGACGGCGCCAGGGTGGAGCAGTCCATGACGGTAAAGGGTTTATTGTTCCACGGGCTGTTGCGGTGGATCGCCTGGGCGACCATGTCCTTGCCGGTGCCGCTCTCACCCTGCACCAGCACTGTGACCCTCGCCCCGGAGGCAAGGGCGATCTTCTTGAACACCTCCTTCATCGCCTTGCTTTTGCCGATCAGGTGCAGCGTGTCCAACCCAACTAGCGGCTGGTTTGCCGGCTCATCCTCAACCGTTGCCGGAGCGGCAGTCCTCATCGCACGCAGCCTTTTCAGGACGCTGTCCATCTCGTCGATGTCTATGGGCTTGTGCAGGTAATCGAATGCCCCCGCCTTAATGGCCTGGATGGTGCTCTCCATGTCCTGGTGGGCGGTGATCATGATCACCTCGGCATGGGGCACACGGGAGCGGAGTTCTTTCAGGACCTCCAGGCCATCCATGTCGGGCAGCCTGATGTCCAGAACCACCAGGTCGGGTTGCATCCTTTTAGCCAGAGAAATTCCCTTTTTGCCGTCGGGGGCCGTATGGACGTTCCATGACCGCAACTGGAAGAAGACCTCCATGGACTGGAGGATGGAGGCTGATCGTCGATAACGAGAACCGTATCTGCCATGGTCACTGCTCCAGGGGCAACCGCAGGCAGACCCGGAGTCCCCGCGGTTGACGAATGCCGACTTCCACGCTCCGCCGTGTGCTTCGACGATTTTCTTCACATTGTCCAGTCCCAGGCCGATGCGCCGTTTCTGTTTCTCGTCAAAGTAGTAAGGCAGGAGTTCCACGGGAATGCCCGGCCCGTTGTCGGCGACGCAGATACTCCCCCACCGGCTTCCCTGGTGTTCAACCCTTCCCGATGAAACATAGATCCGACCCCCTCGCGGCACCGCCTCGATGGCATTGAAAAGGAGGTTCACCAGGGTCTGCTCGATGCGGTGGGGGTCGATTCTCAGGCGATCAAGCTTGGGACTCAACCGCAGGGAGACGTGCACTCCCTTATGCTCCATGCGCGTCCGGAGTGCGTCCACGCAATCCTGGATGAAGGGGCGCAGGAGTACGATTTCCCGGTTCAGGCTGAACGGCCGGGCGAGGTGCATCATCTCCAGCACCGAGCGCTCGATGCTCTCCACCTCTTTGCGGGAGATCTCCAGCAGGCGATGGTGGGTGGGATTGCCGTGAAGTTCCGCTGCCAGCATCTGCACATTCATCTTGATGGCGGTCAACGGGTTGCGGATATCGTGGGCCAGGGAGGCAGCCTGTTGGGCGAGGGCGTTGAGCGTCTCCGCCTCCCTTGTTTTCTGCTCTAGTGCTCTACGTTCGCTGATGTCCCTGCAGATCCCAAGGCTGGCCTCTTTCCCTTCATAAAAGGAAATTCTGGACAGTGTTTCTGTCGGCAGTTTCCTGCCGTCTGCCAGCAGGCGGGAGTATTCCACAGGGCTGGACCCCAGGCTGGCACGGGATTGGGTGTAGGAGGTCTCCACATCCCCCCTGGATTCCGGGGTGACCAGCTCAAGAAACGGCATCCCCACAACCTCTTCCACCGAGCGGCCATGCATGGCGCAAAAGGCGCTGTTGGCAAAGACTACCACCCCGTCGTGGAGAACATAATAGCCGTCGCGGATGTCCTCCACCAGCCTTGTACTTGCTCTCCGATTCCGACAGTTCCCTTGTCCTCTTTGCAACTTCATTCTCCAGCACGACGGTCTGCTGCCGCATATACTCTTCATGGAGCCCCTGGAAAAAATCGCTGAATTTTCCCACCGTCTGGGAGATGCAGCTCCCCAGCCGGGCGATGGCCTCGTCCCGCTCTCCATCCCGTGCATTCCTGATGATAAGCGGCGTCACCACCTGCTGATAGAGCATGAAGGCCTTTTGCACGTCGGACAGTTTGTATCCCTGGGCAAGTCTCCTGCGCGCAATGAAGGTGATGAAGGCATCGAGCTCGTCCCAGCCTCCTCCGTCGAGAACCAGGCTATAGGCAGCAGTCGCCTGACTGACAAGTGGTCTCAGATCGGACTCATTTTCGTGAGAGTAGGGAGCCGCCTGATCGGAAAGCAACCTGCTGACCCAGACATCGATTATCTCTGACTGGTATGTATCCAGTATTTTAAAAATATCCATTACAACTCCCGGTTGTCCGATTCTTCCGGGACAACGGCGCGCACTGCCTGGTGAAAGTAATTTTCCCTGTATTTCCGCGCGAGTTCATTCTCATGAAGTAAAAAACGATGTTATTGAAAAGAATCATCACGTCCTAACTATACCATTGAAAGATTCTTTCCACAACCATTTAAAAGACCGCAACAAAACACTGTTTCCGTATGGCATGATGCTTGCTGATCCTCTCATAAACAGGCCAAAACGATGAATGATTATCGGATGGGTGGTTGCCATGAACAATACTGAAAGGAGGATTACTAGTATGATAAAAAACGGTTTTATTGATTGGCCGGAAGATTTTGCACAGCGGTACCGGGATGCGGGCTACTGGCGAGATCAGACAATAGCGAGGTGCTGGCAGAAAGCTTCGGACGTTTCGCTGACAGAACCGCCCTCATCGCCGAAGACGGGACACGCTATACCTATGCCGATCTGGAGCGGCTCTCCACCCGCCTTGCCCTGCATTTCAATCACCTGGGACTCCAACCGTACGATCGGGTCATCCACCAGATTCCCAACAGCCCGGTGAGCGTCCTGACGTTTCTCGGGCTGCTCAAGGCGGGCGCCGTGCCGGTGATGACATTGCCTCCCCACCGGGAGGCCGAGGTCGGCCACTTTGCCAAGCTTTCCGGGGCGCGCGGCTATGCCATAGCCAGCCAGGTGCGTGAGTTCGACTTCCAGGCCCTGGCCGGAACGATCCAGGAACAGAATCCGTCCCTGGAATTTGTACTGGTAACCGGCGGCATGCCCCGTCCCGGCTACCAGTCCATCGATGCCATGCTGCTCGACCACATCGAGGAACGGGCAGACAGTACCAGCCTGCCGCGACCCGATCCGGATTTTCCTGCCGTGCTGCTCCTGTCCGGGGGGACCACCGGCATTCCGAAGCTCATACCGAGAACCCACAACGACTATGCCTACAACTTTCTCCGCTGCGCAGAAGTATGCGGGCTGGACGGGGAGACCTCCGTTCTCGTCGCGGTGCCGCAGGCACACAATTTTGCCCTTGCCTGTCCGGGGCTTTTGGGCACCCTTGCCACCGGCGGCTGCGAACTGCTGTCGGCAAACACCGCTACCGAGCGCCTCATGAGGCTGATAGAGCAGCACCGGTTGACCCATTTCATTGCCGTGCCGACGATGATTCTCGGACTCCTCGACCACCCCGAGCGGCACAGGTACGATCTCTCTTCCCTGCGGATGATCCTTACCGGCGGCTCGAAGCTCAACCCGGAAGTGCCCTGCGTCTGTGTCCGGAACTGGGGTGTGACGTCCTGCAGGTCCTGGGCATGGCGGAAGGGCCGCTCTATTGGACACGTCTGGAAGACCCGGACGAGGTTCGGCTGCACACCCAGGGGCGTCCCCAGTCCCCTGGCGACGAATTCCGCATCGTCGACCCGGAGAGTGGCAAGGAAGTGGCGCCGGGGGAAGTGGGAGAGCTCTGGTGCCGGGGTCCCCATACCATCCGTGGTTACTACCGCGCCGACGAGCACAATGCACGTGCTTTCAGCCCCGATGGCTTCTACAAGTCGGGAGACCTGGTGCGGCTGCACCCCAGCGGCAACATTGTTGTCGAAGGGCGGAACAAGGACTGCATCAACAGGGGAGGGGAAAAGATCAGCGCCGAAGAAATCGAGAATCATCTCATCGCCCATGGATCGGTGCTCAACTGTGCAGTCGTCGCCATGCCGGACGCCATTTTCGGTGAAAAATGCTGTGCCTTTGTCGTCCCCGCTCCGGGCGCTTCCCTGACCCTGGAGGGTCTGTGCGAATTTCTCATCAAGGAAAGAAAGATCGCCCGCTTCAAGCTTCCGGAGCGGTTGGAGACCTTGGACGCCCTTCCCCTGACCAACGTGGGCAAGGTCAACAAAAAAGCCCTGCGTGAGATCATCGTGCAACTCCAGCAGGCAGCATGATCACCTGGTGACATGCCCGCAAAGGGGCGCATGGCAGGACATTTCAACATTTTTATGCATATATCGCTTTCCGGCGATTCGGACCACCTTCAACCATGGGGCGGCCGGCAGAGGGAAAAGCCGATGCCGCCCGGAATCTGAGAGGATCAACATGACAACAAACACCCAGACAAAACCCTGCGTAAGCTTTACCCAATGGTGCGACAGCTTGTCGTTCAACCGGTTCCACGCCATGGTCATGGGGCTCGCCGCCCTGATCCTCATCTTCGACGGTTTTGACGCACAGATTATTGCCTACGTCATGCCGCAACTGGTCAAGGAGTGGCACCTGACGCCGGTTGCCGCCGGTTCAATGGCTTCCTATGGTTTCATCGGCCTCATGATCGGCGCGGCCGGCTTCGGTACCTTCGCCGACCGCCTTGGCCGCAAGAAGGGGTTGATGATCGCCCTGGTCGTTTTTTCCGTCTTCAGCGGGGCGGCATACTGGGCGCCCAATTTCCAGGTATTCTGTTTGCTTCGCTTTCTTGCCGGCATCGGCATGGGGGGGGCGATGCCCCTGACGATCACGCTGGTGACGGAGTTTGCCCCTGCCAAGCACGGGCCAAGGCGGTGAGCGCCATGTTCGCCGGATTTACCCTGGATGGGGAGTCGCAGCTCTGGTGGCCATGGTCGGCATACCCGCCCTGGGATGGCGGATGGTGCTTCTTTTCGGCTTTCTGCCGGTGCTTATTCTTCCCCTTTTGCAGAAGGCACTGCCGGAGTCGGTGCGCTTCCTGGCATCGAAAGGGCGTCACGAGGAGGCGATACTTGAAATACAGCGGATGGAAAAAGCCGCAGGATTTCCACCGGCTGCGTGGACCAAGGAGTCGTTTCAAACCGGACCGGTTGAGCCAGGCAGCAGCCTGACCCAGCTTTTCTCTCCCGGATTTTCATTTATGACACCGCTCATCTGGGCAACTTACTTCCTGAACCTCCTGGTGGTCTACGGGCTGGCTACCTGGCTCCCGTCGCTTCTCGTAAAGGCAGGGTTTTCCCTGGTCAAGAGTTACAGTTTCGGCATGGTCCAGGCAGTAGGCGCTTCCCTCGGCGGATTCCTTCTCGGCTGGATGATGGACCGTTTCGGCCGGAAGAGCGCCTGATCTTTGCTACATGGCCGGAGGGGTAGTCGTGGCATTGTTCGGCACCGTATCGAGCAATGCCGCCTTGTATATTATCGGCGCAGCAACGGGCGTTTTCGTCATCGGCGCCCAGATAGCCCAACATGTGGTGACCGGCGAACTCTATCCCACCAACATTCGTTCCACCGGGGTCGGCTGTGCCCTCACCGCAGGGAGGCTCGGTTCGATAGCTGGCCCCTTGCTGGGCGGAGCGCTACAGATGGCGGGCGTTACCTTCAGCCAGTATTTCCTGATCTTCGCGGTTCCCAGCTTCCTGTGCGCCGGGCTGGTCTATTTGTATCGGGTCAATGTGAAAGACGAAGGACTTGAAACTGTCCATGAAAGACTGGTATCCGTTGAAGACTAGGTAATTGCTTCACTGCCACCTGTCCTCGGCCATGCCGGGGGCAGGTGCGCCTCGCGGGCTCACCGGCGGCACCGCCTGGGCTGTAGTCTGGCCTGCAATACGTGCCCTCCTGCTGTTGTGTTCCACAAAAAAGTAGCGTTTCATGTGACGAAATGCTATTACAAGGGGAAAAGCCGGGTGACTGGCAGGAAGGTCGACAGGTTTCGATGACCGGAAACAACTCCCCAACCAAGATCAAGGAAGACGAAAAATACAACATTCGCGCCATCGAGCGCGCCCTTTCAGTGCTGGAAGCCTTTTCCATCGAGCGCCGCAAGCTCTCCCTCGATGAACTCACCAAGCTGATCGGGCTTTCCAAACCCACCGTCTTTCGCATCCTTTCCACACTGCAGAGCAGGAAATTTATTTATCTGGACAAAGGCGACGGGCGCTACCGGTTGGGCTCTGTTTTTCTCACCCTCGCCTCCGCGGTCCACGGCTCATCCGGTCTCGGGGCCATTGCCCGTCCGCATCTGACCACATTGCGCAATTCCACTCAGGCGACGGTCCTTCTTGGCGCCCTCCTGGAGGATCATCTTGTCTACCTGGACAAGACGGAAGGTCGGGGTCCGGTGCGCCTGGCCAACGATATCGCCTGGCGGCGTGATCCCGCCCACTACGGCATGCTGGGTATGACCCTCATGGCTTATCTGGAGCCCTCGGAGGTGGAACGTTTGCTTGACGAATTTCCCCTTGCTCCCCATACCCTGAAGACCCTGACCGACAGAAACCTTTTCCTCCAGCGGATTGGGGACATCCGCCGCATCGGCTATGCCCTGGAATTCGAGGAGGCCATTGACGGCGTCTGGGGGGTGGCCGCACCGATCCGGAATGCAGGTGGTGAGGTGGTCGCTGCTGTCGGCGTGGCATTGCCCATGTCCACCTGCAGCGAGGAACACATCGCCGAGACCATTGCCAGCGTCACTGCCTGTGCCGCAGCTATTTCCTCGGATCTTGGCCACAGAAGATAACCCCATCCTTTCATGGGGAAAATGCTGCCCGATCCTTCCTTTTTATTTCACTCCTGTATACCTGTGCAATAGACCCACACACTTTACTTCTGCTGATCAGTGTCCATCTTGTGCAACCGCCAAGTCCCCTTTGCAAAGGGGGATTCAGGGGGATTTCACTGGATCACCGATGCGGTAGAAATCCCCTTTCTCCAAGGGCCTAATGTAGGTCTTCTGGCGTTTCATCGCAAAAAGTAATTCAGTAAAACATTATTTTATTGACAAGTAAATTACAGCGTGGATAATAATATCAAAAATAAAATCCTATTTCATACAATGAAATTTAAACAAGACGGGTACGCTGGCAGGGAAGTATGGAAACACGAGTGAACCGTCTTTGGGTTGAGAAGCGAAGAGAACAGGAATTTTTTTGACGGTCTAATGGTATTAGAGTACTGGGTTACCGTTTTGATGGCGAAAGTTTTAACCCGGGAAGGGGTAAGCGAATGAAGTTTGCAGAGACTGGCTTTGCGCTGGAAATCGATCTGAGCAGAGGAAACATAGAAAAGGCCCCGACAGACCCGAAGAAGACCGGGCTCCATCTGGGTGGGGACGGTGTTGCCGCTGCCATTCTTTGGGAACGGGTCCCACCTGAGATGGACCCCCATTCACCCGCCAATCTGCTCATTTTCAGTGCAGGGCTCCTGGCAGGCACCCCCGTTCCCGGCGCCAACCGCACCTGCGTCAGCAGTATCAGTCCTCTTTCAAACCTCCACGTCAATACCAGCTTCGAGGGCTTTTTCGCTCCCGAGCTGAAGCATGCCGGCTATGACCGGGTTGTCATCCGTGGCAAGTCACCCAGCCTTGTGTATGTGTGGATTCATGACGACAAGGTGGAGATACGTGATGCCGGTCATCTTCAGGGGAAAAGCGCTCTGGAAACCACAGCCATTCTCCGCAAGGAGTTGAAGGACCCTAACATTCAGGTGGCTGCCATTGGCGTGGCCGGGGAAAACATGGTTGCCCAGGCCAGCATCGAACATGCCAACAGCAGTGTTTCCCAGGGGGTCGGCCTGATCATGGGGGAGAAGGGGCTGAAGGCAATAGCGGTCCGGGGCACCAAGGACCTGGCTGTTGCCCACCCGGATGAGCTGTTTGCCCGCTGCAACGCCCTCTATGGGGAGATTTATGATAACCCTTCCTGCGGTGACCTTCTCCTGAGCGAGGATGACAAGGCCTGGCATGTGGCAAACCTTCCCTGGACTGCTGCAGAGCAGCGGGTCAAGGGGTTCTGGGAGCCTGAGCTTGGACAGAAATGGGGAGTGCGGGTCGAACGGGAAGAGATCAGCTACCAGTGGGAAAACTATAGCCAGGAAATGGAAGAGGTGCGGGAGACGGTTGTCGAGAAGAGCGAGCTGTTGCGCGGCACCGGTTGCTACAACTGCCCGAAGAATTGCCATAAGGTGATTTCCCTGCCAGGTGAGCGCCAGTATTTTCTCAAGTCATATGGCAAACATGCATACGCCATGGCTGCCTACGGAGACCTGAAGCTCAATTACGACGTTCTTTTTGCCATGCAGGAACTGGGTCTGGACGAAAACGCCATGGTACAGCTGTTCGCCTTTGTCCAGGACCTGCAGCAAGCGGGCATTCTGACCGAAAACGAGCTTCCCGGTTTTCCTGCCGATGACATGGGCAGATACCTCTACCTGCTGAAAAAAGTGGCTCACCGCCAGGATATCGGCGCCATACTAGCCGAGGGCCTTTGTCAGGCGGCGGGGCAGATTGGCAAGGGTGCGGAAGCGCACATCCGTGGAATTAAAAAGACCGGACAACTCCCCCTTAAGTGGAAAGAAGCCCATTACCCATCTTTCCTCATGTACGCCACCGGGGACAAAATGGATATCACCCAGGTTGAAGGCTCCTTTCCCCAGCTGCCTATTCCGGACAGGAAAGAGCGGGAGGCATTTGTCGAAGGCTGGGATGCTGCGCCCCAACGGTTCAAGGAGTGGTTTCTGGGCTGGGAGCCGGGCCAGCAGCTTCCTCTTGAGGCGGCTGTGGAGATCGTTGATTGGAACGAGGCCATGCATTACGGGGACGACATTCTGGGGATCTGCCCGCTGCTCTCCTCCTTCAGGGGTCAGTTCGGCGGTCGGCCTCCCTATCACCTGAACAACCTGCCCCAGCTCATTTTCCTGGCGACCGGAATTGAACTTGATGTGGACGGGCTATTGGAAGTATTACGCCGCAATCGACAGCTGATAAGGGCCTTGAATGCAGGAAGAGGACAGAAAAGGGCCGATGAAGCCATCTCTGCAGAACTCTGGGAAAACAGAAATCCGGAGATGGAGCAGCAGCACCTGGACGCATACTATTCCTTCAAGGGATGGAATGCAGAAGGGATACCGACGCGGGAGACATTGGATGGAGCGGGACTGGATCATGTGAGTACAGCTCTGCTGGCACGGGGAATCCTGCATAGCCTTGGTGGGTTTGGAGGCAGTTTCGGGACCCGCAACAGTGTGCAGACATCAACAAACGGAAGAGGTAGACAATGAGGTACGCAGAGACAGGGTTTAATTTAGAGGTTGATCTGTCGCAGGGCAGCGTGAAGAGGGTGCCGACCGACCGGAAACTGACTGAGCTTCATCTGGGGGGACAAGGTACTGCCGCAAGGATACTGTGGGACCGGGTTCCACCGGAAACCGATCCACTGTCCCCGGAAAATATGCTCATCTTCAGTACCGGACTTCTGCACGGCACTCCGGTGCCCGGCGCCAACCGTACCTCCATCAGCACCTTTTCTCCCCTGACGGGCTCTATGTCAATTCGCTGATGGGGGGGTGGTTCGGGCCGGAACTGAAATTTGCCGGTTATGACAAAATCATCGTCAGCGGCGAGTCACCCAACCTGGTCTATCTCTACATCAACAACGACAAAGTGGAGATCCGTGATGCCAGCCATCTCCAGGGCCAGGGGTGCCAGGAGGTCGCAACCCTGCTGCAGAAGGAGCTGAAGGAGCCGAAGCTTCAGGTTGCCGCCATCGGGCTGGCGGGCGAAAACAAAGTCTTTCAGGCCACGATCGAGCATGCCAACTCCAGTGCATCCCGCCACGGGGTGGGGGCGGTCATGGGGGCCAAGCGGCTGAAGGCGATTGCGGTACGCGGGACAAAGGATGTCTATGTTTCCGGTGCAGCAGAGCTCTGGGAATTGTGCCGCGGCAAGTACCAGGAGATCTACGATAACAAGAACTGCGGCGACCCCATGGCCCACGATCACAATGAAAGCTTCCATGTGGACAACTTTGCCTGGGGCAACGCACGGACCAGGAGAAAAGACTACTGGAACAAGGAGCGCGAGGAGCAGTGGGTAGGGCTCTGGAAAGAGGTCCGCAGCCGTGATTCCGGATGCTACAACTGCCCGAAGGATTGCCACTACACGATTTCCTATCCGGGGCGCCATACCTATTTCCTCAAATGTTTCAACAAGCTTACCTACAGCATGGCGGCCTTTGAGGAAATCGACTTCAATTACAACATCCTGGGGCTGACCAGCGCCTATGGCATGGATGGTTTTTCAACGCCACAGGTGCTCGCCTTTGCCATCGAGCTTTTCGAGGCGGGCATCCTGACCGAGAAGGAGCTGCCCGGTTTTCCCGAAGGCGGCGCGGATCGGTTCTTTTACCTCCTGGACAAGGTCGTGCATCGGGAAGGGATCGGCGACATCCTTGCCAATGGCGTCTATCAGGCGGCCCGGCAGATTGGCAACGGGGCTGAGGAATACGACCATAACACCACGAAAAAGGTGGAGCAGGTGCCCCTCAAGCTGGGGGTGGTCAACTACCCGTTCTTCCTCATGTACTGCACCGGCGAGAAGATGAACATCACCCAGATTGAAGGCTCCTTCCCCCAGGCCCCCATTGCCAATCCGGAGAAGCGCAAAAAGTTCGTGGAAAACTGGTCGGCGGCTCCGGAGCGGTTCAAGAAATGGCTTTTGGAGTGGGAACCGAAACAGCATATGCCCATTGAGGCCTCGGTCAATGTCTGCGACTGGAACGAGGCGATGCACTACGTCGACGACGCCATCGGCACCTGTGCCTGGCTGTCATCGTTCCGCGGGCAGTTCGGCGGGTCCCCCCCCTATCACCTGTTTAACCTCCCGCAGATTATCGGGCTGGCGGCCGGCATCGAGCTCGATTCGGACGGGCTCCTGGAAATATCCAGAAGGAACCGCAACCTGGTTAGAGCCCTCAACATCAGAAGAGGGCTGAGGCGGGATGTGGAGAAGCCGCCGGAGGATCACTGGAAAGTAAGGGATGCCGAGATGGAGCAGAAGCACCTGGACGCCTATTATGAGTTCAAAGGGTGGACCAATGACGGCATTCCCACCAAGGAGACGCTGGACCGATTGCAGCTTGAGTATGTGAGCGAGGATTTCATCGGTCGGGGAATCCTGCCGGCCGACTGAGGCTCAGGGCCATCAGGATAGGAATAGAACTACAGTCAAGAGGATAGCAGCCATGAGCGATCAGCCAAAGAAGAAGATGGTCAAGGAAGTAAAGGTGGATCTTGATAAATGCATCGGGTGCCGGGCGTGCGAAGTGGCATGCTCCGGGTTTCATGCCAGCCCGAAATACAGCAGCTTCAATCCGGCCCGGTCCCGGATCCGGGTAGTCCAGGATCTGGTCAATGATGTCTATGTGCCGCTGCGGGCAGCTGAGTATACGCCGGCCGAGTGTACGGGCAGGCAGACCTTCAAGATCCACGGCAAGCAATACAGCGAGTGTAATTTCTGTCCGGCTTCCTGCCCGTCGCGGGACCTGTTCAAGGAGCCCGATTCCGGCCTGCCCCTGAAATGCGACATGTGCGAGGACGAAGAAATGCCCCTCTGTGTCCAGGTGTGTCGACCCGGTGCCCTGACCTATGAAGAACGCGAAGAGGAGCGGGCTGAGGAAGAACCTGCATTGGGTGAGGTGGAGGTCGGCTTGAAATCCCTGCTCCACAAGCATGGAGCCCAAAAGGTTCTGGATACCATTGCCCGCCTGTCGCAGAACGACTGATGCCTAAACCCA
>NZ_BBCJ01000032.1 GCF_001311985.1 Geotalea toluenoxydans JCM 15764
ACCCTTCACCTTCACCCTTCACCCTTCACCCTTCACCCTTCACCCTTCACCCTTCACCCTTCACCCTTCACCCTTCCCTTCTCCCCTGGGAAAGGAAACTGTACCGGACGGCTGGTGCTAATCAGGTTTCTAATGGGAAACGCTACTCTTCTCATAAATGATTGACTCCCCACTGTCAAATTGATAATTTTGATAAAACTTATAATCATCATCGTTTTTTCCAATAGGAGGAATATTCATGAACCTGAAACAGCTTGAGGTTTTTCTGGCGGTGGCCGAAACGGGCAGTTTTTCCCAGGGGGCAGAGGCGACCTTCATTACCCAGTCGACGGTAAGCCTGCACATATCCTCATTGGAAAAAGAATTCGGCGTCAAGCTGCTGGATCGGACCGGCAAGGGTGCACTGCTCACCGAGGGGGGGAAGGTGTTCCGGCAGCACGCCCGGCAGGTCGTTGTCGCGGCACAGGAGATCGCACTGGCCATGAACCGCTTCCGGGGCGTGGAATACACAACCCTGTGCATCGGCGGCAGCAACATTCCAGGCGACTATATCATTCCTGAAATACTGTCTTTATTGCTGGCCCGGTTTCCTTCGCTCACCGTAAACATGATTCAGGGTGACAGCCGGGAGATTCTTGCCAAGATCCGGAATGAAGAAATTGAAACCGGAATCATCGGCAGTTGGTTCGACAATGATGACTTTATCCTCACACCGGTGGGTAATGACGTAATCAGGCTGGTGGTGGGGAAAAAACATCGATGGCACGGCAGGAAAGCAGTAGGCCTGGAGGAGCTACAGGAGGAGGCTTTCATCCTCCGTGAGTCCGGTTCCGGGACGGGCAAAACAGTAGCTGAAGCCTTGGTGTCTGCAGGGATGAATATAGCCGCCATACAGGTAAAGGCGCGGCTGGGAAGTAACGAAGCCATAAAGCAGGCGGTGATGAACGGATTGGGGATTTCTTTTATTTCGCAGATCTCAATAAATAAAGAACTGTCAAGAAAAGAACTTGCAGCAATGGACGTAAGCGGGGTGAATCTTTCGCGACATTTTTACCTGGTACAAAGGAAGGGACGGGAACTGTCGCCCGCAGCCCATGCCTTTGTTGAAATTGCCCGGAAGATGCATTCAACGGAGAAGGCTAGGTTCTTGTCCTATTTCTAGGTTCCAGGAGTCTGTCTGACATGGGGGATCGCAGCGAGAGGATAGCAGGTCGAGGACAGATTTACGGAAATATGGACCGACCTGCTATTCTCGCAGCATTCCTAAGTCCGACAGACTCCTAGCGGCGGTTACCGAGCAGACGCAGCAGCATGAGAAACAAGTTGATGAAATCCAGATAAAGGGTAAGGGCGCCTAGGATGGCCGGTTTCCGACCCTCTGCACCGCTCGCGGCCATGGCCTTGATCTTCCAGGTGTCATAGGCGGTAAGACCGGTAAAAACTATCACCCCCAGGGCAGAAATGATCCACGAGGCGGCGCTGCTTTTGGTAAAGATATTGACGATCGAGGCGATGACAATACCGATCAGCCCCATGAAGAGAAAGCTGCCCATGCCGGTCAGGTCACGCTTTGTCACATAACCATAAATGCTCATGGCGCCGAAGGTGGCGGCGGTGATGACAAAGGTGGAGCCGATGGATTCGGCGGTGTAGACGGCGAAGATGGCGGACATGGTGACGCCATTCAGGGCGGCATAGAGGATGAACAGTGACGAGGCTGCAGTGGCGCTGAGCCTGTTGATAGCGCCGGAAATGGCGAATACCAGCCCCAGTTCGCCCAGGATAAGTGCGTAGAACACCAACCTGTTGCCGAAGATGGCATTGAGCATAACCGGTGAAGAAATGGTGACCATGGCCAGAATTGCAGTGACCAGAAGTCCGCCACCCATCCAGGCGTAGACCTGCCTGATAAGGGTGTTCTGGGCGATGGCAACCTGATCGGCGGTGCGTGGGTATTTCACATTGAAGTCGTCCATTTTGTGCTCCTTCCTTTTCTAGGTTTGCTGATAAAATTGATTACTATATGTCCGCCTGTCAAGCGTGCACTCTATGCTTCGCTCAATGGGAGACCGGCCAGCAGTTCCAGTGGAGCTTCCAGAGTCTTGCCGGAAGTGGTTACATAGATAGTGCCACCGGTGATGGTAACTTCCCAGGCGATTGACCGCTCCAGGCCGTCAGCCAGTTCCCTTACAAAGTTGAAATCAACGCCGACGACTGAAAGGTTCGGCATGGCGGCAAGCCGGGCCAGGTGCTGGTCCTCCCAGCGGCTCCGATTCTGGGCGCCCGCCACAAGCACTACCCTGCCCGCATGACGGGCCGCCTTGAGCAGGCGTTCCGGCTCCGGTGTTCCCACCTCGACCCAGAGCGTAACCCGGCCATCGCCCCCCTTGACCCACAGATCGGGCTCGTCTCCGGCGCCGACTCCTTTGGTAAAGGCCAGTTCGGCGCATAGCAGATGGAATAGGCCAAAAGACGCAGCACCAGCCGCTCCGCCGTCTCCGAAGGGTGCCGGGCAATGGTCGCCTGCAGCGCTTCATAGGTGCTGCGGTCCACATCGGTCAGTTGAATGTTTGCACGGTAGATGGTGGATGGTAAGGCCATTATCCGATCGGCTCCTTGTGTTGCTCCGGGTGAAATGCAGTTTCAGGTGCTACTGCCCAACCGCCGCGCCGCGCATGGCACCCGGCGGCCTGATGAAAGAGAGAAAGCGCTCCTGCAGCTGCTCGGCCTGCTCGGCCTGCTCGATCCGCCCCGTGTTCCGCAGTATCTCGATAACGCATTCGGCCGTACACAGGCAGGCCTCTTTCTGGTTTTTTCGCAGGTTGTAGCGGGACATGCCGGCCGGCTTGAGGCTGACCCGGTGGGCCTTTCGCAGATAGGGGCTGCGCTGGTGAATCTTGCGGGCCTCGTGCCAGGTGCCGTCGATGAGGATAAAGCGGGTGATGTGCGACAGATTGCCGTTGCTTTCTTCGTTTTCGTCCGCGGGTCCGGGATAGACAAGCGCCACCCCGCCGGCCTCGATCTCTTCCACCAGCCCGGCAGGGGGATTCATGCGGTCCCAGCGCACCTGCTCGGCCGCATCCCCCATGATTTCCAACACCAGACGGCCGGTATTGGAGCGCTTGTCGAATTCCTTGAAATGGGTCAACAGGGTGATTTTCATTGGTGGGAAAATATCACGTAATGGGGAATTCAACAAGAGCTACGTCACTGGGCGCGCCGCGAGCGATGTACCCGTGGCCGTGAAGCACCAGGGCGAGCTTCCTTACCCGGATGGCCCGCTGCCACCTGTTTTGCAGGCTGGCCGCCTTTGGCAGGAGCCGCGCTTTTATTTGCGGCCGGCTTTGCCTTGGGCTGCTTGCGGACTTGGGGCGTTCTCGGGGGGCGTGCGAATTCAGCGTCGCGGTGCGGCGCCGGGACATTGTAATCAAAGCCCTCGACCGTGCGCCGCTCCAAAGGGGCGCCAAGTGCCTTCTCGATGGTGCGCACCATTGCCGTATCCTCGGCAGTTACCAGGGTAAAGGCGTCGCCGCTTCTTGATGCACGACCGGTACGGCCGATGCGATGGATGTAGGTCTCAGCCTTATCGGTAATGTCGTAATTCACCACGTGGGATATCTGTGTCACGTCAATGCCACGGGCTGCGATATCGGTTGCTACCAGGATCTGGAACGAGCCGTCACGAAAGCCATCCAATGCGGCCTGGCGCCTGTTCTGGGAAAGATTTCCCTGGAGCGATGCGGCCCGGTAACCGGCTTTTTCCAGCTGCTCGCCGACACGCTTGGCGCGGTGTTTCGTTTTGGTGAAAACCAGCACCGACTGCTTGTCGGTGTGGCGCAGCAGTTCCAGGAGCAGAGGGGTCTTGAGGTGTTGGGAAACCGGATAAATGGCATGATTTACCGTAACCGGCGGAGCAGTGGATCCCACCTGCACCGTCACCGGGTTGTGGAGGATTTCCCCGGCCAGGCGTTTGATATCCGGAGGCATGGTTGCTGAAAAGAGCAACGTCTGGCGCTTTTTCGGCAATTGTCCGAGGATGCGGCGGATGTCGGGAAGAAATCCCATGTCGAACATCTGGTCGGCTCATCCAGAACCAGCACTTCAAGATGGGATAAATCGATGGTCCTTTGGCCCATGTGGTCCAGGAGGCGTCCCGGACAGGCAACGACAATTTCGACGCCGTTTCTCAGCTTCTGTATCTGCGGATTGATGTTAACGCCGCCATAGACGGTGGCGCTTTTAAGTCGAGTCTGCTGTCCGAGCACCGTAATGGCCTCGTGAATCTGCTCGGCCAGTTCCCTGGTCGGCGCGATAATCAGGGCGCGCACCCTGCCCCTCGGTCCCTCCATCAGCCTTTGCAGGATTGGCAGAACAAACGCGGCTGTTTTCCCGGTGCCGGTCTGGGCCAGGCCCATGACATCCTTTCCATCCATAACAGGAGGAATTGCCTGGGTCTGAATCGGTGTCGGCGTCACATAGCCTGCTTCCTTCACTGCGGCCGAGATAAGTGGGTGAAAATTAAATAACTGAAAATTCATAAGATCCTTTTTTCAAAAAAAAAAGCCGCGGATTTCTCCGAGGCTTTTTCTGCGTTAACGAAGTACTACTTGCTTCAAATTCTGGTTACATTCGCGGCCTGAAGCCTTTCGGACCCTTGGTGACCTCAAACTGAACCCTATCCCCCTCAGCAAGGGATTTGAATCCTTCGCCGCTGATGGCGGAAAAGTGGCAAAATACGTCTTCGCCGTTTTCCTGCTCGAGAAATCCAAAACCTTTGCTGTCATTAAACCATTTTACTGTTCCGTTTACCATTCGTTACTTTTCTCCGATTTCTTTACTGCTTGATATTATCCGGCATATTCCGGACCAAAGGCACCATAACAGCATTGTTTGTACGGAGTCAAGCTAATAAAAATAAAAGTTAAAAAAAATTCCAGAGGTTGCCTGGGTCTGCAACCGCAGTCGATGGGTTTTATTCTACGCCGGTCAGGAGATTCACGGCTTTATCCGCCATCAAGGGTTCGGTAGCCTTTACATAGGCGGTGAAATGAGGTGATGCCATGTGCCGGTCCAGGGCATCCTTGTTCTGCCAGTTTTCGTAGAAAATAAAGACTGCCGGGTCATGGTTATCCTGGTGCAGCCGGTACTCGATGCATCCTTCCTCTTTCCGGGTGGGTGGGATCAGTTTGATCAGCTCCGCCTTCAATGCCTCGATGGATTCCTTTTTTGCCACGACCTTTGCCACGACGGTCAAGTTTGCCATGATACCTCCTCCTTTACGATGTTTACAGGTTACGGGGCAGCATAACAAAATAATGCTGCCAGGGCAATCATGGGCATTTTTTCCCTTCCAGCATCCTCAGCATCTCCACCCGCTTTTGCAAAATGAAGTCGGCACGCTTTTCTGCCGGCATGGCACAAAGCCGCTCTATCTCGATCCCCAGTTCCGCCGTAGTCATGGCGGCAACTTTCACCGCTGTTTCCCAACCGGGGGGTATGGTGTTCTCCGGCTTGTCGGCACGGGCGATCACCGGCAAGATCCAGGCAATGCCCGCCTTGACGGCCTGCTCTGCGCTCCTGATCCTGGTAGAAGAGCGCAGCTCAGCCCATTTGTTCAGATGCATATGGAGCCGGCTTGTCCAGGAAAGGGCCTTCATGTAACTGGCAGGCAGACACAGACGCCTGCCCAGACGGTGCCCCATATGGAATCCTGCCTCTTCATGGCCATGATGCCTGGGATACAGGTCAGGATCGGTGGCCAGCTTGCCGATATCGTGAAAAAAAGCACAGAAACGGGCCAGCGGGTCGCCGGTCACGGCTGCGGTCCGTTGCAGCACCTGCAGAGAGTGGGTGAACAGGTCTCCCTCGGGATGATGCTCCAGGGGGCCGGCCGGGATTTCCGTCATAAGGAACAGCTCGGGCAGCCACTCCTTGCCCACACCGAAATCCAGCATCCGCTGGAAGAATATCCCCGGCTCCTTGCCGCCGAGGGCCTTGAGCATTTCCCGGCTGAATCGTTCCACCGGAATATGGCCGAGCCTGGCAGGCCAGTCCCTACCCCGGATCAGCGCCTCGGTTGCCGGTGTCATCCGCCAGCCGTCCGCCTCGAAGCGAAAGGCCCTGAAGATCCTCAAGGGATCGTCGGTAAAAGTATTGTCGGTACAGGCCTGCAAAAGACCTTCGCGCAGGTGTCGGCTCCCGTCAAGGGGATCGTATAGCATACCGGAAAGATGCATGGCAATGGCGTTGATGGTGAAGTCACGGCGGCGCAGGTCCTCAATGAGGGACTCTTCCCTGAGCTGAATGATCTCGATCTTCCCCAATTCAGGGTGGCACTGGAACCAGATGGGGACAGTCGTCTTGCCCGTGACCGGGTAAAACCCGCAGCTACGGAGCGTTTCATCGGCAAGCGCCGCCACCAGGTCGATATCTTCGCTTTCCTTGCCCAGCAGGAAGTCACGGACACTCCCCCCCACCACATAAATATGTTCATGCAGTCGGTTGGGAAAAGCGCCTGCAGGGAGATCAGCAAATCCTTCATGGGTTCTCCATACTCCTTATTACAACCGCACCTTCGGCCGCCTGTCGCTCTTTGTAGCCGCAACCAGCCCTGTCCCTTGCGGTTTCCTCACCCAGGCGACCTGCGATCCCCTGGAAAGCCCGGCAAAGCGGTACCCTTCCCGCTTGAGCTCGGCACCAGTTCCTTCAGCGCCGCCAGGGTTTCCTGGTGCCCCGCTCCGTCGTGGAACAGTATGACGATATTTTCCCGGTGCCGGTTCTTCAACTGGTTCAGCACGCTTCTGGCAATGAATGCATGATTGCCCAGCCCTTCCGGCCTGGTATCGTTGCTGTCAACATCCCAATCGACAATCTGTACTGACGGATTGCTGATTTGGGAGATTCGGCGCCGGATGGTGTTCGACCCGTACGGAATGCGGACCAAAAGCCCGTCTCCTCCAAGCTGGTCCAGGAGTGCCGCTGTTCTTGCAATTTCGCCGTTGAGAGCCGATGGGCCGGCGGTTAAGCGTCTGGCGTCATGGGTAAAGGTATGGTTGGCGACCGTATGGCCATTGCCGACGGTATCTTTCACAAGCTGTTCGTGTCCCTTGATATTCCTCCCCACGGCAAAAAAAGTGGCGTTAATTCCTTCAGACTTGAGATAACGGGCGATGGGGAGGGTGAGCGGCGAGGGCCCGTCATCGAAGGTAAGATAAAGGGTCGGTCTGGCCCCCTTGCGATTGGCCTTTTCCTGCGAGCCTGCCGGCCTGGCAGCTGCCTCGGCCGGGCGAAGGGAAAGGATCTCTTCGTTTGCCAGGGCCGCCTGTTCTTTGGCTTGCAGAATTGCACGCTCCCGCGCCCGTTCCAGGGAAGCCCTGTTTGCTTCGCCAGCCCCATGGAGAAGCTGGGCAGTTTTTGCAATGACATTTTTATGCAGCATCCTCCCCTTGATGACGGTCAGCTGGTAAAACCGGTCGGCCTCTTCATCCTTTCCCTGCTGCAACAGGAGTTCGGCCTGGGAAAAGGCGATATGGACACTCTCGAATTCAGTGGGCAGGTGCTTGTCGGCACTTTCCTGGCGGGCAGCATGTAAGGCGTTAACGGCGTCGTCCCGCCAGGGAGACGGTGTTGTGGAGCATGCGGAGAGTGTTAGCCCGGCCATCACCAGGAGAAACCAATGCCTTCGGTTGAATGATGCTTTAAATATGCCTTTTGCCATTAAGTGCCTTCCATCACAATATCTAGAGGGCATTCCCTATCGGGTACCCGCGAAGTTTTGCCATAATACCAGCTTTTAGCGCTTTGTAATGGTTTTGTTTTCGGCGATTGCCATTTGGGCAAGGTTTGTCCAGAGGAAAGGTCATGATTCCCTGAAAAATGGGTTTGACAGGCAATCATTTGGCATCTAATATGATGCAAAATAATGCACTAAATAGGGTGAGGTATCCCATGTCCATAAGTCTGGCAGAAGACATACGCTCGGTTACCGATCTGAAACGGCATACTCGGGAAATTCTTGATCATGTTCACCAGTCAGGGCGTCCCGTGGTGCTGACTGTCAACGGCAGGGCCGATTCTGTAATCATCGACGCCAAGGTCTACGAAAAGCAGCTTAAGGCGATGAACCTCGCCCGCTTGCTGTCCGAGGCGGAGGCACAGGTGTCGGATGGTAAGACTCGCTCGGCCCGCGCGTTCTTTGAAGAGTTCAAGAATGCGCGTAAAATATAACGTCCAAATCACTCCGGCAGCCGAGCGCGATGTGGAGGAAATCTGGATCTACATCGCCGATGACAGCCCGGAGAACGCCAATGCCTTCATTATAGGCGTTGAGGAACAGATCACCACGCTTGAACAACTTCCCGAGCGCTGCCCGCTGATCCCGGAAAACGAGCAACTTGGTACAGCCTATCGCCAACTGCTTTATGGCGCCTACCGCACCATCTTCCGTATTGCCGGAAAGACAGTTTATATTCTGCGCATCATCCACAGCTCCCGCCTGCTTGATTCATCCTGCTTCGAAGATTGAGCTTATTGAGAAGAGCTTGAATGGCGCTGTTCTCCCTTGCCTGCCCTTTAGATCGCAGGATACAAAGCTGATCGGTGCCCCTTTTGACCCGGTGCCTCTTTCAGGAAGCTGCAAATACACAAATGCAAGGCCTGTGATGATCCTGACATCGCATGGTTTTGTTTCGGGTGTTAAAGGGGAATGCTATCGGTAGACCTGATCATGACTGCCGATGTCGAGGAGGATGATCTCCTTTTCCGTAACGAGAACCGTGAGGGTAATGCGGTAGCTATGGGTAATGCTTACTGCCTGCATTCCTTTCAGCTTGCCGGTCAGGCTATGGAACTTCAGGTGCGGCTGGAACGGATCACGCTCAAGGTCGCGCAGGACGAAGGCGAACTTCTGACGCAGGTCGCGGTGGTGCTCCATAAATTTTTCGGCGGAGCGGGTAAAGGAGGCCGTCCAGACAAGGGTATACACGATCTAGCTTCCAGCTTCAGCTCTTCGATCAGGTCGTCTGCGGTGCCGCGCTTGACCCGGCCTTCCTTCAGGTCCTGAAGCGACTCCCTCACCCGTGCGTAGTGGGCCTCCTGCTCTGCGACAAGAAGCTCCTGATAACGTTCCTCGGAAAGCACCACGTACTGGGGCTGGTTGTTCCTGATGACGTGGAGATCACCCTTGGCGATGAGATCATCAACCGCGGCGATCCCGCGTCTTTTGATTTCCTGGGCAGGTACGGTATTCATGTTGGCATCCTTTTAGTACTTGATTAAGTACCAGAAACAATACCATTTCCTTATAACATTTCAAACGATTTTTCAGGCTGGGAAAGGATGACGCCACGCTTCATGGACTTTAAGATTTCATACAGGATTAGCAGAATCCCGTCGAGCCTTCGCGTCGTCGCGTGAGTTGGTAGGTGGCTGCTTGCGTGAGCAGGGAATCAACGAGCGGTGGAGCCGATTCAGACCCGGTAGACCTGGCGCAGGTGGCCGACCTTGACCACCCAGACATTGAGCTTGGTGTCTGAATGGAGTAAATGATGCGAAGTGGGTGGCGGAGGTTTGGATCAAGTGGCCTGAGTATGTGTCGACGGCTCATGTCCTACCTAATTACCGGCCTGGTCCCGTGTCAAGGGTTGACCCTACAGCATCTCCCTTGTCGAGCAGAAGACGACGCGTGAAGGGTGAAAGAAAAATGGATTTTGGAGACCCTGTTTCATTTTCTTTCATTTTACCGACAACATGTCCTCCCACTTAATTGTCAGGCAAGTCCTGCCTTCTGCTTTAGCTCTGATTCAATTTCCGTAAACAAAGAAAAATCATTTTCACATCGCCGCTCACGCGCTTCCTGGATAAGACGCAGATTACGCAGTGTGGTCTCAGGCTCCCACGATTCGCGAACTGCAGCAAGAGCACTGGCCAGGTTCTCCGTCGCGCTGACTTCGTCCTTTGCCAGCACTGCCAGTTCAAGGAGTGTAGCAAAGTCCCAATAGTCCTGAGTGCCACGTTGGACGCGCTGTTTGACGGCATATGTCACTACCGGCAGGATCTCCAGGCGACGGGGATCTGGCGGATCTTTCAGCTCCATAAGGGTCACGGCATTGATCCCAGGATAGGCATCTCGCCAGTCGGCTCCGAATCCCTTCAAATAGGCGTCAATGGCCTTGATCAGCAGCCTTTGGCAAGCATGACGCTGCCTGCCACTCGGGCTGTCTCCCAGCGATCCTTGTATACTCGCCCGAGGATGCCGTAGGTTTCGCTGGACGGCCCACGTCGGGCGATCAGTTCCTGGAGTACCCGCTCTGCATCTTCACCTCTTCCGGCGCGATTCAGGGCAAATCCTAGTTGTTCCTGCACCATAACTGTCGTCATCAACACCGGCGACATCTTCGGCACCAGGGAGATCATCTCGTCCCAACCTTTTACTGCCCGGTAGGACAGGAAAAGATCAATCACCACTCCGGCTTCACAGTCGTCAATTTTCTTAATATCGCCTTCCAACGTTTTCAATGCGTCCAGCCCTGCTTTGCGGGCCTGGGCAAGATGCTCCTTCATGGTCTTAGAGTATTCGACCCTGTCACGAAACGTGTCGGTCTTGGTGTGATCAATATCCGGGTAATCTTCAAGTAATTGATAGATAGGCTGTCATGAGTCGGTTTACGGGCATCAACTAGACGTTTGGTCAGCAGCGTCTGGAACTTGGCAACATCGGACGGTTGACCGTCTGCAGATACTGCGTAGGGGATTGCCCTAAGTTGGGCCACGTCAAAGGGTATTTGCCCGCTTCCTTCGGCGAACATCAGCACCGTAGTATGCGGCTTGGCGGCATGACGCACACCCAGCTCGTAGAAGACGTTGGCATTGGCCGCAGTTAAATCGGCAACTGCATATTCACAGAGGATCAGCCGCTCGAACATCGGCTTGTGGATGATGCCACCGGTTTTCTCCTCGTCGGCCCGCAACGGCTCCATACCAGCATCATGCACCGCCGGGACGATTAACTGCTCATACACCGCGTCAAAATCAATCTCTCGACCGGTGGCATCTTTTTTGCCGAAGGGCATGAGGATAAAACATAGGGGGGACATTACTACTCCTTTGTCTATAATTGCCTTAGTCAAGAACCGTATCTCTTCATCCAAGGCCAAAGTTGATTTTCCTTTACATCATGACCAATGAATTTGTCTTTCAACTTCTTTTCATTCTCCTTAACAGCATCCAATATTGTCCCGATGTTAGCTCTATATGCGTCCCTTTTCCATAGGGTTAAGGTGTCAGTCTTAATAAGATCATTGTCCCATATCCAGAATCGCTTATCAGCACAGCGCAGAAACAGTCTGAAAGATGCCCAGGACTTCACTCGATTTTCATCGGCAACAAATCGCTCAATCCAAATTCTCGCCCAAGAGTTCCGTTTACTGCTTGCTTGCGCCGTTTTTGCCACATCCATCAGCCATGAACGTCCGTGGTCAGCAATCCATGCATTCAATTGCTCAGCATGTTTTTCTTCGTTTGAGAACCCGAGCAGCCTGAGACCGCGCGCTATGTCGTAGTCACGTTCCGACGATAACCAGAACTGAATAGACAAGTCTATCCATTCGTTTTTGCCGCAGGTCTGCGCAAGATAGGCTATTTCCGACAGGTCTTTGTCCGAGTCGCAGCTGTTAAGATACTCGTTCCATAAGCCGATTACCGATGGGGATTCCTGCGCTTCAAACAATGAAAAGAGAATGTGTTGAATGTCTGTGTAGGAATCAACAATACGGGTGGTTTTGTACTTCATGATAGTGTTGAAAAGTTTTACGCCGGTTTCCGGTTCGAGATTCAGAAGTGTTGCGCATAGGCTTTCATAAAGCCCTTGGCAAAAGGCCAGTAAACGCCGACCTTCGATAGTGCCATCCATCACAGGTTTAATCCACTCTCGCCAATAAGTGATACCGCTTGCAACTACGGCATCAAGATTCCCGTTTGAGAATGACGTATCAATCCAGTGGTTCCCCCGCTTCTTTTCAGCCTTCAAAACCTCCGTTACCTGATTATAAATCTTCTCCAACCTGGCATTTGCCATGCCTTCATCAAACGGCTTGCGAATCGCACCTGATGTTCCCCCCCAAGTAAATTTAGTCCATTTTAGACCGAAATTCTCATTGAGATCGATGTTAATTTCTTCGTCAATATCATTTCGGTTCTGACAGATACTAATTTTAAGATGCCGGAGGACTGCTTCATCTCTCTCCGTTTGCATTGCGATTCGAGTCCAAATAATATGCAGCCGCAGAGCATATTCAGCAACCTCTTCTGGGCGGTTACCTCGCTGTTTTACGGCATAGCCCAACCACCTTAATGAAATCCTGTCGGCTATCTCTTCAAATGAAATGTGCTTTGCAAAATGTGCAAGCAGAATACTTCCCCAGTCATTCTCGTAATCACAATTACCACTATCTATCTTCCATGCGCTCTCAAGCACTGCATTCGCTGCTACATGGTCGTTAGTGTTATAAATTATCTCAAGACATAAATAGCGAATTATTGAATTGTCACCCTGTAGCAAGTTCAGCAATCTTTCCCTCAACAGGTGATCCATCGTGCTCAATGTTTTTATCAAATAATCAAGTACGGCATAGCATGTTTCAGGGTTTGATCCATCGTACCCATTCAACGTATTTAAAACCAAGTTGAGACAGGTGGCGGTTATCTCCCGGTAACGTGCCTGCGTCCTGGAGATGTATCCGGTCTTCCCTCCTCGCTCTTGAAGCAATAGGAATTGCTCATCGGAAGATCTGTCGAAAACTACCATTGGGAATAGCGTCAATTCAGCACTGTGGGCTTCCTTATCCGTATTGGCTAACGTCATTCGCCAAGCTTCGATAATCGACTCACGCTCCAGTTCAGTCAAGACCGGTAATTGTTTATAGAGCTTACCCGCCAAAAGAAGGCAAGATAAAAAGTTTTGGCCATTTAATTGCGTGGTCAGCTTCCTAAATAGTTCAGCGTATCGCTCTGCCTTGTATGCGCATAAAGCCGGCTCCATATGCTCAATTGCAATATCCTCTCGTGTCTGTGAGCGATGTTCGTTGGCTTTGTATTCAATCTGATGGATTGCGGAATCAAATTTTACTGAAAACTCTTCCGGCATTGTACAGTCCGGATTTATGGCGACATCTGCTAGATTCTCAGCAATGTTTATCGAAGACAATTTAGTTCGCTGTAGGTAATCAAGGTAATTCTCTTCACTCCAAAGATTGATAGAGAAGTCGCATCCGTCTTCTTCCCGGAGCTTTTTGTACCTTGACCGGAATGATAACTCTTCTGGTATGTCTTCACGAAGAGCTATTGAGTCTTCACTACATATCCAAAAAAGCAAGTAATCAGCTGCGCGTAATGCAAGGCTCTGATTTGTTGCCATTAACTCGCTTGCCTTCGTCAACAGGGCAGTTTGGACATTACTTGGTGCAGTACGTACTATCCATCTATAATCAACGTTTGATCCACCCATTACAGCCGTGGCAACAGAGCCGTTACATAGTGCCAGCACAAAAGGCGCACGGTCAAAGTGAGAAATGACGGATTCAGCTACATTGGCAAGTTGAAGCAGTCTCTGGTCAGCAACGATTTCAATGCGGTGGCCGAAAAGCTCCTTGCCACCTAACTCGACTTGCTGTCCAAGACGTTCCTCAACCTTTTTAATCAAATCTTCTTTTTTTGATTCGTCACGTTCAAACAAGCCACGATACCCAAGCGGATGGACAAATCCGAGCCAGCGCTCAAATGTCGCCACCATTTCTTCTTTGACATGGTCAAAATTGTGCGTTTGCAACATGGCATTCATCAGATGATCTTCGACCTCTCGATAGTCGCCGAAAGTTCCCCAAAGGTCTTCCATAACATGAAAATAGACGTGAGGCTTTAAAGGGAAATAGGCGCTGACCCGTTCTGAATCAGCCTCGTCAAGATTGCGGCCTGATATCCATTTCCGGAACAAGGCGATACTGCACTCATCCGGATAACTATCAGTCAACAGGGCATGATATAAGGCCATGGCGCATATTTGCACCAACCGATCACTATCCGGATGTGGACCTAACCGTTCAGCAATTATTTCCTCAACTTCAAGAATGTCACCCTTGCCGCTCTTTTCGATTTCATTGGCGAGCAAAAGCCCAAGCCCCAGAATCAAGGAGTTTGGCGCTACTTCGAACTTACCTCCGCCCACATCCCTGAGAATGCCTGAGGAAACAAGCTCAGCCCTGATTTCTGCCTGTTTTCCATATACCGACAATGTTTGCGCAAGCTGTCCGGTATTGACACGTTGACCGTACTCCTTAACAACTTCAGTAATCAGCGCAAGGAAGTCCGTATGGGATATCCTTACATCAGGTGAGCGTTTACGCCTGAGCCTGTCTCGCCAATCTTCATAAATCAGCCGGTCTATTGTTACGTCATCACCGGATTCTTCAAGCTGGTCCTTGAGGCGCACCGCCATGTCAAAATAACGCGGCTTGGCAACCAGCTTAAGAACACGGTCACTAAACGAGGCTCTCGTAAGGTGATGGCGTGTCAGTGCATGATCAAGCTCTTCGTCATTGAAGGGCGACAACTGCCAAACCGACACACTTTCCTTATATTCATTCTCCAAATGATAATTCCAATAGCCGTTGCGGCAAGTGACTATTAGAGCAATGCTTTTCCGGAATTGTGAAATAAGGTAATTATCGAAAAGATCACGCCATTCAAGTGACGGGCGTTCATTCAGACCATCCACAACCAATACTATCTGAGGGAGATTGTTTACTTTGCTGGTCAGAAATAATTTCAGACGAATTTCCCATTCAATGGCTGAAATGGAATCATTGGCTTTTGCCATGGCATCAGCCATCTCGGTGATGAAGCCTGCCGCTTTAGATACCTTTGTTGCTGAGATGAACACCACTGGTAACTGGCCACCAGTCAAAGAAATAGTCTTTGCTATCCATGATGAAACAGCCCAGGTTTTTCCGTCTCCTTCTTCGCCGAGAAGCACAAAAGGACGGTTATGCTCCTGCCATTCGCTCCACCAGAAATCCAATGCTTCATTAGCTGAGGCTCGTTGAATATAGTGGCTCTCAGGGCGTAATACGGTGAGGTCTTGGCTGAAATTAGCTGAGGAGAGATTTTTGTCGGAGAGGCAATTGAGCAACCATTGAGAAAGTTTTGCCGTCCAGCTACGACTATGCTTCCCTACTATTTTACATAGTTCTTCGATTTGAAGGTTGTAGTCTGCGAGATTGGTTGGGAGCAAATGTGACTGGATAATGGCAAGTTCGCGGAGATCATCGGGAAGATCGTCCTCTGCCAACTGTCCGGCGCCACCCACTAGAACAGGGACAACGAGCGGTTTGTTCTTGCTTTCGAGCGCTTTTCTTTTAAGTGCAGACAAGACTTCACGCCGTACAAAGTCTCTCGGGTCATCTAGCCGCTTACGGTTTTCTGTTAACAGCCAGTCCGGCCCGACCACAATTAGTATTACCTGCGCCGAATCAAGTGCGTTTTGTATTGCCTCCGGAAAGTCATCACCAGCCTCAATTCCGGACTGATCGTAAAAGATATCTTCAGCGTCAAACCGTTGGATTAGACGATCATAGAGACGACCTGTATGACCATAAGTGTCTTGTCTGCGATAGCTTATGAAAATGGAAGTAGCGGAGAGCATGATTAGAATTCAATATCCAAGTTTTTGATAGACTTCATCTTTATAATAATAATTCCCTGATTCCTTCATCTGGCATTTCTCCAATGCATATGCAATTATTTTTGGAGAATATGGGACAACGATAGCACCAACATCACGTATTATTGGCGGGCAAGTCGTTTCGACAATCTGACGGCTCCCATCAAGATTGACACCGATAATCGTACATTCTTTCTCGATAGCTACCTCTGCCTCCCATCGCACGTACTTATATTTGTAACGAGTATCCGCACCAATCAACATCACATACTTGCCAGCCATGTTGATCCGTTCTCGGCATTTACGCTTGATGTATGCTTCATCTTCAGAGTTGATCTCGGAAGAAAGCTGGCAATCGACAAAATTAAAATCGATATGCTCACGAGCTTTCCAGGCAAGCATCAGTCGGTAATAGTGAATGTCAGTGCTACTGAATCCTACGAAAGTTCTTGGAAGGCCCAATATATTCTCCTATGACGACGAATTTAGTCACATTCACAAATCCAGGACAGATCTCTTCTCATCAAAAACTAAGAGATTCAAGGCGATTCAAAGAGGATGGTCAGCCCCTTAAATGTAGGGTTCATCAAGGGTCATAACTTATTTTCAACACTTCTTCCCGATGTTGCTGTGCTTCTGGTCAACGATTGTATCACCGTTGACCTCTTCCTTACTTGTTTCGTGCGGCTTTAGCTGCCCGATTTTCAGCAAATTGTCCAAGGTCATGAACGTCTCCTACAACAAAAATCTTCGGCTTATCGAGAATTGTCTGGAGAAAATGGTCCTTTTCCCGGAGCCTTTTGCGTAAATCGTCAACAGTGACTACCACCGGATTTACTTCTCTCCCCAGGCGCTCATGTACTTTGGAAAGCGCCTGCACGACGGAGACAAATGACGCAGAACCAATGATAAAAAGATCCACATCACTTGCTGCGGTCTCTTTCCCCTGCGCTACGGAGCCAAAGATGAAGGCAACCTCGGCTGCATTCCCGAGCGGCAGCAGTGCGTCCCGCAAAACATCAGCCAGGCCGGATGTCTTGCGGAATATGGAAGCAAGTTCTTCGTAAATGGGACAGTCACGGTTTGCCTGATACCTGACCTGATTGCCCACGCTCTCCCGAAGCAGGAAACCCGCCTGTGCAAGGGTCTTCAGTTCCCGATGAAGAGATCCTGCGGGGATACTGGAAAGGCGGGAAATTTCTCTGACGTAGAAGGACTTGTCCGGGCGCAAAAGCAGCAAAGTCAGCGCCCTGCGCCGATATGCGCCAAAAAGTGTTTCCGCAATACCTTGATCAGCCATAAAAGCCGCCTGTTCTCTTTTTTGCTTCACTTGTAGCATTTTTGAGAACAAAAGGATACTTTATTTTTCCCGCGCATATGGGATCTATGGTGCCCGGCTCCACATCTGAAAGTTGATTCACCTTCTTCAATTAATGAGCCCTACTCTTTCTACTCACTCACAAACTCCCCGGTTTGACATCGCCTGGAACTATGCCAGACTTTTTAGTGGGAAGGGGTGCATAAGGAGGAAAAATATGGCTCAGGCAATGCCGAAGATTAAAGTCTGTGACGTTACCGACTGCGCCTACAACAACCAGAAAACCTGTCATGCCATGGCAATAACGGTGGGGGACTCTCACCCCACTTGCGATACATTTACCAATTCATCACAGAAAGCGGGTGTGTCGGAAATTACCGGCGGCGTGGGCGCCTGCAAGGTGGACAGCTGCAAGTTCAATCAGTCGTTGGAATGTTCCGCCCCCGATATTCAGGTTACTATCCATAAGGACCATGCATGCTGCAAAACATTCACGGAAAGGTAATTGTGAGCATTTGACAAAAACACTCCCCCTTCCCGCCTTTTCTTATATCAGAACTCCGCGAGGACCAGTTCTTCCGCGTCCTTGCGGATGGAACGCTGACCCGTGTCTGCAGGATAACCGATGGCTAACACCGCCATCAGCTCCATTGCCGAAGAAACACCTAGCAGGCGACCGACCTCAGCTGCACTCTTGAGGATTTCCCCAAGCCAGACAGCCCCCAGCCCAAGCCCGTGGGCGGCAAGGAGCATGTTCTGCAGGCAGGCGCCCATGGCCTGGTGGTCCTTGACATCGTTATACATGACCGTGCGGTCGCAAAAGACGGCAATGGCCACCGGTGCACCGCTGATAATGTGCCGGTAACGGGTCAGGGCTGCCAGCTGCTGCCTTATTTCCACGCTCCTGACGATAACAAACCGCCACGGTTGGTTGTTGAGCCCCGAGGCGCCCAGGAGCCGGCTTTGACTATTTCCAGCACTTGATCCCTGGTTGGCTCTTCATTGGTGTAGCTGCGCACGCTGCGGCGCGAATAGATCCCTTCCATCAAATCCATCAGGACACTTCCTCCTTAATCATCGCGAACAACACGTTCCTTTTTTCTCTGTGATACAATTTTTTTCTCGGAGAGCCGCCGCTCTTTGGCCTTTTTAGGCGTTTTGGTGGCGATTCTTTTTTTTGTTTTCCGTTCCCGCTTGATAAGCGCCTGCTGCAGACGAGACATGGCCAGCTCACGATTTTGCCACTGGGAGCGGCTCTCGGACGCCTGCACCACGATGCCCGTGGGCAGATGGCGAATGCGTACCGCCGAATCGGTAGTATTGCGGTGCTGCCCCCCAGGCCCCGAGGCCCGATAAAACTCCACTTTTATATCCGCTTCCCTTATTTCAATGGTCACCCGGCAACTCCATCTTAAATCAATAATTATCACTGCGCCTGCTTGTATACATTGACAGGCAGGCACGCCTCAATATAATAGCTTCAAAATGTTGCGGGGTAAACATATGGATGGGGCAGCACTGCTGAAAAAATACTTTTCCAATGAAGCAGCTCTGGATATTGTGTTGAAGCACAGCCGACTGGTCGCCGACAAGGCCCTGGAGGTTGCCGGAGGACTTGGCACACCGATTGACCTGAAATTAATTGAAGAAGCAGCACTGCTGCATGATATAGGCGTGTCGCGGGTCCACGCGCCGAAGATGTTCTGTTTCGGCAGCCAGCCTATATATGTCATGGCATCACCGGCAGAGAGATCCTTGAAGCAGAGGGCTTGCCCCGCCATGCCATGGCATGCGAACGTCATATCGGCGTCGGACTCACCGCGGAGGACATCCGCCGCCAGAAACTGCCCCTGCCGGCCAGGGATATGGTGCCCCTCTCCCTGGAAGAGGAGATTATCTGCTTTGCCGACCTCTTCTATTCCAAGAATCCCGATTCGGTGACGGTGATGAAATCCAGGGAAGAAGTTCGCGCTTCACTGGAGAAGTTCGGTGAAGGGAAAATCACCATCTTCGACCGCTGGTATGCAAGGCTGTGCCCCGCAGCCTGAATGTGCATCCGGTTGTCCTGTCTGAGTAAAAAGGAGAAACGTTATGGCTAAAAGGATATTCATCGGCGCCACCGGTCAGAACTGCGGCAAGACCACCATGAGCGTTTCTCTCATGCACCTGGCGCGCAAGAAGTACAAAAAGGTCGGCTTCATCAAGCCTATCGGCCCAAAGATCGAGCTTTACGAAGATTTCATCGTCGATATGGATGCGGTGCTCATGGCCAGAGCCTTCGGCCTTGAGGAGGATATCGCCCTCATGTCCCCGGTGGCATTGCATAAGGATTTTACCAAGGACTATCTCAGCGGCAGGCTGAACGACCTGTCCCTGGAGGACTGCATAATAGATGCGGTGGAAGAGCTTGATTCAAAATACGACTTTCTCATCATCGAAGGGGCCGGACACGGCGGCGTCGGTTCGGTCATCGGCCTGAGCAATGCCCGGGTGGCAAATATGCTAGAGGCGCCGGTAGTCATCGTCACCGAAAGCGGCATCGGCAAGGTGGTGGATGCGGTACACCTGAACCTGGCCCTTTACGAGCGGGAAAAGGCCGATGTGCGGGCAATTCTGGTCAACAAACTGTTGAGCAAGAAAAGGGAGCATGTCCTCGGCTACCTGCAGAAGGCCATGGAGCCCAACCACCTGCAGGTGATCGGCGGCTTCAACTTTTCTCCGGTCCTGGCCAACCCGACTTTGGGGCATATCGGCAAGCTGCTCAACCTCCCCCTCAACGGCAATATGGATGAAAAAACCCGCATCATCAATCATATCCAGCTGGGCGCAGCCTCTTCCCAGCGGGTCATTGACGGTCTGCTGGACTCGACCTGATGATCCTGACCAGTTCCAGGGACGAATTGATCGTCACCCTTGCCTCCCTCTATCACATCCCCGCCTACAAGTCCAAGATCGCCGGTCTGGTCATAGCGGGCCATGTGCCCGTATCCAAGATCAGCCAACAGATCCTGGACGACAGCAATATTCCCTATATCCGCGTCGACAAGACCACCGCCAAGGTCTTCACCACCCTCTCTGCCGATGTGGCCAAAATCACCGCCGAAGACGAAGAGAAGCTCAACTGGATCAAGACAAATGCCGAGCAGGATGTTGATTTTGATGCCATCGACGCCCTGCTGTAAGCCCCCCCCGCCGAAAGCCTGCCGTGGCTTCGAGAGTGAGTGACAGAGCCACAGCGGCGAGCGGACACCCGCCGGTACTTGAATGAAGCATTCTTTGGCGCAAACGGCTATTCAGGCAGTTACATCGAGAGACGGTGCAAGGTCCGCAGCTGTGGCGACCGAGCGAACGGACGAAGTCACGGCAGGCGTTTTCTCCTCAGCACAGCCTTTTCCAGCTCCGACACCAGCAGAACAACTACTGACAAGGCCAGCACCAGCCCCATTTCCTTCAGGTCCAGGGGCTCCGTGGCAAAAACAGGGTTCATGGAAGGAATCCAGACGACACAGGCATGCAGAATGACAACGAGGAGTATGGCGCCGATCAGCTGCCTGTTGCTGAAAATGCCCAGTTGCAGAAGCGACAACTGCCGGGACCGTGCAGAAAGGGCCATGGCCATTCTGCTGAGGATGAGAAAGGTGAAGACCATGGTCTGCCAGGAATAGCCAGCTTTCAGGGCATAAACCTGCAGCCCCAGGGCGAGACCGCCGATAAAAATGCCATAACGGGCCATGAACCACCCTCGACCTTCGGCAAAGACCCCTGAGGCTGGATCGATGGGGGGCCGATCCATGGCATCCTTTTCTACCGGCTCCACGGCCAGGGCCAGACCGGGAAAACTGTCGCAAAGCAGATTGAGCCATAAAATCTGAATGGGAAAGAGCGGCAAAGGCAACCCGACAAACGGGGCAAGGGCAATGAGCACCAGGGTGCCGCAATTGGATGAGATGGAATAGATTATGAACTTGAGGATGTTGGCATAGATGCGCCTTCCTTCCCTGACCGCTCTTACGATGGTGGCAAAGTTGTCGTCCAGAAGGATCATAGCTGCTGCCTCCTTGGCAACGTCGGTACCGGTAATCCCCATGGCGACGCCGATATCGGCCCTTTTCAGGCAGGGGCATCGTTGACACCGTCCCCGGTCATGGCCACATATTTCCCACGGTCCTTGAGCGCCTGGACGATTTTTAACTTCTGCTCCGGTGCCACCCTTGCATAAACACGGATGTCCTCCACCCGTTTCTCCAGTTCATGGAGCGGCAGCGCCTCAAGCTGGGGGCCGGTCATCACCTCCCCTTCCCCATCGAGAATCGACAACCTCCTGGCAATGGCCGCCGCCGTCGCCGGATGATCGCCGGTTATCATTACCGGAATTATCCCGGCCGTCTTGCATTGGGCTACTGCATCGAAAGCCTCCTCCCGGGGCGGGTCCTCCATGCCCACCAGTGCGAGAAAGGTCAGATCCTTTTCTATCGCCTCTGACGAGATATCCTCAGGCAGGGATGCCCATCGCCGCATGGCCACGGCCAGAACCCGCTGACCGGAAGCTGCCATAGCCTCATTTGCCGGGTGAACGGCACCAGAGTCAAGGGAGACGATGGTCGAACCGGAAAGCATGGACGAACTCCTGGCGAGGATTGCCTCCAATCCCCCCTTGGTGTACGACACGACCCCTTCTGATCCTTCATGGATGGTGGTCATGCACTTCCGATCGGCATCGAAGGGGAGTTCCGCCAGGCGTGGAAACTGGGCCGCCAGCTTTACCGGATCGAAGCCATTTTCAGCAGCCAGGACATAGAGAGCAGTCTCCGTCGGATCACCACTCAGCGTGTCGCCGTTAGTCCTGGCATCGTTGCACAAGGCCGCTGCAGCCATAAGATGAAAAAGGGAGGAATTGCCGGCACCCCCGGCATCCCGTGCAGATGTGGCCGCCGGAATAGTCCGTCCATCGGCAAAAAGCTGGGTGACGGTCATTCGGTTGCGGGTCAGGGTGCCTGTTTTATCGGTGCAGATATGGGTAACAGCGCCAAGGGTCTCCACTGCCGACAGCCGCCGGATAAGCGCTTTCTGCCTGACCATCTTTTTGGCGCCTAATGCCAGCGAGATGGTCACCACTGCCGGTAACGCTTCGGGGATGACCGCCACGGCCAGGGAAATGGCGGTCATGAACATGAGCAGGGGGGATTCCCCCCGCAAGTAGCCCATGGCAAAAATGACGCCGCAGATGAAGAGTACCAAGAGGGCCAGACGGCGACCGAAAGCCGCCAGCTTCCTTTGCAGCGGCGTCCTGGTATCCCCTTCCGCCTGGATCATGGAAGCTATCTTGCCAAGCTCCGTCTCCATGGCGGTGGCAACAGCCAGTCCAACGCCCCTGCCCGCGGAGACGATGGTCCCCTTATAGGCCATATTGACTCTCTCTCCCAAGGTAGAGAGGCTTCATCAAGGGTGCTTGAATTTTTTTCGGCAGGAAAGGACTCTCCCGTAAGCGAAGCTTCATCCAGTTTAAGCTGGGCGGCCTCAGTAATCCGCAGATCGGCAGGGACAACGTCACCGGCTCTCAGAAGCACCACATCCCCCGGCACGATCTCTTCCACCGCCATCGTCTGCGGCTCTCCTCCCCTGATGACTTCAGCGGTAAAGCCCGCCATCTTCTTCAGGGCGGCAATGGCCCGTTCAGCACGGTATTCCTGCACAAAACCTATGATTGCATTTAGCAGGACAATGGCAATGATCGGCGCCATATCCCCGGCATCGCCGATTATCCCGGCTATGACGGCTGCAGCTATCAAGACCAGGATCATGAAATCGCCGAACTGGGCAATGAACATGACAAAGGGAGACCTGGCCCGTTTTTCCCTGAGCTGGTTCCGCCCGTATTGTTCCAGTCGCTTACGGGCCTCCTCAAGGCTGATGCCGCTCTTAGAGGAGCCGAACTTGGCGAATGCTTCTTCAATTGAGAGTAAATGCCAGTCCATATGAAGGTCTTTCTTAGTTGCAGGGCAGTTGGACGAAATCTGGTATAAGTATAAAGGTCGGTCCGGTTATGGCAATTATTGAATTGAAAAGGTGACAAAGCGTGCGTCTTTTTGCCGATCTCCATATCCACTCCCCCTATTCCATCGCCTGCAGCCGCAATCTGAACCCGGAAAACCTCTGTCGGTGGGGTCAGCTGAAGGGGATTTCCGTGATTGGCAGCGGAGATTTCACCCATCCCCTTTGGTTGAAAGAACTGCAGGAAAAACTGGAAGAGGACGAAGGCCGACTGTTTGCCTTGAGAAAGGAACTGCTTCCGGTCAATGTCCCCTCTTTCTGCCGCGCCCAGGTCAAGTTCCTCCTCTCCGGGGAGATCAGCTGTGTCTACCCAAAAGCCGGTAAAACGAGAAAAGTCCATGCCCTCATCTTTGTCCCCGATTTCACTTCGGCAGTAAAACTGACGGAGCGGCTGGCAAAAATCGGCTCCATCACCTCAGATGCCGCCCAATCCTAAAGCTTGACGCAAAGAAGCTGCTGGAAATGGTGCTGGAAGTTTCGCCGGAGGCGATGCTGGTGCCGGCCCATGTCTGGACGCCACATTTTTCCGTGCTTGGCGCTGCTTCCGCCTTCAGTTCCGTTGAAGAGTGCTTCGAAGAGCTTACTCCATATATCTACGCCGTGGAGACGGGGCTCTCGTCCGACCCGGCAATGAACTGGCGCCTCTCGTCCCTGGACGGGGTGCGCCTCATCTCCAATTCAGACGCCCATTCACCCGCCAAATTGGGAAGGGAAGCGACCATCTTTGATACCGACCTGAGCTACGGCAGCATCATGGCAGCGATCAAAACAGGTAAAGGACTTTGCGGAACGGTGGAATACCTGCCGGAGAAAGGCAAATACCACAGCGACGGACACCGCAGCTGCGGCATCCGCCTGACGCCCCAGGAAACCATTGCCCACGGCTTTCGCTGCCCCGCCTGCGGCAAAAAGATTACCGTGGGGGTTTTGCACCGGGTTGAGGAGCTGGCAGACCGGCCGCAAGGGTTCAGGCCGCCGGGGGCGCCGCCTTTTCATTCGGTAATTCCGCTACAGGAATTAATCGCCGAAACGCTGAAAATCGGCGCCGGCAGCAAACGGGTTGAACGGATTTACTTTGAAATGCTGGAAAAACTGGGGAACGAATTGACTATACTGTTGGAGAAGGGACTGGAAGAAATTGCCGGCGCATCTTCCGGACAGATTGCGGACGCGATCAGCCGGGTGAGAGAAGGAAATATCCGTATCGAGCCGGGGTATGACGGCAAGTTCGGCTCGATACGGATAAACTGAAAAAACTACTGCGGGCGAATATGCATACTCTAACAGTTAGTTCTTGAGCAATTGATCGATCTTTTTCGTATCGGCACCAACACCTGCTGGCCATTGACAAAGAAGGTCGGCGTCCCCTGGACCCCCATTTTTTTGGCCAGTTCCATGTGTTCCTGGGCCAGGGCCTTGACCTTGTCGCTCACTGCCGGGGCATTGGCAGGAATCTCCTGGCCCAGCATCATCTCGTCATAGGCTTTCACCTTGTTTTCGGCATTGAGGATGTACTGGATCTTGGCGATGGCTGCAGGATGGGCCAGTGGAGTAAAGAAGACATAGCGGGTGACATTCGTCTTCTTCATGAGGTACTCTGAAGCTTTCCTGCAGTATGGACAGTCAGGATCGGTAAACTCGACGATAACGTTCTTTCCCTCGCCGATTTTCACTGCCTTGTCCAACGGCAGGCTCTGCACCAGCTTGGCCGCCAATTGTCCCTTTTTCTCCGCCGTCAGGCTTTTGCCTTCCTTGGTAAATATTTCCCCGAGAACGACGTAATCCTTCTCCGGCAGGTAATAGAGCACATTCTGGCCGGTAACCACCTGATACAGTCCATTGATGTCCGTTGATTCAAAGCTGTCCACCTTTACCTGAGGATAGGCCTGTTTGAAGGCGACCTCGGGCTTTACGGCTGCGGTAGCGGCAAAAGCGGCCGAAGACAGTGACAGCGCCAAGAAAAGTTTTACAGACAACCCTCTGCGGATGACCTTCATGTGTTTCCTCCTCTGGTTCTGGTTGTGCAGAAAAAAGGAATTACGAAACCGTAATCCCTTTGCGTTTTTGGCGTCCCCGAGACGATTCGAACGTCCGACCCCTTCCTTAGGAGGGAAGTGCTCTATCCTGCTGAGCTACGGGGACATGGAAGTATTTGGCCTAGCGTAGCCAAAGAAGAATTTCTAACAAATCTTACCCCCGGAGTCAAGACAATTCAAGAGACTACGTAGCAAAAGCCTCGAATGCAAGAATCTATCTCTTAATTGCCAACGCGACCCCGGTTACGGTCACGAACATCCCCACCAGGGCGGTAACGCCCAGCTGTTCGTCGAAGAAAAGGAAGGCCATCAACGAGGTAACCGGCGGGACGAGATAAAACAGGCTAGCCACCCGCGAGGCTTCGCCACGCCGGATAAGGATATTGAGCAGGGGGATGGCCCCCAGCGACAGCACTACCACCAGCCAGGACATGGCAAATATGAATGTGCCGGTCCAACGTACCTGCATCGTTTCAAAGGTTGGCGCCAGGAGCGCCATTGTCAGCGCTGAGGCAGCGAATTGGATTACGCCGCCGCTCCGCAAATCCATGTGGGCGCAGTAGCGCTTCTGATAAAGTGTGCCCGCGGTGATGCCAAACAGGGCCATTATGGCCATGGATAGGCCCAGCGGGCTACCCCCGGCAAAAGAAATCTTGTCCATCAGCACCTGTACTACGCCCACCAGACCGAGGCCAAAACCAACCCACTGCCTGGGGTACACTTTCTCCCCCAGTATTCGCGCAGCGACAACGGCGGTGAACAGCGGCTGCAAACCGGCGATGAGAGATACGATACCGGCAGGCACCCCCTGATAGATCGCGCAGAACACGCCACCGATATAGAGGGCGTTGACCAGAACGCCGGATACGGCAATGTGTAGTGACTGAACTGGGCCGGCAGGCCAAGGCGCCCGCATCAGCAGGGCCATGGCCAGAAGCAGCAGCGTGACGAACCCGAACCGCCAGAGAAGAAAGGTGAAAGGCTCGGCGAACGGAAGGCCGAACTTTGCACCAATGAAGCCGGTGCTCCAGAGGAGGACAAATAAAAAAGGCGCCGCCATCGCCCCATAACCAGTTCTGTCTATGGTGGTATCCGTCATGACTGCTTACTCTCCAGCCTGATTGTTAATCCCGGTACTTTTTCAGCAGATCCTTGGCGTCTTTCAGAAGCGCCTTGCCGTTGGCCCCCTTTGCGCTAACCTCCTTGATCCATTCATCATCGACAGACTCGGTGGCCTTGGTCCATCTCTTGTATTCGGCATCGGTGAGGATGTTTATCTTATTCTTACGGTTCATGGCTACCTTGCGGGATACACTCGCCCCCTCGTCCCATATTTTACCTACCCACCTGGAGACCTCACGACCGCTGTTGTTGTCGATGACCTTTTTCAGGTCGGCAGGCAAGCTGTTGTATTTGGACTGGTTCATGGCAAAGACAAAGATTGAGTTGGCATGTTTGGCCTGGCTCGGTGCTGTCTCAGTGTGGGTTTTGCAAACTTCCTGCAGCTTCAGAGAAGTGGTTACCTCCCATGGGATGCTGACGCCGTCCACCACCCCCTTGGCAATGGATTCAGGCACTGCCGGCGCCGGCATCTGCACCGGCATCGCACCCAGGCAGCCAGAGTCTTGGTGCCGATGCGGCTGGCTGCACGTACCTTCAATCCCTTCAGGTCCTCCAATGTCTTGACGGTCTTGCTGCCGAAATGGAGCTGCGAACCGTCATGCACATGGGTGAAGATCAGCTTCACCCCCTTGAACTCATCCATCGCATTTTTCTGAACATAGTCCCACATGGCCTGGCTCGCTCGCTCGGAACTTTTGGCCATGAACGGCAGCTCGAAGACCTCAGATTTTGTGAAACGACCGGCCTGGTAGGTCGGCAAGCTCCAGACGATGTCGGCTATGCCGTCACGGGCCTGGTCGAAAAGTTGAGCAGGTGAACCTCCCAACTGCATGGAAGTAGAGTTGACACTTGAGCCTGCCGCCTGACTCCTTGCCGATCTTGTCGCACCAGGGAATGAGGTTTTTCTGGTGGAATGTGGAACCTGGCGGCAGAAAATGGGCCACTTTGAGGGTGACTGCTTCCGGGGCGGCAAAGCTGGTCCCGGCGCAAAGAGCTATGACGGTTGCGGTTAAGACCAGGCATCTTTTCGACTGCTTCATGTTTCGCCTCCTGTCCATCTTTTTATTATTATAAAAAAGTGTTTTGCAAAAATAACTCCAATCTATAACCCAATATACAACACCATCACCCATAATCTAACAATCTGAAATCTCAGTCAAATTTAGATGAACATGTGTTAAATAAAAAATAAAGTTGTTCTATTGCTGTAACGAAATTGTAAAATTGTGAGTGAGGGTGTAACGAATTGATGGGGTAGGCTGCCTGTTCATTCGCGGCAGTAAGAGGCAATCATCGGCAAAGATTGAATTGCAGCGACTCCGGTCAACACATCTGCATTGTAAATAAAAAGGGAGTAGCGAGACCGCTACCCCCAAAGTACTTTATCCTACACAAGTCAACCTGCAGTGCCACAGAGAGACATGGATCGGCAGGCGAATTGCCTAAAACTTCAACAGCGAAAAGACTCTTTCGACAGGCAGTTTGGTCCTGCGTTAAGGAATTCGAGCTCTGCCATGAAGCAGCATTCAACAAGCTCCCCCCCCATGGAATCGACCATATCGACCACAGCCGACATGGTCCCCCCCGTGGCTAGCAGGTCATCGGCGATCAGTACCCTTTCCCCTTTCTTGATGGCATCAGTGTGCATTTCCAGGGTATCGGTGCCGTACTCAAGATCATAGGTTTTTTTAAATGTTTCCGAGGGAAGCTTACCGGGCTTACGCACCAGCACGATGCCGGCACCCAGCTTATATGCCAGGGCTGCGCCGATTATGAAACCTCTGGCCTCAACTCCAACCACCTTGTCGATTCTTTTGCCGATGTAACGGTGGGACAAGAGGTCAATCATCCGCTGGTAGGACGCCGCATCGGACAACAGAGTGGTAATGTCCTTGAAAATGATACCTTTCTTGGGGAAATCCGGGATGTCTCTGATGATACTCTTCAACTCTTCCATGCCTTCTCCTTGACATTCTTCTTCAAAACCAAAGAATTTATTTGCTGGGTACACTGCAACGTGCCGCCAATTCCGTTGCCTCCATTATCTTTCTCAACTTTTCCAGCGACTTTGCCTCGATCTGACGGATTCTTTCCCGGGTTACTCCGAAACTGCGGCCGATGGTGTCCAGGGTCTGGGGGTCTTTGTCATCCAGGCCGAAACGCAGGGTGAGGATCTTCTTTTCATTGTCGGAAAGGGTGTCAAACCATTTGGAGACCATTTCGTACCTGTTCACATCCTCCAAAAGTTCGGCAGGCGAGACGGTGGAGGTATCCTCTATGGTATCAATGAGAAAGTAATCGTTGTTTTCCCCCATGGGGCGCTCGATGGAATAGGTCTTTTTCAGCAGCACCATAAGCCTGCGGATATATGCCGAGTTGACCTCCATGGCGGTGGCCACTTCCTTGATGGAAGGTTCTCGATTGATCTTCTGCAAAAGCTCCCGGGTTATTCTCAGCATCTTGTTGATGTCGTCGGAAACATGGACCGGCAGCCTGATGGTCCGGGACTGGTTTACCAAAGCACGCTCGATGGACTGCCTGATCCACCATGTGGCATAGGTGGAGAAGCGGCATTCCTTGGAGAGCTTGAACCGCTCCACTGCCTTGATCAGCCCCATGTTCCCCTCTTCGATCAGGTCCAGGAAAGGGAGACCGCGGTTGATGTAACGTTTGGCGATTTTTACCACCAGCCGCAGATTGGATTCGATCATCTTGTCGCGGGCAGCCTTATCCCCCCTGTCGATCCGTGCTGCCAGCTCTTTTTCTTCGTCTGCAGTCAAAAGCTTGGTCTTTTGAATCTCCCGGAGATAGAGCTTGATGGCATCGTCGAAATGCTCGACTACGGCTACCTTGATCTCTTCTTCCTCCACCTCCTCATGTTCCTCGACCTCTTCCACCTGCTCCAGCTCTACAGCATCAGGCTCAACTTCCGGTTCCATGAAAAGGTCCAGCGCCTTGTGCGGTTCCTCTCCCGGAAAAACTCCTATGGTTTCATCGTTGTCCATGGCAACCTCGCTTGTGGGTTCAAGTTCACTTCCGTCTGCCTTCTTGACCATAGCACCACTTTCCATAATTACTCTTCGCCGCTCCATCCGTACTTGCCGATGAGTTTGACGAAACGGCATGGGACAGACTCCTGACAGGTGACGATCCCGTCCTTTTCCTTTGTCACCCGTACCAGGGTCTGATCCAGCTGGTTTCCCACGGGTATTACAAGCCTGCCCCCCAAAGCCAGCTGATCGACGAGGTGGGCCGGAACATCCGGCGCCCCGGCAGTGACGATAATCGCATCAAACGGGGCCTCGGCGGCCCAGCCATCGGTGCCGTCACCTATCTTCAGGTTCACATTCAGGTAATGCAGCCTGTCCAGGGCCTTTCTTGCCCGCAAGGCAAGAGAACGTATCCGCTCCACAGTGTAGACCCGGTCAGACAACTCGGCAAGAATGGCGGTCTGATAACCGGAGCCGGTTCCCAGTTCGAGGACTTTTTCCCGGCCGGTCAACTGTAGCATCTCGGACATGAGAGCCACCATGTATGGCTGAGAAATGGTCTGTTTTTCACCGATTGGAAGAGATGAGTCACTATAGGCCTGTGCAGCCATAGCCTCTTCAACGAAAATATTACGTGGAACTTTCAACATGGCATCAATGACACGCCGGTCCGTGATACCGCGGCCGATAATCTGCGTCTCCACCATTCTTCGTCTTGTGATGTCGAAATTCATAATAAAACCTTAATGCCTATAGCCGGAAAAATATAACAGACAGACACCCATCTGTCCAGCCTACAACTGCTCCGGCATCAGAAGATTTCCCATTTTTTCAGAACGGCGATGGAATTGTAATTGGTCAGATCAAGATGTAATGGGGTTACGGAGACATGTCCACGGGAAACGGCGTGGTAATCGCTGCCGTCGATGTCCTTGAAATTAAGATCGACGGTGCCTATCCAGTAGTAGTTGCGACCGCGGGGATCGACCTTGTCGACGATGGTCCCCTCGTAAGATCTCTTTCCCTGGGTTGTCACCAGGGGGGGGCGAATTCTCTCCCGGGGCAGGTCCGGGGACATTGACATTGAGAAAGGTATCGGCCGGCAGCCCTTTTTCACGGACAGTGGCGGCCAACTTTACGGCAAATTGAGCTGCCGCGGCATAATTGGTTCCCTCGGCGGACGTTACCAGGGAGACGGCAATGGCCGGAATGCCCATCAGGGTGGCCTCCATTGCCGCTGAGACAGTGCTGAATAGGTCACATCATCACCGAGATTAGCTCCGCGGTTGATGCCGGAAACAACTATGTCCGGCTTGAAAGAAAGGAGGCTGTGGATGCCCAGATTGACGCAATCGGTCGGGGTACCGTCAACGGCAAATATATTCTCGCCGATCTTGTTGGCCCTGAGCGGGTGATGAAGGTTAGTGCGTGACCGATAGCGCTCTGTTCCCTGTCCGGAGCAATCACGAATACCTGGCCAAGCACTGTCATTGCCTCAGCCAAGGCGTTGAGGCCGGGGGCGCGCACCCCGTCATCGTTGGTCAGGAGAATTTTCAAGGTAGCCTCTTCGTCATACTGCCTCTTTATAAGGTACTAACCGGTTCTGCGCTTGTAAAGGCCGCAGCAAATTAATTTAATGGCAATGGATCAAGGAGAAGCATTGCCTCTTCCAGCGAATCTGTTGCCAACGATATCGATTTCTTTAGTAGCAGCCCCCGTGGTAACCAGGACTGGAGCTGCCTCCCCACTGCCGTAGAAACCAAGGATCTGCCCCTCCTGCGGCCGTCCACCACCGTAAAAATCCCTTATTTTCAGATAATAGGTACCGCCCTGATGAAGGCCAAGGCGATAATTCCCCTTACGATCGGTCTTTGTGGAGACAAAAAGAGGCCTGCCTCTCATTTCCCGATTGGCATAAGCCAGGATCAGCACTCCCTCGACAGGTTTCCCATCACGATCGGCCACCGTGCCTTCTATGGCTGTTGCCCCCTTCTGGAGGGTGCCTTTAAAGGCCACACCGTCGGTAAAAGTGCCAATGTTCGCTTTTTCACCGGCTTTGACAATGTGTATGAATGGTTTCCCGTTTTCGTCTTTTTTCAGAAAGAAACGTCCCCGGGGGACAGCGGCCCGACCCCCTTTCCTTTGAGGCGCTTCATTCCTCCCAGGAAATAGCTGCCGGCAGGGGCCTCGACGGTAAATCTTCCATCACCTTCAATCGGAAATGTACCGTCAGGAACTCGCCAGTAGCTTTCCGGTAAAGGAGGAGGACCATTGGTCACATTGAAGAGATGGACGTACCCGTCGCCGGCCAGATCCTTCTGCGGCCATACCCATCTGCCGGAGAGGGTACCGGTTGCTGGTTCCTGGGCAATTGTGACTGCAGCTATGACTACTACCACAGATAAGGTGATAACTTGAACCAGTTTTTTCATGGGACCACTTCCTTTTTCAGCGTTGAACTCCGCTGGGGGAAACATCCACAAACTGGACAGCCCTGCATGGAAAGAGGCTTTTCCAGTCTGCATCGTGCAAGCAGTGCGTCATTTTGAAAAATTTCCAGGGTAGGACCGTCCGCCTGGACCTTTCCCTCGTTAAGAATGATGGTCCGCTCGCAGAGGCAGATGACCATGTCCAGATCATGACTGGTGAAAATCTTCGTATGATGGAAGTCCCGGAGAAGCTCCATGAGCTGGCGTCTGGAAAATGGATCCAATCCGCTGGTAGGCTCGTCCATAACAAGGATATCCGGAGACATGGACAAGACTGTGGCAATGGCTACTCTCTTTTTCTCCCCTCCCGAAAGGTGGTACGGCGCCTTCTCCTGCAGGTGCAGTGCGCCCACGTGCTCCAGAGCACACTTGACCCTGGCATCGACTTCCGCAGCCGGAAGGCCGATATTCATCGGCCCAAAAGCTACATCATCGTAAACGGTTGGCATAAAGAGCTGGTCGTCTGGATCCTGGAAGATCATACCGACGGTCCGGCGGATATTCGGCAGGGTCGCCTTGCTCATGGGGAAATCACCAATGCGGATCTCTCCGGCAGTGGGGGTCAGGTAACCGTTCAGGTGCAGCAGGAGCGTTGATTTGCCGGCGCCATTGGCGCCGATGATGGCCACCGATTCTCCATGGGTGATGCGAAAGGAAACATCATAAAGGGCCGCCGTACCATCGGGATAGACGTGGCGAAGATTTTTAACTTCAACGATATGATGACTCATGTGAATAGTTCCGTCACCAACGATCCCACAAGCAGTGACAGATTTTCGCACCGCAGGATGAAGAAAGAGGTAGACCAGCAGAGAAGGAAGGCTGTTTCCCTCCTGCCAAAGGTGAATTGGTGACGGGTATTGAAGTTCCCTTCAAAGCCCCTGGCCAGCATTGCCATGTGAACCCTCTCAGCCCTCAGCCAGGTCCTCAGAAGAAGATGACCCAGAAGAGGAACAAAGCTTTTCATGCCCAACCCATTTTTACCATTGGCCCGCAGCTCCCGCGCCCGAGACACCCGGCTCCCCTCTTCTGCCAGAACAAAAATATACCTGTAGAGGAAAAGCAGCTGTACAGCAAAGGCCCGCGGCATGCCAAGCGTCTCCATTGCCCGGCAGATGGACGGAAAACCGGTGACGCACAGAAGGATTAGCGCCGCACTTATGGTAAGCGCAGATCGTATTAAGACCGAAGCGAAAGAAATCCAGCCACCGCTTATGGCCAGAGGCCCGAACTCTATCATCGTGGCCCGGTCAAACAGCGGATTGAAGAGGGCGACAATGACGGCAAAAGGGCAGATTATGGCTACTTTTCTGGCAATGTAGCCCACGGGAAGGTCGGCAAGTGCAATAATTACAGCCGGAAAAATGAAAAAAGGGAAAACTGCGGAAAGTTCGTACTTACCGAAAGAAACCACAGTCACGACAAAGGCAAGGGTAACCAACACCTTGGCGCGCGGGTCGAGGCGGTGGATCGCCGTATCTCCCTTTGCCAGCAAGTCCAGTCGTTTGAAGTCAAGTAATGCACTATCGATGGAGAGCATGTCGTTAGAAATAATAGATGGTAGTGAAGTCCCTTTAAATAGAAAATGAGGCTGGATAATCAGCCTCATCTCTTTTCAACTTCCATTGAAAATGGATTAACAGGGATGAACAATTGCACTGCCGACGACTTTGGGTGCTACATATGTCTTTTTCATCAGAGCGCCTCCTCTCTCTTTGTTATCGGTAGATTCAAATACCCGTAATGTGCGTAGCGGGTCAGGGAATGGGTGGAATTGCCTGGCTCATGCCTGGCTTATGCCCCTTCACGGTCTTGATCAAGGCCTTCACCTCAGGCGGCATCTCCTTACCTTCCTTCATGGCCGCTTTTATCTGCCCGGCCAGATATGAATGTTGATGAAGATATCCAACACAGCCAGCATGAAATCCTTCTTCCATCCGCGGATCTTATTCAGATTCTGGAATTTGTACATGTAAAATTGTTGAGCGGCCCTGCCCAACTCCTTTTCCAGCTGGTCTATCGTCATGTTGGTCGGTTTGAGGACCGGTTCCACCAGATTGTACTTGCGATAGTCTTTGGTTACCACATATTTTTCCAGTTGCGGATAGAGTTCGGCATAGGGCCAGGGAGCGATGGCAAGGAAAAAAGCCATGTCCGGATTATAATGCTTGGCCAGTTCTATGGTGGCGGCAATGGATTCAGGGGTGTCTTCAGGCATGCCCAGGACGAATGAGGTTTCCGAAACGATATCGGCATTGTTTATAATGTCGATTGCCTGTTTTGACTGCTCTACCTTCGTGTCCTTTTTGAAAAGGTCCAGGGTTTCCTGGGAGCCTGCCTCAACCCCCACATAGATGTGCTCTACCCCTGCTTTGCGATACTTATCCATAATGTCGGCATCACGGAGAATATCATCAACGCGGGTTTCCATCAGAAGCTTGACCCCCACCTTGCGTTCGATCATCAGATCGAGGATTCGCACCCAGCGGTCCCGGTCAAAGGTGGGAATTTCGTCGGCAAGCATTGCGACTTCCACACCATACTTCTTACTCAGCATTTCCAGTTCGGCAACGAAATTCTCAGGACTTCTGGCCCGCCAGGTCTGGGCCCAGAAAAGCTGCTGTGAGCAGAAAGAGCATTTCTGCTGACAACCTCGCGACGAGGAAACGATAGCCAGCCGGGCATTATTCTTGGCACGATAGGTATAAATAGGCCATTCCACCAGGTCCCAGGCCGCCTGAAGGGAATCCAGATCCTGTATATAGGGAGCCTTCGGGGTAGCAATGACGCTGCCATCGGTATAAAAGGCCAAGCCGGGAACGGCAGCAGGATCCTCACCGGCATTGAGGCAATTCAGAAGGGACGGCAGTGTCACCTCCCCTTCGCCACGTACCACATAATCAATCACATTATGATCGGCGGACAATAATTCTTCATAGCAGAAGGTAGCGTGGACATTACCAATGACTGTAACAACCTGCGGATTGACTGATTTGGCAAGTCGAACAAGTTCGACAGCATGAACTATGGAAGCGGTGTAGGCAGTTGTTGCAACCACATCAGGTTGAATGCCTCGATCCGTTCCTGGATCTCAGGCCATTTGTGCCACAGCGACATGGCGTCATAGTAGTCGACTTCGTAGCCCTGCGCTCGCAGGGCACCGGCAATATAGACAAAGCCCACGTTCAGCCAGGTGCCTGCAGACTCAACAACCCCTGAATGATAAGGGGGAGTGATGAGTGCCACCCGTTTTATAGTCATCGAGAACTCCTTTGAATTTAAACCACCAAATCATGGATATCAGCAATTATCATGCCGTCAAAAAGCCATCAACACCAGACCTAAACAACTGTATTTCCAAACACTTACAATAAAACTTCCATTGAGGTGCTACGGTTGATTGGTGAAATAACCGGTATAGCCAAAGCAAAGTAGCGTAAATGGACTAGGGAGGAGCGTTCAGTTAATGAAAGGTCATATCGAAAACAAACCAGTAACCTATGCCGAAGACAATGAACAGGATGATGTGCTTTATCAAGAGCATTCGACGGCGTGTTCTTTCCGAGTCGACACCGTAGTAATTGTCAACATAGGTAAAAGTGCGTCCTGAGCCTGTCGCCATGATAATAACACCAGCGGCAACACTCTGCCAGAAGAAGAGGTGCTCCAACTGGTTTAGTATTCCGGTCACCATCGGCTGTCGACCGTGCATATCATGGAGTACGGCAATGGCAATTATGGCCGCCAGCCAATAACCAGCTGCAAAATCATGGATAAATCCATTGAGAACGACAAGAGATTTCTTAACCTGCACCATGACCAAGCTCTCGGTAGCATGCCGGCATCAGATAATTCATAGGCCGGTAAACACTTTCTGTTAGTTGTGATAAGTCCTTGGCATTATGGCATAAATGATTTACCGGTACAATTCTATTTTTAATCTGTTGTTAATGCACCATTCCGCCGTTGATGGCAAACGGGTTATTCCTTGACTAGCAAAGGCCCATAAGCTACTATTCCCCTGCCTGCATGATGAGCCCGCGGATATTCGAGCTGTTTTTTTGTTCACTGCTGCCCGAAAAAGCAGCAGCCCCACCTGATCACCTGGCAGCTATGCTGTATTTCTGGCCTATCCGATACGACCTTGATTGGCTCAAACCTTGCTAGCACAGTTCCCGGGTATTAACCACCAACCCACTAAACAGGAGTCCATTTTATGGCCACAACTGATAGTACAAGTCATCGTCTCACTGAAGAAGTTCTCGGATTTATTCAAGCAGGAGTTGACGCTGAACTCTCTGATGCCCAATTCAATGACTATTCAATGCAACTGTTTGCATTGCAGTACCAGAACAACGCCATCTTCAGGGAATTCTGCAACGCCAAGAAAGTGAAACCGGGTGATATCAGTCGTTGGCAGGATGTCCCTTTGGTATACAACGATGTGTTCAAAACACATCTGGTAGCATCCTTTCCTTTGGAACAGTCGGTGATGGCATGCTTGACTGGTGGCACAACCAGCCTCACCCAGCGCGGTCGCATTTTCAGGGATGAGGACGGTAAACGCCTCGTCTTTGGCGCAAACAGGATGATGACCGGATCATATCTTTTTCCTGATTTCGAGGAGGGAAAACGTTGCCGCATCCTCATCCTTGCTCCAAGCCCAGAATTGGCGCCATCCATGGGGATGGCCATCGGCATGGATCAGACGAGACAGGCCTTCGGCACTCCGGACAGCATGTTTCTGCTTGGCAAAACCGGCATCGATATAAAAAATCTGCTCAAGGCGCTACGTGAGTCGGAAGCGAGCGGAGTACCGGTGGCACTCATCGGAGCCACCGCAGCCTATGTCTACTTCTTCCAGTCCTGCCGCCGCAAAAAAATGAAATTCCACCTTCCGCCGGGAAGTCGCATCTGTGACGGAGGTGGCTACCGAGGCCGTTTTGGAGTGGTCACTCGTGATGACTACTACGCCATGGTCAAAGAAATTCTTGATATCCCCGAGACACACTGTGTAAACGTTCTGGGTGAAGCAGAAACTGCGACCAATCTCTTTGATGATGCTCTGCGGCGCCATGTGAAAGGACTCCCCTCCCGCACGCGGACTCGTCCGGTACCTCCATGGTCACGTGTGCTGGCCATGGATATCGACGATCTCAGCCCTCTTCCGGACGGCAAGGTCGGACTCCTGGCCCACTGGGACTTAGCCAATGTGCCGACGGTGCTGGCAGTCATAACCGACAATCTGGGTTACACCACCGATAACGGTACCGGCTGTGAAATGGTGGGCCGGGCGAAAATTGAAAACGGCAAAGTCTCCCCGCTCCCGGATGAACGTCCCATGGGGCCCATGGGGGATTCGGCGATCTTTCGTATGCTTGAGACCTATACCAATTTTTCCATTGATTTAAAGATGCGGCTGGCAAAAGATCCGAAGGTTGAGCCAAGTGTACGGGAAGAAATCGAGGCAAGGCCTGGCTCAGTGCCCTCCTGCCCCCAGGTTGTCGACGAAATTTTGGTAGCCCAGGCAGATCAGGAAGCTGCCAAGCTTCGAGATGAGTCACTGAACGCATTCAAGGATCAAACTGATCGCCCGCTGGATTGGTACAAGACCGAGGCGGAAAAACAGACCTTGAAGGATCACCCGGCCGGCCTGCAGTCAGAGAAGGGGAAAAAGGAGAAAATCAGCAAGTAAAAACTGCTAAAAAAACCACCATCAGGGTAAAAAAAGGGGGAATAGATTCCCCCTTTCTCATTTCCAATAGAATTCAGCAGGCTTTATGACTGCTCCAGGTTCATCGTGATCTTTTTTCGCTGACTGCCTTATGGGAAGCTTTCCACTTCTCAAAGGCGATCTTCACCCTTTTCTGATGGGCAATTGGGACATGAGCGAAATGAGATGGGCATAGGGGAAACCTGCAAGGGGAATTCTCAGCATATGCAGCCAGACCCGTTTCAGGCTGAGCAGCTCAAGAAACGTTTGGTGGAATTTCTCTTCACGTACATCAGCGGTCATGGCCGGGTCGGGATGCTCAAAAAGGGCAAAGGCTCCGGTGTAGTATTCCCAACCAAGCTCCTTGTACAGGTATGGCTCATACTGCCGGGCCAGTTCCGTTCCCGGATAGGGAACAACCAGTGAAGGATGCATGCTGACGCCCAGTCGGTCGCACAATTCCACCGACCGTTTGAAGTCATCAATGGAATCCTCGCGGGCTCCCAGCATATAGAAGAGAGATACGTCTATCCCGTGATCCTTAAGGTACGGACAGCCCTCTCGCGGTCGACACCGATTTTGCCGTTGGCTCCATATGCCTTGAGCTTCGTCGGTCATGGCATCCCAGCCGACCCATGCGGTTAACATGCCACTTTCACGGGCCGCATTCAGCATGCGCGACCCTGACGGGGACAGGACAGGGCGCAAACTGCCGAAACCCATCCATTTCTTTTTACTACCCTTGAGCGCGGTAAAAAGATCAATTGCCCGCTGCTCGAACCCCTCCCACCAGATATTCTCGTCCCCATTGATATACATCTTTTCAGGGATCGCGCACACATCGCGCACCACATCCTCAATGGGACGAAAACGGATGCTTGCCCCAAAAAAGGGCTTTACCGAACAGAATGTGCAGTTATACGGACAGCCTCGCGAAGTATTGATAACACGGAACTGATGCCCCCCACCCAATTTTCCGTAAAGAGGTGTGGGCAAATCATTGAGGGGCAGCTGTTCGCCACGATAGAAAGGTTTCAGCTGGCCGGCCCGGAAATCGCGCAGCACCTGGGGCCAGGCCGATTCCGCCTCACCGATCACCACGGCATCCCCATGGGATTTGGCCTCTTCAGGCATGGATGAAGCATGGATACCGCCAAACACCACCTTGATGCCACGCGTCCTGAGAGCATCGGCTATCCGATATCCCGGGACGGCGGTGGGGGTCAGGATACTAATGGACGCCAGGTCACATTGGATTTTATCAATGGCTTCCGGAGTGGCACTGGCGCTGATCAGCTCAATTTCGATAGTGGGATCTTCCCTGCGCGTAAGAGCAGCAAGATACTCCAGTATAGGCGGAGCAACAGGGGTCCAGCCAAAAGGAAGGGGCGGAAAAATGATGCAGAGTTTCATCTATTGAATACCTTTTAGTACTGCAGCAGGAATACAGGGATACACATGATTAAAGTTTGAATTTCTGGTTTGCATAAATAGCATCCAGAACAGTCTTTGCATCTGTCCGGGGAGTTCGGTAGATCTTTCCATCTGTCCGTACTTCAACGTTTGATACCATCCCTAGCCCATACGCGCCATCAGGGTAAATGACAAATTTAACTTCTAAGCCCCTGGCAGAGACACCAGCCTTCTTCATCTTAAAATCAAACCAACCGGCGGGAACATAACCGGTAAAATCGATGAAAATATTTCCGTTTGCCGCCCTGGTCTCACGCCATTCCTTCTTTTTGAGATATCCATATTTGCCGAAGGCTTCCCCTATTGTCATCGCCTTATAATCAGGGAGAGAGGCTCTCTGAATAACACCAGTCATCCCGGTGGTACCAGACCTGGAATTGCCGGCGGTAGCGTGTGGTGATTGAACGCCGGCCGGAACAATGGCGCCTGCCGTATTTGATACCACACCCCTTTTTTGACTCTCAAAACCAAGCCCGGCATGTGCACCGACTAACGATAAAGCACTAACCACAACAATCAACACCATCTTTCGCATTCTTACAAACCCCTCCCAAATCTTTCAGTGTTCAATCCTGAACCCGGAATGGAAGGTCTCCACACCGAAAGGAATGCCCCAGTAGCTCACAATCATGAAGATCAAAGCTATCAACGCATACCAGGCAAGCCTGGTGCCGCGCCATCCGAAGGTAATGCGCAGGTGGAGATAAATGCCGTAGACCAGCCACGAAACCAGTGACCAGACCTCCACCGGATCCCATCCCCAGTAATTGCCCTTCACCTGGTTGGACCAGAAACAGCCTGAAATCATCATCAAGCCGTACATGATGAACCCCCCGGCAACAAATCGGTAGGATAAAATATCCAATGCACCGAGGTCGGGAAGCCTGTCGTATATTCCTCCGGATTTCCTCTCCTTGAGAAGATACATGAGACCCAGGCCGGCAGCCACAAGTACGGAAGCAAATCCCGCCGAAGCCCCGACGATGTGCACCCAGATCCAGCCACTTTGCAGGGCTGGAGACAGTGAGGTGGCTACCTCCTTCATCAAGGTGCCGGCCCAGCCAAGCAGGACGAAAACCACGGGAATTATCAGTACTCCCAGAGGACGAACTTTTTTGGAAATAAACTGAAAGAAAACGAAAATGAGAACCGCCATGAATGTCCCGAGGGTCAGGGACTCGGAAATATCGATGAAAGGCGTGATCCCCGTTGCAGACCAGCGAAGCGCAATGGCTATCACATGCGGAATAAAGCCGGCCACTGCACTGTATAGCCCAATGGTGAACAACTTCTCCTGCTTGGCTATCATGCCGAAAATATAGCTGAAAGTACTCAGGCCATACAGTGAAACAGCTGTCCAGAAAAACATCAGTGCTGGTTTCATGGTTTATCCCCCTTCTGAATTGAAATTTAGCTTCTCAAGATTTCCGACTTCGCATCATCCGTCCGATGGTAGTAATGAGCATCCCGGCAAAACCAACCCACAGACTTGCCAGTACTATCGGTTTACCCGGCTCGTAACGCACGTTCATGCAACCCAATAACGCACATCTTTGGGGATAAGCCGGTAATTAAAAGCAGTGAACGGTTTCCCAATTGCAACCTTTCCCTCTTCCACAACCGCATCGGCCATTCCTTTATTATCCTTTGTCAACGGACTGACCAAGTAGGAAACGTCTCCTCCCCGTTCATAAAGCTGGGAGGGAGAAAAAAAAAGCTGCAGTTCCATGAGCGGTTGCAGGGGCGCCTGGGGAAAAGCAAATGGAGCCGGACCTTCTTTGGTGCCTGTGGCGTATAAATAAGTGTCGTTTCGTTGCTTTAGGCTCTGCAGAGGAAGATGAGCACCATAGATCTCTTTGCCATTAGAGTCGTTGAGTACCACCAGCAGCGAATACCCCTCCCTGTCGGTGTAATAGGTGAATCCCTTATGGGTCAGGTTGTGGGTGATATAGATGATGCCACGACTTTTCCGCCCAGCCTCGCCAACTTCAATCTCGTATGCCGCTCGCTTATCTTCTTTCTCTATCCGGAACCCTCGATGCATCTTGATCAGTGAGGTTTCACCTTTCAGGCGGGAAAAAGAAAAGAAGCGTCCATGCTCATACTTGTCGTAACTATTGACATCACCGCTAGGCAGGACCTCTCCTTCAGTGAGCCTGATATTACCTCTGAAATAAAAGAGGCTGTTATAAACGATTCCTGCAAGAATAGATACAAAACTGACATGGAAAAGAATCATGCCGAATGAAATGATGGTAATGCGCCGGTGCCAGATTCTACCGAAAAAGCAGCAAGCCACATTAATCACAAGAAGCACAAGAATTCCATTAAACCAGACCGTGCTGAAAATAAGCTCCCATGCACGTTGGCCGCGAAGTATGGTTACCCCGGTAAGGCTGCAGATCAGGATAGCTACCAGCAAAGCCATCGCCAGTTTGGCTGAGGCCAAGAAATCGTATGCTATGCGAGGGATTTTGTGAATGGGATGATAACGTGGTTCAAGTGGGAAATGTTCAGCTTCTTCGGTATCGGCTTCAGGTAATTTCTTGAACTTGGTCATGATCTGCCTTCAGGGGATGCAAGCTTCCCTTCTTTCGCGGGCCGAAACAATGGAAGCCCCAGGAACAATGTTTTTACAGAAATTGTGACTTTAACATGATTGCTGCCTTGCATGCAATGACATCTTGCTTATGTTCTTACAGTGGCAGAAATCACTTTTAATCTTTTCCAGCACGATTTATAACATACGAGAACAAAATCAGTTACAGGATTAACAGAGATGCACGAAAATAGATCAGCAACAATAGTTATTGGATTGGTTGCAATCGCAGTGTACGCAATCACTCTTTTCAATGGTTTTGCCTGGGACGATGTTCTGGTTATTGTCAAAAACCCGATTTTGACCGGCAGTACCCTTACTCCATTCAGCAGCATCGACACTGCCAGGGAAACTGACCACACCCCTTATTACCGCCCCCTTACCCTTCTTTCATTTCTCTTTGAATATCGTTTGCACGGCTTCAACCCAACGTTGATGCACCTGGCTAATCTTATTCTGCACATCTTGAATGCCATCCTCTCATATTTCCTCGCCAGGAGCATCACTGCCGGTCACCGGGCAGCACTTATTACCGCCCTTCTTTTTGCCGTCCATCCAATCAATACCGAAGGTGTGGCATTCCTTTCAGGCGGGCGCAATACGCTCCTTGCGACCTTTTTTGCAATGTCAGCCTACCTGCTGCACGCAAAGTCAATTGCCACCCACCACCGGTGGTCTGCGCCCATCGCATCTGTACTGTTGCTGGCGGCCCTTCTCTCCAAAGAGACTGCCATCGCTATCATACCGTTCATCTTCGCCATCGAAGTACGATCTCAGGAAGTCGACGGGCCGAATGGGTGGGGCCGAGCAGCGCGCAGGCTCGCATTGTACATCTTGCCGCTCTTTGTTTATTTCTTGTTGCGAAGCCACGCCTTGGCCAATGCCGGACCTTCAATGCCCATTTCACCTGGTCTTTTCTCCCGGCTGACCGATAATATTTACATTATCCCCCGCTACCTACTGACCATACTGTGGCCACCAGCAGCAAGCATGAACTATATCATCCCTGACGATCTGCACACCCTTGCCCTCCCACTTGCTGCAGGCTGGATAGCCATCATCGCCGCCGGGGCCTGGCTCTTTACCCGCGGCAGTAAAACAATGCGGTTTGGAATGGCATGGCTCGTGATCTTCTGGCTGCCAACCAGCGGCATCATACCTTTCCCCAGCGCCCACATGGCTGATCGTTACATTTATCTTGCAGGCTTCGGATTGTGGCTGGTTCTTGGGGAACTGTCTGCTAAGATTCTGTCTGCCGATAACAGGGCCGCCCGATATGGATTGGCTACAGTAGCGTCAATACTGGTGCTGCTTGCAATATGCACCATCATGCGCAACAGGGTATGGGAAAATGACATAACCCTGTTCTCGGACTATGTGGAAAAGCATCCGGAGGAGGCCTTCGGCCACCACAATCTCGGGACAGCATTTCTCGATCTGGCAAAAGATCCGGAACGTGCAGACCGTGAATTTGCAATCACCTTGGCTCTCAATCCCACTTTTCCCCTTCTTCACACACAAATGGGATACATACGATTGTTACAAGGCAAGTATGATGAAGCACTGCTCCATTACGATGAAGCACTGATACAGAACCCAGAGGATGCTGAAGCTTTGCTGAACCGGGGAGCTGCACTGGAAAAATTAGGCAGATACAGAGAAGCAGCTGCTGACTTTACTCGTTTTCTGAAAACCCCCAACAGGGAATTGGATAAAGCTAGACCAGGAATACAGTCAAAATTGGTTGAACTTGGACAGCACACCCAATAAATTGTTAAATGACCTGCCCTGCAGGTTGTTTGCATTACAAGTTCTCGTGTTTCCACCAAAACTGTTGACCCATCTTGACTCCATATGCAACTGATTTGCCATCTGGCGCAAAATTAACACGCCACACCGCTTCATAATGGGGGTGCTCCTTCACCGTTTGGGCTTTAGTATCGCCAACAACAACAAATCGCTCCCCGCGATTCCGAGCCCTGTAAACCACACGACTGCCATCTGGAGAGAAACGTGGTTCAACTGCCATATCAAATGATGGGCCTTCCTTACCATTTACCGCCACAGCGTATTTTTCTCCTTTTTTGACAACATACGCATAATTGCCGCCGTCAGGACTGAATACCGGCGCATTGATCTCTGCGTAATCTGAGCCGACCCGTCTGCCATCAAGGTAAGCACGCACAGAGTTCTTGACCATTGCTGTATAAATTACCTGACCCTGCTTAGAAACAGCAATATCGAAAGCACTATCATAATGTGGCACCCGTGTTTCCGCACCATTTTTGACCAGAAGATCTTGCTCACCCTGTGTGGCAAGGAAAGCCAGATACCCACCCCCCTCAGAAATTTCAAAGGACTGAATTTTGTCGTACCAGTTGCTTTCGGTTTCTTTTAACCCGGATTCCTGAAGGTTTACGGTAATTACTCCCTGCTTCTTCCCTTTTGTAGCAATATAGGAGAGATGGAAGCCCGATAAGTCTGTCCTTATTGGAGAAAGCGCGTCATATGCGTTCCCAGTCCAACAATCGTCCAAATCCGAGTTACAAATGACAAGGTTGCTTTTCTGCGATCCTGAATGACGTGCAATGTAGGAAATTCTTTTACCATCCGATGTCACAACCGGCGGCTCATGATCCCATCAAAACTTTCAGAGACTTTTTTATCTGAGACGACCTGCCATTTACCACTCGCCATTGCTTCATAGACTATTCGTCCGCCAGGGGCAAAAATAATCTTGCCGATACTGTCATAGGCGGTTCCTTCTTCTTTGTTAACAACAACATGCTCCTTACCATTATTAACCGCGATATAAGCATAACTGGTACCGCTTTCTGAGAACAAGAGGTCCCGTATGGAGTCGTAGAAAGCTCCTGATTCTGACCCCGCATAGATCGTTTGCTTGTTATCTTTTGCTACCGTTATAACAACACCCTGCCCCAGCGGGCTAAAAGAGGCATCACCAACCGCACAATCTTTCGGAACATCGGCTAGTTTGACAGAGTCCCTTACAAACCCAACCTTCTGTTGATTCCTGGAACCATGATCACAGGCGGCAAGACAGACAGACAAAAATAAAAAAATGAGTAAACAGCAGATGTTTTTCATGGCGCTCCCATTCCCTCAGTAAATAAACCTTGAGATTTCAGTAAAAATTGCATGCTGCCCGACAGATTTTCTTTTTAGAATGACGCTGTCTCCCTTGTCACCGTCAAGAACCAGGTTCCCTTGCACCAAGATTTGGCCATCGCCACTCAGAGCCTCAAAAGAGGTACCTACCACAGTAACAACAAGTCCGGGTGACGGCCGAAGTTCAATAGGAAAATCAGTTTCATTTGGGTCGGGAGTTTTGAAAATCCTTGAGATTGACTGTGCGCCCTTTTTACTGGTCAGTCGAATAATGCCTGCATGTTTCAAACTGTCCAGGAAAAGGTGTTCTTGCCCGGTAACGTCAACCACCGCGGATAGTGTTGATCGGTATTTTTCCAGAGATCCTGGTGCAGTTATAACCGGCGGAGGATCGATATATATCCCATTTCCAACATATATCTCACCAACGGGTACACCGTTCCCTAATACCATGGGTCTCACATTGTCACCTACGGAACTGTTAAATACCTCATTTTTAACCACTATGGAACAAGATTGCATCCCAATATTGATATATGAACAACGGTCACCGACAACAGTATAATCACTGCAGACCCCGATTCTAATATGGTGAGAATTGTCACCTATGGTGATGTTGCCATTGACGTTGCCGATATCGATAATATCCGAATTGTCCCCTATGGTGATGCTGTTACATCCAGAGCCGATGGATATATCGTCACTGACAGCACTTTTACCAGTACCCACAACGATGTTACTTAGTTGGGAACCGTTGGCTCTACCCACATGCACGCGATTAGTAAAGGAAGGATCAGGTGAGTTGTTGAAAGGGTATAAATCAACATACCCTTTAGAAAAGTCGGAAATTTCAGTGAATTTTCCTGTGGTGGAGTTACGCCCACGACGGTATTTGATAGCTCTCCAGTCTTCAAATGACCAGATGTCTTTGCGGGTGTCCCGCCTGTATAAGATCCTCCCTTTATCAAAAGCAGGATCGGGTAAAGTATTTACAAGCTCGTACTCTATGACGTCTTGCGGGTAGCTTTCGGAGAAAGCAATGGGTTCAAGTGCATGTGGCGACATGGCAGTAACTACCAGGACCTCTTGCATGCCTGTATTGATCTCGCTTGTAAGCGGTATCGTGTGCCTGGTTCTGAAGTCGGTAATACGGAATTTCTGCCCGACGGGCAATTGCCCGCTGACGGCAAGGGACCTGAGAGTCGCATAAACAGTGCTGGCTGGATAAGTTGAGATCTTACCGCCTGCAATCGCTGCCACGTCACTGTCTCGCCTTGCAATGTCTGAACAATAGCCACATGAGAACGGTACAACAGAAAGCTAACCATCAAGATAGTTACATATGCCAAGGGATTCCTGAAATTAACATCGTCCATGCTGAGTTCTCTTCACACATCGAAATTCGATTAGGTTAGTGACTGATATTCTTAACCAGATGGAAATTACGCAAAAAAAGGCCCCGCCCTTGCGGGCGGGGCCTTTGCTTACCGACTGGCTAGTCAGGTCTAGTAGACACCACCAACAGTATAGGTCTTCAGACCTTGATTACAGTTGGTACCTGTCATATTACAGTTTGCAGAGTAGGTAGTACCGCCGATCTGCTTCGGAGAGTGGTCGGAAAGCTTCGTCGTGTTCCTGATAAATGCATAAGGACGAGCATTGACCGTGGCCGGCGTACCGGTGGAGGTGCCTGCCCACCGAACAGATTTTGTACCGGTAGTAGCAGCACGTTTACACCATGAACATCCATAGCACGCACCGGCCTGACGACCGCGGTATCGTAGTTGCTTGCATGGCAACAGTTGCAAGCATAGCGGAAGTAATTTGTCATACCGCCGTTGGCGCTGGAGGTAAACGCGGAACCGCTGGCATGGTTCGCTGCCGTATTAGTGTCGTACCGGTGTGGCAGACGATACAGAGTTTGACGCCATTGGTGGCGCTTAGTGTTGTGCCGGAGGTGGTGGCCGTGCCACGGATGGTCTGAGCGCCGCCATGGGCGACAACGGTGCGCAGTGTCAAACCGCCGATTGGGGTTGTACTGGTCTGATTATGACAGTCGAAACAGTTCATAATAACACTGTTAGCAATGGTTCCTGCAGTTCGGGTGAAGTTGTTATATGGGGCAGCCAAACGGTTAGTGGTTGGATAGCCCGCCTTTCTCGGCCCGAGAACGGGATGGAACGACGAGTTAGCGGTGGCAAATTGCGCCTTAACGTCAACCAGCTTGTGTGCCGGTAGGACCGGTAGCACCATTGGCGGCAGTGTAGTTGGTGCCGAGCAGGATACCGCCGAAAGGCATGTACTGTGTTCCGGTACCGCCGTTATTGGAACGGGCTGTGGTGTTAGTGGCACCGTTGTTGTCATGACACTTCAGACAGAACTTCTGGGTAACGACATTGGCGATAGTTTCATTAACGGTGGTAGTTCTGGAACCAGCCGCATAGGATGTGGAGAAACGCTGGAAGGTAAATGCACCACCTGCAATGTTGGTGATCGGTGCTTCACCCTGTACATCCGGGTCACGCAGGTCAATGTTGCCGTCCGCGTGATATTTAGAAGTCTTCTGAGACGTATAGTTGCCCTCCAGATGACACACAATACAATCAGCATCTGCAACTGCTGTACGACCTGTTTTCTTGTGCCCGTAAGTCTTGCCGAATTCGGCCGTCACAGCAGCAAGTTGCTTCCCTGGCCGGCCTTTAGTACGGGTGATGGCCGCTGCATGGCAATCGGTACACTTAAGCGTATTAAGCCCCCAAGTGGTAGTGATGTGACAGGCCGCGGTACAGGTGGAATAACCTGAGTTTGCAGGATGCTTGACTACGTTGGTAGGGTAACCCTGATTCGTAACGTCGATATCCGTATCACCGTGGGCTGCACCACCGCTGGTACCGGAAACTGCCCCTGTATGGCACTCGTCACAAACATAACGGCCATAATTCATATGGGCAGAGTGACTTCCGGTATTGGGACCGCTTTGTGTTGAAGGGGTAGAATAGGCGACAAAGGCACCGACTCCATTATGGCAGGCTCCGCAACCGGCACCAGTACTACCCCAGACAGGTGTTGTGCCAGCACCAGAGCTGTAGGGGCTCCCGTGACAAGTGGTGGTACAGTTATAGTTACTGTAGCCATTATCGGCTGGGTGTTTGGTAACATTCGGCTGGTAGTTCACATTCACTATGTCGATATTGCCGTCAGTATGACCGTCAACAACGGATGGGGAGCTGGTTGCCGTGGTTCCTGGTGCATGGCAATTGGTACAGGCAAAGGCACCATGTTTGGCATGACTGCCGGTAGCAGGGCCGGTTGCGCCGATGGAGACGCTGTGGCAGGCAGAGCAGCCATTTCCTGTCGACCCCCAGGCAGGAGTGGGAGTTGATCCAGTGGGGCTGTATACGTTCCCATGGCAACTGGCATTTGAACAGCTGTTTGCAGCGAACCCAAGAGCAGAATCCAAGTTGACGACAGCGAGATTTGCACCTCTGTTTCCCTTGCCATGGTCGGCATTACCGCCGGTACCGCCAATATTGTGGCAGGTGGTACAGACAGTGGCAGCAGTATGAACAGGATGGCTACCCGTTATGTCTGGATAGACAGTGCCGTTCGGCTCGCCATTGCCGCCAGCCGCACCGTGACAGCTGCCACAAGCTATATTGGCAGTTAAAGGATCGCCCTTGGTGTGACAGGCACGGCAGTCAGGCGGCGTGCTTGCAGTTGGATAGGTTGCACCAGGGTCGCTGTTGTTATGACAGCCTATGCCGCTGGAACAATCCGTGTGGCCTGCGCTGGTGGCATAGAGAGGTACATTGTGTCCATTCCCCTTGAAGCCTTTGCTGTGGGGATGACATTTAATACATTCAGCCCGGTTGTAGTGGTCATTCGAGGTCACCGATTTACCAACCGTCTTTACTGAAGAACTGTATTGGTGGAAATTTGTCTGGTGGTGGCAGACTTCGCAGATATTGGTCGAACGGGTCAGAGTCGACCGCTGATCGTTACCTAAGAGATCCATAGCCGCTGTAACGGTGGATGTCATTCTGGTAAAGGTCACATTCCTGGTGCCGGTGGGTGTAGCTATCTGCTGGGCAACCTGTTTCACGTTTGTAGTGCCGAGGTGTGGCACCAGGTACAGTCTTTACCGGCGCCCCAGTTACCGTAGCCTTTTGCGTTGGTCGGGTCGAGGTTGGCAGCACTGTGCATCAGGGGATTGACATAGGCGATGGTTGCAAATGAACCTGTCACTATACCATTAGCGGGGGTACGACCGTCAGGGTCAGTAAAGGTAGCTTGGAAGTAGTAGGTGGTGGACTCGGTAAGGTTTGTCAGATTGGCAATGTAAGAACTGCCGGATCGTGCCGTCGTGGCAGTATTAGGGTAAGCAGTTGTGGTTCCCCATTTGATAACACAGGTATTATCGCCATCGTCGTCACCGGTGAAAGGTGCTGTCACGGTGATAGTCTTCGACGTTATATTAGAAGAGGTCAGTGCACCGGCAGTCGTACTATTTACAGCTGCTGCACGCGTAACGACCAACGAATAGGTTTTTGTCGTTGTGCCGTCCTGGGCGGTTACCACCGTCGTTATGGTATTCGAGCCGACGGCTAGAGCAATAGAACCGGATGCAGTGCCACTGGCTACCGTGGTGCCATTAACTTTAACAGTGGCGGTCGGATCTTCAACAGTGGGTGTCACAGTGGTTGAAGTAACGGGGTTTGATACCGATGCAGTATAGGATATGGTTCCACTGGCAAAAGTCGGATTCAAAGCAGCAGCAGACAGAGAAAGGTTGCTCAGATTAGCGTTGGTCGATGCGGCAGCTGCACGATTGACTATGACTGTGTAAGTCTTGGTCGTGGTGCCGTCTTGGGCGGTGACCTGCACAGTTATAGTATTATCACCAACAGCAAGAGCGATGGGGCCTGATGCTGTGCCGCTGTTGACAGCTATACCATTAACCGTCGTGCTAGCAGTTGTATCTGCTTCGGTCGGAGTAACAGTTATCGAAGTAACGGAGTTGGCAACCGAGGCAGTATAGCTGGTCGTGCCACTGGCAAAGACAGGTGTTAATGTTCCACTGGATAATACCAAATTGCTCAAATTTGCGTTGGACGATAAAGGAGCAACTGTTGTGTAACTTCGACTTGAAGTCGTTGCCATTGTATTTCCGGCAACATCACTGACACCACCAATCGTATAATTGTAGGTGGTTCCGTTGGCTTGTCCTGAGATGGGATAAGTAGCGGTATTGGTCGGAGCAGTACAGGTTGGGGTACCGATGGTGGCCCCGGCCATGGTGATATCGGCTGAACCAACGGTGGCGCAGTTAATATTTTCATTCCAGGTCACAACCAGACTGGTGTTAGGTGTTACACCTGTGGCGCCGTTTGCCGGTGTGGTCGAGGAAACGGTCGGGGGGGTGCTATCGGCAGCAGTCTCATCGACGATAACAACCCCTCCCGCGCCACCGGAAACAGCAGCTGTACTACCATAATATACGCGTGCGTCTGTACTTGAACCAGACACATAGATAACGCGAATCCCTAGTTTGGCACCTGCAGGAACCGTTGCTGATTGGCCTGACAGACTCACCGTATAATCAGCGCTGGCCCCAGAAGTTAATGTTTGGGTGGCTACTGACCCCGTAAAATTTGTTTTGGTGCCGTTTGCTGCAACATAAAAAAGCTGAAATCCAACCGTATATCCACCGGAGCCGTCCCTTAACCTTCCAAAATATGACGTCCCTGTTACCGTTGTTGCCGATGCATATGCGGTGTTGTAGATTGACTCCAACATGGTGGCGCCAGCCGTATAGGTACCAGTTGTTCTATTTGAAGTAGTAACAGCCGTTGTCGCATTCAAAATATTAATATCAGGAGTCGGAGTAGCGGATGTTGGATTCGTTGTGCTCACCGTATTTGTTACGACTCCTGTAGCAATTGTTGTCCCGGAACTATCATCTATGTAGAATGTTTTAGCAGCAGCAGTTGCGGTATTCGGCCTATACCACCCTTCATACATGAACACCGACAGAGTCAAGGTAAACACCAGCGTCAGCGCCACCTTTGCCCATAAGTTCAACCTCTGATTTTCTTAGCGATAACCTTACCCATAATCTCTACCCCTTAGTCCAGTAGTAATCAAAATGTATTAAAAGAAGCCTTTTTCATCAGCGCTTGCCTTTAAATAATAAAATTCTAGGAGCTAATGAATGCAAAAACAGTACCCATAATACGGACAGCAACCCTCCCATTAAAGCAAAAGCACCAAGCAAGGTCTGAAAACGGCTGGTATAAAACAGCAAATTTTCCTGGCTAGCCCAGGTTTTACGTGGACATTTTTTTAACATGAATATGCGACCCTGAGTAAATTCAGCAAGTTACCCCAACGCCGTATCCACCCCCTCTCTTTCAATTTTGCCGGCAGAGCAAGATCCATTACGTTGTAAAACGGACGCCGACAGTCATTTGACCATTGATGCAATAGCCAGGAACCAAAGTCGAAATCGCCCGGAACCTTATATACATTATTAGCAATTGTCAAGACACATGCCTTACTGATCTTTTGCGCCGCAGTTCAAAAAGCATAACCCCCGAGCCCAAAATTGTTGTTTAGCGTTGTTTAGTCTGTTAGATTACCTCCATATTCATTTTGATTGGAGACCACCATATGGTCCACGGAATCTTCAGCAGGCATTATTTATTTATGCTATTCATCCTGCTAATACTTGCGATGTCTTCGATGGCAGGCTGCCGGGAGCGAAGCAAGAGGCCGATGATGCGTATCGGTTATATGAATTGCAATAACGAGCAGGAGACAATGGCACGTTTTCAGCCGCTTACCAGTTATCTCTCGGAAAAGCTCAATGTTGATTTCGTGGCCGTTCCGGTCGATACACACGACTTTGAAAAGCGGTTTCGCGATGGCGAATTTGCCTTCACCCATACGAACTCCCTACTTTATATTATTCTCCGTGAGAACTACCAACTGCAAATTATTGCCTCCGACAAGCGCGGCAATTTCGGCTCCCGTACCGGTGGCGCCATTATCGCCCGCAAAGGGAGCGGCATAAACAAGCTGTCCGACATCCGCGGCAAAAGGATGGTCTTTGGGCCGATGCTGGCACCAACCGGCTACCTTGCCGAGTACGACCTGATGCTGCGGTCAGGCATCGACCGGAGGAAGATCTCGCCTTTTACGCCATCCCTTCAGGTTCGTACAAGCATGAAAAACTGGTTTACGGGGTGCTTTTCGGGCAGTATGACGTTGGTGCTGCCCCTCTGCTGGATCTTGAGGTTATGGCACGGGAAGGAAAAATATCACCCGATGATTTTGTCATTCTTGGCCAGACTCCCCTCATCCCGTACTGCACTTTCGGAGCAGCAACCAAGACCGATCCTGAGCTTGTCGCAAAGTTCCGCCAGGCGCTACTCGAACTGAAACCGACCGATACCGTGGAAATCAACGGCGAGCAGGTCAAGGTGCTGAAGGCTGCCTGGGCCGATGGATATGAGCAGCTGCTTGACAAGGACTATGACACGATTCGCGACATGGCCCGCCGTGTGAATATGCCCCCCTATCAAAAATACTGAGGCTCGTGTGTTTAAAGACCGATTCGATAAGTTGCTCTGGCTGTTACTGTTCATGGTATTTGCGGCCCTGGCCATGCTGATTGGCAGACATACCTCATCCGGTAAAACAAACGCCCCAGCCGTCGCCACCTCGAAAGCAATGGAAAGGGAGATGGCTTTCCAGGCACGAGTCACCCTGCTGCAAAAACTATATGCTCCCGTGGAGGAACTGCGCCTGCGTGGTGACATGCAGGGAGCCCTCCTGCGACTGGATGAGCTCAATCGTTCCTACCCGGGTGAAGCCCACGGTTATATATTGAAAGGGCAGATCCTCCATCAGGCAGGAGCAATAGAAGAAGCCGTTTCCAGTTATGTCCGGGGCATAAAATTAAGCGGCGACTACATTGACCGTAAAAATCCCCTGTCAAGACGCGATGATGTAAAACGTCTTGTCGATGAAGGACAGCAGATAACCAGGAGAGCCAGGGCTAACCCGGACAACATTTCCCTGGCCGCTGCAGTTAAAAATATCAATTACCTTAGAAGCCGCCTTGCAGGGGGATGTGAGTAAGAATGAATCTGAAAGACCGGCATTTCTGGATCATTGTTGTTACCGGTGCTTTAATGGGGACTTTCGGAGTGCTGCTCTCCGTCTGGGGTAATCCCGAAAACTCCGGCATCTGTGTTTCATGCTTTATGGAGAATAGTGTGGGAGCATTGGGTTTTCACGATAACTCACGCATGCAGTACCTGCGTCCTGAACTGGTCGGTTTTGTCCTTGGCGCCATGGTGAGCGCCGCCGCTTTCAGGGAGTTTCGTGCCCATGGGGCAACAATCCGCTGCCCCGGTTGTTTGCCGGGATATTCCTGATAATCGGTTGCGCCGTCTTTATAGGCTGCCCTATCAAGCTGTTTCTCCGTTTGACAGCCGGGGATTTCACCGCTTTGGCGGGAGTTGCCGGCCTGGTTGCAGGTGTCTGGATCGGTCTCAAGGGATTGGCCAATGGTGTAGAATTGGGGAGTTCCGGAAAGCAAACCGGCAGCAGCGGTCTGCTTATCCCTGCTTTTTTTTGCATCTTGCTGCTGTTCATGATATTCCCGCCGGCATTCATCCTTTCTTCAGGCACAGGAAGCGCAGCACAATATGCACCAATGGCCGTTTCCCTTGGCGTCGGTCTGTTGCTAGGAGCCTTTGCCCAGCGAAGCAGATTCTGCATCACCGGTAGCGTCCGCGACGCTATTCTAATGGGTTTCAGGTCCCATATGCCATGGGGATTCCTGACCTTCGTTGCTGCAGGAACTATCACCAGCATCAGCTCCGGCAGATTTCATCCCGGTATGTTCGGACAACCGGGAGCCCACCTGGACCATCTATGGAGTTTTCTCGGAATGCTCCTGGCAGGCTGGATATCGATGCTGATCGGCGGCTGCCCGTTCCGACAGCTGATAAAATCAGGTGAAGGGGACGCAGATGCGGGTCTGGTGGTCGTTGGAATGCTTATCGGCGGTGCGTCGTACAATCATGGACACTGGCAGGAACCGCCGCCGGTGTTCCTTTTTACGGCAAAGTGGCAGTTCTCGCCGGCTTCATATTTATTCTGCTGACATCATTGCTGAATCGCCAGCGTCAATCCTAGGAGT